>CAZCRT010000001.1:0-138122 GCA_964501185.1 uncultured Bacteroidia bacterium
ATTAACCTGACAAACCCTTTGTCACGGCCTTTGCGCCGCGTTTGCAGATAGATTTAGGAAGATAAGAGTAGGGCAAAGCCCGCGCCAATCCCGGCATTGATTGGTTATCTCACTGCAAGATGAGAAGTGTTGCCGGGTCGGGCATGCAGGTTATGCCAGCCGTTATCAAGTAGTTTTTGCGGTTTTTATAAAAAGGTGAGGCAAGATGAGGGGAGCCCTTCTGGAAAACTGCACCTGGCTGGAAGCGGAAGCGCTGCTTGATGAAAACACCCTGGTGGTGATCCCACTCGGCGCTTCTTCCAAAGAACACGGCCCCCACCTTAAACTGAATAACGACCGGGTTATGGCGGAATACCTGAGAGACCGGGTACAGGAACAGGCGGAGGTGGTAATCACTCCCACTATAGGCTACCACTACTATCCCGCCTTTACCGAATACCCCGGCTCCGTTTCGCTGAGGCTGGAGACAGCTCGCGACCTGGTGATCGATATCTGCCGGTCACTGGCAAATTACGGCCCACGCAGGTTTTATGTTCTGAACACCGGTATGTCCACGCTGCGTGCGTTGAGTCCGGCCGCTGTACAGCTGGCGCAGTATGGTATTTTACTCCACTATACCGACATCGATCGCACCACTCCGCTGGAAGAGGAGATCATCGAACAGGAGGGTGGAACCCACGCCGATGAGATTGAAACCTCGATGATGCTTCATATTGACCCTGTCAGTGTGGATATGACAAAGGCGGTGAAGGATTTCCATCCCGGTAAAGGAGGATTGACCAGAAACCCACAGGGAGCAGGAGCGTTTTCAGCCAGCGGCATTTTTGGTGATGCAACTCTGGCCACTCGAGAAAAAGGTGCTGTGTTTGTCCAGGCGAGAATAAAAGAAATCCTGCACGATATCGAGAAGTTAAGGACTGCCCCACTCCCTGCCGGCAGCTGAAGTAAACTGTATCAGACTAGCCCTCTTCGCTGCCTTTACTGAAGTAGTTGTAAAGCCAGGCGAAAACCGCGCCACCGATAAATCCGTCGATCAATCCCCAGAGCAGTCCGAAGAAACTGCCGGCCCAGCTGATCTGATAACCGAGATACACTCTCCCGACGAGAGTAGTATCACCGGTCTGCCCTTCGAACATGATGATCCACCAGGTAATGAACAGCAGCCCGAATCCAACGATCAATCCGGTTGCCAGGCCAAAACCTTTCACGTTGAGTTTCATCTTATCCTCCATTGTTGATGGTTGTCCGCCTGGCTTACAGGATGAATCGCGCCAGATTCTATCTGGTACTTAACCGATTCTGTAACCTGATTATGGTGCCGGGATTTCTAGAAATCAGGCACCCACGGTTCCTGATCCGTTTCCTGCTCGCAGGTTGACTGTGACCAGGTGAACTCCAGAGACGCTGCTCCTCCGTTTGGATTGAATCCGGTAGATGTGTAAAGAGCAGCCGCGGCGCTGTTGCTCGCTTCAGTACTCGCCCACATCTTCATAATATCGTTTTCACGACAAATCGTCATCATCTTCCGAACCAGCGCGGTACCAACACCCTTTCTACGATGCTCCTCGTGTACTTCCAGTTCGTACAGACAGATCATTTTACAGTCACGGTCGATTCGCGGTACTCGATAGGCAAGCAGAAAACCGATCGGTTCCTCATGGGTGCCCGCTATGAGCAGGTAGATATCCTCTCGCAGCAGTACCTCATTCACGCTTTCCGGAGACGGTGGTTCGCTTGCGGGTGTTGGTGTGGTCTTCAGCGTCCGAAGAAGATGCCTGACGGTTTGTTCATCCCCGGCACATAATCGGATAATGTCAGTTTGTTCAATCATCATAATCCTCCGGTAGCTGTAGCATAATTAACTCCACGCCTGCCATCTTGCAGGCCTGTGAGATACAATCATGGTATGGTGGCAGCTGTGAATCAACTTCTACACCGAGAGTGCAGAACAGCAAATGTGTCACTTTCCACTCCCTCAACTGCCCGGCTACCTGCCCGGCCAATCGCCCCACATCTTCCGGTTGCAGCAGGTAGTCGTAATTTTCGATCGGTTGCCCCGGTGGCAGTAAACCGTAACGCCCGGAAAATATCAGGAAGTCACATGCCAGTAAATCCGCTGCCTGCCGGACCTTTTTAATACGGGGACTCCTGTAACGCTCTGCTGCTGGCAATGTGTCCGGCTGGGGGTTTTTCTCATGTGAACAATAAGTACAGAAGGTGATCATGGTGATTCCTCGTGTTTTCGCTTCTGGGGTCCAATCCAGGGTCGACCTCACTCAACTCCGCAATTTTTCCAGATTGTCCCGGATACCCGGTACCATCCCAAAAAATTCTTCCAACTGCTCACAGGCGTAGTCACCGCACTCCGCACAGGTTTTATAGTTTCGCTCCAGGCAACAGGCGCGTATTTTACACCCCTCCAGACAGTGAATAAACTTCGCGCCATCGGCAGTACAGCCGGTACAGTTAATCATATCCGCCCTGATCTCGGCTCCGAACTCCTGTGACCATTGTGCGGCAGTTTCAGCACGTTTCTGATCATCATCCGCCAGTGTAGCATGCAGGGCGGGACAATCGGAGCATTCAATTCCACAACAGGCAATCATGTTTTCCTCCGTATATTGAGAATTCTACTGTCGCAATCTGGCATACATGTAAAGATCCAGCACTTTCCCCTCTTTTATCACCTTCCGGTACAATCGGCCCTCCAGCCGGTATCCGGCCTTTTCCAGCACGCGACGGGAGGCGGGATTGGTTTCAAAAACTCCAGCCTGTATTCGCTCCAGTGTAAAGGTGGTGAATGCCCAATCGGTTAAGGCTCTCACGGCACGGGTGGCGATACCCTGCCCCCACCACTCCAGCCCCAGCCAGTAGCCAATCTCCGCACTGACACGATAGATATCGCGCTCAATCTCAAGACCTATGCCGCCGATAACACGATCGCCGTTGTCAACAATAGCGAAATTGGTCTGGGGATCCTGTCCGGTAGCATATTTAATCCATTCACGTCCGCTGTCTTCAGTATAGGGATGCGGGAACATGTCTGTCAGATTACGCCAGACTGTGTATTCGTTGGCGCGTCTTATAAGTTGCTCCAGGTCCTCTTCCCTGTAGTTGCGAATTGTCTGTTCGCCCAGATCCAGGTGCATAGACGGGTACTCCGTGAAAACCGGTCGTTCCTGCTCTTGATCTGCAGGTAATCGGTAATATCGTAATGTGTTGCCAGAACTGCCAGCGAAAGGGTGCAAAAGGAATACAGAAAGAAAACCTGGTTTCATTCCTGCAGATTATAGTCGATGGCCTGTCTATCTCTTCAACTCCGCCAACACATCGTGAAAATCATCAAATGGAAAATGCGGGATACTGTTTTCCCTGCACCAGTCCTGCAGTTGACTCCTGGCAAAAAGAAAATCGGTAGTTTCGGATGCACATCGATCTGTACTGCCATCGCCCAGGTATATGGTTTTAACACCCTGCTGACGGGCCTGTTCCAGATGCCAGGTTTTGCAATGGTTACATCGTTTCCTTATGCGAGGATGATTCGCCGGTACCACCCGCCAGGACTTTCCTGCAATCACCGCATCATTGGAGCAGACCGGCAGATCAATACCCTCCTGCTGGAAAACAGTATCAATAATTCGTTTGAATCCACCGGAGAGCACAGTAACCGGTATATCTCTTCGGGATAGCCACGCGAGCAGCTCACGAAATCCTGCACGCAGTTGCACCCGCTCCAGTAGAAACGCCTGCGCCTCCTCCCATCCAACATTTAAGCAGTCCACCTCCCGTTGTAAAGATTCCTGCTCGTTGAGTCCGCCTGCGTGTACTTCGTTTTCGATATCCCACCAGCTGGGTGGCGCAAACCGGTCCAGTAACAACACCAGTGTATCCACTTCAGTGATTGTGCCATCGAAATCGAAGAAAAATTCGACCCGGCTCTGTTCAAGCAATTGGTGGAGGTCTGTCCGGTTCTTCTCAGCCATTAATCGGGTGTGGCTCCACTGAAATCGTGCTGGCCGTAGATTCTCTTACCCTCCTGCTCCCTGCGGCATGTCATCCGGTTGATCAGAATCTCGACCGCATAGCACTTGGCGGCATCCTCTATGGAAATCCCTTCAGCCTCCGGCTGAAGACAACGATTGAAACCGTCCAACAACTGTCGACGTTCCTCCAGTTCATCAACAATACGCGCTTCACCAAAACAGATTATGCTGTCGAAGTTACCATGACAGGGGTCATTCGTGGGGTGTCGTTCCACCGGCCCCACCTGACTCGCCACCGTGAAACAAACCTGCGGGTTTTCCCGCAACATGTCCAGTTTGCGACCCTCCAGGGCACAGTGGAAAAGCACTCGACCCGCAATATAGCCATAGTTCAGCGGTACCACATAAGCCTCACTACCGGCAGCCAGGCCGAGGAATCCGAACCGTTGTTCACACATCACCGCTTCCATCTCTTCCAGTGTCAAACTGTATTCTCGCTCTGACATTATTTCTCCATGATAGATTATGGCTGGCTCAACTTATCAAATTGTAACTCCGCTATAGTCCAGATACAACGATCAAGCACCACCACTCTGACACGGGATGGGGATTCAACCCGGCGCCAGCCCGCAGGAACAATTGAAGTTGCTCAGGGCGGTATATAGCGATTCTCAGATAGGTTTGATGCTTACAAACAGTCTCAGATGGTTCGTTGGCACTTGCGAGGCTGCAGAGTTTTTTAAACAACATGTCTCACCAATAAGGCTTCGCTTCGAGGCAACTTCTAGTGTCGTTCAGTAGTGTTTCCGGGGGAACAGAAATTACAGCGGCAATTTTTTTTGGGAAATACTATAAATCAACTAAATTGAGTTGTCAGGCAGGAGAGCGCCAGACCGTTTATACCTATCACTACTGAATGGCCTGCGCTGCATGTTTTCTGCAGGCAGACACCCGGAACACCGGCGCTGGAACTGTAAACAACATGAGGATGATACAATGTTTCTCGGTAAAGTTGTCGGTACAGTCTGGTCAACGAAGAAAGTCGCCAACCTTAAGAGCCTGCGGTTTCTGATTATCCACCCGATCAATCTCAAGAAAGACCCGAATACGGATGTCGTTGTGGTTGCAGACTGCATTGGCGCCGGAGTCGGGGAAACGGTTATCTGCGCTTACGGGCGAGCGGCGCGTGTGGCGGTGGGTGATGAGGACTGCTCCATAGAGGCCGCCGTTGTAGGTATTGTAGATTCACTTGAGACTACACCGGAGTACCGGGGAAGCCAGGTTGACGCTATTGCTGCAGAGAACAAAGAAGACAAGCCCTGAGGAGAACAGATAAATGACTGTCGATGAAAGAACCATCCGCGAACTGACCCGCCGTGCAATCGAGGAGCTGGGGCCAAGGGCAACAGAAGTGAATGTCAGACGCCTGGTGAACGACGCGGTAGCCAAGCTGGAAACAGATGACAGGGCAGATGACATAACGTCGGAGCTGGCCTCGGGAACGTATCACACCTCCCGGCCAACCGGTGAGAGTAATCATCTGATTGTTACCGCTTTCGGTAAAAACCGGGTAGGTGTTGTCGCTGAACTCACACAGGCTTTAGCGCACCACAACTGCAACCTGGAAGACATTTCCCAGAAACTGCTGCAGGATTACTTCGCTATGATTATGATTGTTGAAATGCCTGCCGACGCCTCACTGGGCAGTATTAAGGAAGAGCTGGCCGCAGTTGGCAACCGGCTGGGTGTACGCATCCTGGCTCAGCATGAAGATGTATTTACCTCAATGCACAGGATCTGATATGTCATGGAAAATTGAGGAAATACTCGAAACCATCCGAATGACCGAAGTCGAGCATCTCGACATTCGTACAGTAACACTGGGTATCTCATTACGTGATATCTACAGCGACGACTTCACCACCATGAAGCGCCGCCTCTATGACAAGATAACTTCTACCGCCCGCAGGCATGTTGCAACTGCAGAGAAGATCGAGGATCGCTTCGGTATAAGTATTGCCAACAAGCGCATCTCTATCACTCCTCTTTCTATTGTGGGAGAGCGGCTGAGTCCCGAACAGTTTACCGAACTGGCAGTGGTGCTGGATAAAGCGGCTGCTGAGGTCGGAGTTGACTTTCTGGCAGGTTATTCCGCGCTGGTGCAGAAGGGTATGACGCCGGGCGAGAGCAGCCTGATTGAATCGATACCGGCGACTCTGGCGACTACAGAGCGGATCTGTTCTTCCGTCAATCTTGGCACCACAAAGGCCGGCATCAACATGGATGCCGTACGGTTGATGGGGGAAATCATCAAGGACACTGCTGCCCGTACAGCTGATCGCGATGGAATCGGTTGCGCCAAGCTGGTTGTCTTCTGCAATGTTCCGGAAGATAACCCGTTTGTCGCGGGTGCCTTTCATGGTATCACCGAGGGGGCTGCCACAATCAATGTCGGTATTTCCGGTCCGGGTGTTGTCCTCAACGCCATTAACGAGTTACCGGATGAAGCTGATTTCGGTGAGCTTTCCGAGGCCATCAAACGGATGTCCTTCAAGATCACCCGGGTGGGGGAGCTTATCGGAAGACAGGTCGCGAACGAACAGAATTTCAACTTCGGGATCGTCGATATCTCGCTGGCGCCTACCCCGGTGATCGGGGATAGTGTGGGTGCTATTCTTGAGTCGATGGGATTGGAGTCGGTTGGCGCTCACGGTACGACTGCGGCTCTGGCGCTGCTGAACGATTCCGTCAAAAAGGGAGGTATGATGGCCTCCAGCTATGTGGGCGGCCTCTCCGGTGCGTTTATTCCGGTGTCTGAGGATGACAACATGATCAAGGCTGCCGAGCGGGGTGACCTGTCACTTGAAAAGCTGGAATCAATGACCTGCGTCTGTTCGGTAGGCCTGGATATGGTGGCGGTTCCCGGTGACACACCGGCCAGCGCTATTGCCGGTATTATCGCCGATGAGATGGCTATCGGCATGATCAACAACAAGACCACTGCCGTGAGAATTATACCGGCACCCGGCAAGGGAATGGGCGATCAGGTTGATTACGGGGGGCTTCTGGGTAGAGCGCCCATCATGGCTGTGCGGAACCTCTCGAACAGTATCTTTATTGCCCGGGGAGGGAGAATACCTGCCCCCACAAACGCTCTCACCAACTAGCGGTTTTTCTATCTGTGGGGGCTGGCGAATATACGCTTGATCTCGGTTCTTTTCATCCCTCAGTCGAAGACCTGCACCAACTAACGCTCCCCACACCAAATGAACCGCCTACACGATTGTGCGCCGTGACCGTAGGTCACGCCAACGCTCTGACTAATTAAAACCCATAGCGTGGTGCAGGGGCGGATGAAGGATTGCTCACGTTCTCTTTGTGTGACACCCGATTGACCTGCCCCCGCATTCGCACCCCACAACAGATGAACTGCCCGGATGTTTGAGCGTCACGACTGCAAGTCGTGACAAACGCTCCCCACACCAGATGAACTGCCCGGATGCCTGTGCGCCGTGACCGCAGGTCACGATCAATGCACTGATTTATTAATCCGTAATTCAGGCCTTCTTTCGCAACCGTCATAATTGCATTGACAAATTGTCGGTTTATTGTAAAATGTTCGCCATTCATCTATGCCGATGCTCATGAGTAGTGCACTTTTGAAGACGCCAATCGAAGCATCGGCTCTCAGTCCTGCACAGAAAAAGCGATTCTGTAGCGTTCACTTCTGGTGAAGCATTTTTTCCAGCAACGAACACAGCAAGACTGAATTCGAACAGTTGCACTTAACTTGAGCCGTCAATGAAATTCAACATCGCCATCGCACAGATCAATCCGAAGCTGGGTAATCTCAAGGCAAACCTGAAAACGCATTTCGATTACATTCAACGTGCAATTGACGAGGGGGCAGAGCTGATCGTGTTCCCCGAATTGTCGCTCACCGGTTACTGGTTGCGTGACCAGGTCTATGAGATCGCCATGAAACCGGATGATGAGTTCTGGCACCCGCTGCTGGAGCGATCCTGGGAAATTTCACTGGTGGTCGGCTTCGTTGAACTGGCGGATGATTTCCAGTTCTACAACAGCCAGGCGTATATCGAAGATGGACATATCGTTCACATCCATCGCAAAATTTACCTGCCGACATATGGTATGTTTGAGGAGCGTCGCTTCTTCTCTCCCGGTCAACATGTCCGTGCTTTCGACACTAAATTCGGGCGGGTCGGGATGCTGGTCTGTAACGACTGGTGGCATGCAACGGGCCCGCTGATTCTGGCACAGGATGGTGCAACTCTGATGCTGGCTCCTGCCAACAGCCCTATCCGTGGGGTCAGCAATGATGCTGTTTCTAACAATACCCGGGTCTGGGAATCGCTGATGAAGTTCCACTCCAAGGTGCAGTCATCTTATGTGGTATTCGCAAACCGGGTCGGTTTTGACGATGGTGTCGGCTTCTGGGGTGGTTCCGGGGTCTGGCAACCCAATGGCCACGAACAGGCTCGCTCCCGCCTTGATCAAGAGGAACTGTTGATCACAGAGATCGACGACAGCCTCATCCGTTTCGAGCGTATCTATTCCCCGTTGGTACGTGATGAACGCAACGATGTCACTATGCGGGAGTTACAGAGATTGATGGCACGATAGGTTAAATGTCACCTGGAATTAACATGGGTTTCCAATTTCATGCTTCAGGGTCATCTGTTTGTTCTGCCTGATCCATAAACCGCTTCGATCAAAATACCTGTTATAGTTTATTTTCTGTTATCTGCCGTACTCTTTTTATCGCCTCTGTGATCAGGATCACATTTTCTCTTGGTTTGCCCTGCTATACTTACCAAAATGTTTTATAATGTGCATTGTTCAAAAAGCAACATCTTTGCGAAAATGTTCATTCCTGACCGATACACAGGTTCAATAACTCAATTTCTTACATTGGAGGTTTATATGAAGAGAGTAATTACTGTTTCTTTATCACTACTGTTAGTTGCGACTCTGGCGGGTGCGACAGAAATGGTAAGCAGGCCCTACTTCGGTCTTGAAGGTGGCCTTGCCCGTTATCATGGTGATTTCACTGATGTCGAGTATAACCTCGGTGGCGGAATCTTTGGTGGGTACTGGATCACTGATAATCTGGCTCTGGAGCTGGAATTGAGTGCCAACATGCTCAAGTGTAATGGTGACGACGGCTTCCAGACGCTTGTGAAGTCCATTGCCCCCATGGTGAAATATCGTTTCCTGCCCGGTCTGTCGTTCAATCCCTATCTGACTTTAGGCCTGGAATGGTTTGCCTTCAGCCCCAGTACATATGATGATATCGATATCGATATGCCACGTAACCAGGCTGAAGATTATTCAACTTCTTCTTTCGCCATTCCATATGGCATCGGTTTCAGTAACTCCTTTACCGATAATCTGTCTTTTCATGTTGAAGCACTCTATCACATGACATTTACCGATAACCTTGATGATGACGATGGCCCGGAAACAGATGACCACTATGCCACTTTCCAGGGTGGTCTTACCTGGACTTTCAACACTGCAAAAGACACTGACGGTGACGGTGTGATGGATAGATATGACGCCGATCCATTGCATGCTGAAGATTTCGACGGCTTCCGCGACGAAGACGGTGCGCCAGATCCCGATAATGACGGTGACGGTGTGCCGGACGTCAGCGATGGTGCTATCAACACTCCTGAAGACCATGATGGTTTCCAGGATAACGATGGTGTACCAGATCCCGACAATGATGGTGACGGTATTCTCGATGTGGTTGATTCGGCTCCCAATGCTGCGGAAGACTTTGACGGTTTCAAGGACAGAGATGGTGCTCCCGATCCTGATAATGACGGGGACGGTATCCTCGATGCTGATGACGGCTGCCCCAATGATGCCGAAACTTTCAACGGTTACGAAGATGCGGACGGTTGTCCTGATACCAAACCGGAAATCGCCGTAGAAGCTGGTGCAGCAATTGTACTTGATGGTGTGAATTTTGCCTATGCCAGCGCTGTTCTGACTACAGGTTCTCTGGAAATTCTGGATATGGTTGTCCGCACCCTGCGTGACAATGAGCAGATCGAGGTGGAGATCCGTGGTTACACAGACAACCAGGGCAGCCAGTCTGCTAACGAGCGCTTCTCCCAGATGCGGGCTGAGGCGGTGCGCAGCTATCTGCTGGATAATGGTATCGATGGTAAACGGGTGACTGCTGTAGGTTTTGGTCCTGCCAACCCGGTAGCATCCAACGACACTGAGGAGGGTCGGGCTCAGAATCGGAGGATTGAGTTCTTCCGCGTGAAATAGCATCTGCAAACTCTCACACGGAGGCACTGAGAAACGGAGATACTGAGTAGGATTTATGATCAGGATCCTGATAACGCTGTAGAGCAATGCAAAATCCTGGCAATAAATCTTCGAGTGTCTTTTTTTCCCGTGTCTCTGTGTGAGTCCCCCCACCTCGACAATATTGTCGAAATTATCCGTGCATACCGTCAACCTGGTGACTATTATTCTCTCTGTGTCTGGATAACCTGAGCCGGATACCAACAGGTTCACCTTTGTGTGTCGTGTATTTTCAACAGGTTAATACTGTTTTCGTTGATTTAATCCGCTCACCATTTGCTTCTCTGGTTTTCGGCGTGGTTATTGCGAACAGGTGAGATTACACCGCTACGGAGCTGACGATATTGGCTACCAGACGGTATCGATGGCGGTGCAGGGTGAATAAGCACAGGTAATTGCTCACCTGTTACTCTTTTTTGAATCCCGGAAGGTGCTGAATGAGTAGAAATTCTGCCGATTTTATCCGTCGCTTCTCCACGCCACAACCACGGGTTTTAATTCTGATGGCGCTGTTTCTGGTGGTGATGCTGGTAATGTTCGGGGCCTGGGAATATCGCTCAAACAAGCATCAACTCGCGTCTCTTCTGCGCGAGGAGGCCATTCAGGTTTCACATATGATGAGTCTTGGTGGTGAGCGACTGCTACTCGCTTCGCAGGAACTGGAAAATCAACTGGCAGATCGCCTGATGGACAAAGCCAGACTGCTGGATATGGTTGAACAGGAGCGGCAACTCACGCCTTCCGTTTTACGGGAGCTGCTGCCTGACAGCAGCATGATGAGATTGATGATTTTTGATTCTGATGGTATCCGCACCTTTCCTACAGGACCGGCAATGCCTCCACCGCTGATAAGCAATCGACCCCGTGGCCTGCTTCATCGTAAACCGCAGGATCAATTCCTGCTACCTGTTCAGCTTCCCCGTGAACTGGATCCGGTTCTCTCCGGTGAAGTACAGGTACAGGTTCTCGGGATGCCCCGCGCTCACTTCCGCGGCAAAAACAACTTCCTGCTGGCGTATCATCGCAGTCAGGGGGGCGTCTTTCTGTTGCGGATTAATATCGCTGACATGCAGAGGCGACATCGTGACGCCGGTATTGAGGGGTTGTTGGAGCGTATTTATAATCGTCCCAATGTTGCCTGGGTAGGGCTTTATGATCATAACAGCCTGCGGGAAAGTAACAGTGGCAAGTTCCCGCCACTGGAGGAAACACCGCCACCCAATGTCAACAGTGCGGAGTTTCTCCAGATCAAAGACAGCTCGGGGTATAATCACACTGTTCTGGATGTCACCGTGCCGTTGCGGATACCATTCATGAGACAGGGGTTCCTGCGTGTTGGTTTTACTGATGATCGGCTCAATGCCGGCCGCAACATGTTTACCCGCGCCCTGCTGATCCGCTCCGCGTTTTTCCTCCTGCTGGGCCTGGTGTTGATTTATTACTTCCTGGTTTACAGCAACTACCGCACTCTGGCACGTGAGTACGACCGTATTCGCAAAGAGGTGGAGCAGCTTGAACGGGAAAGACAGGTGGTCAGCCGTCTGCAGGCTATGGGAGAACTGGCCAGCGGTGTGGCACACGAAGTCCGTAATCCCCTGAACTCCATCCGGATGATCAGCCAGCGGCTGCGTATGGAGTTCGACGAGAAACAGGACGAAGAGTATCAGGGCCTCACCAGAACCCTGCAGGATGAATCTGACCGGATCAATCGCATTATTACCGACTTTCTGACTTTCGCCAGACCGGCGCCACTACGCACCGGTCTTAACTCTCTGGAAAATTGTATCACACAGGCTGCAACCGCCCTGCAGCCACGCTACGATGGAGCCGGTTGTGAACTCGTGCGAAAAATAACCCCGATACCACACTTCCTGTTTGACTATGACCGGCTCAGTCAGTTGTTTCACAATCTGCTGGCCAACGCACTGCAGGCCGTTGAGAACGAGGGACGGGTTGTTGTTGATGTGTCACGTCAGGCTGGTCATATATTAATCTCAGTTACTGACAACGGTTGTGGTATCGAGAATGAAAACCTGGAGCGGATTTTCAATCTTTACTTTACTACCCGTGCTGAGGGTTCCGGAATTGGCCTGGCTGTCTGTCATCAGATCGTCAGCGAACATGGTGGCTCTATTCAGGTAGAGTCGGAACTCAAGCGGGGAACTACTTTCACTGTCTCTCTTCCGGAACAACAGGAAATTCAATCATGAACAAGCACACCATACTTATAGTTGACGATGAGCAGAATCAGCGTGACACACTGGCCGGGTTCCTGCGCAAGCGAGATTACGAGGTCTATACCGCCGAAAGCGGCAAGACGGCAATTGAGCTTGTAAAAAAGCATACTATTGATCTGGCTATCTCTGACTTACGTATGCCGGAGATGAGTGGTCTTGAATTGCTTACCGGTTTACGGGAGTTGCAGCCTGAGATCGTATTCATTCTTATTACCGCCTTTGGTTCCGTAGAGACCGCCGTGGAGGCGATGAAGAGGGGAGCGGCTCATTACCTCACCAAACCGGTAGACCTGGAAGAGCTGGAGCTTACACTGCGTGATCGACTGGAACATCAGCGTTTGCTGCGTGAAAACCGCGAGCTTAAAGAAGAGTTGCAGAAGCGCCGCAGTCCACAGAACTTCATCGCTGCTTCGGGCGAGATGCAGGAGGTTTTGAACCTCTCTTACCGGGCCGCTCCTTCGCGCGCAACACTGCTTATTACCGGGGAGTCGGGAACCGGCAAGGAGCAGGTTGCAAAACTTGTACACGATCTCTCTGGCCAGAAGGATGGGCCGTTTGTGCCTGTCAATGTGGCGGCGATTCCGGAAACACTGATCGAGAGTGAACTTTTCGGTCACGAGAAGGGTTCTTTCACCGGAGCTGCAGCAAGGCGGATCGGCCTGCTTGAGCAGGCTAACAGTGGTACTCTCTTTATCGACGAAGTGGGGGATATTCCCCTTCCGGTTCAGGTCAAGCTGCTGCGAACTCTCCAGGAAAACAGTATCTCTCGAGTTGGTGGGACCCGGGCAATACCACTCAACATTCGCTTTATTGCCGCCACTCATCGCGATCTTGCCACCATGGTTGAGGAAAAGTCGTTTCGTGAAGATCTCTACTACCGTCTGAATGTGATCACAATTCCACTACCCCCTCTGCGTAAGCGTAAATCTGATATCCCTGCGCTGGTGGAACATTTTGTCGATATCTACACTTCGATAAACGGTAAGGGCGATGTGAATTTCTCCCGTGAGTCGATGGATATGCTCCTGAAATATGGTTATCCTGGAAATGTTCGGGAACTGGAAAACGCTATTGAGAGGGCTGTGGTGCTGTGCCGCGACAACGTGATACAAACCTCTGATCTACCGCGGTCCCTGCGGGCTGTTCCAAATCATGAACAACCGGTGATGGAGGGTGATTCTTTGCCTGAGATTGTTGAGGGGATTGAAAAACAGCTGGTTTACAGTGCGCTGGAGAAATCTGGCGGCAACAAGAGTAAAGCGGCTCGCGCACTGGGCCTGACCGAGAAAAACATCCGTGACCGGTTGAAAAAGTGGGGAAGTTCTTAAGACTCACACGGAGACACCGGGGAACAGAGACACGGAGAAGCCAGGAAGATGGTTGAAACCGGAAAAGAGCCAATGCGTCTGGTATTTGCTATTGGGCAGAACCCCTGTAGTTCATTGTTAATATCTGTCTCATAGAAGATAATCTCTTCTCTGTGACCTGGTAGTTGCTCCGCGCCTCTGTGTGTGTTCTTCTCCACTTGTATCACACCCCTATCTTCCGCTACTTGTAGCACGAATTTTCAACTCCTCAGGATTGAACTGCGATGTGGTGGAACGACTACCCGGATGACTTTGATGATGAATCAACCAGCCTCCCTACAAAAGAGATGCTGCGACGTGTTCTGCCATATATCCGCCCCTACAAACGCATCTTCATAGTTTCTTTTTTTCTGGCTTTACTGGGCGTGGGGCTGGTTCTCCTGCAGCCGGTAATTCTGCGGCACATTATCGATAGCGATATTCCCTCCGGTGAGTTCAACAACCTGGCTCGCTCCGGGCTTCTGTTTCTCGGGGTCATGGTTGTAACCTCTATCGCCGGGTTCTTTTCCTCGTGGCTCCTGCAGAAAGCGGGTGTGCGCGCTGTTAACGATATCAAACTGGAAGTGTTCGGACACCTGTTGTCACTGGGATTGCCCTATCTTGAAAAACAACCGGTAGGCCGCCTGGTCAGCCGTATCGAGTCAGATACCCAACGACTGATTTCACTCACCTCCACCATGATGCAACGGTTGCTGATGTCAGGTGGTATGCTTATCGGCGCCCTGGCGGTACTGGCAGTTGTTGACATCCGGCTGTTCGCGATTGCCGCAGCTATATTGCCGTTGATTGTGTTGGGCACTTTTCTGCTTTTCAAATACCTGCGCCCCTATTTCCGGGAAGAGCGGGTTCGTTACGCTGAAGTTTCAAGCACGGTTGCTGAATTCATCCCCGCCGTTCCTCTGCTGCAACTCTTCAACAGGTTGCGCTGGGCACGGCAAAGGCTTCTGGAGCAGAATCGCAGGTACGCGATTTTCTCGATCCGGCTGGCATTTCGTGAGTATGGTATTTTCCGTGGCCTCTCGTTCCTGGAAGTGCTGGTGACAGTGATCGCGCTCTATTTTGGAGCCGGCTGGGTTGCTGCAGGCTCACTGACAGTTGGTTCGCTGGTACTGTTCTCGCAATACATTGCTCAAATCTACTGGCCTATTATCATGCTGTCAGACCAGCTTGCAGAGATTCAAAGGGCCGGTGGCGCTGCAGACCGTATCTTCGCAGCCCTCGATATGAAGCCGACAGTGCCGGAACCTGTTTCCCCCCGACCGCTTCCGGATCAGATTGATACGATTACCTTCGATGATGTCACTTTTTCCTATCAACCGGACAAACCGGTACTGCGTAATGTATCTTTTAAGGTGAAATCGGGGGATACAATAGCCCTGGTAGGCCCCACCGGCGGCGGGAAGACCACAATTACCAGCCTGCTCTGCCGCCTGCGTGATCCTGATTCCGGCCGTATTCTGCTCAACGGCATTGATATCAGAGAGTTCGATACTATCGCTTACCGCCAGCAATTCGGCCTGGTGCTGCAGGACCTCTATCTTTTTCCTGCTTCAGTCCAGGATAACCTGAGCGCTTTTCGTGCTGATGTAACCGGTAGAGCTGTGGAGCAGGCGGCGCAGCTGGTCGGGATGGATGCTGTTCTGAAAACCCGCACGGATGGCTACGAGAGTATTCTGGCAGAACGCGGCAAGGACCTCTCTTACGGCCAGCGCCAACTGCTGGCTTTTGCCCGCGCACTGGCAGTCGATCCCGGGGTACTCGTTCTGGATGAAGCCACCTCTTCTGTTGATCCCGGCACTGAGAGACGGATTCAACTGGCGCTGGACGCGTTGCTGGAAAACCGCACCGGGTTTATCGTGGCACACCGCCTGTCCACCATTCAACATGCTGACCGGATTATGGTAATCAGCGACGGTGAAATCGTCGAAGATGGCACACATGAGCAGTTGATGAGTTTGCAGGAGCAATACCATGAGATGGTAGTTACACAGGATGGCGTTATCACTCAGACAAACCGTGGCGACATCGGGGTGACAGAATGAAAAAAGTATTCGCCTGGTTTCTGCCATACTGGAAGTACCGCTACCGTGGCCTGTCACTGGTGGTTTTTGTTACGCTGATCGGTATCGCCACACGCACCCTTTATCCCTTTGTCTTCAAGTTTGTAATCGACGCTCTTGAGGTAGACCCCGACCCGGCCTCCGCCCGTTTCTGGGTGCTGGCAATTCTGGGTGTCGGTATTGTCAGGGAGTTGTCTCAGTGGCTGCTGCCGGCTTTGCGATATCTGCAGAACATCATGCTGGCGATGGACATCAGGCTCAAACTTTTCAGCCGCATTCTTACTTATGACCATAAATTCTTTAACCGCTTTCGTTCCGGTGATCTCATCACCCGTCTGACAGATGATATTGATTCAGAGTTGAAATTATCATGGTACGCCTGCTCCGGCGTCATGCGCCCGATTGAAGCTGGTTTCACACTGCTTTTTTCAGTGGGGCTTATGCTGACTCTCAACTGGCAACTCACCCTGCTGGCTGTTTTACCTCTTCCATTCATTGTCTGGATCATGGCGCGAACAGAGAATGTACAGGAGAAAGCTTACAGCGAAAGACAGCGGGCCACCAGCAAGACGGTTGATGTGCTGGAGTCTGCTTTCAGCGGTATTCGTATTGTGATCGGCTATGCCGCCGAGCAGGCACAGTACCTGCTGCTGAAGAAGGCGTTGAAGCGACGGGTGAAGGCAGAAGAGCGGGTGGTCTTCCTACGCTCGCTGCTGGAAAGCCTGAGTAATTTTCTCAATCAGATTGGCTTGCTGGTTGTGATTTTCGTCGGTGGCTGGTTTGTGATAAAAGACTTCATGTCGCTTGGTGATTTCTATGCTTTTTATGCTTATCTCTCCGGTCTCACAGAGACCATCTGGACCCTGAGCTGGTTTTTTGTCTCCACCAAGCTGGCAGAGGCTTCTGTAGATCGCATGGTTGAACTGGAAAAGGGCACTCCTCCCGAACAGGGGGACAGGACCTCTTCAAGCAATGATTCGTCGCTACGGTTGCAGGATGTCAGCTTCAGTTTTCACGACAACGGTGTCGAGACTGTGGCTGCGGATAATGTTTCACTGAATATAAAACCGGGAGAAACGGTAGCTCTGGTCGGGCCGGTAGGCTGCGGCAAATCCACCCTGCTCCATCTGGCCGCCGGTATCCTGCCACCTGACAGTGGCAGCGTCAGCGTGGGTAAGATCCCGGTCAACGATTTCACGGCAGAGGCCCGGGCACAGCTGGTCGGGTTCGTGCCGCAGGAAGCAATGCTCTTTTCCGGTTCGGTGTTGATAAATGTAACGATGGAGCGCGAGGGAATTACAGAAGAGGGGGCTGAAGCAGCCCTCTATGCAGCCGTGGCAGACAGCGAGTTCTCCCTGGACAAGGAGATCCATCAGGGTGGTGTTGGCCTTTCGGGTGGGCAAAGAGCGATGGTAGCTCTGGCTCGGGCGCTTGCCGGTCGCCCACCCTTCCTGGTGCTGGATGACGTGACCGCTTCGCTCGATGCAGCGACGGAGGGCGTTTTCTGGCAGAGGCTGCAGATAATGCTGCCGGAGGCGACTGTGCTGGTCGCGACCCACCGGGAAGCAACCGCACGCATTTCCGACCGGGTGGTCTGGCTGGACAGAGGGGCGATCCTGCATGAAGGTGCGCATGAGGAACTGCTGGCAGAGTTCAAGAATTACCGTCGGTTGTTTGCCCGGCATTAGCGGGGTCGGACAGCAATCAGTCTGTTGTCTGACAGACCCGGAAGCCCAGATAGTTTATGGGTGAATCCGGTGTATAACTGTGACGGTTGGCTGCTCTCTGCCATTGCCAGGTGCTACTGTAGCCACCTCCGCGCAAACCCCGCTCAGTTCCATCAGCAGGTCCAACAGGGTCTGCTGCCGGACTACTGGCATAGTAGTCCTCCCCATACCAGTCGTTTACCCATTCATATACATTTCCGGCCAGATCCCTCATTCCAGGCAGGCTGTTACCGGCAGGAAAACTACCGACAGGTGCTGTGAAGCCGACACATTGATCGGTACCGATTCGCATATTTGCCAGATCGCAGTCCGGTGTCTCCTCGCCCCAGGGGTAAGTACGGTCATCGTTATAGCGAGTGGCATACTCCCACTCCGCCTCGGTTGGAAGACGATAGCCTGTCGCTTCATAAGGGTTGTGATTAGCGTTAACCGACCAATCACCATTATAGAAAGGTGTCAGTGGTGGATCGCTCAACATACTCATCCAGTCGCAGAAACAGGCTGCCCCATACCAGGTTACCTCGACCACAGGGTGGTCTTCACTCGGCTCACCCAGATAGTCGCCCGTATTTATCGGTGTTGTCACAAAAGCGCCATCTGAAAATAAAATGTGTTGTTCTGAGTCAGAGAAGGATATCAACTCCACTCCGAAAGCCTGGACATACCATTCGTCAACCGTCACATAACCGTTATCATAAGCCCATTGGAGTGCTACCCGGAATTGCTCGTTAGTAACCTCGTACAGGCCCAGCTGGAAAGCGTGTGTAAGGGTTACATCATGCTCCGGTTCGGCTACACCGCTCTGTCCCATAACAAAACTACCGGCTGGAATCTGAACAAAGTCCAGAGGTTCTACATGTTCTGATACTGTTACTTCTCCGGTGATCTCTCCCGTCTGGTCATCAGCGTCTCGCACCTGTAACCTGATTGTATAATCACCAGCTGTATCATACTGATGCGTAGTGATTCTATCGGTGCTCCAATCGGTGTCATAACTACCATCATTCTCCCAGTCCCAGCGAATCTCCAGCAGGGAGGCGGGTGTTTCTGTGTCGGTTGAACCGCTTGCATCCACTTCAAAAACGGTTGCAACAGTGCCTGTAGCCGGGTCGATTGTAAAAGCGGCAACGGGGGGCTGGTTGACGGGTGCCGTCACCACAACATTTACAAAACCATCGTCGCTGTCCTCACCATCTCCCACAATCACCCGGATCGTGTAAGATCCGGCAATCTGCGGCGCCTGCCAGATGACCTGATTCCCTGAATCTCCATCAGCAAATGAACCCTCTTCAGCCGACCAGCTGTATTCAAGCAGATCCCCGTCATCATCACTCGCCTGACATGTCAGTTCGCTTGTCTCCCCGGTCTCAATCGTCTCGGGGTCTGCTGCGACACTTTGAATTTTCGGTGGATTGTTAGCATCTACACTGCTGCGATCACAGGCGATTATAATCACTGCTACTGTCAGCAGCGGTGTGATCCACCGCATCCCTGATTGACGATCCATGTTACACCCCGCTTTTGTAAACATGTGGTAAATCCTCTTTTTGGATTATAACAAGAAACGAGGATATTAACAAGGTGAGTTTTCCCGGAAATTGATACCAGGAGGGATAACCAGCCGGTTATTGGGCGAGATAACAACAATCGTAATCGACGGGACTATGTTTTCGTAAGACAGGCACAGGGGTGGACGCTCTACCCACCCCGGAATCACTATTTATTTAACCAGAATCATCTTTCTCGTAACTACATCGGCTCCTGTTTTCAGTCTATACAGATACACACCGCTGGTCAGATTATCAGCGTTGAAGCTGACAGTGTGTGTTCCTGCGGAACGTTGACCATTCGCCAGCACCCTGACCAGCTGACCCTTAATATTGTAAACCTCCAGCCGGACATCCTGCGGCCGGGTAAGTGTGAACTCAATTGTAGTAGAGGGGTTGAAGGGGCTGGGGTAGTTTTTCAGGGTGAAGTCTGGCATCACTACATCTGGCCTGACGGTGGCTGCTCCCTGTCCGACATAAGCTCGCACTTCTTCATACTTGGCACAGATCACCATTGTACCATCCCGGCCGACAGCAGGACCTCCGGTTCCGATACCGGTAATCGCTTCCGACCAGCGCAATGTCAGATCAGGTGTGAAGGAGAAAACCTGGTCGTTCAGATACTGGCCGTTGGTGACATACACGATTCCATCCGCACCGATCGCCATGCGCGGCCAGAAGGCGAAATTCTCATCTTCTTCCGCTATCTGGATGGATGTGTTCAATACCTCACCTGTCTCCGGGTCCAGCCTTATCACTTCATTATCCCTGCTGTAAGTGTAGATGGTGCCATCCGGCCCAACACCATGACTGGCCCCGAGAGCGTAGGCATACTCAACACGCCAGTTTTCAACCAGTGCTTCACCGGTGTCCTCGAGCGAGACAAAGTAATCATCATTCGGATTGTTATGCGTGCGTGGTGCGTAAACAGTGCCGTCCGGCCCAACCATCGGGCCGGTTTGCTGAACATAGCCGGGACTCAGCGAGGGGCTTGAATAGAGATGATCGCCGGCGGTCAGGTCGTATACGCCTATTTTTGGCCCGGTTGCGGCTGATTCCCAGGTGTAGCCGCGATCACCGAATACCGCTACTGCGGAAGCATCTGAAGAGGGCGAACTCCGGTATACCTGCCAGACGGTGCTCCCGTCCTGATGATTGATACGCAGAATGTCGTTGTAGTTACCGGCGATAAGGTCGCCGTTTTCCGCAAAGGAGACGCTCTCAGTCATGGTCTCGGTAACGATATCATCCGAAACCCAGATAATGGATCCATCTGTGATATCCAGAGCATACATCTTTGCAGGATTGCTGTAGCCGCCCGATCTGGAGGCATAAACCTGTCCATTCAGGACGCCGCTGATTTTGTTATACCGCTCCGTCCCCTCATCGATGACAGGCAGCTCCGTACTCCACAGCTCTTCACCGGTATGTAAATCATAGGCGAGTAACGGGGTTCCGTGAAAAGTGTCGTCCGGGTTTTCCCGCCTGTGCATCAGAACATAATCACCTTCGATAACGGCCTGTGAAGAATATTGAGCGTAATTACCACCGGACCAGAGCAGCTCGGCATCAGCCGGGCCGAAAGCGTCAAACTGGCAGTTTCTGGCTGTGTTGCCGCCGACACCCACGTTCCAGTCACCTGCATATGAGATCGTGACCGCACAGAGGATAAGCGCCAGTGCAGGTTTGAATGAACGAATCATTATATTTCCACAAACATGTGATCCTTGTCTGTATCGTTTTCTGTCATCACTCGATAAATGCAGGCCGTTCTGGATTCCCGCCTGAAACGAAACCACTGGTATCGAGATGCGTGGGGGTGACTCTTATTTGATTAAAATCATTTTTTTCGAAACTACACCGGCTCCTGTTTTCAGTCTATACAGATACACGCCGCTGCTCAACTCATCAGCGTTGAAGTTGACAATGTGTTTTCCTGCGGAACGATGACCATCCGTGAGCGTCGAAACCAACTGCCCCTGAACATTATAGACCGCCAGCTGGATCTCCTGTGGTCGGGTCAGAGTGAATTCAATCGTAGTAGATGGGTTGAAAGGATTGGGGTAATTCTGGGACAATTCTATTGAATTCGGAATTGAGGCAATCCCGGTGACCGTTTCCCAGATGACAAAGCTGTCAGCGGTACCCAGATCCAGATCGTTTCTGTTAGCCAGTGTGAAATCGCAAGTGCCACCATTGGTATTAAAGCGGACAATCGCGTCATATTCACTATCTGCAATATTGGCGGTCCAGAGATAACTGTATTCCACATAACTATAAGGTGCTATCACACCCGGAATGTCACCAGTCAGCGCGATGTCGGGCAGGTCACCATTATAGAGAATCTCAATGCTTTCGATGGTTACCGGACTGCGGCTTTCGTTGAGTACCCGCATGTAGTCTTCTATCTCGTAAGTGCCGTCTTCCAGAGCTGCCCAGTTCCAGGCGGTGTCAGTCAGCCGGGTGGCGCGGGGGGCCAGATCCCAGGCATCACCACATGGTACCTCGGTTACCGGAATCTGCATGTACCAGACCGGGCTGTCGGTCCAGCTGCCCTCGTCATGCGGAATACCGCCTGCATCCAGATCCTCCACAAACTCCATATGCAGCAGGCCGTCACCATCCACAACCTCAGCCAGTGTCCCCCAGGCTTCTGAAGCACAGTCACCGGCAGGGCAGGCGGGGGTCTGTGAATCGGTCACATTGACCGGCTGTCCCCAGGTAGCGCCACCGTCACAGGAGGAGACCAGATACACGTCGGCATTGGCAAAACCACCGGCAGAGGTGTCCGGCAGGTTGGTGAAGTTGCGGTACATGCAATAGAGGGCGCCGTCGGACGGATCAATAGCCAGCGAAGGGTTGTCTATCGAGGAACCCCAGGCGCCGGGATCTGATTCAAAGTAGTTCGACCATTCGGCCGGATCTTCATTATTCGACCCGACATAGCCGGCAACATGGCTGAACTCGCCTACTTCTCCATCTGTATCAATCAACACATGCCAGATCTGTCCATCCTGACTCCAGCGTTCAAAATAGGCTTCATCCGCAAAGTTACCATCGAGCAAAGTATATTCCGCCCAGAAGGAACGGGTGTTGTATACCAGATGCAGGTTACCGTCAGCATCGAAGACACCATCGAGCTGGCAATAGGCGTACACACAACCTGGCAGCGGGTGGTCTGTGGTTTCCTCGTCCAGCAGGTCGGTAACATTCACATAGTCGAAGTCGGTGAAGGAACCGTCCGCGGAGAGATATACCCAGACATCATTAATGGACTGTGAGAAGATCAATCCGTCATCATTCGGGTGAACCGGCAGGTAGTTGAGCGCCAGCAGTGCCACTCTGGAATCAAACTCTGAGGATACCGGTGTTGAACTGATCGCGTTGCTGTATGACGCCAGTTGCTGCCACTCCGGGATTTCCCAGGTTGTGAAATCAGTAGTAGCGTCGTAATAGGCCTGGTTGGAAGGGTCCTGACGGGTGGACATAACATGTGCTTTATTGTTTGCGTCGATAACCACATGCGGCCAGATAGGCTGGTTTTCACCCCAATCACCTACAGATGGGTGGTTGAACGGCAGAAACGCCTGCCAGCAGGGGCCGTAGTCCGGCGCCACTGCCGTGACAAAATTAGCGGCCGGTTGCTGGTGAAAGGCTACTACTGCTGCGTTAGCGTAGACGGCATCTGCATTCAAAACGTCAATTGTGTTATAACCGGAGCGGCCGGTATTATCGACCGAGTTGCCGCCGAGTATTTCGTCATTCTGAAAACAGGCGTAAACTGAATGTCGATTAGCGGCACCTGAGTCAAAAGCCTTCATCCAGGTGAAGTGGATAGTGCCATCATCACCGATAACGATTCGCTTACCCTGCGTTCCGCTCTGCTGGTAGTCATACCAGGTGGTGCCGAGCTGCCAGTTGTCGTAGTCATAATCCCAACGCTGACTACTGAAAGCTGTCTGGGAGTGCGGTAGCGGAGTATCGGGGGAAATGATTTTCTCAGCCTGTGTAGCGGCAGCCTGCGGCTCCGCCAGCAGATCGATATTACCTGCTGCGGGTGCGTTCTGAATGAAAAACAGGAGAGATAGAGAAATTATTGATAAATGCTTCATCATAGCCTCCAGGGGTTGAATCAACTATATGGATAAGTATGCTTTCTTCAATATAAGTATCAAGGCTGCCATCCCTACCTGAACATAACCTGACAGATGAACAGGGCCGCCAGTATGCCAGCCAGATCAGCGGTCAGCCCTGCAGCTATCGCGTGCCGTGTGCGCTTTATCCCAACCGAACCGAAATAGACCGCCAGCACATAGAAGGTGGTCTCGGTGGAGCCGTAGATGGTGGAGGCAAAACGGCCGATGAAAGAGTCCGGCCCATGCTCGTTCATCAGTTCAGTTACCAGTCCCAGAGTGCCGCTGCCGGAAAGGGGACGCATCATGGCAGCCGGCAATGCTTCCGAAGGCATGCCGATCATGTTGGTTAATGGTGCAAGCCACCCGGTGATCAACTCCAGGGCACCGGAGGCGCGAAACATGCCGATCGCGACCAGTATCGCCACCAGGTAGGGGATGATCCGCACCGCGACCTTGAAACCATCCTTGGCACCCTCAACAAACTCCTCGTAGACTTTGACCCGCCTGGTAATCGCCAGCACCGGCACCAGCAGGAAGAACAATGGAATCGCGTAAACCGATACCGCCCCTATGACATTTTTAAGCAGTTCCATCTGTCACCTCCTCACTTCTCCGGGCGCGAAACCAGGGCAGGCGTCCGTACAGCTTGGTGGCGAGAATGGCAACTACGGTGGCACAACCTGATGCGAAGATGGTGGTACCGATGATCTCCAGCGGGGCGCGTGATCCGGCGGCGATACGCACAGCGATAATAGTGGTCGGCACCAGGGTGATGCTGGCAGTATTTATCGCCAGGAAGAGTACCTGCGAATTGCTGGCAGTCTCCTTGTCGGGATTCAACTCCTGCAGCTCTTCCATCGCCTTCAGGCCGAGCGGGGTGGCGGCATTACCCAATCCCAGCCAGCTGGCGCTGATGTTCATCAACATGGAGCCGATGGCGGGGTGATCGGAGGGGATCTCCGGAAAGAGTCGTTTCATGACCGGCTTTATCAGCCAGGCCAGCCAGCGTATCACGCCCGCCTTTTCCGCCAGCCTCATCATTCCCAGCCAGAGCGCCATAATACCGATCAGGTCCAGCGCGATCTTAACACCCAGCGCGGCCATTTCAAACGCTGCTGTGGTGACCTCCGGCAATCGCCCGGTGAAGGCCCCCACAATCACGGCAACGGCCATCAAACCCATCCAGATGTAATTGAGCATTTTTTACCCGGTTGTATTATTGTCCATGAAGATGTAGAGTATTACTGACAGAGCTTCAGCTCCGTGAAAGTGTAAAGTATTCTCTGACAGCTGGAAAAGCAAACTACCATTACTGAAAGCGACACGGGACACACTATGAGTAAACCGGCTCAGCTGTTGCGACTTCTCCGGCCGCATCATTTTATCAAGAACCTGTTCGTGTTTATTCCCTGGCTCTTCGCACGTCGTTTTGACGCCCCGGGGGAGCTGTTATCATTACTGTTGATCTTCCTGGTCTTCTCGCTGACAGCAGGCGCAATATACATTTTTAACGACCTCTGCGACCTGGAGGAAGACCGGCACCACCCTCTCAAGAATCAGCGTCCACTGGCTGCCGGCCAGATCACTACACAGCTGGCGGGTTGGTTCGGTGTATTGCTGCTGGTTGTCAATCTGGTCGCTGGTTTTCTGGTGGAGTGGCGCCTGGGGGTAGTGCTTGCCTCCTACGCGATGCTTAATCTGCTTTACAGCCGCTGGCTCAAACGGATAGCTTTTCTGGACATCCTGCTGGTGTCCTCCGGTTTTGTATTGCGGGAGGTGGCCGGGGCCTGGCCATTGGAGATCTACATTTCCCCCTGGCTGATAACTGCTACTTATTTTCTCACCCTGCTGATCGTTGTTACCAAGCGGGAAATGGGGCTGCGAATAGCAAATGCTGAAACGGCCAGATGCGAAGAGAATGGCGGTCGTGTCTATACGGTGTCTTTCTTACGTGATCTGGAACTGATACTGACGCCAATGCTGCTGGTTGTGTATGTGCTGTATACCTATCTGCGTATCGACAGTGACTGGTTTGTCGTTACGATTCCGGTAGTTCTCTACACGGTTTTCCGTTACCTCTACCTCACCCGCAGGCAGAGCAGTGTTGATTCTCCGGTGGAGCTGCTGTATCGGGATGGGCCTCTGTTCACCGGAGTTCTGCTCTGGCTGGCAACGGTGGTGGTGATTCTGGGGTTGGGGGTATAAAAAATAAACCCCGGGTATCTGTCAACCCGGGGCTTCAGTTCACACTGATTTGCAACAATACTGTCAGCGCCCGCGCGGAGCAAACTGCCGGTCGCGTTTCAACTCGCGGTTCGGTGGCTCGTTCCTCATATGCTGACGCCGCTCCTGTTCCATTTTCTTAAGCAGCACCAACTGCTCATCATTCAGTATTTCCTCAATTTGCTGGCGACTGCGCAGGTGTCGTTTCATCCCTTCGGCCCGTGCCGTAGAGATCTGATCAATTGCTCTCTCCATCTCGTTCAGATCGGGGTTGTCTGAACGCCGCTGAGAGCGCATTCTCAATTCCATTTTCTCAACCTCCGCCCGGTGATCGATAGACCAGAGTTCCTCTGCCTCAATGATCTCTTCGATCTGCTGCCTCTGACTGTCTGACAGGTTCAACTCTTCGTTATCCAGCATATGCAGGATCATTTCCGGGTTGCCACCATGCATCTGCATACCGTGATGTGGTTTCTTGCCACCCATTCCAGGGCCCGCGAATGCGAGAACCGCACTCATAAGTATGGCGGTTACCGCCATTGTTGTCTTTTTCATTTCGTCCTCCTCGGTGTATAGATAATTTGATCTTTTTGAATCAGCTGTTATCAGCAACATCTTCAAGTTCGTTTCGCTATCCAATAATGCAATCGGTATGCCAGTTTTACCTCTTACTGTTACTTGTTATTAATTAAAATGTTAGCGACATGACCGGGAGCAGTATCGTACTAATTGCCGAGGAACACGGCTGTCGTTCTGCATATCAGTCGACATCATGCTATTGACAGGCCGGACATGAAACCGGGAACCGGGGAAAATTGTGGTTTGAATGTTCGCTTCTCTTTAAGTTGCACGACAACTGTTGAATATATCATTTTCCGATATAGCACCCGGAATCAATCCTATCCACTTGAGCGAGAGTTTCATGAAACATCTTCTTCGAACACTGCTGCTGATATTGCCGGTTATTGTAAATGCGAACCTGATCCAATACCCCGCCTTCACCCCTGATGGCAATATTACTTTTACCAACCAGGGTGATATCTGGCAGCTTACAACCGGGTCTTCGCGTGGCGAACGGATCACGGTACATATCAACCTGGAAACTGAAGGGCTGGTTTCTCCGGATGGTAACAGGCTTGCCTTTGTGACTGATCGTCATGGTGATCAGGAGCTGTACCTGCTTTCGCTGACCGACAACTCCCTGAACAGACTGACCTGGACCGATACACGTAAACATATCTGTTTCTGGTATGATGGTCAACTCTATGCCACCGAAAAGGAAACAGGCCTCTATCCACGTCGCTACCGCCTCTATCGCTTTGACTCGCAGGGAAAGCAGACTCTCGTTATCGATGATGACTGCGGTGCAGCGGATATCTCCCCCGACGGCAAGACGATTGCTTACACTCGTCGAAGGGTGGACTGGACGCGCAAACACTACCGGGGGAGCTCAAACAACGAACTTTATTTGTATCATACAGATTCCGGTGAGTTTCAACGCCTGACAGATTCGGATTGGAATGAGGCGTGGGCTCATTTTTCTGCTGATGGCAGACAACTCTATTTTGTATCAGACGAGGATTCAACACGCAATCTCTTTCGTTATGACCTGCAGAGTGGACAGCAGCAACAGTTGACACATTTCCGGGAAGATGGTGTACTGTTTCCCCGCATCAACGCTGACCGCAGCGAAATTGTCTTCACTCGATTCGACCGGATGTACATTTACGAGCTCTCCTCTGGTGCGACCAGGGAACTCCAGCCACAGTTAATGGATTCACCTGCTTTCAATACTGTTACCCGCGAACCGGTCAATGGTCATGCAGGGGCCTTCTGTGTTAGTTCGGATCAGAATTGTCTGGTATCGTCCATACGGGGAGATCTCTTTCTCACCCGACGGGAAGATAAGCGAACAGTGCAGCTCACTGATGATCTGTGGCACAATGATGACCCGTTGTTTTCTCCTGGTGGCGACACACTCTACTTCAAATCAGACCGTGCCGGATTGCAGGCAATCTGGCGCCTGACTCATCCCGATACCACACTGACGCTTGAACAGGATTATCATCATAACCTGTCACCGATAACCAACCTCGATCAGGGGGTGAGGGAGTTCACCCTGTCCCCTGATGGCGAAAAAATAGCTTTGACCTGTGGTTATAACCGGATTGTGATACACGATCTGAAGCGGGGAAGCTCAAGCACTTTAACCAGTGGCTACGAACCATCTCATTTAACCTGGCACAAAGACAGTAACTGGCTGCTCTATCAGAACAGTAACGGGGAGTTCAACCTGGATGTTTTCCTGATCGAAACCGACGCTGATGACCCGCAACCGATTAATATTTCCAGCCATCCCAAAAATGATTCAAGAGGCACTCTTGCTCCTAATGGTAACTGGGTGGCCTGGATACATGAAGCACGCAAACAGCAGGAGCCACAGATCGCCACCCTCACCCGTAAGGTCTGGGAGATGTCACGCGAGGAAATTGAGGACGCATTAGATATTGATTCTATCACGACGGCTCTTACTGTCGACAGGGCCGGTCTTTTTGACAGGGTCACCTCAATGGCGCATCCGACCGGCCGGGTTACCAGACTCCTTTTTTCACCCGACAGTAAACAGATGGTTTATGTTCTTCGCAAAAATAACCGCGACCATCTGTACCGGGCCGACTGGGAAGGTGAGGAAGAGAAGGAGATCGCCTCTGCGTCTTACATCGCCAGTCTGCGCTGGTATGAAAAGGGTAATCGGATATACTTCCGTAGCGGTGGGCATATTAAATATGTCAGCGCTTCTGGTGGAGACACAGAAACCGTAGAGTTCTCCGGTGAACAGGTTGTCGATCAGATCGCGTTGCAGAAACGAAAATTCCACACTCTCTGGCAACAGCTGAATGACTGTTTTTATGATCCCGGGTTCCACGGTGTCAACTGGAACCGCATGTATCACAAATACCATGATCTGGCTGTATCACAAATTCTGGACGAAGACTTCAATACGGTTGCTGAAATGATGCTGGGTGAGTTAAACAGCTCCCATCAGGGTGTCAGCGGTGGTCAGAACAATGTGAGTGGTGACGCGAGCTCATATCTCGGTGTTACCACAGAGCCTGCTCGCAGAGGCAAGGGGCTCAAGGTTGTTACTGTTTTACCACAGGGTCCTGCCGACCTGGGGACAGAGGGTCTGCTGCCGGGTGATATTATTCTGGAAATAGACCACTCTCCACTTGACGACAACACCGGTATTCAGTCGCTGCTGATAGGACGGGCGTGGGAACAGGTTGCGCTGCTGGTTGAGCGTGATCACAAAGAGCTGGTGCTTCAGTTGATTCCCAGCCCCGGCTGGCGTTTCGGTCGTCTTGCGTATCGTCAATGGGTAACCGGAAACCGTCAACTTGTGGATGAACTCAGCGGGGGGCGCGCTGCCTATGTACATATTTCAGGTATGAACTGGAACAGCACGATGCATTTCGAAAGAGAGTTGTTTGCCAGAACCGAGGATCGGGATGTTCTGATAATCGATGTGAGGAATAACGGGGGTGGTTTCACAACTGACTATCTGCTGACTATGCTCAACTATCAACCACACGCCTATACAATCGGCAGGGACGGAGAGCCTGGTTATCCACAGGGGCGTGTTCCCTTTTATTACTGGCACCGCCCGGTGGTTGTGATTTGCAACGAGTACTCCTTCAGTAACGCAGAGATCTTCACCCACGCCGTTAAAACGCTGAAGCGTGGACCGGTGGTCGGTGTACCGACCGCTGGCGGTGTCATCTCCACAGGTGGCTTTGGCCTGGAGGATGGCACACGTGTGCGACAACCCTTCCGGGGGTGGTATACGATTGATACCGGAATGAACCTGGAGAACAACGGCTGTCAGCCGCAGGTTGAAGTCGAGTTGGAACCCTCTGACATCAAAACTGGAGATGATCCACAGCTCGAAGCTGCTGTCCGCGAGGCTTTGTCACAGATTCAGTAGTATTGTCTGTCGGGGGAAATTCTCTTTCCGTGTAGCACAGGCATTGTTTTTAAGCATCAGCCTGTCCATATTTTTTGATCCTGTTTATGCCGATGCTCTCTCTCGATGCTTTCTGCTATGTAGAATAACCTTGTAATATTCAGTCAGCATCGCTTCAGGAGCTGGTCCCATTGAAAACACCAGTTGAAGCATCGGTTCATAGTATTACAAGGAAGTGATTCCTCATGGTTATTGCTTTCTGGTAATACTATAACACCTGATGCCACGCACAGATGTTTAACTACTGGCTCGCTCTGTGGGCTATATCAACGTGATACAATTTAAATTCAATATAAGAGGATTTTCATGTCTGACTTAAGAACACAATGGCGGCCGCAAAGCTGGTTACCGCTTCTGGTGTCGCTTGCCTTCTTTGTGGGCGCATCATCTGTCTTCGCCCAGGATTTTGACCCTGAAAAGGCGGTACCGGTTGAGCTGGTGTTTTCACACACTGCTTACAGTCCCGGTATGTCCGGACAGGTTGCTGTGTTGTATCACGTTCCCGATACCTACCATATCACCGATGTTGAAAATGGGAACTTCTATGTCGAGTTTGATCAGAGCGACCTGGTTGAGATTACCAACACGACTTTTCCCGCCGGTATAATCGATCATGAGGGTGAACGTATCTACCGTGGTGATGTTCCGGTGATTCTGGATTTCACCCTGATCGGTGATGATTTCGATAGCCTGGACTGGGAGTTGAGAGCCGGCTACCAGGTCTGCTCGGAAACAGGCGATCTGATCTGCTACATGCCTGTTGAGAAAACCCTGCCGTTTTTACCAGATCTCACCGATGACCCCGATCTGGTGACAGCGGTTACCGCACCCTGGTTTGTTCCGGTGGAAACGGCCGATCTTGAGAGCAAGCTGCAGACCGCTCTCGGCGGCAATCTGATCCTCGCTTTCCTGCTTATTTTCCTGGGTGGCCTTCTTTCGAGTTTTACACCATGTGTGTATCCGGTTATCCCGGTAACTATAGCCTTTATCGGTGCTCACAGCGGGAAATCGCGTTTCTCCGGTTTTTATCTTTCGCTTTTCTTCGTGATCGGGCTGGCGCTGGTGTTCTCAATACTGGGTATCGTTGCGGCTGCAGGTGGTAGCAGCTTCGGTTCAATCGGGCAGTCGGCCACCATTCAGTTTATCATCGCAGCTATCTTCCTCGCACTGGCGGCATCCATGTTTGGCGCTTATGAAATACAACTTCCCAGTTCCTGGCTCTCCAGAATGCAATCGGGAGCCAAGTCCGGTCCTCTGGGGGCTGTTGTCATGGGTGGAATTACCGGCTTTATCGCAGCGCCATGTGTTGGCCCCATCATTGGCGTCCTGCTCGTTTACATTGCGGCTACAGGCAATATGTTGCTCGGTTTTTTCATGATGCTAATGTATGCGCTGGGAATGGGTGTGCTTTTCCTGGTGATCGGAACATTTGCGGGCGCGCTGAACTCCCTGCCACAGGCGGGTGGCTGGATGGACACCATCAAGAATTTCTTCGGTGTGATCATGGTGTCGATGGCAATCTACTTCGTTCGCATATACATTCCGCCCACGTTGCTCCTTCTAATTGTTGGTGCCTGGATTCTGGCTGTTGCGGTCTATGTGGGCGCCTTCACTCGTTTGCAGGAAGATTCTCCCTTCTCCGCCAAACTCTACAAGGCACTCGGTCTGGTTCTGCTCGTTGCGGGGCTCTACTTCACTGCCGGTGGTATGTTCAAAGCCTGGCCGCTGGCAGGTTTCACCTTCGGGGGATCCAGCACTGTTGCTCCTGCTCCGGAGATCGAAGTTGAGTGGACCGTCAATAATCCGGACGAAGTCTTCGGGCTTGCGGCCTCGCTCGATAAACCGGTCATGATGGACTTCTACGCCGACTGGTGTGTCGCCTGCAAGGAGCTTGACGAATATACCTGGAATCAGCCGTCCGTTGTTGAGCTGTCGGAAGAGTTTCTGCCACTCAAGATGGATTTTACCATCCGGGACGACTGGGAAAAAGAAATGCGAACCCGTTTCGGTGTGTTCGGTATGCCTACTGTGATTTTCCTGGCACCTGATGGAAGCGAAATTGATCGGTTCGTCGGGTTCAAGAAGCCGGACCAGGTGCTGCCATTGATGCGGCAGGCGCTTAAGTCCGCTGGCCACCAGGGCACATAGCAGCAGCTTTTTGCTTCTGTTTAATTTAAAAAACCGTCAAATACCTGCTCACGGGCGGGTCATTTGCTGACGTGATACATTTCGGGAGTTATTGTGTCTGACACAGGCACCCTTAAAGTAGCCGAGTTGTTTCACTCCCTGCAGGGGGAGGGTCTCCGCAGTGGTCTGCCGACTTCCTTTGTACGACTGGCCGGTTGTAATCTGCGGTGTAACTTTTGTGATACAACCTGGGCGCAGACCAGCGGTAGCAAAACATCACAGATGACCATTCCGGCTATTCTGGACAGGCTTAACGAGTGGGATTGCCGTGAAGTAATGGTAACGGGTGGAGAGCCTTTATTGCAAGCGGGTACGACAAAGTTGCTTCAGGTACTGTCAGACAGCGGTTTCAGTGTTACCCTGGAGACAAATGGTTCCTTTGACCTGACGGATATTCCCCTGAAAATCGTGCGTAGTGTGGATATTAAAACGCCCGGATCTGGCGAGGGTGGGAGTTTTCATTCTGGCAATCTTAAACTGCTGCAGCCTGATGATCAACTGAAGTTCGTCTGTGTTGATGAAGAGGATGTATCCTGGACGTTGAGATTTGTTCGCGAGCACAGATTGGCTGATAAGTGCGCCGTGATTCTGCAGCCTGGCCGGGAAAGCCTGTCGCTGGAAGTGATGGCAAGACATATTATTATCTCAGGATTACCGGTACGCCTGGGATTACAGCTGCACAAAATTATCTGGGGTAGAAATTCACAAGGGGTTTAGATTGTCCGGAAGTGGTTGCGAAAACAATAGAGCACGCGCTGTAGTCCTGCTTTCCGGTGGGCTGGACAGCTGTGTAACTGCTGCTGTGGCTGCTGGCGACCATGAACTGTTCTGCCTGCATGCTGATTATGGCCAACGGACTCGGGAGCGGGAGCGCCGGGCATCAATTGCTATTGCCGCCCACTATGGCGCTCAACTGCGACATCTGGACATGTCTCACATTGTTGTTCCCGGCAGTTCCAATCTCACCGATCCTGGAACTGACCCGGAGAGGGGTGATCTGGAGCGCGATTCCCTGCCCGCGACTTATGTCCCCTTTCGCAACGCAAATCTGCTGGCGACAGCAGTAAGCTGGGCCGAAGCTATTGAGGCAGAACGTGTCTATATCGGTATTGTGGAAGAAGATGGTTCCGGTTATCCCGATTGCCGTGAATCATTTCTTCAGGCTTTTCAAGAGACTGTGCTGGCGGGTACAGCGGCGGGAAACCGTGTTACAATTACCGCACCGCTCCTGCACCTGAAGAAGCGAGATATTGTTCGGCTGGGATTTGAACTTGCAGCTCCATTACAACACACATGGTCCTGTTATTTCGATAACACGCTCGCCTGCGGTAAGTGTGACTCCTGTCTGCTGCGGCTGCGGGGCTTCAGGGAAGCCGGTTTCAGCGACCCCCTGCCCTACCGGGGTGATAATTCTGAGGAATAGATGTTTATAGATTATGCGAAGATAACTGTTATTTCCGGAAATGGTGGTCCGGGTGCTGTTTCTTTCCATCGCGCCAAGTTCGTTCCCAAGGGTGGGCCGGATGGTGGTGACGGTGGGCGGGGTGGTGATTTAATCTTTCAGGCGGACTCCAGTCTTTCTACACTCCAGGATTTCAAGTACAAGCGTAAATACAATGCTGAAAATGGGAAATCGGGCAGCGGGAACAATCGCTCCGGTCGCGGCGGTAAGAGTGTAATCGTGCGCGTGCCACCCGGCACTGTAATCAAGGATGCGGAATCTGGTGGTATGCTTCTGGATATGGTTGCACCCGGGGTAAAAACCGTATTGTTGGAGGGGGGTATTGGCGGCAAGGGAAATGCGCGTTTTGCAACCTCCACCAACAGGGCGCCCCGTCATGCTCAGCCCGGTATCAGTGGCCATTCCCTGGACATTATCCTGGAGCTTAAAAGCATGGCGGATGTTGGCCTGGTGGGGCTGCCCAACGCCGGGAAGTCAACCCTGCTGGCCAGTGTAAGCGCTGCCCGTCCCCGAGTGGCGGACTATCCTTTCACCACCCTGCAGCCACAGCTGGGGATTGTTGAGTATGCCCCATACAAGAGTTTTGTTATGGCTGATATTCCAGGGCTCATTGAGAACGCCCATATCGGCAAGGGGTTGGGACATTACTTCCTGCGTCATATTGAACGTACTTCGGTGTTGCTCTATATGGTCGATGTGTCTGATGCTGATCCTGCGGCAACCCTGAAGCTTCTTCAGAAAGAGCTGTCAGCCCATGATCCGGAATTACGCCGTAAACCTTCTCTGGTGCTTATTACCAAGAGTGATCTGATTACACCGGATTTTCAGCCCGCTGTTGACGAGGAGGAGGATCCCGCTTTAACAGCCATGGTGCCCTACCCTGAGATGGAGCACGATTTTCTGATCTCCGCAGCCACCAGGAATGGTATCAAGAAGTTAGTTCAGCGGATTGGCCTGCTCGTTGAAAAAGAGAGGGCAGATAGGGAGATCGAGTACAAGCATGTGAATTATCTGAACAGCGAACTGCTTGGAAAAATACTCGCCCCTTCATTGTAGGCGAACAGGCATATCTGCAAATGCCAGCCTTTTATCTTTGCCGAGTTTTCACTTAACCGGTGCTTCTTGTTTTTTGGTTTAATGTATTATGTTGGCGGGCGACCTGTATGTTGCGTGTTATAGTATTTATTCAACATGTTGTGTAAACATGTTCCATGTAGAACAACACTTATCAATCCTCTATAGTTATGAGTAACGAGATAAACATTTTCGATATAATTGTTGTCGGTGGTGGTCATGCCGGTGTGGAGGCTGCTCTGGCTGCTGCACGTATGGGAAAATCCACACTCCTTCTGACGATGAAACTCGACGCTCTTGCTCGAATGTCCTGTAATCCTGCAATTGGTGGTCTTGCCAAGGGCCACCTTGTGCGAGAACTTGACGCTCTCGGTGGAGAGATGGCAATAGCTGCTGATCGTTGTGGAATTCAGTTTAAGATGCTTAATCGCAGCAAAGGACCTGCCGTCTGGTCTCCACGCGCGCAGATAGATAAGGATTTGTATTCATCCTACTTTGTTGCCCTGCTCCAGAAAACACCCAATCTGAAGATCATTGAGCAGATGGTGCAGTCTCTGATTGTTGAAGGCGACGCTGTTGCAGGGGTTCTAACCGCAAGTGGAAACAAGTACTTATCTGGAGCTGTGGTTATTACTGCGGGAACCTTTTTAAATGGTCGAATCTACACCGGGCTTAATCAAACACCTGCGGGACGGCTGGGCGAGGATCCCGCCACAGGTTTAACAGAGCAGCTGTCGAAGCTGGGGTTTGAGTACGGTCGATTGAAGACCGGCACTCCGCCCCGTATTAAGAAAACAAGTATCAATTTCTCAAGGTGTCAGGAACAACCCGGTGATCCTGTGCCTGTTCCTTTTCATTACTATGAGAATTTCATCAGCCTGCCCCAGGTTGCCTGTCATATTACAGCCACCTCCCCTGCAACTCATCGTTTATTGGAGACCGGGCTTGACCGTTCCCCGCTCTATACCGGACTTATTGAATCGGTTGGACCACGCTACTGCCCCTCTATTGAGGACAAAATTGTCCGCTTTGCCGACCGCGACTCGCATCAGATTTTCCTTGAGCCGGAGGGCCTGAATTCGGAAGAGATTTATGTCAATGGCTTCTCTACCTCGCTTCCTGAGGATATCCAGCTGGCGGCTCTTCATACTATTGCCGGTCTTGAAGAGGCTGTAGTGACCAAGTGGGGATATGCTATTGAGTACGATTACTTTCCCCCACAGCAGATCAAACACTCTCTTGAGACACACCTTGTCAAGAACCTCTACTTTGCCGGCCAGATAAATGGAACTTCCGGTTATGAAGAGGCAGCAGTTCAAGGCTTTATGGCGGCAGTGAACGCGGTTCGACAGTTGGATGGTCAGTCGCCAGTGATATTGAGGAGGGATGAAGCCTATATAGGGGTGTTGATAGATGACCTTGTAACTCTTGGAACAACAGAGCCTTACCGTATGTTTACTTCCCGCTCTGAGTTTCGCCTGTTACTCAGGCAGGACAATTGTGACCAGCGCCTGATGCATTATGGCCGTGATTTTGGCTTGACCGATGGTCCAAGGTGGAATACATTCCAGAAAAGGTTGTCGTCCATTCAGTCTACGATATCCTTTCTTGAATATCGTCGAGTCAGCGACCAGGAGCTGAAGAAGCTGGGTATAGTTATGAAAACTGACAACCTTCCAGTTCTGTCCAAGTTACTCAAGCGCCCGGATACCACTATCTCGCATTTGAAAAGCATTCTGACCGGTGAAGACGATATTGGTTGTATTTCTTCTGATGAAGATGTCCTGCGGGATGTTGAGGTCGGTATCAAGTATGAGGGATATATTAGTCGACAGCTTCGCCAGGCCGCACAATTCAGGCAATATGAGAACAAATCGCTACCTGAAGATATTAACTACGATAAAATCAATTCGATCAGTAACGAAAGCCGTGAGAAACTGAAGCGTATTCGGCCAACATCTCTTGGCCAGGCGGCCAGAATATCCGGTATAACACCCGCAGATCTCGCTGTACTTCTTATATACCTCAAGAAAACAGCAATTTCTACAGCTGTTCCACGTGGAACATGAGCTGTTAAGTAAATCCTTGGCTGGCTATTTCTGTTTGGTTTCTGTGTGATACCGTTATCTTGTGGGTGCTCTGTATCCTACAATGGGGAATACTCAGATGGGGCTCGGGCCTTACAGGGCACCAGCGTGTTTATGCGCAACCCCTGTAAAGGATGGTAATAACCAGCTATTACAAGATATGCTTTCTCAAGGACAACTGGGTCGTGGTGATACTGTTCAGGATAAGTGGTAAGTATGAATAAAGTACAGGCCCGTACAAACGCAGAGCGCATGTTGCTATACCAGCAACAACAAGCCCGGTTTGACCATTACCTGTCTCTCCTGGTAGAGTGGAACAGGTCAGTCAATCTGGTAGCACGCAGTAATAATATTGACATTCTGGAGGATCTCCTGCTTCCCTGTCTGGCCTGTGCCGACAGTTCGCTTCTTGCTCCCGGATTAAAAGGGGTGGATCTTGGTTCGGGAGGTGGTTTTCCAGGGATCGCTCTTGCAATCGCTCGCCCCGATATAACCGTATTACTTACCGAGAGAGTAAGAAAAAAGGTCAGCTTCCTGAAACTTGTCATTCGTGAAATGCACCTTGTCAACTCAACGGTATTTCATGGAGAAATCGATGAATTGCCAACAAATAATCGATACGATTTTGTGACCGCTCGTTATTTTTCTAATATTAATATTATATTTTCTTTTTCGCGATCACATCTTATGCCCACTGGCTCCATGCTTCTCTTCAAACCAGATTCTGACGCAGAGGAGCTGGAGTCGTTTGAGTGGAGTATTGCCGATAAAATTGAAGTCGGAACACAACGATCACTTTTTCAACTGTATTATGACAACACTTCCTATTCAGAATCGCGCACTGCGTGATATCTATGAGCAGCTTAACGGTTTATTCGCCCCTTATCAGGCAAAGGGCAGGGGAGAGCTCCACCTCGGTGGCATGATGGGATCCATGTCCTCCTATCTGACAATGTCGCTACTGGAGCAGGGCAACTGCGTTGTACGCTTAACCGCAGATCTTGAAGAGGCGGAGTTAATTCGGGACGACCTCTTTCTGCATGGTTTATCTTCACAGGTCTTTCTATTGCCCGACCCTCATTCCGGCCGTCTCGATTCAGACTTCCGTCGCCGTGAAAAACACAGCCTCCTTCTTGAAATCATGAAAGCACTCGAGGAGGGGGAGCGGCTTGTGTTGCTGGGGCCGCTCCAGCACTTCACCCAGAAGATTAAACTTCCATCGCGTTTCAGCGATAGCCTGTTGCGCTTTACAAAAGGGGGCCGCCTATCTCTGGGTGATCTGCTTCACAAGCTCTCTGAAAGCCGTTATCAGCGGGTCGATTTTGTTTCCGATATCGGTGAGTTTGCCGTGCGAGGTGGTATCGTCGATATATACTCCTACGGCATGCCGGAACCGATGCGTATTGAACTTGATGATGACCTGGTTGTTTCACTCCGCACCTTCACTCCAGATACACAGCTGTCGTCCGGCGAGGTTGAAGAGGCAACAGTAATGTTGCTTCCAGAGGAGGAGTCTCCAGCGGTTTCGGTCTTTGAGTTTCTCCCGCAGGATGTTGTGGTGGTCAGGCCGGAGGAAAGTGCTGTATTCGCAGCACATCCACGCTGGTATGATTCCGAAATATATCACGAGGTCAGTGGGGTTGTCGACAAGATAAGATCATTCGATGAATACATACTGTATCTGGGTGCGCCCCCCCGTTCAACCGATCATCAGCAGGTTCAATTCAGGTCACACCCCATCCCGGCGTTTCTGAACAGGGCCGCTGATTTTGCCGCCAGGCTGAGGGGGTTGATAGCAGCGGATTACACGGTTCAACTGTTGTGTGATAACAATGGGCAACAGGAGCGGCTGGAAGATATACTGGAGAGCGAATCTGTTGACCTGGCAGCTCTGCGCTTTTCGGTTGGCTCGCTGCAAAAGGGATTCCTGATAGAGGATCTCAAGCTGGCGGTGTTTACAGATCATGAAATATTCGACCGTCACAAACCACGCCGTATGGTGCGTCGCTTCAAGAAGGGGGCTCTGAATCGTTCGGAATTACAACGGCTGCAGCCGGGAGATCATGTTGCCCACATAAAGCATGGTATCGGGGTATACGCCGGTGTTACCCACATCAAAGTTCTCGGTCACGAGCGGGAGGTTATCAAGGTTACCTACGCCGAGAACGACACCCTCTATGTCCCTGTGGAAAACCTTGATGAGATCACCAAATATTCTGGTCCGGAAGGCGCTGTTCCTAAAGTACATAAATTGGGGTCGCCAGAATGGGAGCGCACCCGCAGCCGCACAAAAGTCAAACTCCAGGAAATAGCCCAGGAGCTTATCGACCTTTATGCAAGGCGAAAACTCGTTACCGGTATTCGGTACAACGCTGATACGGTCTGGCAAAAAGAAATGGAAGCTTCCTTTGAGTTCGATGAAACAGCTGACCAGTTGGCCGCCATCGGCTCCGTGAAAGAGGATATGGAGACCGGTTCACCCATGGACCGCCTTATCTGCGGTGATGTTGGTTACGGCAAAACAGAGGTTGCCATACGGGCAGCTTTCAAGGCAGTGACCAATGGCTACCAGGTGGCGGTGCTGGTGCCAACAACCATTCTGGCACAGCAGCATTACCGTACTTTTCATGAGAGGATACGCCCTTTTCCACTTAAGCTTGATATTCTGTCACGTTTTCGCAGCCGCTCTCAACAGACCGACACCCTGCACAAGCTGGCCAGGGGCGAGGTTGATATTGTTGTCGGTACCCACCGCCTGCTTTCAAAAGATGTGAAATTCAAAAGGCTGGGCCTGCTGATTGTCGATGAGGAGCAACGGTTCGGCGTCATGCACAAAGAAAAAATCAAGCAACTGGCTACAGGTATTGACAGCCTGACACTTACAGCAACCCCCATCCCCCGCACGCTGCACATGGCGCTGATGGGTGCGCGCGACCTTTCCAACATCAACACAGCGCCGGTCAACCGCCTGCCTATTCAGACAACCGTCTCTGTTTTCAACAAACAGCTTATCGCAGATGCAATTCTGCAGGAGATAAGCCGTGGTGGGCAGGTGTACTTCGTACACAATCGTGTGCAGTCTATCTTCTCTGTCAAACACATGTTACAGCGGATGCTGCCCAATCTGAGAATCGCTGTTGGACACGGACAGATGAAGGGAAGCGAACTGGATGCTGTCATGCTCGGATTTATGAACCGGGAATTCGATGTTCTTATCAGCACAATGATTATCGAAAACGGTCTCGATATACCCAATGTGAACACTCTGATTGTAAATCGCGCCGATAGACAGGGGCTTTCCCAACTGTATCAGCTGCGGGGAAGAATCGGGCGGTCTCATCGTCAGGCGTACGCCGTTTTTCTGATCCCGCCGAGACATTCGCTGAATCGGGTTGCACTCAAGCGTCTTGATACAATAGAAGAGTTCTCCGATCTGGGTGCGGGCTTCGAGATCGCCAGGCGTGATCTGGAAATCAGGGGGGCCGGTAATCTGCTCGGAAAAGCGCAGACAGGTTTTCTGACTTCACTGGGCTATGAAATGTATAATCGTATTCTGGAAGAGGCTGTATCGGAGCTGAAGGGTGTACCGCTTCCCGAGCGCGCTCACAAGGATGTTAATGTACAACTTCCGAGGGATGCCTTTTTCCCGGAAGATTACATCAGCGACTCTACCGAGCGTATCAATCTGTACCGCCAGTTGAATCAGCTACGCTCTTCCGATGGGCTTACCCGTTACCGTGAGGAGTTGCGGGATCGTTTTGGCCCGGTTCCGGAGGAGGCGGAACTCCTGTTGCTCATATTTAACATACGTCTGCTGGCACAGAATCTGGGGATTTCCCGCGTGGATATTGAAGAGCAGGGCACCTCTTTTCCATTGCCCGGAGACGGGGTGGAAGCGATTCGCAGCTGGATGCAGAAGCTGGGGCAGCTTGACAGCAACTTTAAAATCCATCTCAGCAACGAATCGCGACCCAGGCTTACACTTTCAATTTCTACCAGCAGCTGGCTGGAGCGGTGCAACACAACGATTTCCTTTTTGAGTGCCCTGCCCGGCGGGATGTAGTGTAATTTCCCCGGCTGTTCAATGGAATAGTCTGCAAACGGCGACATAACTTTTTCAGAAAACGAGCTTTACTCTCGACAAAACCAGTTCGGTAGATTACAATATGTACTTCCTGATATCTACCGATGCCCGGTGGCCGGAAATCAGGTTTATAAAACGTGCTGATTGACCATAAACTCTATAATTGAATAAACTGAGGTTCTAAGTATGAAAAAGATTCTTTTCCCGATGGTGCTTCTTCTGATGATGGCTTCACTCCTGCTGGTAAACTGCGGCGGCCAGTCCGGAGACACGGTTGCTACAGTCGGTTCAGAGACCATCTCCGTCGAAACCCTGAAGAGTGACATGGTGCGCGCCTACCGCACGCCTGCTGCTGCGCGCAAACAGACCCTTGAGACCCGTCTCAATATTCTTCAGGTGATGATTACCACTCAATTGAAGAAGCTGGAAGCTGTTGATCTGGGTTTGCGTGAGTTACCACACATCCAGGCCAAAGCGGATCAGTACCTCGAAGATGCAGCGATGAATAAACTTTATGAGTTGGAGATCATCAACGCTGTTGCAGGTGATGAAGAAATCGCCGATTACTATGCACACGATAAGAAAGAGATGAAAGCCGCCCATATTTTACTGGTCTGGCCGCAGGCTGGTTCAGCTGATGACTCTGCCAATGTGCGTCAGCGGGCTGATGACGTTTATCAGCTTGCCCTGCAGGGTGGTGATTTCAATGTGCTGGCTACCGAATATACAGAGGAGCCGGGTGGTGATGAGCGTGGTGGAGACCTTGGCTGGTTTGGATGGGGGCGTATGACTCCCGCTTTCCAGGATGTGGTCTGGGAGATGCGCGAGGGTGAAATCAGTCAACCGGTAGAAACCCGTTTCGGCATTCACATAATCCATCTGGAAGAACAGCGCACCAAAGACCTGCCACCTCTTGAGGAAATCCGGTCAGATATCCAGCGCAGTATTCTGCAGACACAGCGCCAGCAGATCGCTGAGCTTGTTGAGGTTTATTTCGTGAAGATGAGGGCTGATTTCCAGTTTTCTTTTACCGACAGGCTGGACGAGTTGCTGATCCTGCTGGGTGAAATCGAATCTGAAGGTAATCCTTTTTCCGAGCTTGATGAGGCAACCAAAGCCTGGGTCGTGGGAGCCTCTACGGCAGGTGATATAACGGTAACGGACATGGAGGAGAAAATTAACGAGCGTCCTCGCCCGGGCCTGGTGTTTTCTGACCGGACAGCGCTTGAAGAGCTGGTAGATGGTATTGCTGTACCGCTGCTCCTTACCGAGCTTGCCAGACAGAAAGGGCTGTTTGAAGATGAGGGTGTTGTTGAGGCTGCAGAGCTGTCTCTGGCACGCGATCTGGAACAGGAGTTGACCGCACTTGAGATCGACAACCAGATAAATATAACCGACGAGATGGTTCGCGAATATTTCGACGAGAACCGGGGTGAGTTTATCAATAAACCAACCGTGCAGGTACAGGAAGTGTTTGTTACAGAGGAAGAGCTGGCGCAGCAGGTTGTTGCCAGGGCTCGCGCTGGTGAAGACTTCGGCGGCCTGGCCGAGAAATACACTGAGCGTACTTCCGCAAAAGCCGATAACGGCATGTTGCCTCCATTCCCTCCCGGCCGTTACGGCACAATGGGTGAAACAGCTTTCAATATTGACATAGGTGAGATATCCGGTCCAATTAAGCTGGGAAACAAGTTCAGTGTGATTAAGCTGATCAGCAGGACTGAAGCCTCTCCAAAGACTTTTGAAGAATCAGAACGTCAGGTACGCTCCCTGCTGGAAACAGAGCTGCGCGACAATGTGCAGCAGGGCCTGATGGACCGCCTGCTTGAGAAATTCCCGGTCGCAGTAGATACCGAAAGGGTGCAGACGCTGTTTATGTAGCTCCACATCAACCAGCAGGTTGGCTGTTGGGTTACAACGTTTATACATTTAAAGGACACGTGGCAAGCGTGTCCTTTTTTATGAATTGCGTTTCCCTGTTCTCGCTTAAGTATTGTTGATTGAGATAATCGATGTCAGGGAATATATTATGATGTGTTTTTCCTCTGCCACAGGCGAGCATTGTTAGTTGGTGGTGTTGTCTGTTACGAAAGGAATCGGGCTATATGAAGAATCCATACTTTATCCCTGCTGCAACCATGATTGCCGCTCTGGTAATCTGGTTGACTCTCGCGATTATGGCCGGTACCACCGGCTTTATAACCCCATGGTGGGTGATGATTCTCTGTCTGGTAACAGGTTTGCTGGTGGTTTTCTCCAGTGATCGCTGTCGCAGGGTTGGCGGCCCCCGCAAAGGAGCTGTCGCGCGCACAGTAATCCTGCTCGTGATGGCAGGGTACACCTGGTGGCAGATCGACAGTGGCGGTGCCCTGATCCTGTCGATCGCTGCCGTGTTGACCGGTATTTTTTATTTCCTGAAACATGAACCACAGGGGGAGCAGGATCCTCCGGCTGTCGATGATCAGGAAGCGGATCAGGAGAACGAGGAAACAGACGCTCGGTAGTCAGCCATATATTACCTGCACAAACTGAAGTGCGTGCTGCAGGCTCTGGATCTGGTTTGCTTTTCTTTCCTTAACAGGATCTTTCTGCGTCCATTTCTTCATTAATATATTTTCTTCCGTCTGCCTAAAAAGCTCTGTTACAGGTTTCCACAACCCCTGCTCGCACCAAGGAGTGATGATGCCCGGCGAAGCAATGATCAGAAACACAGACCCTGACCAGCCCGTCCAGAAATTTGGCACTTTTCTGGGTGTTTATATACCCAGCGTGCTGACAATCCTCGGGCTGATAATGTATCTGCGCTTTGGCTGGGTTGTCGGTAATCTCGGTTTGCCGGTTACTATCCTTGTCGTGCTGCTGGCCAGCTCCATCACTTTCATTACCGGGCTCAGCGCTTCAGCCGTAGCCACAAACATGCGGGTCGGTATTGGTGGTGAGTATTTTATTATTTCCCGCAGCCTGGGATTAGAACTTGGCGGGGCAATCGGGATACCGCTATTTTTCTGCCGTACCCTCAGTATTACATTCTACAGCTTCGGTTTTGCTGAATCCGTCATCACTTTCTGGCCATCCTCCTGGGGTGCGGTAACACCTGCGACAATCCAGATAGTGGCGGCTGTCGTCATCGTTTTAATTACGCTGGTATCCGGTAAAAGTGCCGGTTTGGCTCTCAAACTTCAAATTCCTATTCTTATTGCAGTTGGTCTGTCGGTAATCGCACTGATAATCGGTGTTTTTTCATCCGGGATCCGTTTTCCGGAAATGACCACCTCTTTCCGTACGGCTCCCGGTGGGTTCTGGTATGTGTTTGCTGTGTTCTTCCCGGCGGTTACCGGATTCACCGCCGGAATCGGTATGAGTGGTGACCTGAAAGACCCGCAAAAATCTATCCCGCGCGGAACATTGCTGGCTGTTGTTACGGGAGTTATCACCTATATCTTTATTCTCTTCCTGCTGGCTATTTCGGCAAGCATAAGTGTTGAAGAGTTGTCACAGCCCGGTATTGTCTGGGTTAAGGTGGCAGTCCTGGGTGCCTGGCTGATTTATCCCGGTGTCTGGGGGGCTATTCTCTCTTCTGCGTTTGGCAGTGTGCTCGGTGGCCCGCGTGTGCTGCAGGCTCTTGCCAGTGACGGATTGGCACCGAAATTTCTGGCCCGCCTTTCAAAAACCGGCCAACCGACTATCGCCACCTGGATAAGTGGCGGTATTGCCCTGACAGCCGTTATGCTTGGCGGGTTGAATGCGGTGGCCCAGTTTGTTACGATTCTCTTCCTCACACTCTATGTCACAATAAACCTCAGTGCCGCGCTGGAAAAACTGGCCGGCGACCCCTCGTTCCGCCCTACAATTAATGTGCCGTGGTATGTTTCTCTGCTTGGTTCGTTTGGTGCTTTGGTAGTGATGTTCCTGATTAATCCGCTTGCCTGTGTTGTGGCTATCGTCCTGGAGCTGGCGCTGTATGTTTATCTGCGGCGACGGTCCATGAAGAGAAGGTGGGGGGATGTGCGAGCGGGAGTATGGGTGGCTCTGGCGCGTTTTTCCCTGCTCAAGCTTCGCAGTTATGATAATGATCCACGCAACTGGCGCCCCCAGATATTGTTGTTTGTTGGTGATGCCTCAAAAAGGCTGGGTTTAATCCGGCTCGCAAACTGGTTCAGCCAGAACCGCGGACTGGTAACCGCCTGTCAGCTGATCGTGGGTGATCTTGAAAAGGAGGCCGACAGCCTGAAGGGCGCACAGGCCGAGATGGATAGAATTATGGAACAGGAGGAACTGGTTGCCTTCAGCGAGGTAAATATCGTTTCCGATTATGAGACTGGCCTGAAAGATGTGGTACAGGCCAATGGTGTCGCCGGGCTTCAGTCCAATACGGTCATGTTCGGCTGGCCAAAAAAACAGGAACGGCTGGAATCAATGCTGCGTATTATGCGCTCGGTGTCAAAAACAGGTAAGAGTACCGTCATCTCCCGGGTAAACCACCTGTACGAACCGGGCCATGACAAACAGATTGATATCTGGTGGCGTGGTTTGCGGAATAATGGCGACCTGATGCTGTTGCTTGCCTACCTGCTGAGCCTGAATACACAATGGAGTAACGCCAGAATTACCGTTCGCTCTATTGTCGGGAACGAGAAGGAGCGCAAAAGTATGGCCGGCAGCCTGAATAAGCTTGTTCCGGCAACACGCATCAATGCGACTACCGAGGTTATCATAAAACATCCTGATATGACGGTTAATGAAATCATGCACAGCTACAGCCGTAATTCAGATGTGGTGTTTCTTGGGTTGCTGGAGCCTGAAGCCGGTGAGGAAAAAGAGTATAGCGAACGTTTGATCGAACTGGCTGATGGATTCAAGACGGCGATTTTCGTTCACAACGCCAGTGAATTTGCCGGGCACCTTATCTAGGACAGATCTACCGCCACGCTTAACCGCCGCCAGGGCAAAACTGCTTTTCCACGAACAAAAAGGAATATTACGATGCGCTCATGGTCAGAAATCCCTGGTGTTATGTTGGTGCCTGTTTGCCTTTTCACAGTTATTACTCTAACCGAAACCACCGCAGCAAATGACGACCAGCAACAGTTACGTCAGGCGGACAGGGTGCGTATTGCGGAAGCTTTCCGGATTGCGAACCAGCTGTAGAATGAGCTCTGGGCGGGGTGGAGCGAGGCTCCTTTCACAATACTTCTTGTTACACCAGAACAGGAGTTCCTTATCTGCCACCCCGAGCCCACTCCGGATTTCACCCCGGTTGGGTTCGATTCACTGCTGCATTGCGAAGTATGGCAGCGTAACCGCGTTTTTGGTACACATTTTCTGGCAACCTTTCCCGCTGTCAACGGTGTTTCCACTGTTGTAATCGGGCAGCCCGAACACACCGGCAAGTCATCTACCGCCTGGACCGTTACTCTGCTTCACGAGCATTTCCATCAACTCCAGAACAACACGCCGGGATATTACGGGGCTGTAAATGGACTGGATCTGGCGGGTGATGACAGAACAGGCATGTGGATGCTCAACTTCCCGTTTCCATATGAATCGCCGGAGGCAGGGGTTCTCTACCGGCAGATGTGTGATCGGCAACTGGCTGCCCTTCACTCCAGGGGGACTCCCGGTTTTGCGGAAAACCTGGGAGAATACCTGGGTGCCCGGGCCGCGCTTGCTGAAGCGCTGGAGCCGTGTGATTATCGATACTTTTCTTTCCAGGTCTGGCAGGAGGGGATAGCGCGCTATACGGAATACCGGATGGCGGGCCTGGCGGCCGCGCATTATGAGCCCACTGAGGCGTTTTGTGCGCTGGAAGACTACACGACAATGCAGGAGTGTGCGGCCGGTATCCTGGACAATACCATAAGCTCCCTGGAGGGGATGTCGCTTTCTGGGTATGGCCGTGTGGCGTTCTACTCAACGGGGGCTGGTGATGCTCTGCTGCTGGATGAAGCCAGTCCAGAGTGGCGATCTCAATATTTCAAAGAGTGGTTTGCGCTGGAAAACCTCTTCAAGGCGGAGTAGTGTGGCGGCAGAATATCGCTTCCCACTGCTGATACCACTTGACTATTCGTTATAAGCGGGTATCATAGTAGGCCATTATTGCCAGGGTGATTCTGAAACTCGCCCTGGTTTTTTGTATTTGTCATATCCATTTTGCGCACAAGTGTATCGCAACAGCAGAAAGCAGACCTGTTATGTCCCTGGAAACACGCGACTCTATTCGTAATATCGCTATCATCGCACATGTTGACCATGGTAAAACCACCCTGGTTGACGGTATGTTGCACCAGTCCGGACTGTTTGGAGAACGGGAAAAAGTAGCCGAACGGGCGCTCGATTCCATGGACCTCGAGCGGGAGAAGGGTATTACCATCATGGCGAAGAACACCGCCATACCCTACCAGGATAAAACGATTAATGTTGTCGACACACCCGGTCACGCCGATTTCGGTGGTGAAGTACAGCGGATTCTCAAAATGGTAGATGGTTGCCTGTTAATGGTGGACGCTTCTGAGGGGCCCCTGCCTCAAACCAGGTATGTGCTCTCAAATGCTCTGGAACTGGGATTGTCCCCGATTGTCGTCATCAATAAAATCGACCGCCAGGATGCGCGAATTGACGAAGTGCTGGACGAGGTGCTGGATCTCTTCTTCGATCTTGACGCCAACGAGGAACAGTGTGATTTCCCGGTACTTTTCACTGTGGCCCGTGATGGCCTGGCAACCCTGGACTACAAAACACCGGGTGAAGATCTGCGCCCGCTGTTTGATCTTATTGTCGACAGGGTACCACCACCATCGTTTACACCTGGCCACCCCCTGCAACTGCAGATTACTTCCCTGGATTACAGCGACTATCTGGGAAGAATCGGAATAGGGCGTATTTCCAACGGTTCAATAGCTGTCGGTCAGAATGTACTCATGACTGACGGCCTGGAAGATGAAATCGTCCGCAGGGCCAGGATTACCCAGCTTTTCGGCTTCTCCGGCCTGAAGCGTACACCGATCCCTGAAGCGGATCCTGGTGATATAATTGCTATTGCTGGAATTGAGGGTATAAAACTGGGCGATACTCTGACCGATCCCGATAACCCGCGCCCTTTACCTGCTCTGAAAATTGACGAACCATCGCTTGAGATGTTGTTTTCGATCAACACATCCCCGTTTGCGGGTCGCGAGGGAACTCTGTTGACCAGCCGACAGGTTGGTGATCGTCTTTTCAAGGAAATACAGGGTAATCCTTCGCTCCGGGTTGAGAAAACCGAACAGGCCAACTCCCTGAAAGTGGTCGGCAGGGGTGAGTTGCAGATGGCAATTCTGATCGAAACCATGCGCAGGGAGGGTTTCGAGCTTTCCATCTCTAAACCGACTGTTCGCACCCGAAACGCGTCGGGGCAACTGATGGAACCGTTTGAACATCTCGTTATCGATTGCCCGGAAACATACATCGGAACCGTCACCGGCATGCTCGGCTCCCGCAAGGCAAAAATGTTGAAGATGGTTAACCACTCCTCCGGCTGGGTGCGCCTTGAGTTTGAGATCCCGATGCGTGGCCTGATAGGCCTGCGGGCAGCGCTGATTGTTGACTCGCGTGGTACGGCTATCCTGAACAGCATCTTTCTCGACTGGCGTCCACATCTCGGTGAATTCAAGCGGGCTGTCAGTGGTGTTATTTTATCTGATCGCAGTGGGCGGACAACCGCCTACGCTCTGGAAAACCTGCAGGAACGGGGGGTGATGTTCATCGCTCCCGGTGATGAGGTCTATTCCGGGCAGATCATCGGCGAGAACTCCAGACGGGAAGATATGTGGGTCAACCCTACCAGGGAGAAAAAGTTGACCAATATGCGGGCTGCTGCTGCCGACGATTCATATCAACTTCACCCTCCGCGCCAGATGTCGCTGGAGATGGCGCTGGAGTTTATTGAAGACGATGAGTTGGTGGAGGTGACGCCGGTCTCTATCAGGCTGCGTAAACTGCATCTCAGCGAGGAGGCAACACGCAAGTCTAAAAGGGGTGGGAAGGGGTAGGTTAAGAACAGGCCTGGCCTGTATTATTGAAAAGGGGTTGTCTGTCATGGTTTGTGAAACCTGCTATCGCCATCAAAAAAGCGGTAGCGCAATTCTTTACCTTTAGAGATCCCTATCCTGGTAGTGGTAATTATGTTCTTCACCCCCGCTCCCGGTAGAAGCTCTATCTGTTCCCCCAACATGGCGCCCGAGTAACTCAAATCAATACCGAGCGCCTGACAGAGCCTCCCCGGCCCTACCGTCAACAACTCCACCTTCTCCTGTCCGCGCCTTCGGCGCATTATCTCCATACCGGCAAGTGGTTCACCTGCTCTGATTAAAACCGCTCCCGCTTTCCTGTTGTCGGTCGTAATGTTCAGACAGAAGTTTATGCCGTAAATCTGGTAGACATATATTAAACCGGCGGTATTCATGATGGCGCCGGCAGCATGTGGCCGCGTAACCGCGTGTGAAGCCGGGTCGTTTTCCGTGTATGCCTCGGTTTCTGTGATCCGAATCTCTGTACCCCTTGTTCTCAGGTGCATGCCGAGTAGCCTTCGCGCGGCTGCCACAGTGTCTTCAGACAGCCAACTCCATTCCTCTGAGCAGGTGTTTTTCTGATTTTCTCTCATTAACCGTTCTTTTCTCTTGACTTTATTCGGTAAAATCCTCATACTGTCTGGTGAATCATATCGTTTCGTGTCTCTCCTAAAGAGCCGTGTAATCAGGGGAAGTCGGGCTGCAACAGTTCGACTTCTTTTTTTTATGCAAATTTCTCGCCATCCTGTTTTCCCGAATAAATGGCTTCTTTCTCAATATAACGGTTTGCCGGCCGAATAACCAGGTGTGCCCGGCGTGAACGCAAAGGGGTGGGTCAAAAACCCACCCCTTTCTCGTATCTATATAGTTATCAACCTGTTAACTGTTAAACAACTCCCCCTGTTCCTCGTCGTCCGGATTTGATGGAAGGTCTGTTTCTGTTGTATTGCTGTTCTCGGTTGGTTTTTCCACAACCGTCTCTTCCGGTGTGTCTTCTGTTGTGCTGTCCACTTTTACGCTTTCCTCAAGCTGCACTACCGCCAGATCACCGATTGAATCACCATCATCCATCCGGATCAACCTGACCCCCTGTGTGGCGCGGCCCATAACCCGGATCTGTTCGATCGGTTGCCGGATCAACACCCCTTTGGAGGTGATGATTAACAGGTCGTGGCTATCGGTCACAAGCTTGATACCCACCAGGGGCCCGGTTTTCTCACTGACCTTGATGGTTAACACCCCTTTTGTGCCGCGTTTGGTCAGTCGATAGTCTTTGACCTGTGAACGTTTGCCATATCCCTTTTCAGACAGCACCAGCAATGAGTGTTCCTCGGATGGTGTAGTCACCATACCGACCACAAAATCATCCGGCCCCGCCAGCGAAACGGATCGCACACCTGCCGCGGTACGCCCCATCTGCCGCACATCAGACTCTTTGAAACGAACAGCCTTTCCCTCACGGGTGGCAACGATTATTTCATGCTCACCATCAGTCAGGTGAACATCAATCAGGCTGTCGCTCTCTTTCAACTCAATGGCCCGAATACCGGCACGGCGGGGTCGCGAGAACTGCTCCAGTGATACTTTCTTAATAACCCCCAGCCGGGTGGCCATCATGACATGTTTGGTTTCATCAAAATCCTTCACAATCAGGACAGAGGTTACCTTTTCATCACGCGGCTTTTCCAGCAGATTGACGATTGCGCGCCCCTTTGCCGCTCTCCCCGCATGTGGTATTTCGTGTACCTTCAACCAGTACACCCGCCCATTGGTGGTAAAGAACATTATGTAATCGTGTGTGGAGCCGATGAAGAGGCTGCTGATGATATCCTCTTCCTTGGTGGTCGCGCCGGTTATTCCCCTACCGCCCCGGTTCTGTTTTTTGAACCCGCTGACAGGGAAGCGTTTGATAAATCCATCGCGGGATATCGTGATTACCACATCCTCTTCTGCAATCATATCCTCAATGGTGAATTCGCTTTCTTCCGGCAACAGCTCGGTGCGCCGCTCGTCACCATATTTCTTGTCAAGCTCGTCCAGCTCTTCCTTGATGATATTTTTCTGCAGCTCCTCTGAGGCCAGTATTTTCTTCATCTCGCGGATCAGTCTATTCAGCTCCCGCAGCTCTGCGTCCAATTTTTCCCGCTCCAGCCCGGTGAGTTTTTGCAGTCTCATCTCGAGAATGGCTTTCGCCTGCAGCTCTGAAAGCTCAAAACCATCCATAAGCGCCAGGCGGGCGGTATCGGGCGTCTGGCTGTTGCGAATTATCGAAATAACCTTGTCAATATTATCCAGGGCTATCTGCAACCCTTCCAGAATATGGGCGCGGGCTTCAGCTTTGTTGAGCTCGAAACGGGTACGTCTAACGATCACTTCGAGACGGTGTTCGATATAGTGGTAAATCACATCCCGGAGGGTGAGCAGCTTTGGCTGGTTGTTGACCAGCGCCAGCATATTTACACCGAATGTCACCTGCATCTGTGTGTGTTTGAAGAGGTAGTTGAGGACAACCTTCGCCACCACATCTCGCTTCAATTCCAGAATCAACCGCATACCGTCGCGATCCGATTCATCTCGGATATCAGACAAACCCTCAAGCTTTCGCAGTTTGACCTGTTCTACGATTTTCTCAATCAGGCGCAATTTGTTGACCTGGTAGGGAAGCTCGGTGATAACGATACGGTCCTTGCCGCCGCGCCCCGTCTCAATAGTAGCACGTGCACGCACTACAACGCGACCCAGTCCGGTTCGGTAAGCGTCCTGCACACCTTTATAGCCATAGATGATTCCGGCGGTTGGAAAATCGGGCGCCCTGACAAACTTCATCAGGTCATCAGGTGTCGCCTGAGGGTTGTCGAGGAAGTGCTTGGTTCCTGCGATCACTTCGCGCAGGTTATGTGGCGCGAAATTCGTCGCCATGCCAACAGCGATACCGGAAGTGCCGTTAACCAGCAGGTTGGGTATGGCGGCCGGGAGCACGGTCGGCTCCTTCAGGCTTTCGTCGTAGTTGGCCACAAAATCTACCGTCTGCTTGTCGATATCCGACAACAGCTCGGTAGCAACCTTGCTCATGCGTGCTTCCGTGTAACGATAAGCAGCAGCGCTGTCACCATCTACCGAACCAAAATTCCCCTGCCCGTCCACAAGTGGGTACCGCAAAGAAAAATCCTGCACCATTCGAACCAGAGAATCGTATACCGCGCTGTCGCCATGGGGGTGGTATTTACCGATCACATCACCAACAATACGGGCTGATTTCTTGTAGGGTTTATTGGGCTGCAGGTTCAGGTCCTGCATGCCAAACAGAATGCGCCGGTGAACCGGCTTCAGACCATCACGCACATCCGGCAGGGCGCGTTGAACAATAACCGACATGGAATAATCGAGGTAGGAGCTTTTCATCTCCTCCTCTATTGGAACATCATTGATTCGCTGTTTGTCATTAAACATCAATTGCTCGTCACCTCTTCTCTACGGGTTTTTAACATTTTTTCCACACAAACCTGAAACCGCTGTTTTTTCTATGCTTCCGTAGCAATATTCGTTGCTTCCACATTTAACTGATTGTTTTTATGTGGTTTATTGGAAAAACAACCTGTTAGGTAATGTCAAGAAATTCCTATACTTTTTTGTTTCTGGACGCTTTTTTCCACGCCCAGAAATCTCACTTTTTCTCGCTTAGTTTACACAAAACAGAAACTTAAGTGTTTCCGCTGCTTCGCTCCTGGTCAAAAAAACAGCAGAAAACCTCTACACATCAAGGTTCTTCACATAGCGCGCATTGCGTTCGATGAACTGGCGACGGGGGGCAACTTCGTCACCCATCAACATGGAAAAAACATGGTCGGCGGTAGCCGCGTCGTCCATTGTCACACGTGACAACATGCGTCGCTCCGGATCCATAGTGGTTGTCCAGAGTTGGTCCGGGTTCATCTCACCCAGTCCTTTGTAGCGTTGCACATGCAACCCCTTCTTGCCCAGCTCCACAACCTCGCTGTTGATGTTGGTGGGTTTGGCGATCTCCTTGAATCCGTTTTCCATCATCACGATGTAGGGTGGCTTGATCAGTTTGTTCAACTGGCCGAGCTGTGATATCAGGTCATGAAACTCCTGGGTGTTGAGTGATTTGATCGCCAGCTCCGGGGCTATCAGCAGCCAGTCTGACACCTTTTTCCCAAGTTTTTCCAGCTCTTTCTGCTCGGTCTTTGACTGCAGGTCTCCGTTTTTCTGAATCAACTCTGAAAACCTTTTCCAGCTGTCGAAGTTTTCTGGTGGAAAGAGGTTGTCCTCGAGATTGGTTGTTACGCGCAGTCGTCTGTTTTCGCGGTAGAGGGCTTCCAGCAGCCTTTCAATCCGGAAAGATATCTCAACCACACGCTGGGCATCTCCACCGCTCAAGTGTGACTTCCCTTTGCGGAAGCGCAGCTTCTGCAGTGCGGTGTCCATGTATATCTTCTTCAACTCCTCTTCGCTGGCCAGATAGGTCTCTTTGCGGCCCCGTTCTATTTTAAACAGTGGCGGCTGTGCGATATACACATTTCCCTTCTCAACCAGCTCCCGCATATAACGGTAAAAGAAGGTTAACAACAGGGTGCGGATATGGCTGCCGTCCACGTCGGCATCAGTCATAATAATAATTTTACCATAGCGCAGTTTATCGTAATCGAAACCCTCGCCGGAAACCCCGGTGCCGATAGCGGTAATAATTGTTTTTATTTCCTGGTTGGCCAGGATCTTGTCTATACGGGATTTCTCTACATTGAGGATCTTTCCTTTAAGCGGCAGAATGGCCTGAAACTGACGATCGCGCCCCTGTTTGGCGCTGCCTCCCGCTGAATCACCCTCAACCAGATACACCTCTGTGTGCTCCGGCTCCCGCAAAGAACAATCAGACAGCTTGCCGGGAAGGGTTCCCGATTCAAGGGCCGATTTGCGGCGCACCATATCCCGTGCCCGTCGAGCGGCTTCATGCGCGCGGGCGGTACTGATGCATTTTTCCAGAATGCGCTTTGCCACCTTGGGGGTTTCTTCCAGGAAGATGCTCAATTTCTCGTTAACCAGTGTCTCAACAATAGTGCGCACTTCGGAATTGCCCAGTTTTGTTTTTGTCTGGCCCTCAAACTGTGGCTCCGGCACCTTGACCGAAATTACCGAAGTCAACCCCTCCCGCACATCGTTTCCACTCAGGGTGAATTTATCCTTCTTGAACAGGTTGTTCCGGGTGGCGTAGCTGTTCAGCGTACGGGTAAGCGCAGCACGAAATCCGGAAAGGTGGGTGCCCCCTTCGATGGTGTTGATGTTGTTAGTGAAAGAGTGGACATTTTCGTTGAAGGTGTTGTTGTATTGCAGGGCTATTTCAACCGGAATACCGTCTTTTTCACCCGCAATCAGAACCGGTTGCGGGTGAAGGGCCTCTCTTTCGGTGTCGAGATATTGTACAAAAGAGGAAAGGCCCCCTTCGAAATGGAACTCCTCCTGAAACAGGGTTTCGTGACGTTTGTCTATGAAGACAATGCGCAGGCCGGCGTTGAGATACGCCAGTTCCCGCAGGCGGTCCAGTATCTGTTCCTTCCGGAAAACAACATCCAGGAAAACATTGGAATCCGGTTTGAAGGTAATTGTTGTGCCTGTCTTTTTGGTTTTACCCAGCTCTTTCAGTTCACCGGCAGCAATCCCCCTCTCGTATATCTGTGAGTAGATTTTGCCATTCCGGTGAACCTCCGCTTCCAGGTGTTCCGACAACGCGTTCACCACCGAAACACCCACACCGTGCAAACCTCCGGAAACCTTGTAGGTGGACTTGTCAAACTTCCCACCGGCATGCAGAACGGTCATGACAACTTCCAGTGCCGACTTCTGCTCTTCGTCATGCCAGTCTACCGGAATTCCCCGTCCGTTATCGTGGATGCTGACGCTGCCGTTCTTGTTGAGGATAACCTCTATCGTATCACAGAAGCCGCCCATTGCTTCGTCAATCGCGTTATCGACCACCTCTTGAATCAGGTGGTGCAGGCCGCGCACCGACACGTCGCCAATATACATGGCCGGCCTTTTACGCACAGCCTCCAGGCCTTTCAAAACCTGAATATTGTCCGCTGTATACTCTTTTTTTCTCGGTTGCGCCGGGGCGCTGTTCTGCTTAGACAAACTTTAAATCCTTCAGTTTGATACCTGTATTTTCTCGTATCTTTTTGAGCAGCTCAGGCTTCATGAACTGTAGTTCTGATCGCCAGACTGCTTCTTTTACCCTTATCAACAGTACTTCGTTTTCTACTTTAAGCGGCTCAGTTACCGTCGCCAGGGTTTCGCCTACTATCTCAGGCCAGTTAACCAGTGTTTGAAAGCTGCTTATTTTCGCCTGCTGTGCCGCTGGCATTTCCGCCAGCAGGGCCTTCATTATTTCCTGTATGTTTTTCATCAAATCGACACTTCTCGCGGGACCGCCAGAACAACGGCTGCTCCCCGTGAAAAGCCTTTTCTGATTCATTTCTCATTGAAGCTTCACTTCGCCCGGCGTCACTTCAAACTTCGCCAGCTCCCCGGGAAAGTAATTATCAAAAAGAGCCGAATGGGTAGAGGTTGTAATGCTCTGGGCTTCCGCCGGAATAACCGCGCTTGCTGCCGCGATTTTCTCCCCATCGAGTTCACCAAAAAGATCATCCAACAGTAGAAGCGGGTCCTCACCGTGTTGTTCGCGTAACATCCGGGCTTCTGTCAGCTTTAAACCCAACAACAGCAACTTGTGTTGCCCCTGCGAACCGTGCTGACGCAGGTCTCTGCCGCCAAGCAACAATTTGAAGTCATCCCGGTGTGGCCCGACCGCCGTATATCCCAGCTCTACATCGCGTGTCCAGCCTGCCGCCAGGGCCTCCGGCCATTCCTCTTCCGGTTTATCCGGGCGGTATATAAAGTCTACTTCCAGATCTGGAACCAGCTGCTGCATCAGGGCTCGAAACAACGGTGCGAAATCGGTTATGAACTGCTGCCTCCGAAGTATGAGCTCCCGCCCCAGCCGTGTCAACTGCTCGTCCCATGGCTCAAACTCAGCCAGGCTGCGGTTGCGCCCCTGTCTTCTTTCCTGCAGAAGACGGGAACGGTTACGCAGTACGCGCCGGTAGTTGCTGAGGAGCTCCAGATAGACCGGCTGTTGCTGTGACAACAGCATATCGACAAAAGTGCGTCTGTGTTGCGGCGGTCCGGCGGCCAGTGGTGCATCATCAGGTGTCAGCGCCACCACGGGCACCCGCCCGAAAAAACGAATGGCGCTTTCCACTCTTTTCCCGTTATAAAAGAACTCTCTTCGCCCCCCCTGCCACAACCAGCGTGTTGTCAGTGTTCCAATCCTGCTGGAGTTCCAGTGACCCGTAATCGATACGGTGGATTGATCGAAACTGACCAGTTGCCGGGAATTCCCGGCCCGGAAGCTTCTGGTTACACAGAGTGTGTAAATGGCTTCCAGTAAATTTGTTTTTCCCACCCCATTCTCCCCGACCAGGGCGATATGGTTGTCAGGCAGGGACAAATCCAGTTCCGCATAGTTGCGAAAATTATGCAGAACAAGCCGGTTTAGAATCATTTCTGCATGCGAATCGGCATCAACAGAAAGAGGAGGTCAACATCCATATCTTCACCGGTAGGAAAGACCAGTACCGGTTTGGAGGCGTCACCAAACTTAAAAAGCACCCTGTCTGTCGCTATGTGCTTAATAATTTCCTGCAAATAGTGTGAATTGAAAGCCAGTTGTGTGTTTTCACCTTTGTACTCGGCCGCTATTGTCTCCGATCCTTCACTGCCAAACTCGCTGTCCTCTGTGAGCAGTTGTAATTTACCCTGCCGTACATCGAATACAACCTGGTGGGTGGTTGTGTTTGAAAGTATAGCTACGCGCCGCAATACGGTCAGCAGCTCTTTACTGTCTACCTGCAGCTCGTTGCTGTTGTCCCCGGGAATAACGCTGTTGTATGGTGGGTACTTACCGTCGATCAACCGGCAGAACATAGCTGTCCGCTCAAACTCCAGTACAACATGATTTTTCGCTATACCAAAACGAACCGCTTCCGTAACATCGTCCATCAGCTTGGCCAGGAGGTTAAGTGCGTTGATCGGTAGAATCAACCCGCTGCCATCCAGCCCGGAGGAGAACTTCTCGTCTACCAGTTTGCTTAAACGGTGCCCGTCTGTGGAAACAACTGTCAGTTTGTCCGGTTCGAAGTGGAAATATACACCGGTCAGTGCAGGTCGCAGCGGATCACGGGAAACGGCAAAGCTTGTCATCTCCACCAGCTGTTTCAGCTTGTTCGGGGCGATGCTTAAATCTGCAATCTTCTCAACTGCCGGCAAAACCGGGAAGTTGTCCGGATCGTGTCCCGGAATTTTATAGTGCCCACCACTGGTGGTGATTCTTACGCCCCACTCGCCGTCACTTTCAAGCAGCAGCTCTTCATCGGGCATTTCCCGCAGCAACTCCATAAATTTGCGGGCAGGAACAGACTTGTCACCGTTGCGTTCGGCGTCTACATCAATAGTCACCGAAATGGAAATATCAAGATCGGTAGCCGTGATTTCCAGTTGATTGCTATCCAGTTTGAAAAGAAAATTCTCCAGTATGGGAATAGGGCTCTTGTTCGGAATAACTCCGGCCAGTTTCTGGATTTCATTCAGAAAGGATTTCTGATTAATCTTGAATTTCATGACCACTCCAATTTTGTGATTTTTCCCTGATCTCTCAGCGGAAAACATTTTCCACACGGTTTATTTATTAAATAGAGGACCTTAATTAAAAAGAGATAATAAGATGCCCTGTGGAAATGTCAGTAAGTCTGATTAAGATCTCAAAAGGGTTTGATTTACAATAATTTATCAACCCGAAGAAGTGTTGTTTTTCCGGTGAAAAACTTCTTAAAAAAGTACCAAACCATGTGGAAAACACCAAGTGAAAAAAGTTCTAACAGGTTTGTCACAGCTTATTCACACAGATTCAACCACTTTTCCACACGCGCTTTGAAAGAAAAACAGAGTAGGCAACGCCACCGGGAAAGAAAAACGCTCTACTGTTCAGGAGCCTGCTTCAAACGTCTGCTGAGCTCCTCCACCTCCATGCGATAATCATCATCGGTAGCGAGCTTTTTATCAACCTGTTGAATGGCGTATATCACCGAACTGTGATCCTTACCACCAAAATACTGGCCGATATCCTTCTTGGTAAAATTGGTCAGGCGGTGTGAGAGAAACATGGCAATATGCCGTGCGTTCGCCACCTGTTTGGTTCGCACCTTTTCTCGCAGCTTGGTGTCCGGCAAACCGAAATGATCACCGACCACTTTCTGAATATTGTCTATGGAGACAGTGTGCGGCCTCTGTGTTATTATTCGCCTCAGGGCACGGCGGGCCAGCGACATGCTGATCGTTTCCCGGGTGAGGCTGGCCATGGCCATCACATGAATCAGGGCGCGCTCAAGATCACGATTATTACTGGTAATATTATTAGCAATATAACGGATTACATCTTCCGGTATTGCTACCTGTTTTTCCTCGGCACGGTTGTGCAGGATAGCCATCCGGGTTTCCTCGTCGAGAGGCTGCAGGTCAATAGTAAACCCTGAACCGAGACGGCTGACCAGGCGGAACTCCATTCCCTCCAGGTCTCTGGGTGGCCGGTCGGAAGAGAGAATAATCTGACGCCCGGCCTGATAGAGTGTGTTGAAAGTATGGAAAAACTCCAGCTGTGTTTTGGTTTTTCCGGTCAGAAACTGGATATCATCCAGAATCAGGACATTGACGTTGCGGTAGATCTTATTGAACTCTGTTGCGCGATTACTGCGCAGCATTTCTATGAAGTGGTGGTAGAAGGTGTCGCTGGAGAGATAGAGCACCTGATAATCGGGGTGCTGATCGTGAACCAGGTTGCCGATTGCCTGTACCAGATGGGTCTTTCCCAGACCAACATCACCGTAAACAAACAGCGGGTTAAAGATTGTCTCGCCGGGATTGTTTGCCACCGCCATGCCGGCAGAACGGGCCATGCGATTACCGTCCCCTTCGATGAAGTTGTCAAATCTATATTTGGGGTTGAGGCTGGTCCAATCCAACTGAGGCTGGAGCGGGCGTTCTTCAGGTGGCAGGAGGGACTGAATCTGCGGTTCGACAGGTTGTGGTGCCCGGTCCTCATCGCCATTACTCCCACTCGGCCTGATAGAGAGAGAAGCGCCATCGCCAAGTGCGAGCTCTGCCGCCTTCTGTATTTCCTTGCCAAACTGCAGCGTAACGTAGTCGAGGAAATAAGGCTCGGGCGCAACAGCTACGAGCTGCCGGTCGACCAGATCCCTGAAGCTTAAATCCTTGAACCAGGTGTTGTACGCCTGCTCGCTTATAAGCTCACGTAACGATGCTTGAAACGCTTCCCATGGAGAAAGACTGCTGGCTGGTTGAATCATGAAACATCCGTGAACTGATAACGCAACAGCGCGGTGCGCCGGCGCTGGCAATAAATAACCCGACCACATGTAGAAAGCCGGGAGCTTGAAAAGAAGGGACAGAATAATGTGGGGAAACTCCAACGGCCCGAACCGGTTTCCACACTGACAGCAGTTTTCCTGTGGACATATTCACCGGTGACAAAAAGCGCCAGACCCAGCGAAAACAACAAATAACCCACAAGTTTTCCACACACAACCCGAGAGAAAACAACCTCTTCTGGTGTTGTAACATAGAACCGTCCGGCAGGTTTGTCAAGTAAATCAACACCGGGGTGTGGTGGGAGAAAAAAAAACGACAAAACAAAGCGCAAACGAATAATAACACTAAAGATACAGAGTGGCGCGATTTGCTGAAAACGACGACATTCAGGTGATCTGGAAGGGTGTATTTTTTCGGTAATTATACCGGGCCAATCTGTTTTCCAGGGGCTGTGGAAAAATATTTCACAAACGCGCACGAGTGATTAGGTAAGCGTCAAAACAAATTCGTCCTCAAGCAGGGCCTGTCTTGAAAAAACCGCAAACCGTTACCGGTTTGACGGTGTGCGGTTGAGGGGGAGAACAATACCGATTCAAGCCACAACCGCTATTTTACCAGCACCATTTTCGAGACCAGCGGAGGCCTCCCGTCAACCTGAAGGTGACAGAAATAAACACCGCTGGGGTGTCTGGAGCCGTTGAACTCGACCTGATGGTACCCGGCAACGAGTGGTTCATAAAGCAGGGGCGCAACCAGAGCACCGAGAACATTATAAACATCAACACGTACAGATTGGTCCTGTAGCAGCTGGAAAGAGATCAGGGTGCTGCTGTTGAAAGGGTTGGGAAAGTTGCCGTGCAACTCAAGCAACCGCGGCTCCGGCAGGCTGGACACAATAACCGATTCGGGATCCCAGGCGAAAAGCACCCGGCCAAACAGCTCCGTAAGAGATGCCGTGGGGCCTGCTCCAGAGATAGCTTCACAACCAAATCCACAGAAAAACAGATCTTCGTCGGTCCAGACAGCACCAACATCACCGCTACCCTGATAAGTGAACACCGGTACAGCGCCCGCAAGCGGAATCAGGCTGGAGGGAGCAACCTGATTGTTAGCGCCACTGGTGCCCTGTAGCAAAATGGTCATATCATCACTGACCGGGTTGCCTGTTACACCATCCAGCATCCGGATATCAACAACAGAATCAAGCGGGGCGCAATGCAGCAACTCCTCCAGAAACCCGGTTCCCCAGACATCCTCCAGAATGTATTGACCGGTCAACAACAGTTGACCACCGCCCGACACCCAGCCATCCAGCAACTCCTGTTCACCCAGAGTCAGGGCGTTGTGGCGGGCGTTGCCGGTGAACCAGAAAGCCTGAGTGTAGGCGGTCAGGCGGTCTGCGGCAATCTCACCCGCACTCTGGTCAATTACATCCCAGAACTGTCCCAACTCTGTCAGAGGCTCATTGAAGTACTGCAGCAGAGCACTCGAAGTGTCGTCGCAGACAACCACCAGCGGAGGATCTCCCACCCGGAAGGTAAAGACGGTATCCTGTTCAAAACCGGTACCACTGAAATGCAGGCCCAGCTCCAGATAACGCAACTCATCGGCGTGAGAATCGGCCAGCAGCAGATCCCAGCCGGTCCAGACCTCTCCGTGCAGGTCGAGTGTGCCAACCCAGGCAGAGTCCTGCTCGACAACGAGCAGGGGGTCGTTCGAGGAAAGCTGTAAAGAGACGTCTTCCGCCCAGGCGCCCCGGTTATGCACAAACAGACGCAACCAGCCCTGTTCCCCGGCGCTTAGATTACCGTTTCCGTCTCCTCCCTCGCTGTCATCAATTTCCCAGTCAGACACAACCAGCAAAGGCCCATCAACCCCGGAAATCTCCTGCTCGGTAGCCAGAACCTGATGGTGTGAATTGAACTCGAGATCAATAAAATCACCCGGCAGGCGGAAGAGGTAATGGTCGGCGGCACCGGTGATCTGAACCAGCTCCTCGAAAACACCCTCACTGGTGGTAGTCGATACGGGAACCCTCGGGGTAAAGAGATTGTCGAACATGCTGGTCTGTGAAACCGACAGGCTGATCAGAGTGGAATCACCCGGAAGGGGATAGCTGGTAGCAAGATATTCAAACGCCGGATAGCCGGGGCTGTATATCCACTGCTCCATGAATGGCCCCAGCTCTTCACCACTGGCGTTTTCCATCACATCACGAAAGTCAGCGGTACAGATGTTTCCATATTGAAAAGCGGTATACCAGTCCCGCAACCCCTGCAGGAAAGCGTCGTCCCCGATATAGGTTCGCAGGGTCTGCAATACGCAGGCGGCCTTCTCATAGGTCAGCGCAGAGAACAGGTACTCAAGCGGCGGATCATAAATTGGTAAAGGTTGCGAGGGGTGCCCCGCCTGCCATGAGAGATAAGTGCTGCGGACAGCCTCCATATAATCAAAAAGCGCCTCATCATCACCACCGGAAATAAACTGGTAGTACAGTGCTTCGCAATAAGTGGCGAACCCCTCATGCAACCACATTTCCGCAAAGGTGACATGAGTCAGCGCGTCACCCCACCACATGTGAGACAGCTCATGTGCAACAATCATCTCGTATGTGTGTTGCCCGGTGATCAGGCCGTGTCCCAGTGTGGTACAACTCTGGTGTTCCATAGCGCCCATACCGCCATAGATCGGCGCTTCCGACATGCCGTAGCACTCAAACGGGTACTCGCCAAAAGTGTCCTGGAAAAAAGTAAACATCTGTGGCACAGTGGAGAAGTCCTCCTGGGCGGCACTGAAGTGATATGGATAAACCCAGTAGTTTAAAGGTGTGCCATCCACCTCGTCCTGCCAGGTGGTGTATTGAGAAGCTGTCAACGTCATCAGATAAGTGGAGACAGGGTAAGTGTGTTCATACTGGTAAGCGACCAGCGAGTCTCCAAACTCTTCTGTACTCATTAATGTGCCGTTACTGGCAACGACCCAGGGTTGTGGCACAACGGCGCGCAGTGAAAAAAGCGCCTTGTCAAAAGGCTCATCATAACAGGCAATCCAGTTGCGTGTGCCCCAGGGATCGGAAACGGTATAGATGGTTGAACCGAAGTGCATTCCGAGGCTTCCCATACCGGGTGTAAGCTGCGGCTCCCCCTGATAACTTGTCTCAAGTATCAACTCCTCTCCGGGATAGCAGGTGTACCCTGGATCAACCAGCAGCAGGTCGCCATCGCGACTGAACTCAACAGGTACACCATTCAACAATACACTGTCAACCACGAAAGCATGGAGATGGTAATCGATAGTAGAGAGGGTTTCCTCCACCGCAAGAGTCATCTCAACGGTTGCCTCAAGGTATTCCAGATCGGGAAAGATACGGAAATCGACATTGTAGGCGAGGGCATCGAAGCTGTGAGTGGAATCCACACGCTCCATCGGCCGTGGCGTACCGTGCTCCATGCGATGCAGCTCGGAACGCTGGTCGAAATGACCCCATTGCCATGGGTTAACTCTTGTTGCAGTTGAAGTTGCTACCGTTGTCGTTGCGGCAACAAGTAAAACCGTCAGCATGGACTTCATAGTCACTCCGTTCCTGTTTGTGAGTAAACAGTTATTGCACAGCACATCACCATATCCGGGTTCTTCGGGAGTGTAAAAATAGTGGAAAGAGAACGGAATTGGAAGTGTGAATTCTATCCGGGCGGGGAGTTGTCGGAAAGTGCTGCTATCTGGACGCAGCCAGCTCAGCAGCTAACTCGAGCGCACTCTCCCTATCTGCAACCACACCTTCCAGCTGTGCGGTTTCAATATCCCGTAGAATAGCCGCGAAACGAGGTCCCGCTTCCAGGCCTGCTGCGAGCAGGTCTTCACCGTTCAGCAGTGGTGTGGGGAAGAGGTTTCTTCCCGTCAGGCGCTTCTCTTCATTCCCGACAGCTGTTAATGGTAGTTGATACAACTTGCCGGCCAGTTCCCTGGCGTCCGGAAACAGCTGGTTGCGCAGCAGTCGGATGCGGTCCGCTTCACGCAGCTTATCAAACTCGCGGATCGCGAAAAGGAGGCTCACCGTTTTACCGGCGGCCGAGGTTTCCTGATTGGAGAAGCGAAAGAGACGCATTGTGTTTTTCAACTGAGCCGTTTCAACCTGCTCGTTTTCCAACCGGCAACACAGAAATATAAAAAACGCCGCCGGCCGCAGTTTTGCGGACACTTCAGAGAACGCCAGAGACTGAAGTCGTGAGAAACGGCCCATAGCTGATTCGGGCTGTGGCAACCGGCTTAACACGGGGGCGGTCAGCCGGCAATCACCCAGCAGCTGCAGCGCGTATTCAGGGTTGACGCCCTGCAGGATGCGGGCCAACTCATCCCGTAACCGCTCAAGAGAAACAGAGAGAATTGTATCAGCGCTGTTGCGAATGGCGATGAGGGTTTTTTCTTCGATTCTGAAATGGAAACGGGCGGCGAACCGGACAGCTCTGATCAGCCGCAGGTGGTCCTCGGCAAAACGGTCAGCCGGCAGACCAATTGTGCGGACCAAACCCGCCCGGAGATCGGCAACTCCGCCCACCAGATCGCGGGTTTCGTCAAGTCCGGGAGAGTAGAAGAGGCCGTTGATAGTGAAGTCGCGTCGTTTGACATCCTCCTCCACCGTAGCGAAGAGGACCCCTGAAGGGCGACGGCCATCCTCGTAGTCCATATCCTGACGGAAGGTTGCAACCTCATACTGAAAACCAAAGAGTCGAACGATCACAACCCCGAAGGCTGCCCCCACCGGGATGGTGGAGTGAAAGAGGTCGCTGACCTCTTCGGGAAAGGCGGAGGTAGCAATGTCGAAATCAAAATCATCTGACGGAGAAATCCCTTCGTCCTGTTGGTGCAGAATTGCGTCACGTACACAGCCACCGACGATATACGCCTCGTGTCCGGCGTCTTCCAGCAGGTTGATGATTTTGAGTGCGCCACACCAGGCGGGTGACACGCTGAGGATTTCTCTTATCGACATTGGTTCCAGCCTACCACTGTTTTCAAGGGATGATAGCTACTGAAACAATAAGCAGTCAAACAGCGTTTTGCAAGCGGTCTTCACCGGGGCAATTGGGATTCTGCTGAAGAGGCTTTATATTTCGCTGCAACAGGACATAGGGAAAGCTCAATGAACATTAAAATCACCGGCCCTTTTCCAGGGAAATCACAAATCTGCGAGCCGATTCTCCGCGCCCTGCCACAGTGGTTCGGTATCGAAGATGCCACCAGACAATATGTTCGGGATACGGAACAGTTACCCACTTTCCTGGCGTATGTTGATGAAGAAGCGATCGGTTTTCTTACCCTGAAACACCATAGCGGACAATCCGCTGAAATTCAGGTTATGGGTGTGCTGCCGGAATATCATCGTTCCGGTGTTGGAAAAAAACTGGTCAGTCGGACGGAGGAGCACCTGCACCAGCTGGGCGTCGAGTATCTACAGGTCAAAACCCTGAGCTCCAGGCACCCCGATAAAAGTTACGCCGGGACGCGCGCCTTCTATCTGTCCATGGGGTTTGTCTCGCTGGAGGAATTCCCCGATTTATGGGGTGACGAGAACCCCTGTCTGCAGATGGTTAAACGGCTGGGGGGGTATCAGTAACCAACTCCTCCGCGCCGGGATACAATACCTCAATTCCCGAAATCATTTATGACAATACAGTTTGTAAAACGATAACGATTCAACAGAGAATAACCACCGCTGTCGGTCAGCAGCTGTTCAGCGGAAATCCGCTCCCGCTTGTTAAAGTTATTGTAGATGAGCTCACCTGTTTCCTCGTTGTAGCCTACCAGCAGGATGAAGTGGTCGCAATCCCACAAATAGTGTTTGTCGGGATAAATCTTGATACCGAGAATGACCGGGTTCCCCTGCTTCAGGTTTTCAATCACTATACCGTAGAGAAAGTCACGGTATTTATCCGAGTATGATACAAAATGCCTGAAGGGGTTGAGATAGGCGATTGCATATCCGAGATAAGAGTTTCCCATTCTGTCAATGTGAGTTATTCCCATTGCTTCCAGCGGCAGGTGCATTTCGTTGGCGTGCAAACCTCGGTCCGGACCGCCGCCGAGTGTATTCACCTCCAGTTGTGATACACGAAACCCGCCGTAGTTGATTAAACTCCACAAACAGGCTTCACCACAGCTGCCTTCCGGGATATCCAGACGGAAAACAGGTGGCAGCAAACCCGAGATTACCTTATCGCCGGGATACTCAACACCATTAAAGGTGTAGTGGTTTGTATCAGAAGAAGCCTGCTCTGTGCTATTTTGAAAAGCCTCCGCAACGTTGTGTAAATCAGTAGCGGCTACAGTGTTTTGTGCCACACCGACACCCGCAAGGTACATGTTGCCCAGAAAGTGCTGTGCTGCCGGATATTCCTGTGCTGCCGCCCGGTTGAACCACCCGGTGGCTTGCCGGTAGTCAAGTTCAACGCCCCAGCCATGGTAGTATTTGTATCCCAGTATGAATTGCGCCCTGGCGTTACCCTTTGTCGCAGCTCGCCGGTACCACTGGATGGCTTCTTTTAGATCATCTGGATCGTCTCTGTTTTCCAACAGGTAACCGAGATTGACACTGGCGCGACAATCACCCCCGGTAGCCAGTTCCCGCATGGGGGCAAGAGCCCTGTGATACAATTCGCCTGCCCGCAGAGAGTCGCACTCTACACCTTTTCCCGTTTCATACATAACAGCCAGATTATACAGCCCAAGCGGATCTCCCTGCCCGGCTGCCCGCTGTGCCCACGCCAGAGACCGGATATAATCAATTTCACCCCATTCCCCGCGACGGTAAACACCGGCAAGGACACCCTGTGCGCGAGCGTCTCCTTCCCGGGCGGCCTGGATTATTGCTGCCGACTCGTCAATAACAGCCGGTTGGCCGTAAACAGCAGCGGTAAATATCAGGACGAGGAGAATTGGTATCATAGAAGTTCCAGTTTTGTGTTACCACCTGACAACAGAGATGCGACGCGCGAAACACTATTGCCCGGACCGGTCCAGATAACGCTGCCTGCGCTCTGCTTTATCTCTTCTGGCGGTGTCTATCAACCCCTGCAGGTCCAGCTGCTCAATCGACCGGTCATAAGTGAAGCGAGGTTCCTTCGACAACAGCTGATAGCTGCTACCCGCAGCATCCCGTTCCATATAACGTTCATCCACGAGAAATCTACGCAGAGTTACATGGTCCAGTCCAAAGTGATCACCAAAGGAACCGGTCCAGCCGCGTAGAAGCAGGTTGAATTCCTTCTCTGTATAGCTGCGGCCGGGATCGACCGTGGAGATGAACCCTATAAACAGGATGTGCCTGTAGAGCCGTTTCCGGGGTAAAATTGATTTTCGCGTGACCAGCGAGACGAAAATTTCAATAAACTGTTGTTCGGTTATGTGTGACAAATCCGCTCCCTTGACTCGCAGGTTATAGCTGATAAGAGACACCTTTTACTGCAACGTGCGCGGTTGAAAACTAGATCAAGGGCTTCTGCGCCTCAATTGTGGCCGACTGGATGTAGTCTTCAAGATTATACTCTGGAGCCCAGTTGCGGATAAACTCACGGCTTTCATCCTTTGGGGCAATTTTAATATCGACAAAACCGATATTCTCCAGGAGACTTTCATGATCACAGACAGAAGCCGCCCCGGCTACACAGGCGGAATAAAGAGCGAGGTTACTCCTGATTTTTTCCGGCAACTCCGCAGAGGCAACAACATCAGAGACCGCCAACCTCCCCCCGGGTTTCAACACCCTGTATGCCTCGCGAAAGACGCCTAACTTATCGGGTGAAAGATTGATGACACAATTGGAGATTATGACATCCGCGATGCCATCTGCAACCGGCAGGTTTTCTATCTCGCCCAGACGGAATTCAACATTGTCATATACACTCTTCCTGGCGTTATCACGCGCTTTAGAGACCATATCGGGCGTCATGTCAACACCGATAACCCGACCCGTGGGACCCACCTGTCCCGCCGCCAGGAAACAGTCAAAACCGGCGCCGCTACCCAGATCGAGAACGGTTTCTCCGGGCTGCAGTGCAGCGATAGCCTGTGGGTTCCCACAACCCAGGCCCATATTGGCACCCTCGGGAACAGCGGCAAGCTCCTCTGGAGAATAGCCAAGCTCTGATGATTTCTGGTTACAGGTTTCCGCATCTGCAGTCGTTTCTGTTCCATCGCAACAGGAGGTCGGTCCACTGCCACAATCCTCTCTGGCCTGGCGAGCAAGAGCGCCATATCTATCCCTAACCGAGTCGAGAATCTTATCTTTATTATCCTCGTTCATTACAACCTCCTTGCGCTATCAATGTTTCACTCCAGCAGGATTGCTCAATTCCCAACCGCTACAGCAATCTTGCCACAGGCGTTTCCACTTTCAAGTTTATGAAGAGCCGCAGATGCCTCTGCCAGGGAGAAGGAGCTGTCGACTGTAACATTAAGCCTGCCTTCTTTCATCCAGTCAGCCAGTTGGGTGAGCGCTTTTCTATCCGGCTTCACGATGACACCACGACAGGATTTTGATCCGATCGTGCTTCTAAGCTTGCCGATGGCAAACCCCGGGGACATCGGCATCAGTGACACAAAAATTCCGCTGGATGTTAGAATGGAATTCGCTTTACCAAAGGAAGAGCGTGCAGCTACATCCAGAAAGATGTCGAATTTCTCCGGCAACCCCTTTAAGTCAAACCCTTTGTAGTCAACGACCTGATCAGCACCCAGGCTTCTGACATAATCAGAATTCCTGCTGCTGCAGCTTGCCCAGACCTCAGCGCCCATGCTCCTGGCTATACAAACCGCATAGCTGCCCACACCACCGGAAGCACCATTGATAAAGACTCGTTGACCGGGTTGCAGATTACCCTTGTCCTTCAAGCCCATTAAAGCAGCAGCACCGGCTGTAGCCGCGGAAGCAGCATCAACAAAAGAAACTTCTGCCGGTTTCAGCGCAACAGTTTCAGCATCAGCGGTTACATACTCAGCCAGGGTTCCCTGCCGGTTTTTCTTTGTGTACTCCAGGAAGCCGAAAACCTCATCACCCGGTTTCAGGTTTGAAACCTGCTGGCCAATCTCTTCAACTATACCACTGAAATCATAACCGACCGGGAAAGGGAAGCTGTTGGCGTGCATAAACCTCCCGCCACCTTTACCACTGATCACCATCAGGTCAGCAGGGTTGATGGCAGCCGCTCTGACCTTGATCAGGACCTCGTTTTCAGCAGCAACAGGCCTGTCGATATCACCGTTCTCCAATTCGGCAATTATGCCATATTTTCGAGCTATTAAGGCTTTCATATTTCTCCATATGTAAATCGAAATTTCAATCGGTTAAACTACAGCAGCCGCAGGGCATCGGCTCTATATCAGTTTCATCGCGGCCGGCAAAGCCAGCTCTGTCCGTTGCTCAACACAATCTCTCCCGCCGGGAAATCGGTAAAAACAGTTGCCGGCGCAGGTTTAATATCGGTTTTGAAATCGTGGGTACGGATCATTACCGCTGGCAGAAAAAGGGTGTTAAGCTCAGCGAAGTCCATATCGCAGTCTACGATCATCACATCCAGATTATTAAGCTCCGGGTATTGCAACATCCATTTCAGTGTTTCCGGGCCGGATGAGCAGGTGCCGTGATACCAGCGTATACCATTGGCCATCTCCACGAGATAAGTATCAAGAAAAGTCCCAGGCATCATTGTGTGTTCCATCCGGTACGCTGTGACGGTAAGGCCCAGGGATTCAATAGTGGTGGCGACCTTTTGCCCTGTTTCAGGGGACAGCTCTATAATCTGGTCGGCAGGTATCCCCCGCACCAGCATATCGTCCACGAGCCCCCTGTTGCCCAGAACCAGAGCACCACTGTTGGCGGCAACGCCTGCACAGACATCCGCATCATAGTGCGAAGCGTGTCCATGGACACCCTGGATAATCAGATCAGCCCGGGTGATTGCGAGCGGGTCATAAAGACAGGCGCTGATCTCCGGGAAAGCTTCAATGTAGATAACAGGCGATTTCTCGCCACCAACACGGAATGCAGTCGAACCAAAACCACCCGCATCCGCCACATAGTAAGTGAACTGCAGAGTGCCGGGAAGTCTTTCGCCAACAGGCGGTACAGCACTATCTGTCATTGCCTGTTCATCATTCAAGCCTGTTGCGGCGCACCCACTTAAAAGCGCCATTAAAAGGATAGTGGCTGTCAGCCTCATTCAGGTCTCCTCGTTGAACAGGGGCCGGTTAAAAAATGGGATAACCCCGGACAGGGACTCATGTTCAATATCTTAACTGTTAGATAATTGTATACCATACAAAAAGTGAAGCGCTCACCGTAAGTTTATACATACAAACAGGAACCACCCGAAATGATCAGGCAGGCCCACACTGTATTCCAAACGGACGATTGGGTTCCGGGCGCTTGCGAAAGAGACCCGGCGGTTTACCCCAGAACCTCTTGAAAGCACGGCTGAATGACACTTCAGAGCCATACCCCAGCCTGCTGGCAATTTCTTTGAGCGGGTGATTTCCCGTACGCAACATATCCGCAGCCAGGTTCATCCGCAGGTGACCGAGGTATTGCATGGGTGGAATGCCAACCATTTGGGTGAACCGCTCGGCGAACACCGTACGGGAGTGGGCAGCCTCTGCAGCGAGCCTGTTAACAGTCCAGGTCTCGCTCGGCGCCTGATGCATGCTGGCTATAGCACTTCCAAGGTTTCTATCCCTTAGAGCCAGCACCCAGCCGTAACCGTCCATTTTGTTTATCATCCAGTTGCGTATAGTCCCGATTACCAGCACCTCACAAAGTCTCGTAATTACAGCCTCACTCCCGGGAAGGTCCTGCGATATTTCCGATCCCATCAGGCTCAACAGCGCCTCTATCCAGGGAGTGCCCTCCTGCTCGTCGCGTCGCAGACAGATTAACGGGGGGAGTATCTCAAACAGGGGATGCCAGGGCGGATCGAAAGTGAGGCCACCGCAGATAAACACAGAGCGATCCCCGTCACTCCCAAGGGTCATTCGTGATGCGTTCGTTCCGGTCTGTTCCATCGCAACGGTATCTATCGTAGCAACCGGAGAGTTGGCCTGCCATTTAAGGAGGTGGCCTTTACCATGTGGCAGAAGCGCCAGATCTCCCTCGTTAATGGTTACAGATTCCCCATCGACAGTCTCAACAATTGAACCGCCTTCCACTACAAAATGAAAGAAAGCCCCGACCCCTTGCGGGTTGGCGAGCCCCCAGGGGGCATAACAGTAACTCTTGCAGTAGAAACTTTCAGAGAGCCTGATCTCGCTGAGGATTGTCGACAACGGCGCATCATCGCCGGATTCAGGCTGCCTGTCTATCGTACACTTCACTTTGTCACTCCTGTTTGATGTATCAGGTCCTGACATCACCCAGCTTCAACGATCAGATTTACCAGTTTTTGAGCTATCGGTGAAAAGATAAGGGATGTTGGAAATGCAATGAGTATTGCCAAGCCAAAGGATTTTGCCCAACGCAGGAAAAAACCACTGTCAAGACCGGTGATAATCCACACAAAAATCAAGGATATGAATAATCCCAGCCCAACCGATATTATCAGAGAAAATATGGAGTGTCGATACTTGCTTGAGAGTTTCACCTGACCGCTCCCGCTTTTTATATCATTTGCTATCACAAATTGAATCGGACCTGATTACCGGTCAGTTTACCACCAAGCTCCAGAGCCTCCTGTATTTTAGCCTTCTGTTGTGTCAGGTCTCCCCTTGAACCGGTATTGGCGGCAACCAGTGTTGTCTCTACTGTAAATCCGAAATACTTGAACATAGTTTCATTGTAATCGAAATAGGTTCTGAATGCCTCGGCAGCTTCAGCTCCCTGGGTAAACAGCCAGGCGACTCTGGTGCCCTCTTTCAGAACGGAAGTGAAATCACTCCTGATCAGCGGAAACAGCCTGTCAACAAAAGCCTTCGTCTGTGCGGTCATTTGCAGCATGTATACCGGAGAGCCAATCGCAACCGCGTCTGCACTCTTGATTTCCCTGATTATCTCTTCCATGTCATCCTTGATGGAACAGATACCCTCTTTTCTGCAGGCCAGACACCCCTTACAGGCGCTGATGTTCATGCTGGCCAGATTGAACATCGTTGTCTCAGCCCCTTTCTGCTCAGCACCTTCCAGTACGGTTTGCACCAGCTTCTCGGTGTTGAAGCCCCTGCGAGGACTTCCGTTAAATCCCAAAACCTTCACAATGATCTCCCTCTGTTTCTGTACTTTGCGCTTAAGAGACCGTCGCTGACAGTTATGAGATGTCACGTCTGACACCTGTTAACGACCGGCTCCCGGGCAATTCACATAAAAGTACAATAAATCTAATGCCGAAAGCGCGTACTGTCAATGATAACAAACCCGGCTCTATTAACCATTCGTCCGATATAGGGTAAATACCAGATAAAACCTGCAAGCGTGTCAGGCTTTGCGGGTTCTGAATTGTGACAGTATATGAATCTCGGATTTATCCTTTGTTCAGGTGATACTGGCAAAGGCGAGGATGTGACCATCCAGGTCAAGGCTGTAGGCAGCATCCTGCCCCCACGGCATCGGTTGCAGCGCCTGAATTTCCCTGGCGCCAGAGCTGATGGCTCTTTCGTGATACCTGGCGGCATCGTCAACCATCAGGTAGATTTCTGAGCGTGGTGTGCCGACGGCAAGTGCCGGATCGGGGAGTTTGTCCCCTAGTAGTTTTCTGATACTGGAATTGGGCATGAATCCGATTTTAGTACCGTCGGGAAGTGTAAACTCGGTCATTCCCGGGACGTCCTGTGTTGGTTGCAGGTTCAACACCTCAGTATAAAAATCCCGGGTGGTTTCCTGGCTCTCGACGAAGAAAATTAGAAAAGCTTCCACGCCTGTCTCCCTGTCTATAGAAAATGGTTCGAAACAGATGTGATCAGATTTGCCGGTTCCACCCAGCCAGAAGCCAGAAAGGAAATTATCTGATCCTGATAATTGTTAGAGGGAACATTGAAGCACACAAAAAGCCCGGGAACCTTCACGCCAGAAGCATGTGCCAACGCAACAGAAGCAAAATAAAGGCCCCCTGCCAGCAGGGAGTATTTGAGAAGTCGGGCCTGTTTACTCATTCAACCCGATCCTGTAGCAGCTATTCAACCATTTAAGCCTGGTTTCCTCAGAGGACATCCTCACCGAACCAAAGTATGTTCTATGCACTGGCTTGATTCCACAGAACCGCAGAATGTCTTTCATCATTTTATATCCCGGGTCGCCAATGATCCACCTGTAGTACAGCGGCGGTGTGTCCATCGTGCTTATCACTCTGGCCGATTTACCCTGGAGGAATTTGTCCCAGGCTACAACACGCTTACTCTTCTTGTGTTTGAAAGCATATCCCGGCATCAGGGTCCGCTCAATAAACGCCTTCAATAATGCCGGTGGTGTTGCCCACCAGGTTGGGTATACGAATACCAGATGGTCGGACCAGTTGATCTGCTCCTGTGCCCGTACGAGGTCCTGCTCCAGGACTTGTTCTGTCGCGTAGCCGTTTTCGAGAAAGGGCGCGAAATCAAGCCCCCCGATATCTATACGTTTGATCTCGTGACCGGCGTTACTGGCGCCTTCGCAGTATTTATCCGCCAGGTGTGCCGTAAGGCCTTCGGTTGATGGGTGTCCGAGAAGGACCAGAATTTTTTTCATGTGTGTCCGTGGCTATACTGCGGTACTCGCCAGTGCACTCCATTCAGCCCGGGTCATTCGTCCTCCTGCGTCCCTGTCAACTCCTCCAGAAAACCGGAAGCCTCGGTAAACCCGGAATTGAGTTGCAAGGATTCGCGGCAATGTATCACGGCCAGATCGGTCTGGCCAAGCCTGTGCAGACACTTAGCGAGCACATAATGAGTGTAGTAGCCGTACTCCGCATCGGGGGTACAGTTCCAGACAGCCACGTAGAAACACGCCGGCATCCTCAAACAGCTCACGGGTGTAAAGCTTCAGGCCGATGCTCAATAGAATGGTTTCATGGAAGAGGTATTCCTGCTCCTGTTCTTGCTCCAGCCGCTGATAGCACTCCACTGCCGCCCGGGGACCGTCTTTTTTCCAGGCCCGGAAAACAGGCTGACAGACATCTTTTCTGTCATCCCGGGGAACAGTCAGCGCATCAACGATATAATAGATCCAGTCATCAGTGTCGACATAACTGCCCGCATACTCCCGGTAGTCATCCAGAACACCTTCAACCTGCATCTCTTCGGTGGTTTTACCGGCAGCCAGCCCCTGACGCACAATTTCCACCGTAGTGTTCATCATATCCGCATAGGCTGGTAGTTGATCCCAGCTGCCGGTAGTGTTGTAACCGGCCACCTGGCCATGATGGCCGGAAACCAGGCGCACATCCTGTGGCAACAGGGTCATCAGGCGACGAACAACCGGCTCAAACTCAAGCAGGTCCCCGTCACGATCGATAGAGGGAAAATTGAAGCCGTTGACCACAGAGCTGATATGGGCTATCCCGAGCCCGGTGAAGTGCACCATGATTTCGTTGTCATCGTGGCTGCCGGAAATATCGATCAGACGAATAGTCTCGCCGTTGAATTCTATCTCCAGCGAATCAGCAAAAGTTATATCGGGAAAGATGTCGGCTGGATACTCGCTGAAAAGGAAGGTTCCGCTTCGCAGTTTCTCCGGTAAAAGGTGGTGTGCCACAATCACCGGTTCCGCCCCGAAAATGCCATTGCCGCCGATGTGTTCCCCATGTCGGTGAGTGGTGATGATATACCTGGGCGGGCCAAACCCCAGGCTGTCCACAAAACGCCCGAGAGCACCTGTGTCCGAACTGTTGTGAGTATCAACCAGCAACAGGCCATCCTCCCCGGTGAAAACCAGCGAGTTGTTGGAGTAGCTGCCCTGGTCAGTGCTGAGTAACAGCAGGCCCGGGGCCAGGGGGGTGACCTGAAAATAATCATCAGCTCTGGCGGGTTGATCCAGACCCGGCAGCAGCAGGCCGATAATGATGGCACGCAGGGCGGCGGACATGATTCAACCTCCCGGTTGGTTTGAAATACACCCTTCCCGAGAACGCCGAGGGTTTACAGGAAAACTGTATTATGGTCATCGCTTTAAAACAGAAGGAGGAATGTCATCGCTCCGGGTTTGTGGGTTTTGTCCTGTGGACGGTTCACTGCCTTCTGACGCAATTAGGCAGGGAGCCAACTTCGGCGTCCCCGAGAGCAATTGACTCCATGCAATCACGAGGGGTGCAACAGGTGTGGCACACCCGCTTGAAAGCACGCACACTCAGCAAATTGACCTCTGGCGCCATGAGACCTTCCTTCAGCGGCTCCTCGCGCAGGAGGTCGGTACTGAGATACTTCTTGTTATCGTCCGGAAAGACGGTAACGACAACCGCTTCTTGACCAAGCTCTTCCAGGACCATCAGCGCACCCAGGAAGTTTGCCCCTGAAGAGATTCCAACTCCCAGCCCAAGCTGCTCGGCGAGTTTCTGCGCCATCAGGATGGCATCGCCGTCATCAACACTGACGATCTCATCCAGGCCATCCAGATCCAGAATTGACGGGATAAATTCATCTGAGATTCCCTGGATACGGTGTTTTCCTACTTTATGGCCGGTCGACAGGGTTGGCGAGTTGGATGGCTCCAACGGGCGCAGTTGTATAGCGGGATGCTTTTCCCTGAGAAAACGTCCCGCCCCCATTATAGTGCCACCGGTTCCGACTCCCGCCACAAGAGCATCCGGGTACAGCGCGCGAAACCGCAATTGCCACCAGATCTCGGGGCCTGTCGTCCGGTAATGGGCTTCAACATTATCCTCGTTGGAAAACTGCCGGGGAAGAAAAGCATTTTCTGTCCTCTCCGCCAGCTCCTCTGCCCGGCTGATACTGCCGAGAAACCCGCCGCCTTCACGACTTACCAGCACAATTTCCGCACCCAGGCTACGGATGAGATTAATGCGCTCCTCGCTCATCCAGCTTGGCATGAATATAGTCACCGGATGCCCCAGTGCGCGCCCTATTGACGCAAAAGCTATACCGGTGTTACCACTGGTCGCCTCAACAACCAGGTTGCCCGGCTTCAGAATACCCCGCTCATAGCCCTGCTCCAGGATGTGGAAAGCCATTCGATCCTTTATACTCCCGGTCATATTCAGATGCTCGGCTTTGGCATAGATGGTGCGCTTCTTCCCATTATACTGGAGCTCAATTTCCAACAGTGGCGTGTTGCCGATGAGACAGGATAATCCGTTTATCCGCGGCTGGCTTCTACTCTCCGTCATAAGTTCTCCATCCAGGTTCTTTGCCAGGTTTACAATTGCTTTTTTCGGAGCTTAACAGCGGTACCATAAGCGAGCAATTCAGCAGATCCCTGCATCACCGCCGAAGTGGCAAACCGCAGACATACCACTCCATCAGCCCCCATGCTTTCAGCCTCTTGTTTCATCCGATCGATCGCCTGTTCGCGTGATTCAGCCAGCATCTTGGTGTACTCGGTAATCTCGCCACCAACTATGGTGCGTAATCCTGCAAGAATATCTTTACCGACATGTCTGGCACGGATGGTGTTGCCCCTGACCAGTCCCAGCGTTTCAACGACTTCGTAATCGCCGAAATTATCCTGTGTTGTGATAAGCATCAGAATCCCCTATTTTTCAACCGTCCTGTCATAATAATCATCCTCGCTGCTGGTCAGGCGATCTTTGAGCGCTTTGACAAATAACAATCCGATCCCGACAATTGCTACCAGGCCGATAATTCCCCATGGGAAAGTGGTTATGATGCCTGCAAACAAAGCGATCAACCAGCCAACTGCGACAATCCCCAGCAGTAAATACCCGAAATACTCCATACTGTACCCCTCTCGTTAACACCGAGGTGTGAAACCTGCCCCCGGTAGAAGACTGGCGGACAACAGGTTATGATTTAAAAGTATGTAACCCGAAAATATGTAGTTCATAAAACAGGCGTGGTAGTAAAGTAGTAAGTGAAGTGCAGATAGACAAGATGATGAGTCTGATGAGTTGAACTGAGCAGCAAACCCTATCAGGCAAACGGGCGATAAACCTGTTCCTCTTCTCAATAATACTGTAGCAGGCAGCCAGGTCTTCGCCTGTTACAGGGATGAAGCAACCCACAGGTTTATGCGCCGGCTGACTGCCCGATGAAGAGCTATCTGTAAGAAACAGGGTGGATGGTTGAGACTATTCGTTTTTCTCAATAATACTGTAGCAGGCAGCCAGGTCTTCGCCTGTTACAGGGATGAAGCAACCCACAGGTTTATGCGCCGGCTGACTGCCCGATGAAGAGCTATCTGTAAGAAACAGGGTGGATGGTTGAGACTATTCGTTTTTCTCAATAATACTGTAGCAGGCAGCCAGGAAATTTTCCTCGGGGGCGCTGGCGGTAGACGCAGAGCGAGGTGAGAGTTTGAGGTCCTGTTGGGCGCGTCCAATGTAGTCGGCGAGATGTTGCATTTGTTGACGGTAACGACGTTCCGGCAGCCTGTTACGCAGTAACCGGATTGTGTACAGGACACCTAAAACGCCCGCGGCAACTGTCAACGCGAACAGCCACTCCATGTTCGTATCCTCCTTTATCGCATTGGCGTCCCTTAAGCGATTATTGAATTTTAAATTCAGTAATCGTAAGGCAGCAGTAATGGAACATTATCTGCTTGAGCCGCCATTTGAAACGCAGCTATGAGTGTGCGTTTCACTTGTATTATCGGCGGGATTCCGAAAACGTTGAGAAGGAAAATTGACCACGAAGATCACGAAGGAGAAGTCGGGATGGTTAAACTAGAACAGGGAAACTATTACTATACAAAATCGCTGTTTAACATTGGTTTATCAACCACATGGATAGACATTGGCGACTTTCGTGATTGTATTTTCCCTTTGTTCCGGGATTCCCCATAAAACAACTCTTCTTCGTGTGCTTCGTGAAGCGTAGCGCTTCTTGGTGAGTCTTCTGGTTGTTTCTCACCAGTCGAACGGATCGAAATTGGATTCCACTTCCCGGGGATCCTCTTCCGCCTCCCAGCGTCGGCGGGTGCGGCGGTTACGGCGACGGACAATAATCACGGCAACAATAACCAGCACCAGGATAAACCCCCAGATCCAGCTGTTGATGCCCAGTAGAATGTAATAGAAATAATGTTTCCAGAGGTGTCGTCGCCATTGTTTCTCAAATCCCGCAAACGATTCACCTGTTGCTGTTTGAAAAGCTCCCTCGAAAGGATGTCCACGTCCCAGCTGATTCAACAGAAGCACCATTGCCGACCCACCGAAACGGTCGCGAAAATAGTCAACCGCCAGAACAGCCTCACTGTAGGCCAGTCGCGCTTCAGTTCCGGAGAAGCTATGGAGATCCTCCAGTTCATCCAGAGCAAAAACCCTGCTGGTCAGTAGAGCCCTGGCAATTTCTGAGCGTCGTGTGATATCAAGCTCGCCCGACACAGACACCGCGATTCCCTCATTCAACCATTTCGGTACCGGAAATCCGCGCGCCAGAGTGTGAACCGCCAGATGGGCAAGTTCATGGGACAACAGAGATGACCAGTCGTTCCGCACACTAGCCCAGCGATTGCTTTTAAGCAGAACAATATTGCGATCGGAAAGGGCAACAGCCGCACCCCAATGTGGCACACTCCCGCGTGCTATCCGGTAAAATTCGTCTGCAGAGGGGGCGATCAGAACTATCGGATGATCGGGCAGGCGCACCGGCAATTCGCGCTCCACCCGCTGCCAGGCAGCGACCAGAAGATATGTGATATCACGGGCCAGGTGGCTGTCACGGGAATCATATTGAACGGTGAAAGGTGGTGATTGCAGCTCAAGCAGGTTGCTGTCTGTCGTTGGCGCCGCCTTAATGGCCAGCGGTAATAGCAGGAACAGGATAAACAGGCGCAGATAACGGCTCACATTAAACTCAATGGGTCTACAGTAATTGTCAGATAGCTGTCATCGCTGTGGCGAAGACGGTTGAACTGATCAAGCGCCCCACGCAGCAGCTGACGCAACCTGGTGCCGTTTGGATCGCTGTTGCGGGCGGACTTAACGATGTAGTGGTAGCGGTATTCCCGCCAGATTTTCTGGATAGGGGCCGGCGCCGGGCCCAGGAGTTGCATGTTGCCCAGGTTTTTCTGCAGGAAAGGCAACAGGGCTTCGGCAGCGAGACGGCAACCCTCACGGTCTGTAGCTTTTATCGTCAACAAACCCAGACGACTGAAGGGGGGATAGTTTAACAAACGACGGGTTTCCGCTTCACCGGTCAGAAAAACCTCCATGTCGTCGGCCTGTACCTGCTGCAGTGCCCGGTTTTCCGGACGGAAGGTTTGAATCACCACAAGCCCCGGCAACTCGGCCCGTCCCGCCCGTCCTGCCACCTGTGTCAGCAGCTGGAATGTACGCTCCTGCGCCCGAAAATCCGGCAGCGCCAGCTCGGTGTCAGCATTCACCACCCCGACAAAAGTCACGCGGGGAAAATCGTGTCCCTTGGCTACCGACTGGGTGCCCAGTAGAATATCGTACTCCCCTGCATTAAACGCAGCAATCATGGCGTTGTATGCGTCCGGGCTGCGGGTGGTGTCCTGGTCCATACGCAGGATGGTGTGTTGCTGGAAAAGCGAATGCAGCTGCTCTTCAACCTGTTGCGTACCGGTACCAAAAAACTCAAGCTTACCGGAACCGCACTCATCGCAGCGGGAGAGAGGTGTGCGCGAATGGCCACAGTAATGACAGCGGAGCTCAAGATCGGTTTTATGGTAGGTAAGAGTAATATCACAGTTGGGGCATTGAACTACTGTCCCACAGGAAACACACTGCTGCCAGGAAGAATAACCACGGCGGTTCTGCAGGATAATTGCCTGCTCACCCCGCTCCAGTGTGTCGAGCAGGCCGCTGACAAAGCGATTTGAAAACATTTTAACAGTATCGCCGGCTGTCTCACGCCACACCTCCTTCATGTCGATCAGCTCGATCACCGGATGGGAATGCGCGCCCGTTCTTTCAGGCAACAGCATACGGGTAAGCCTGCCCGCGGCCACATTGTGGTGTGTTTCCAGTGCCGGAGTGGCACTACCGAGCAATACAGGCACACCGAGGTCGCGCCCCCGCAGCAGGGCAGCATCCCGGGCGTTGTAGCGGGGGGCGGGATCGAACTGTTTGAAGGAGGAGTCATGTTCTTCATCAACAACAATCATACCGATTCGCTCCAGCGGCGCGAAAACAGCTGATCTGACACCAACCACGACATCGTATTTATCCTGTCTAATTCCCAGCCACGCATCATAGCGCTGCCGGTCAGTCAGGCGGCTGTGCATTACAATTACCCTTGTACCGAAGAACGCGTTAAAACGTGCCACAATCTGCGGCGTCAGTGAGATTTCCGGTACCAGTACCAGTGCCTGCCGGCCGTTCTCCACAACCCTTTTTATGGCCTCAAGATAGACCTGGGTTTTACCGCTGCCGGTAACACCCTGAAGCAGGAATGCCTTGAATTCACCAGACTGTTGGGCGGCAACCAGTGTTGATAGCGCCTGTTTCTGCTCCCGGTTAAGCGAAATGTCCAGTACGCTTGTGTCGCTGGAATGTGATGGCGCTACTGAATCGAGTTCACGATCGAACTGCTCCACAAAGCCGCTCTCCAGAAGGGAGCGCAGCGGAGGGAGGGAATGAAGCTGCAGCAACTCACGGCGAGGCACCACCCCAAACTCGGAAAGTCTTTTCAGAATTGACACCTGGGCCGGGCGGCGCCTGAGTTCAGCAATTGCATCTTCAATTCTATCATCCGATAACCCCGATGGCAAACGCAAGCACGCTTCTTTGCGCCTGGCCAGACTGCGTCCTTTCAATTCTTCAGTAGCGGTAATCAGCCCGTGGTCCAGAAGAAAGCGCAGATCATTATTGATGCTCTTGCGCCTGACCTGACGGGAAAGATAACGAATTCCGGTATCGGGATGTTCACGCAGAGCCTGTAGCAGGCGTTTGCGTAAAGGTGACAGGCGGGGAAGCTCTGCGGGTGATTGCTCAGACAGACGGAAGACCATCCTGCCCGCAAAATTGATACCGGGCGGGAGAGCACAGCGCAGTGTCTCTCCGATGGAAGCCACATAGTAGTCAGCAACCTGCCGGCAGAAGTGAAGTGTTTCCGGTGTAAACAGGGGAAATGGGTCCAGCGTGTCGCTGATCGGTTTGATTTTGCTGCTGTCGTAATCCGGCCTGTCCAGCAACTCCAGCACGTACCCGGTTTGCAGCCTGCTCCCCAGCGTCACCAGAACCCGCGCCCCGGGGAGCACCTGCGACATAAGCTCAGCCGGTACCGAGTAGGTGTAGATCGGATTAAAGGGAAGCGGCAACGCAACTCTGACGAACAAAATCAGTCCTCGATAAGGTTGAAGCGATCTTCGTAAAACCGCAGGTAGTAATCACGAATTCTGGGGTGGTTCAGCAGGCGGGGATCATCCTGTACCAACTGAAAAGCAATGTCACGGGTTCGGAACATGATACCGGAGTCAGCGATCAGATCGGCAATTTTAAGAGTTGGCAATCCATGTTGACGGGTACCAAAAAAATCACCCGATCCACGCAGCTTCATATCAGCTTCCGCGATCTTGAAACCATCCGGAAAATCAATCATCGCGTTCAGGCGACAACGACCCTCCTCGGAAAGCGCGGCTCCCGCCACCAGTATACAATAAGACTTTCGCGGCCCCCTTCCAACACGTCCCCGCAGCTGATGCAGTTGTGATAACCCGAAACGCTCGGCATGTATCACAGCCATAATGGTTGCGTTGGGATTGTCGACGCCAACCTCCACCACGGTTGTCGAAACCAGCACCTGGATTTCACCGGCAGAAAAGCGCTGCATGATATCATCTTTTTCTTCTGCCGGCATACGCCCGTGAATCAATCCAACCTCGATTCCCTGGAAATATTTCTGTGCAAGTTCGTCACGGGAACGGGTGGCGGCACGCAGGTTGAGTTTGTCGGAATCTTCGACCAGCGGATAAACGATATACGCCTGCTCCCCCGACTCTACACGCTCGCGGATAAAAGGCATGATCTCCGGCAACTTGTTGTCGTAACGCCAGTGAGTAGAGATTGGCTGCCGCCCCGGTGGCAGCTCCCTGATCAGCGATATATCCAGATCACCGTAAACCGAAAGAGCCAGCGTGCGAGGAATCGGAGTAGCGCTCATCACCAGCGTGTCCGGACGTACCCCTTTGTCGCGCAGCTGACCCCGCTGAAGTACACCAAAACGATGCTGCTCGTCGATAACCACCAGCCCCAGATTGTTGAACCTGACTGATTTCTGAAAGAGAGCATGTGTACCGATGATGATATCAGCATTGCCGCTGGTGATCTCGTAGTTGCGCTGCTGGCGCAGGCGACTCTTCTGCCCACCGGTTAACAGCGTGACATTGACAGGCAGTTGTGAGACAAAGTTCATGATACTGCGATAATGCTGGTCGGCCAGGATCTCAGTCGGCACCATCAGGGCACACTGATAACCGTTTTCTACGGCCAGCAGCATTGCCAGCACAGCCACCAGGGTTTTACCTGAGCCGACGTCACCCTCGAGCAGGCGGTTCATCGGCTGTGGCGAACGCATATCTTTCAGAATTTCATCAGTAACCTGCTCCTGGTCAGCGGTAAATGAAAAAGGAAGGCTGTCCAGCAGCTGCTGGCGCAGGTCGCCACTCTTATGAAAACTGATACCCTTTTCTATAACCTTGACATGATACTTCCTCAGCGCCAGCATCAACTCCAGGAAGAAGAACTCGTTGAACTTGAGACGGTAGCGTGCCTGCTTCAATTGTTCCGGGGAAGGGGGGCGGTGTACCCACTCCAGGGCATCCGCGTAGCTGACCAGATCGTGTTCACGCAGGAAACCCGGTGAAAAACAGTCTGGATAATCACCATCGAGGTCATCAAGAATATGTGATACAATACGAAACATGCCCCGGCTGTCCAGGTAAGCTCGTCGCAGTGCCTCGGTGCCTGGATACAATGGGATCAAGCGCCCCTCAAAACCACCGTCCTCATCCCGCAGGTTGATTTTTTCGAGCGCCGGGTGGGTAAAAGACCAGCCCCGATACATGGTTGGTTTGCCGGTAGCCGCAATGAAGTCGCCCTCCTTGAAGGCGGCTTCGAAGTAGCGAAGGTTGTTGAAAAATACCAGCGTCATGCTGCCGCTGTCATCCTCAAGTGTAAGGCGGAAAATGCGGCGCCGCTTTCCTCGAAAGGACTCACGACCGGTGATGCGCCCAACAACAGTGACCGGATCTCCGTCCACTACCAGGTCGCTTATCTGAGATACATTGGTGCGGTCCAGATAACGTCTTGGAAAATAGTGGAGCAGATCATACCAGCTGGTGAGGCCATGATCGCTCAGGACGGCGAACTTCTTTGGTCCCACACCTTTTGCAAACTGGATACTCTTATCGGTTAATGACTCCATGCCGCTTCAGTTGGTAACTGTATTCAAGGGTGGCTTCGCCATCAGCCGGAACAGCCAGCTCCATCTCGATCAGCGTGGCGCTGAGGCGTACGAATGTGGTGTTGCAATCAGTGATGCTGGCGCCGGCAGGAACATGTTCATGCACCTTCACCCGGACAGCTTCCTCTTTGTGGTTGCGAAGTTCTACTTTAATCCTGGCGCTGTGGCCGTAGCGTCCTATCTGTTGCCTGCTCAGGACAGTGCGCTCAGCAACCATATCAAATACTTTACCCAACGAGAGACTGACCGGTTCGTCTTTTGGGGTGTGGTCTATACGGTCCTCCCCGACAAACTGGCGGGTGTCGTCTTCGTCCAGCTTGTATACACGCACCACACCTGCCGGTAACGGAATACCCAGCTGATTCTGCTCACTGTTTTCAAAGCGGGCGGTAACCAGCACCCTGTTACTGTCACGAGTGTAATCGTAAAGATATTCGCGAGAGACAGCGACTTCACGGGTGGGGAATAGCGCCAGCTGTTTATCCTGGTTGTTTTTCAGGGTTGCCGGACGGTCAAGTGTGTAGAGGTGATATTCGAAGAAGGGGCGCTCAGTGAAACCACCCTCAGCGACAGAGTAAAAATCCACCGAAGCCGGGGGTGGAGGTGTGCGATGACGTGACACAAGATTAACATCACCGGCGATCAACTTGAGGTTGGCGTCACTGAAAGTTGTCCCGGTACGGTTTGTGACCGTAACCCAGCAGCCAAGCTGCATGGCGGTGTCGTTCTGATTAAGGATGGCAACATAGTCCGCCGTCCAGTTCATCCCCGTAGTCAGGTAAGTCAGGGTTACCGGAAAGTTATCACTGCGCGGCGCCGTGACCAGCCATTTAAGAGTGGGGCGCGTTATCAACCCCTGTGGCAACTCTGGAAAAACCGCAGACACCACATGATTACGATCGACAGTAATGATATTTCCACCATCCTGCTCCAGAACAATTCCACCACTGGCGGAGAGAAGTTTTCCAGTGATAACCGCATCGCTTTCGAGCGTCAGAGTTACAGGGTGGTCCAGGTATTTGTGATACAGTTTCGCGACATCAACCAGGTCGTATTCGAAGTTCTGCTCGAGTACCTGAATGCCGGGAGCGGTAAAACCGACGGTCTGTGGCATTACTTTGGCCGACACACCCGGAATAGCGAGTTCGTTGACGCCGTCAGTGAGCTGCAGCTGACGCAGGTCGGTAACTATGGCGCGGTCCTGGTTGTAAACCGTAATAGCAACACCGTCCGTCTCCGCCATGGCGAGAGGGACAAGCGCTAATGGACTGGCGATAATCAACAATGTCAACATCAGGATCAGGACCGGCAGTGTTCTCCTGTACATGGAAACCCTCCCTTCGGTATAGACAGCCGACCCGGATGGGCCACGCTGTTATTTCTTACTCGAAAACCTGCAGGTTGCGGGCAACCTTTGACAGAGCTTCCCGGTACTCGGTCAGCTTGGTGCGCTCTGAGGCCACAACCGCTTCCGGTGCCCGCGCCACAAAATTCTCATTACCCAGTTTCTTCTCCTGCCCGGAGATCAGGCCCTGCAGCTGCTTCTGCTCTTTTGTGAGACGTTCAACCTCTTTGTCAATATCAATCAAACCTTCCAGGGGGATGACCAGTTCAAAATCAGCAACAACTGCAGTTGAAGCCAGACGGGGGCGTTCCTCGTTGAACCGCAGCTCCTCCAGACGACCCAGCCGGGTAATGTATGGTGCCGCTTTCTCCAGCAAAACCTGTGACGCGTCACTCAGCTGTCTGGCAATGGCGCTGATCTCACGGTTTGGTGGGATATTCTGTTCCGCTCGAATATTGCGAATAGCGCTGACGGTTTGTCGAACCAGGTCAAACTGCCGCTCCAGATCTTCGTCAATAACCTCTTCCTGCAGCTGTGGCCATGATTGACGCATTATGGTCGGCGGTTCCGGTTGTGGCAGGCCATAATCGGACAGGCGTTGCTGCAGGTTCTGCCAGATCTCTTCAGTTATAAACGGCATAAACGGATGCAGTAAGCGCATGGCCGTGTCAAAAGTGTACACCAGTGTTTCCAATAGATCTCGCCGATCAGCAGTTTCACCGTCATAGAGACGTGGCTTGGCCAACTCCAGATACCAGTCGCAGAGATCGTGCCAGATAAACTCGTAGATCGCTGCCAGCGCTTCATTCATCTTGTAGCGGGTGAAAAGGCGATCAACGCTGCGCACTGTATGGTGCAACCGTGACAACAACCAGCGATCCATCATCTGTTGTGGGCGGGGGTCCAGTGGCCAACCTGTATCCTTCAACACATCCCAGTCCTGCATGAAAACAAAGCGGAAGGCGTTCCAGATCTTGTTGGCAAAATTACGCCCCAGCTCGAATTTGGTAGGCGACAGCTTGATATCCTGCCCCTCTGTGGTGAGTGCAACCAGCGAGTAGCGCACAGCATCAGCACCATACTGCTCGATCATTTCGAGTGGATCGATGCCGTTACCGAGTGACTTGCTCATCCAGCGACCCTGCTCGTCCTTGATCATACCGGTGATATAAACCTGATGATAGGGGACCTCACCGGTAAATTCGATACCGGCCATAATCATCCGGGCGATCCAGAAGAAGATAATATCATAACCGGAGACCAATACATCTGTCGGGTAGAATTTCTTCAGAGCAGCAGTCTGTTCGGGCCAGCCCAGTGTGGAAAACGGCCACAGCCAGGAAGAAAACCAGGTGTCCAGCACATCCTCATCCTGCCGCAACTTCTCGCCACCACATTCGGGGCAGCTGTCAGGGTCGGCCTCGTTGACAATCATCTCCCCGCAATCCTCACAATACCAGACCGGAATCTGGTGGCCCCACCAGAGCTGGCGCGAGATACACCAGTCGTGAATTCCCTCCAGCCAGCGACGGTAGACATTTTCCCAGCGATGTGGAAAGAAGGTGATCTTACCATCGTCAACCGCCTGCAGGGCCGGCTCGGCGAGCGGTTTCATTTTGACAAACCACTGTGTACTGAGATACGGCTCTATGACAGTATTACAGCGCTGGCATTGACCAACAGCATGTGTATGGCCCTCTATCTTCTCCAGCAAACCGGCTGCGTCCATGTCGGCAACGATGGCTTCCCGGGCTTCAAAACGATCCATACCACGATACTTCTGCGGCGCGTTGTCATTCATACAGCCGTTGGTGTCTATAACCTTGATCTGATCCAGATCATGACGAATCCCCATATCGAAATCATTGGGATCATGAGACGGTGTAACCTTAACCGCGCCGGTGCCAAATTCAGGATCGACGAAATCATCATCGATAACAATAATCCTGCGGTCGGTCAGAGGCAGGGAAACCTGTTTTCCCCTCAGCCAGTTATAACGCTCATCTTCCGGATGGATGGCGATAGCGCTGTCACCCAGCATGGTTTCAGGGCGGGTCGTGGCTACCACAACATGACGATCACTCTCCTCAACCGGATAGCGAAAATACCAGAGATGACTCTCTGTTTCCCTGTGATCAACCTCTTCATCGGAAATTGCGGTGTGATCTTTGGGGCACCAGTTGACAATATAGTTGCCACGGTAGATCAGGCCCTTTTCATAGAGACGCACAAAGGCGGCACGAACCGCCCGTGAAAGGCCATCGTCCATGGTAAAACGCTCGCGTGACCAGTCAGCACTGTCGCCCAGTTTACGCTTTTGCCGGCTGATAATACCGCCATACTCTTCCTTCCAATCCCAGACTCTGCCGATAAAGGATTCGCGTCCCAGCTGATGCCGGTCGCTTCCCTCTTTGAGCAGCTGTTTTTCAACCACGTTCTGGGTGGCAATACCGGCATGGTCAGTTCCGGGCACCCAGAAGGACTCCAGGCCCCGCATACGATGATAGCGGATAAGTGTATCCTGAATAGTGTCCTGCAGGCCATGTCCCATGTGCAGCATACCGGTGATGTTAGGTGGTGGCATCATGATGGTATAGGGATCATTCGGAGCATCATCCCTTACCTTGAAGTATCCACCCTCTTCCCAGTAGCTGTACCAGCGGGGTTCAACTTCAGCGGGATCATATTGCTTGGGAATCTGGTTGTCGTTCATCAGTCATCCTGTTTTCTTCTGCTTATCCGGTGCGGCTAACCTGCTCTGGCTATAGTGGCACCCTGTCGGCCACTCGAATTAATGTAAGATGAGAAATAACCTCAAAAATGCAAAGACGGCGCGCTGAGCGGCGGCAATATAATAGAAAAAACAAACCCCGGCGTTGACCGGGGCTGCTTGTATTTCAAAGGTTGAACGATTCAGATCAACCAAGGTATGTTTTGAGATTCTTACTGCGGGAAATGTGTCGCAGCCGACGCAGCGCTTTCTCCTTGATCTGACGCACTCGCTCGCGTGTCAGGCTGAACATTTCACCGATCTCTTCCAGAGTCATAGGGTGTTCACGACCAAGACCGAAGTAGAGTCGGATAACTTCCGCTTCCCGGTCTGAGAGCGTACTGAGAGCCCGGGAGACTTCCTTTTTCAGCGATTCACGCATCAGGGCGCTATCGGGTGGTGGTTGACTGTCGTTATGGATTATATCCAGCAGGCGATTGTCTTCCCCCTGTGAAAAAGGCGCGTCCATGGAAAGATGACGGCCGGAACGCTTCATGGTGTCATTGACTTCCCAGGTGCTCATATCCAGCACTTTGGCAATCTCATCCGCCGACGGTTCCCGTTCCAGCGACTGTTCCAGTTTACTGAGTGCTTTTCCGATTTTATTCAGGGCGCCAACGCGGTTAAGCGGCAGACGCACAACGCGGGATTGTTCCGCCAGAGCCTGTAGAATAGACTGACGAATCCACCAGACAGCATAGGAAATAAACTTGAAACCACGAGTTTCATCAAAACGCTTGGCAGCTTTGATCAACCCCAGGTTGCCTTCGTTGATCAAATCACCCAGGGAAAGCCCCTGGTTCTGATATTGCTTGGCTACGGATACTACGAATCGGAGATTAGCCCTTGTAAGCATGTCGAGGGCTTCCTGCTCACCCTTCTTTATCCGCTTGGCCAGGGAGATTTCCTCTTCCGGTTTAAGCAGCGCTACTTCACCGATTTCCTGAAGGTATCGTTCCAGTGATTGGTTGGCACGGATATTTGCACGCCGGGTAATTCTCGTCATTAAAACCTCCATTGCCTGGCCATGGAAATGGACAGGTGGTGACAAAACCGGACCGAAATCACATTGAGTATCAGTAGTCGGATAGTGCCGCAAAATTAGTGCAAGGCCGAGTAGTTTAAGCGAATCATTGCTGTCAAGCAAGCAATATTTTCTTGCTGAGAGGAAATATACTCCAGCTGCCGCAGGCAACATCTTTCAACTATCTGACAATCAGGTTCCAACCTCAGTGATCAAGCTGTTTCCACGGGGCACTCAGGGTTGTATCGGATTGTCCGGTTTCAGATTGCATGATTATTACGCAATTACCATACCAGAGCGGGGAAGCACAGGAGCTTCCCCGCAAAGGCACAGTTAAGATATGTAAACACAACGGGTTATAGTTTAAGGGTGATGTAGGTAAAACGACCGTTACGAAATAATCGCAACAAAATTACCGATTTTTCGTCTTGAAGACTGTCTATTGTGTTGTTGAAAGCGGACAGATCCTGTACAGTTTCGTTGCCGACCGCGATTACAATATCACCCGGCGCCAGAATACCAATTGCCGGAGAGTCATCCTTGAAACCGGTTATAATCACACCCTGCTCTACCCGGTCGTTGGTTGCGCGCCGGTCATTGTCGGTCAGGTTGCGTACCTCAATACCCAGGAAATTTCCGTTCTCAATGACCGTTGGAGTTGAAACGGGTTGAGTCAGGGTTTTTCCGCGGTCACCAAGCTCAAAACGCAGTCGCTTCTCCTTACCGTTGCGAAGAATTGTGGCTGTCACTTTTTCACCGGGCTGGCCTGCGGCTACCCGGAAACGGAAATCAGGTACAAGCTCTACAGGCTGACCGTTCCAGTGTGTGATGATATCGCCGCTTTGCAGGTCACCCTCGCTTGCCGGAGTGTCCGGCTCAACATTGTCCACGAAAATACCCCTTACATCTCTGGAGAGATCAAGCGCCTCGCGAATGGCCGGGTCAAGCGCCCGCGGAACCATACCGAGGTAACCCCGAACGATTTCACCATTCTCTTTCAGTTGTTTATAAATCCTGGAGGCCATGTTACTGGGGATGGCAAAACCAATCCCCTGGGCGGCGGCGTTGATAGCGGTGTTAATGCCGATCACCTCTCCTCTGATGTTAACCAGCGGACCGCCGGAATTACCGTAATTAATTGAGGCATCGGTCTGCAGGAAGTCCTGGAAACTGGGGCCGCCTCTGCCACCGATATTGAGTCCACTCCGACCGGTAGCGCTGATAACCCCGACTGTAACCGTTCTCTCCAGGCCAAAAGGGTTGCCTATGGCGATTGCCCAGTCGCCCGGTTCCATCTGATCGGAATTTCCCAGTGTGGCAAAGGGGAGGTCCCCCTTGTGGTCAATCAGGCGCAATACGGCCAGATCGGTTTCACTGTCGGTCCCAACCACTTCAGCGTCATATTCGTCATCGTCTGACAGGATAACCCGCAGTTTGGTAGCGCCTTCGACCACATGGTTATTGGTCAGGATGTAACCCTCGCTGTTGATGATAATACCGGAACCGGATGATGTAACCTCCTGTTTCCGCGGCATCTGAGGAGAATCTTCTTCACCGAAGAAGCGTTCCCAGAGGGGATTCGAGTGGAAAAACTCCATACCGTGCGGAGAGACCATCTCGTGTGTGTTGGTGATGAAAACAACAGCCGGTGTAATCTGACGGGCGATTGCCTTGAAAGGGGAATCACCGTTCAGCATAACGGCCGCCGGGGGAGTGGCTGTGGAAGCGGCCGGTTTAAAAATGGAGTTGCTTTCCGCCATTCCCGGTTCGGTATGATTACCGAGACCGGCCATCATCATTCCGAGCCAGGTGAATGTCAGCGCTACAATACCGATCATCAAAGCCTGTCGAATGTGGCGATTGGAACGAGCGCCCTGTGTGTAAGCCATTACTATTCTCCTCTGTATCAGTTTAAATTGCAGAATTCAGCAAAAATGTGTGTGCCCGGCCCAATTGAGAAGTGCTGGCGCAGGGTTAACTCTAAAACGGTTGTCCAACTTAGACGCAATAAGCAGCTAATTGTTCCCCGTATAAACAACCCCTATGATAAATCATTATGTGAAGAAAGGGTAGAACCCCTACATTATTCCTGATTTCTGAATTATAATGCCGGCACACAGGTTTTTTTGGCGGGGAAACAGGCGAGGGAGGGGGAGAGATAATGCCTTTTGCTACAATGTTAACAATTTTCGCAACAGTATTTCTGGCTGAACTGGGGGACAAAACACAGGTGGCAACAGTCCTGTTTGCAACTGATTCACAGTTAAGCCGTTGGAGTGTCTTTCTGGCAGCAGCAGCAGCGTTAATCTGTGCAACAGCTATAGCCGTTTTACTGGGCGGCGCTGCTTCACAGTACCTGAATCGCCGAGTTCTTTCGCTGATTGCCGGGGGTGGGTTCATCATTATAGGTATATGGAATCTGCTTCAGGGTCTGAAGCCGGTGTGACAAATTGTGGAACCGGGAGGACTGCAAACTGTACGTTTGCAACCGAACAGCGGCCGATAACTTAGTTAACTGTATTGTGAATCCCCGGAACCAGAGTGACTTATCAGGTGAGAAAATGGAAGCAGCCTTCGAGTTCATAAATCCAGGCAGACTTGTTGATTCAGATCTGGAGTTGGTGCTTGTGAAGAAGACCCCCGCCGACGCTGTCAAAGGGTATGTTCCGGGGTACGAATTTGAGATGCGACGATTTGGTGAAGCTACAGTCCTCGGAAGCATTCGTCTGCGTATTGGCTCCGCAGCAGGTCTTCGCTATCCGGGACATATTGGATACGAAGTGAAAAGCGGGTTCAGGGGAAAGCGCTATGCGGCCCGAAGTTGCCGGTTGCTGATACCACTTGCCCGTTCGCATGGACTCAAAGCGCTCTGGCTGACTGTAGACCCGGATAACATCGCTTCTCTGCGAACCTGTGAAATCCTTGCGGCCAGATATGTTGAAACGGTGCCAGTTCCCGGGGACCACCCGATGTACAGCGAAGGCGCCCGGCACAGAAGCCGCTACAGGCTGGATATCAGAAGTCTCCACCCGGGTAATGCGAAAACATAGTATTAGCGCTTACAAACCAGATATGGCAACAATCAGCGACATGGAGGGTTTATGAAACCGATCTATCTCGATTACAATGCCACTACACCTATTGCTCCGGAGGTGGCAGATGTAATGCGACCTCTATTAGAGAATAGTTTTGGCAACCCCTCCAGTTCACACCATTATGGAATAAAAGCGCACCAGATAGTAGAAAAAGCTCGTGCATATGTGGCGGTTCTGCTCGGTTGCAGCACAGACGAGATCGTTTTCACCAGTGGTGGCAGCGAATCGAACAACATGGCAATCAAAGGGGTGGCCTGGCAACACCGGCGCAGGGGTACTCACATCATCACGACAACAATTGAACATCCAGCCGTATCTGTAGTGTGTTATCATCTGGAAAAACAGGGGTATGCAGTAACAAGAATCGGTGTGGATAACCAGGGGATGATAGATCCGGAAGAGTTCCGTAACACCATCAGGCCCGATACTATCCTGGCAACCATCATGCTGGCCAACAACGAAACCGGTGTGATTCAGCCGATTCAGGAGGTAGCAGCCATGGCTCGCAAAGGTGGCATCCTGTTTCATACAGACGCCGCACAGGCTGTCGGCAAAATACCTGTAGATGTTGATAACCTGGGTGTGGACCTGTTGACTGTGGCAGGTCATAAACTCTACGCACCTAAAGGGATAGGTGTACTCTATGTGCGCAGGGGTGTCAAAATGGCGCGATTGATACATGGTGCTGATCACGAGCAGGACAGGCGGGCCGGAACTGAAAACACACTGGAAATTGCCGGATTGGGGGAAGCATGTCATCTGGCTGCTGCCACATTGAGAGAAGAGGTGGCAGCTCAAAGTGAATTACGGAACAGATTACAGGACAGGTTGTTGAAACTGCTGCCGCAGGCAAAGGTTAACGGTCATCCCGGGCATCGGTTACCAAACACTTTAAGCATTGCTATACCAGGAATTATGGCAGATGAGTTGCTTCGTGCAATAAGCGCAGAGGTGGCAGCATCAGCTGGTGCCGCCTGTCATACCGGGAAAATGGAAGTATCAAGAGTTCTCCAGGAAATGAATGTACCTGTCGAAAACGCAGCCGGTACATTGAGACTGTCAACAGGGCGCTTTACGACTGTAGAAGAAATAGACCGGGCGGTTGAGATAATAGTAGCTGCGATTGACGCGGGTAAAGCAGGAAGAGACGGGTGAGGATTGAGTAGAATTCAGGAATTGAATGAGAATATGCTGGAGAATACACACCAGGCTTCTATCTTAAGGCACTCAGATATGACGGTAGAACCGGTGCCGGCTACAACCGTTGGAGATCAAAGAGAGGGGTACTGAATTGAGAATTGTCAAACCACTGTTAATCGCGCTGAGTGCGGTAGCGTTAGCCGCACACTTTTCGCGCATGGGGTTGACCACGCTTGTTGTATTGAGTCTTGCGATACCGTTGCTGCTGTTTATACGACGTCAGTTTACCACCCGCCTGGTGCAGATCTTTTTCTGGCTGGGAGCGGTAGAGTGGTTGCGTATACTTGTTGTGTACGTGCAACAGCGTCAGGCTGCGGGAGCACCCTGGTTGCGCCTGGCAGTGATTCTGGTGGCAATGGCGCTGGTGACGGGAGTCAGTGGATGGTTGGCCGGCAGGCGATTGAAGAACAGCTGACAACGCAAAAACCGGAGTGAATGGAGATGGAAACCACAATTGCACGCTTCATAGAAAACGTGTCGCTGCTGCTGATTCTGCTCAATCCCTTCCTGATAATAATTTATCTCATCGATGTAGTGCGCAAGCAGTCGGCCAGAAGATTTGTCAAGGTCATTTCACGCGCCGGAGCTGTAACCATCTCGGTACTGGTGCTGTTTGCGCTGCTGGGGGATGCAGTTTTTGACCGGGTTCTGAAAATGGAGTTCGCCTCATTTCAGATATTCGGCGGGGTTGTAATCCTGATAATAGCGCTTCAATACCTGTTTAAGGGTCCGGATGCTATCGCCATGCTGCGGGGTGATTCCGATCAGGTGACCGGCGCTATCGCCATGCCGATTATGATTGGCCCCGGAACAATCAGCGGCAGCATTGTCATCGGACAGAGCGCAGCACCCCTGACCGCAGCTCTGGCTGTCGCGGTTGCCATTGTGGTTTCAGTCCTGATGATGATTCTGATAAAGCTTCTTCACGATAAAGTGAAAACCAGGCACGAAAATCTGGTGCAACGCTACATCGAAGTTGTAGGCCGTATTGTGCCGTTGGTCGCCGGAACGATTGCCATCGAGATGATCATGAGAGGCGCACGGGTTTGGGTGGAGAAATTTTAGGGGATGAAAATTCGGGATTAGAACTGCCCGCCGACCCCGACTCTGAAATAATAGTGCGACATATCGAACTCGAGAAAACCGCCCGAGTAGCCGCTGGACGGTGACTGGATGTATTCAAAAAGGTCCACGCTGTCCGGACGATCGCCCCTGTATTCTCCTGATAACTGCGCGTTGTTGGCGGTGGAATAGATTTCGTAATTGCTGCGGCCGGGCAGACGCCCGAAATCAGCCTGCAACCCTCCCGCCTCAACAAACAACAATCCCCAGTCAAGGAATCGATATTCCACTCCCACCAGTCCACTGGTAGCGAAAACAGTTTCCGAATAGTTATGCAGAGTCGAAAAGGATGAGGGGTGCTCGTCACCACGGAAAAAATTACTGTAATGAATGCTGCCGGTTGCACCCAGCCAACCCAATCCCGCCCCGCCCCCCAGGTAGAAGATTTTCTGTTGTGGCCAGGGGAGGTAGTATTTGATTATACCCAGGGCACAGAAGGTGGAGAAAGCGTCGGTTCGTCGCAGGTAGCCGGTACCATTTGTAAATGCTCCCCAGTACCATTCGGCAACCGTTGCGTCGTTTGATTTGCCAAACTGGAAGGAGAAACGCAGATGAAAGTGTTCGGCGAGATTGGTCTCAATGTCAAAGGCAAGCTGGCTAATCCAGTCCAGCGGTGGCAGTTCAAGTTCAAGTGGTAGAATCCACTCTCCCGCATCCTCCGGGAAATACTGAACGAACCGTTCCAGATCAGCATTGAAATCGATTGGCTGCACCAGCCCACGACCAAATTTCATTGTAACACGATACTCAGAAAACGGGGGTGCGTCAAAACCGGCCAGGGCAGGCCGCCAGCAACAGGTGATAATCAACAGGAATGCAGGAAGCGGTCTCATCTGATCTCCAGCGGTGGACTACTGACGATGGGCAACAATAATGTAGCAATAAAATCGATATTCGTACAATTTGCTGTAGCTCATATTTCAGACGACCATTTCTACGGATTGAACACGGCCACCCGGAGGATTCGTCACTTATCAGCTGTTTGGTGAAAAGAGAGTGGTTGGCACAGCTTTTGCGAACATCAGAGATAAAACAAACGATAACGGGAGATGCCGGATATGAGACTTTACACTATCGCTGTCATTCTATCCGCTCTGCTGATCTCACCCTGCTCCCGGGCCGATTTTCCAATAATCGACACAGGTCAGATAAGTTGTTTTAACAACAGCGTCGCAATAACCTGCCCCGAACCGGACGAGGACTTTTTTGGACAGGACGCGCAATATGATGGTATCCAGCCTGATTACACTACCAGCGGTGATAGCCTGACCGTTTTCAGCAGCAGCACCGGATTGACCTGGCAACGCGTGCCCGACACAGATCTCGATGGCGATCTCGAACCAGATGACAAACTTTCCTGGTGGACGGCCCTGGATCAACCCGCCCTGCTCAACAGTATCATTTTCGGTGGTTACAATGACTGGCGTCTGCCCGACATCAAGGAGCTATATTCGCTGATAGACTTCAGCGGCGTTGACCCCAGCGGCTATGAAGGTGATGTTGACGGGCTGATTCCATTTATTGACAGAGGCTTTTTTGAGTTTATCTATGGAGATGTGAGTATCGACGAACGGATTATCGACTCGCAGTACTGGTCGGCCACAGAATATGTCAGCACGACAATGAATGGTGATCACACAGTTTTTGGTGTAAACTTCGCTGATGGCCGCATCAAGGGTTATGGGACTTCACTACACGGCACAGACAAGCTATCGTTTGTATTGTGTGTGCGGGGGAACACCTCTTACAGCACAAACGATTTTGTTGACAACAGTGATGGCACTATCACTGACCTGGCTACAGGGCTGATGTGGATGCAGAATGACAGCGAATCAGGATTGATATGGCAGGAGGCGCTGGCTTATGCCGAAGGATTAACACAGGCCGACTACGGTGACTGGCGGTTGCCGGATGCCAAAGAACTGCAAAGCATTATAGACTATACAAGGTCTCCCGCTACCCACGGAACCGCTGCCATCGATCCTGTTTTCGACTGCAGCTCCATCACTGATGAAGGCGGTGACACCAATTATCCCTGCTACTGGGCAAGCACAACACATGAGAACTGGACGGAATCACCGGGCACCTATGCCGCATATCTGGCCTTCGGGGAAGCGTTGGGCTGGATGCAGGCACCCTTCCCCCCTTTTGACTGGAACCTGATGGATGTCCATGGCGCCGGTTCACAACGCAGCGATCCCAAGGTTGGTGACCCCGATAACTGGCCGCATGGCCACGGCCCTCAGGGTGATGTGATACGTATCTATAATCATGTTCGTTGCGTCCGTGATGCTGTAACCCAGACAGATGACCCCATAGATGATCTTAACATCAACACTACAGGTCAGATTATCAACCTGAGCTGGTCGGCGAAAGAAGGCGCGACCTTGTATCACATCTACCAGAGCGACGAACCCTATGAAAACTGGATCCTGCTCGGTTCAACAAACACAACCAGCTGGTCACTTCCTGCAGCAGATGATTGTGGATTCCTCATGGTAACCTGGGAGTAGTCGATTCCGGTCGCTTGAAATGAAACTACTAAAAAAGGGCCGCCGCAAAACGCGACAGCCCTGTGATAATCATACCGCCTGCAACAGCAGGAAACAGCATTACATCTTTTACAGACGACCCTTCAGCAGATCATCAACCACCTGAGGATCGGCCAGTGTAGAGGTATCGCCGATTGAATCAACTTCGTTCTCAGCAATCTTGCGCAGAATACGACGCATGATTTTACCGGAACGGGTTTTTGGCAACGCTGGTGTAAACTGGATCTTATCCGGTTTAGCATGCGGGCCGATTTCAACAGTACAGTTGGACAGGATCGCCTTTTTAATCTCTTCAGAAGGCTCAATACCAGCCATCAGTGTGACATAAGCGTAGATGCCCTGTCCCTTGATGTCATGCGGGTAACCAACAACAGCAGCTTCCGCGACGCCGTCAGCTTTGCCTATACCGCCTTCAACTTCGGCAGTGCCGATACGGTGACCGGAAACATTCAGCACATCGTCCACACGGCCGGTGATCCAGTAGTAACCATCTTCGTCACGACGGGCACCGTCACCAGTGTAGAAGTATCCGGGATACATTGTGAAATAGACATCCTTGAAGCGGTTGTGATCACCATAAAGTGTACGCATCTGGCCGGGCCAGGCGTGTTTGATGGCGAGCATACCTGAAGCGGGGTTGCCGTCAATCTCAGTACCTTCCTGATCCAGGATTACCGGCTCGATGCCGAAAAATGGCAGCGTGGCGGAACCGGGCTTCTGGGCGATAGCAGCCGGCAGCGGAGTAATCAGGATGCCGCCGGTTTCTGTCTGCCACCAGGTGTCCACGATCGGGCAATTACCTTGACCTACGATATCATAGTACCACATCCACTCCGGCTCTTTGATAGGCTCGCCAACTGTGCCGAGCAGCTTCAGGCTGGAACGGTCCCACTTGGTGACATAATCATTGCCTTCACGCATCAGGGCGCGCAGGGCGGTAGGGGCTGTGTAGAAGCTGTTGACCTTGTGTTTTTCAACGATCTGCCAGAAACGGCCGAAGTCAGGATAGTTCGGCACCCCTTCAAACATCATGGTGGTAGCGCGGTTGGACAGCGGGCCGTAAACGATGTAGGAGTGACCGGTAACCCAGCCGATGTCAGCGGTACACCAGTAGATGTCACCTTCCTGATAATCGAAAATGAGTTCGTGAGTCATCGCGGCGTAAACCAGATAGCCACCGGTAGTGTGCAGAATGCCTTTGGGTTTGCCGGTAGAACCGGATGTGTAGAGGATGAACATATCATCTTCTGCGTCCATGGACTCCGGTACGCAGTCAGCATCGACTTTACCCATCTCTTCATGCCACCAGAGGTCGCGGCCATCATTCATGGGCACTTCTTCACCGGTGCGCTTGACGACAAAACAACTCTCGATCGAAGGAGTCTCGGCCAGCGCCTTGTCGGCATTTGTCTTCATCGGGATATTCAGTTTTGTGCCACGGACGCCGGTATCCTGTGTAACCAGGACTTTGCACTTGGAATCATTGATGCGATCACGCAGTGAGTCGGGGGAGAAAGCACCGAATACGATTGAATGAACCGCACCGATACGGGTACAGGCCAGCATGGCGATGGAGAGCTCGGGAATCATCTGCATGTAGAGGCAGACACGGTCACCCTTTTCCACACCGTTAGCTTTAAGAGCGTTAGCGAATCTTGAAACCTCATCCTTCAACTCACTGTAGGAATACTTCTTATCTTCTTCCGGGTTGTTGCCTTCCCAGATAAGAGCGGTCTGGTCACCGTGACCGGCTTCCACGTGGCGATCGAGGCAGTTATAAGAGACATTGAGCTTGCCGCCCTCATACCACTTGATCTGCGCATCTTTATAGTTGTTGTCTGAGACCTTGTCCCATTTCTTGATCCAGGTTAACCGCTCTGCCTGTTCTGCCCAGAAGGCATCCGGATCAGCGATTGACCGGGCGTACATTTCCTGGTACTTCTCCAGGGAGGGGATGTGTGCCTTAGCGGCATCACGGTAATTGGGAGTGAATTTTTTGACACTCATTCATTTATCCTTTCAGTTGACCATTTATATGTGTAGAACGATTGATGTCTATGCGGCCTGACGCGGTGGTTTGACCATAGCGGTCAATACTGCACCGACGAGGCAGGCGATTCCGAGAATTGTAAATGCCAGTGGGAAATTGCCCATATCCCCCATCCTGCCGCCCAGGATCGGCCCGGCGATACCACCGACACCATAGGCCAGGAAGACGAAAGGATAGTTTGAACCGACGTTCTTTGTGCCGAACGTGTCAGCAGTAATAGTCGGGAAAAGAGCAAAGTTACCACCGAAGTTGAAACCGATCAGAGTAGCGCCAAGGAAAAGCAGCCAGGGTGTACCGGCCATGAAGGTGAAAGCGATCACGAAAATACCCTGAGAACCGGTCATCAGGATGATGGAGAGCTTCCGCCCCAGCTTATCACTGAGCAGACCCCAGATAATGCGCCCCAGGCCATTGGCCAGGCTGAAGAAAACAGCCATGGCGGTTCCGGCAATAGCCGCAGCACTAGCTTCCGATATACCTGCAGCCTGCAGTGCCTCCATCGGGTAAAGTCTCATCAGGCCGATAGACATCAGGCCAGCGCCGGCACCGAAGACAAAGGTCAGGAAGATCATCCAGAATTGAGGTGTCCCCAGCATCTCTGTGCTGTTGAAGTCGACAGTACCAGCGGCTGGAGCACCTGCGGCATCATTTGCAGACGGGTCCCAACCTTCCGGTTTCCAACCCTCCGGCGGGAAAACCATCCAGATACTACCGATAGCGACCAACGCAAAGAAAGCAACACCGTAGACGGTAAAGGTGGTGGAAAGGCCAACATTTTCAATAAGGTGACCCCAGGCCCCGGCAATTTTCACCCAGAACATCGCTCCGAAACCAAAGCCTGCAACTGCAAGACCGGTGATCATTCCCTTTTTGTCAGGGAACCAGCGCATACCGACGGCGATCGGCACCACATAACCAATACCGATACCAGCACCACCAATAACACCGATCAGAATTGTAAGCGCCCAGAAATTTGTACCACCAAATAGACCGGCCAATGCGTAACCCAGTCCCAGCACAATAGCACTGGTGAAAGCCAGTTTGCGTGGACCCCAGCTTGTAAGTTTTTTACCAGCCAGCACCATGACGATTGCGAAAAATGCCAGACCGACGGAAAAAACGATCTGAGTATCGACCTTATCCCAGCCAAGGTCTTTTAGTTCTTTAGTGAATACTGACCAGGCGTAAATTGCGCCCAGAGCCAGCTGGATCAGGATCGCTCCTAAAACGACAAACCAACGATTCTTACCGTTGTTCATATGTAACCTCTCATGTGTATTTAATTCATTTTCGTCGTGTCAAACAAGGTAGCACGGCGAAAAGTAGCAAAGCCGGAATAGTTCCGAATTCGGGCAAAATCACCTGAAAAGCGCGGCGATGTCCCGAGAGTCGATAAATATAGAAGAAAGGTTCTGAATTGCCAAGTCGTTTCTACGAAATCGCAAAGTATTTAAGGAATGTCACCGGAGAGAAGCTCATGATCTAAACCACCATTCAGCGGCGGGCGGCCGACCCGAGATAGTAAAAAAGTGGTAACTATTACCATAAACCACCGCAGTACCTGCTTTTCTGATCGAGATATCTACCTGTCCGGCCTGTCAAAAAGTATCAGGGAGGTTGATGGCGCCGCGGAACCTGCTACCTGATGGAAGCGGACCGGTCAAACGGCCAGACCGGGCGAACCAGACGCTGGAAAGGAAGCCGTTCCAGCTGGCAATCGGTTGCACCCGGAGTAAGCGCCAGAATGGATCGATGGCTGACCGCATTCAGTTCGGGTGTAAGATAACCCCGTTTGAGTGCGAGGATATGGTATGCATTGATATCGAGCCCGAGCGAATGCAGTTGTACCGGATCCAACAGGCTGGCACGTGTTACCGTCAGGACAATATCTACTCCGCCCTGTCGCAATACGGCAGCAGGACAACCGGCATCGCCGTCACTCCCGGCAGCAGCAAACTCGCCCAGCCTCAGAACTGTACCCTCCAACCGGAGTGGTGTACCGTGACGACTATCTTCAACGGTGACAGAAACAGTGGCGTTCAGGCCTGCCCGCCAGCACTGATGACAGGCTTCCGGTGCCCGCAGGGCAAAATAGAGCGTGTCAGTAACTTCAGCCTGCAACAGTTCCCGTAGCAATACAACTTCCCCGGTTGTACCGCCGGCGTCAGGATTATCACCACTATCGGAAATGAACACCGGGCCCTGTTTTGCCAGGACAGCTGTCCTGACTGCCTCTGCGGGCGGGAGCGCCTCTTCGGAAAAGCTGAAAGCAGCGCGCTGTTGCCAGGTATACTGCATTAACCTTTTTGCCTCACTGTAAGCGAGCTCCTGATCACCGTGTGCCACAGTGGTGATAGCGACATTGACCTGCGGAACATCACACCAGGGGTGTCCGTTTGTAAATGAGGCTGCCAGTAATCCCTCCTTATCACCTGCCTGCGCCAGCTCCTCCATTATTTCAGACAGGGGCGAGTCAGAGGTTTCAGCCTGCTCTCCCGGCAGCAACCAGGGAGCCACCACAATACTGGTAACCGGGTCTATCTTCCCGCAAAGTGTCTGCAGGAGCAGGCTGGCTGCACGAGCACCGGTTTCAGCTTCATCGATATGCGGAGCGGTACGAAAGGCCACCGCAATATCAACCAGCTCCGCGATCTCCGGCACCAGATTGGCGTGCATATCGAACGCAACAGCGATCGGTTTCCCCGGCCCCAGTTTTTCCCGTAGTATCCGCAGGAATTCCAGATCACAATAATCCACCCCCACAGCCCGCATCGAACCATGGAGATAGAAGCAGGCGCCGTCGACATCCGGCGTTACGGAGGTGGCCAGCAGCTGACACAGTTCTTCAAACACGGCAGCAGCAACCAGGCCACCCGGTCGGGCGCGGGCAAAAAGAGACGGAACAGTTTCAATACTCGAATCAGCCAATGTAGACACAATACCATGGAGTGTGTCACAATGGAGCGCGGTGTTTAACATTTCCACACCAGGAACTATCCTGAAATCCTCCCGCCCGGTGAGAAGTGGAGAAAAACTGTCAGATTCGTGTGAAAGCACACCAACCAGAATTCTGGTCATAACAGATCTGTCCTGATAGTGATCAGTGAAAACAAGTGAGAACCTTTGCTGTGGTTAGTTCAGTTCAATGTGTTGCTTAAGGTTCCGTTTAAGCGCTCGCAGGGTGAGTGTAATATCCTGAATGAAGAAGAGCAGGGATATAACCAGGCTTACAATACCCAGACCCCAGAAGGCAAGGACAAGATGACCCAGAGACCAGTGAAGATAGGCTATAGCAAAAAGGCAGAAAATGATCAGACTGGAAAAAAGTATACTGACCAGCGACAGGCTGATTGCGAGACGAAGATAACGGGAGCGCTTGTATAGAATGAGAAGCTGAAACTGAATTGCTGCCCGCCGGTCAGAAGAAGCCTGTTGCAGTTCGCGGACGAGATTCCGGGAAATATCAATCGTACGTGCCAGCCGGTTGGTCATCGACAACAACAGCAGGCCGATACCGGATATAAGGGCAACCGGTGTGATAGAAAGCTGCAGGATTGCTGAAAGCTCTTTAACACCCAATTTCAGGACCTCTGTTATCGCCCTAAATAAGCAAATTGCGCCGGTATGTTCGCCAGGCATTACGCGCCTGGATCATAGCGGCATCCAGTTTCAATGACAGTGTGCTCAGCAGCTCGTCATTACCATCAAGGGTGGCGTCCTCTATCTGGCCAAAGAGCGATTTCCCCTGAGTGGTATTACAGGCGATAGCGGTACGTAATTTATCAAGAGCCGCCCAGTTCTGTGTATCGAGAGAATTTTCCAACTCCTCGTGACGTCTCATTGCAACAAGCTCCCTGCGCAATGCAGGGATCTCCTTTTCACTCAACTCGACACGCCACTTCTGCAGCACGCTCAGAGAGAAAGAGTTGATAATCTCCTCCCGCAAAGGTGTATCACGGAAAAGCGCCGGCGGGTCCTGGAGTGCTTTCATGACTTCATTAACCGTCCGGGGAGAACGACCGAAAAGCTCCGCTCGCTCCTCTGCGGTATAGTCGTCAAAGATATCTCCTTCGGAAATGTACTCCCGATCCGGGTTCAGATACTGTGCCGGTTCACCTTTTTTCTTATGCACTTCCCTGTCGAGTTCTGCAGCATCACGATTATCATTAGCCTTCATTCCTTCCAGCATGGCCAGGAAAAGTACCGCCGAAGCCAGGTAAGTGTTGGTATGTGGATTCGGTGCGCGCACTTCGAACCGTGTTGCAAGCGGATTATCAGAGCGCACGAGGCCTGCCAGCACGGTACGGTTACGCGAAATGGTGTCGGGAGAAATCCCGAGTGAAGCGACCGGGCTGACCGGGGCTTCAAAACCGGGCTGCAGTCGTTTCAGGGCGGAAATAGAGTTCGAAATAAAGGGATTGATACTGTTCCAGTTATGCAACAGGCCCATCAAAGCGCTGTATCCAAAACGGGAAAGGAACAGACTCTTGTCAGTCGGGTGAAAGAGGTTCAGCAGTTTGCCGTTTTTCAATACCAGCAAAATACCGACATGTGTATGTTCACCGGAACCGGCGACACCCTCTACCGGCTTGGCGGTATAAGTTACCTCAAGGCCGTGACGGCGGAAGAGTTCCTTTATCTGGCTGCGGGCAAGCAGTTCGTTATCGGCAGTCTGCAGCGGGTTGTCAAAGCGCCAGTCGATCTCAAGCTGCTCCATGACATCGTAGAGCGCACCACCGCGGGAGATCTTGCCCTTGACGCCACCCACCTCTTTATGACCCATCTCCGGTTCCAGGCCACACTGCTGCAACAGGGTCAGACTCTTCTCGAGACAGTTGCGGATTTGTCCCTTAGTACGTTTCCAGTAGGACTCTTTCAACATCTGTGAAACCGCCAACTCCTCTACCGATACCTGATCCACCGGTGTTCGCACCCACATTTCCAGCTCGGTGCCCAGTGTCAGCCGGACATCAACGATATCCTTAAATTGTATCTGATGCGCCGCCAGAAAATCGGAGTCGGATTCGAGCAGTTTCAGCACACCTGTTTTCACATAGTCAACGGTGCTGTCAAGCAGGGAACGGGAGCAGCTGAAATCGTCATGAAAGCGGAAAAAAACCGGAATACGGATTGTGCCAACCGGCATGCCATTGTCGCCGTTATGTTCATGATTGTAGTCGATGAACCATTTCCGCTCGAAATCGATAATGAAATCTATCTTGGCATCGCAGAGGCTGGCGATACCGGGCATATTCACCGAAGAGCCGTCAGTCTGGACACCACCGGAAAAAATATCAGCAACGTTCTCCAGAAAATACTCAACGGGAATACGCTCATCTGTATCGTTGCCGAGGAAATCCACACCGGACAGAGAGATAAACTTCAATTCCGGATGATCCAGCAGGAAGTTCTGAAGCCGCTTCTGGGTTTTATCTTCAGTGGGAACGAAATATACCAGTTCCATTATTACTCCTCGGAAGTGATTTCTCTACACGAAACAGCTCTGATTAATAGAGCGCTGTTCAGGTGAAACAGGGGCCGTTGTATCACACTCTATCGATTAAGTAAAGAATATGCAGGTGAGAATTGATAACCAAGAGCAATAACAAAACGGAAATGGAAATACGTATTTATCTCATCAGAAGTTTCGGTTATCGCTATTCCGGCAGGCAGATCTCCCGTTTGAAAGCAGCACGCAGGGTCTTATACAGCACGACCAGTATCATCAGGCTTGCCAGTATCAGGAACACAATACTGAGAAATTTGAAGAACAATAGGCCTGTATGATGATACATCAACAATGTGGCCAGGGTAATAGCATCCAGCGGAAAAGTGTACGCCCACCAGGAGATGAAAAAAGGAAGCCGTTTGAATCGATCCACCATGAAAAACAGCAGCAGGGTGGTGAAGAGAGCGTTGAAATAGAGAATACGGGCGAAGACATCCAGGTCCCCGGTCAGCTTGATGTATGCGATAAAAGCTACAGCCGGCGGTGCGATAAGGATAAACAGAGTTGGCAGCAGTTTGGCCGGCAGCGGGTTGTGAAAGATAATCCGGTTGAAAACGATGGATAGCAACACCAGCCAGAATACCAGGCCGATACTGTAAAAGAACCAGGAAACATCGGCAGGAGCGTACTGTACACCTACCACCGGCACCAGGATGTTGCCTACCACCGGAATAAACCAGGGGGGTGTAAGGTGTTCAACTTTGAACTCCTGATGGAACCAGATATGCATCAATTTGAAAGTGAAGCCAATGTGAAGCAGCGTGCCAACGAACCAGAGAGAACGACTCAGTACCGGCTGCAGGCCGGAGTAGGCGATGCTGAGCAAAAGCAACGATATTGAAAACGCCGGAAAGAAATTGATGCGTACCGGATTGTTGAACTCGGCTGACACCGCCTCAGGGTGGCGTATCCACTTAGACAGATAGACAGCAGTTATAAACAGGAAGAGCGCGGACACGATAAAGAGGAGCGCCAGGCCAACACTGGTGGGGAGTTTCAGCATCTGCTCAAACCGCAGCCAGCAGATTGCCAGCCCGGTCAGTCCCATGACGGAAGCGAAAAAGGTAATCGGGAAGTGTTCCAGGCGGCTGAATATCTGATAGTCGTTGTCTGGTTGTGTCACGTCAATCAGTCCATTTTTATAACTACGAATGAACATTGATTATGGTTGATATCTCGTTTATTCCCCTGCAAAAAACTCACCGTAATGATTGGTGGTCTTAAATCCGAGGCCACCGTATAGCGCAAGCGCGATCTCGTTATTCACTTTCACATTCAGACCGACAAAATCCACATTACGCGCCAGCTCCCGGCAGAGGCGGGCAACCAGTTGCTCCCCGATCCCCTGTCCGCGGTGTGCCATATCCACGGCGATGTTCCCGATAGCGGCAACACCGTATTCCTCTGAGTAGAGATGGACACCACTGACCCCTATCAGTTTACCATGTTCCCATACACCGTAATAGTGCCCGGTTGAGAGCATGGTAGGATCAAACCAGTTTCCCGGATAGGCCTCATCCAGAAAAGTCTGAACCGTCTGTATGTCATCACTTGAGTGGAGACGCATCACACCGTCGGTCTCAACGGTTTCCAGGGCGTCCTTATTTACCAGTTGCATCTTGGCGCACAATCCAGCGGGCTGTAGACGATAGCGTTCACGCAAAGTGGTTTCCAGGCCGGGTGACAGGTGCGCGTAAAAACGATCAGGAAGATCCGGCAGCAATGCGCGGAGTAACGCGCGCAGATACTTTGGATAAGAACCCAACGCCAGCAGCGTGGTCACCGCACCCCGGTAAAGCAGAATAACCGCCCGCAAATCACCCTCTTCCCGCAGCCCGTAATAAGTACAGCGTGGCCGGAAAAAAGGGTCCAGGTCACCAATGCTGTAAAAATGGAGCGAAGTATTCCTGTGGAAAAAAGAAGCGATTTCCGCATTGTCGTGCAGTATTTCCGGTTTCATGAGTCTCTCCTGTTTATCTACCAATCAGGATAAAGCGATAGTTCACCAAATGCAACTACCTGTTGCCGTACACCTTGAGAAACAGCAGAGTAAAACATACATTTAGCAGGTAAAGCTGAAGTCAGAAGGAGAAACCGGTTTCATGAATTTGCCAGGGGCAGGGGAGTTATGCTGATGATGAAAAGATTATTAATCCTGGGTTTACTGATTTCGACCTGCTGGATTGTGGTTGTTGCTGACGAGGAAAAACCGGTGATCATTGTACTGGCGACCGGCGGCACGATTGCCGGACAGGGGGCGCAAAGCGCACAGGCGCAATACGAGCCTGCCAGAACACCGGTTGAAGATCTACTGCGGGCGGTACCTGAAATCCAGACACTTGCGCAGGTACAGGGAGAACAGTTCTGCCAGATAGCCAGCCAGGATATGACAACCGCGTTGTGGGTGCAGCTCGCCTGCCGGGTAAACGAGCTTCTGGCAACAGAAACGGTAGATGGAATTGTAATTACACATGGTACGGACACCATGGAAGAGACCGCTTATCTGCTCAGCCTGACCACGAAAAGCGGTAAGCCGGTAGTGCTTACCGGGGCTATGCGGCCACCGACTTCAATGAGTGCGGATGGCGCACTGAATCTCTACAACGCTATTGCTGTTGCAGCTTCCCCCGCCTCGCACAACCGGGGCGCTATGGTTGCTGTAAACGACGTGATACATTCTGCCCGGGAGGTCACTAAACGAAACACTACCAATGTGGCCACTTTCCAGTCCCCCGTTTACGGACCATTGGGTGAGGTGTTTTATGGGGAGGTCCACTATTACCGTCAACAGACACGCCCTGGTCAGAATGTGCCACATTTTGTACTCCGGCAGGACAGCGAACTGCCCCGGGTAGATATTCTATACAGTTATGCCGGTTTCAATCCTGACCAGGTGGACTTTCTGGTTACCGCCGGCTCGCGCGGCATAGTGTTTGCCGGTACCGGTAATGGTAATCCCAATCAGCAGACGATAACCAGTCTGGCTGCCGCCAGGGAAGCGGGAGTGGCAATTGTACGCTCCTCTCGTCCCGGCACAGGACGCGTCACAATGGGGGCGGAAGTAGATGACGCCCGCTGGGGTTTTGTCGTCGCCGATAATCTCAGCCCGCAGAAAAGCCGGATCCTGCTGATGCTGGCGCTGCTGCAGACCGGGGAGCCCGAGGATCTCCAGAAGCTGTTTATCCGGTATTGATACTGGAGAACCTGTTCGGTATATGCAAAACCCTACACGGAAAACAGGGAGTACAGTGTCTCATGTATTTCAAACCGTTGAGCTGGATTCTGGCGCTCTCTACATTGACTGTTGTATCGAACCGGGATGCTGGGGGTAGTGAGCCACAACAACTCATCTTTGCCACCTACGCAGGAAGACAGGCGGAGCTTCTTAACACGGTGCTACTGACCAGGAGTATCCGCACTTTCGCGGGGAGTTTAAGCCAGGCGCCGGTCTGGGTATATCTGCCACCAGAGCTGCTTGAAGAAGAACGGTCGCTGGTGGTGGAACTGATAGCCCTCAAAGTCAGTTTAAGAACCAGCACACCACCAGCGGAAGCAACCTGGTATTACTACACTGATAAGGTGTTTGCTGCAGCCGCCGCGGAAGAAGCTGCAGCAGGCAGCACCGCGGTTCTGGCCTGGTTGGATGAGGACACAATTGTTTTACAGGAACCGACAGAGTTTCTGCTGCCTCCTGAGAAGAGCCTCGGTTACCGGCCGGTGATGCACCGCAATATCTGTCCGCGATACGATGAACCACTCGACGACTTCTGGCATAGGGTTTATCATCTGATGTCGATAGATAAAGCTGTACTCTTTCCAATGACAACACCCGCCTATGGCGACAGGGTACGGCCCTACTTCAACGCCGGATGCCTGGTTGTCCGTCCCGAACGAAGACTGCTCAGGAATTGGGCTGAACAATGGAGCCTGCTCCATCCCGACCCGCAGTTGCGAGAGATGAGTGAAGGTGATCAGAGGAAAAGAATTTTCCTGCACCAGGTGGCGTTAGTCGGCGCTGTGCTCAACAATATTGAGCGGGGGGAAATGCTGGAGTTCAGCGACCGGATCAACTATCCTCTTTTCTTCCAGCGAATGTTTGGCGCCGAACAACCTTTCGATGATATAACAGAAGTGATCAGCCTGAGACATGAGTCGTTTTACCGGAATGGCTCTCCCGGATGGCTGAAGCAGCTGCAGGGGCCGGCAGAGAGGGTTGAGTGGATTAAGAAAAATGTCACGCAACAGTAAACCTGTGAAAGGAGTTGAGATGGCTGAAGAGATAACGGGTGGTTGTGCGCGCCCCACAGGGGGGCCGGTCGGAGGAGTCGAAGTCACAGCAGGTGAAGACGAACAGAAAACAGTCAGGGAGGACAAAAACATGATTATGGTTGGAAAACCAGCACCGGATTTCACAGCACCAGCATATCAGAAGGGTAAATTTATCAATGTGACCCTCTCAGACTTTCTGGGGAAATGGACGTTACTCTGTTTTTACCCGGGTGACTACACTTTTGTTTGAGCGACTGAGCTCTCAGCAGTTGCTGAGAAATATCCCGAGTTTCAGAAACTCGGAGCGGAAGTACTTTCCATGAGTGTCGACAGCATGTTTGTCCACAAAATGTGGGATGACAATGAGCTTTCGAAAATGGTTGATGGTGGCGTTCCGTTTCCGATGTTGTCTGACGGTGGTGGTAGAGTCGGTAAAATCTATGGTGTATACGATGAGGATGCCGGTGTGGAGACACGGGGCCGTTTTATCATCGATCCGGACGGCATCGTTCAGGGGTATGAGGTTCTGACACCCCCGGTGGGTAGAAATGTCGACGAGAGTATTCGCCAGCTTCAAGCTTTCCAGTTGGTGCGGCAGTCCAAAGGGTCAGAAGCCTGCCCTTCCGGGTGGAGGCCCGGTAAGAAGACACTCAAGCCGGGACCAGATCTGGTGGGCAATGTCTGGCAGGAATGGAAAACCGATATGGCGTTTGAGTAGTACAAACACCTTCCGGCTGTTACTGCTTCTAACCCCGAGTACAATTGAAGCTCAGGGGCATCAGGTCACTGAATTAAGAGGAGCCATGCTTCGCTTCACGGCTATCTCGATTATCCCTATACTCCTTTCTGTCAGGATTGCCTCCGGGCAGATTACGGAAAACTGTACCCTGCTGGCGCAGACGGAAGGCCCCTGCTACTCAACGGCAATCGACCAGTCAACCACGATAATCGGCGCTGGTGCTGTAGTATCAATCCTCGATATCGGTAATCCCGCACAGCCGCAGGTTTTGTCATCGCTGCCGCAGCCCGGTTATGTCACATCAGTAGCTGTAAGAGATTCGCTACTCTGTGTAGCGGCCGATGGCGCCGGTTTGCAGTTGATTGATATCAGCGAGCACACCTCCCCGCTACAGCTGGGCTCGCTGGCCCTTTCAGGAAATATCAGCAGCATTACAATCAACGCCGATATGGCTCATGTGACTGTTACCTACGGTGGTCTCTACCTGATTGACATCACCGACCCCACAGCACCGGCCGTACTGAGTTTCTATCATACACCGGGCAACGCCGGGGATGTGGCGGCCAGAGATACAATTGTCTGTGTGGCGGACGGAGATGCTGGCTTGAGGCTGTTTAACGTCAGCAATCCATTTCACCCACAGGATCTGGGCGGTTATTCTACCCCGGGCACGGCCAGGGGTGTGGTAATAGAGCATAACACTGCTCTGGTTGCGGATGGAAGCGGAGGACTGCGCGCCATCGATATCACCGATCCGGAAAACATGCAGGAGCTGGATTTTGTGGCTACACCGGCACCTGCCAACGAGGTGGCGGTTAACGATGGTGTTGCTTATGTCTGGTTGCAGGGCAGCGGCTGCAGTATGTACGAAATCAGCGAGCCGGACGATTTGCAGGAGCTGGGAGTTTACGCTACTCCGCTGAACATCAACGATCTGGCTGTAAGCGGTAGTGTGCTCGCCCTGGCTGCCGATGATGATGGACTGCGGTTGATTGATGTAAGTAATCCAGCAGCACCGGAGGAGATCGGCTTCCATGAAGTATCGGGAAATAACTATGGCCTTATCCGTGTCGACAATATCGTTTACCTGGCCAGTGGCGATGACGGCCTGCACCTGGTAGACATCAGCGACCCCGCCTTGCCACAGACGGTGGGCAGTCTTGATACACCTGGTTATGCCAAGAGTGTTGCTGTAAGTGGCAATATCGCCTGTGTGGCGGACGGCGTCGAAGGTCTGCGGATTATTGATATCAGCGATAGCTACGCTCCGGTGGAAACGGGTTCACTGCCAACACCGGGATTGGCACAGGGGGTGGCTGTTGTTGATGGGCTTGCCTACGTCGCCAGCGGGCACAACGGCTTAAGAATAATTGATATCAGCGATCCGGCTACACCGGTTGAGTTAGGTAATTGTGATACACCGGGTATGGCCTACGGCGTTGCCGTGAATGACAGTATTGCCGCTCTCGCTGATTTCAATTCGGGGCTGCACCTGTTCGATATCAGCGACCCTGAAAACCCCTTTATTCTTGGCACCTGGGACACCGACGGTTCCGCCAAGTTTGTTACCTTACGTGATACACTGGCTTATGTGGCGGATTTTCACAACGGCCTCTGCCTGATAGATATAGGTGACCCGGAAGAACCCGTGCAGATCGGGCGCTTTCCCACTATCAGCTCCTCGAGAGGTGTGGACGTAAATGAAACCATAGTTTATATGGCGGATGCCGAGGCTGGCTTAAGAGTGCTGGATTGCAGTTATCCAGATGAGATAGTGGAACTGGGTTATTGTGATACACCTGGAATGTCCTATTCCACTGTGGTCGACGGCCCCTTAGCATACGTAGCTAACGGGTACGCGGGGCTTTCGGTAGTTCGCTTTAATGGCGTTCCACCACAGATTGTAATCACGGCCTTTGTCACACATGTGCAGCTCAGCTGGGATCCGGAGGTGGCTACCAGTTGGAATGTGTATCGGTTGAGCGATCCTTACGAAGTTATCAGTGCTGAGAATTTACTGGCGACGGTGAACAGCAGTTCCTACAGCGACTACGATGCTTATGAATCACAACAGGCCTGGTACCGGGTTACGGCAGTGGCGGGGGAGTAGGCCTAATACTGCACAACCATCGGCCGTTATAAAAAGACAATGGTTGTTTAAGATTTAATCCTGGGGAGGGATCATGTACGATTGCTATCATAACAAAATCGTCGATGGCAGAGAGGAGTTCCCGCCCGGTTGGATCATCGGCGAAAACCTGCTTTATTTTGCAGGATGGACGCTGGCAGGAGCATTACTCTGGCCAATCCGGGTTGTTTCCGGACTGCCACTACTTACCATACTCTGGGCAGTACTTGTTATCGTGATACAAATAGCATTGAAGAAGCACCTCTGCAGTGGGTGCTACTACTATGACAGACGATGTCACCTGGGGTGGGGGAAACTCGCAGCCCGCCTGTTCCCACCGGATAGCGGTAGTGTCAAACTGGGTATGAAGTTGACTATGTTCTATATCATCCCGCCACCGATAATCCTTCTGATCGCGCTGATATTAGCCTTCAGTGTCGGTGCCGGGTGGCTTTACTGGACGATGATCACCGTCTATTTGCTGCTGAATCTGCTCACATTTCCTGTGCGAAAACTGGGTTGTGGGCAATGTACCATGCGGGATGTCTGTGCCGGTAGTGCGGTAAAAGGGCGTCAACAGATGTAATACAACAGTGGATAAGAATAGCGAATTCATACAGATTAAAACCTGTTAAACAGCTTTGTTAAGGAACATAATATGAAGAATGTTATCCAGGCAACTATCGCGATATTACTGTTCACAGCTACTGCTGTGGCAGCGTCAGGGAATGCTCAGGAAAAATACCAGCCGGAAAAGGGTGACCAGGCGCTGCAGTTTCAGATTGATGCAAGTTCCCGTTCACCTTTAGGACACCTGTCTGATTACGCGGGAGCCACGCTGTCTTACAAGAGATTGATCAGCGACCGCAGAGCCCTGCAGTTGGGTCTGAGACTGGCGGGAGGCCTGGAGACATCGTCAGATGCAGATGAATACCCCCATGCAGATTCACTCGACTTTGAAAGCTCAGGGGACGGTAGCGATCTTTCAGTTGAACTTTCATTACTGCTGGTAAACACGCTGCCCGGGGATCATACCTGGTTTTACTACGGATATGGGCCGGCAGTCAGTTACAGCAAATACAATAATGAACATGAATGTAACAGGAATACCGAACCACCTGAATTCCATCTGCACGACATGTCTATGGTCGAATTCGAAGCTGGCCTGACAGCTGTAGCCGGTGTGGAGTGGGGGCTTACCGATTATCTGACAATTCACGCCGAATACCGATCTTCTTTCATGTACATGTTCAGGGTAGTCGACCAGACCAGTAGCAGCGAAGATCCCGAAAGCTATGAGGAACACCACGATGAAGATAGCAGATTCAGTTTTCTCCCTGACGGTGTCCGTTTCGGATTGTCAATCTACTTCTAATGAGGAAAGAGTTGCCATATGCTTGAAATCGAACGTCCCGGAACTTCGCAGATACTGATCACCATCGCTGCATTTGTCGTGGTGGTGGCCGGAATGAGTGCGGCCAAAGCTATTCTGGTGCCATTTCTGCTATCGGCGTTCATCGCCATCATCTGTGCGCCCCCGCTTTTCTGGCTGCAGCGGAAAGGCCTGCCAAAGTGGCTTGCACTGTTGCTTATAATCAGCGGCGTGTTATTCATTGGATTGGTGATAGGCAGCCTGGTCGGCAGCTCGGTAGACGACTTTTCCAGCAACCTGCCGTTTTACGAAAACAAGCTGCAACAGCAAACCACCGGTTTCATTACCTGGCTGGATAAAATTGGTCTCGACACATCCGGCCTGGCGTTAACAGAGGTATTCAATCCAGGCACAGCGGTTAAATTTACCGCCACACTGTTCAACGGCCTGGGCAGTGCGCTGACCAACACATTTTTGATTCTGATGACAGTGATATTCATCCTGCTGGAAGCAGCCGGGATGCCGGCCAAGCTGGTCATGATCTTTGATGGTTCGGAGACAGCACTGGAGCGCTTCAACGAATTTGTTGCGAACATCAAACACTACATGGCGATAAAAACGCTGAGCAGCCTCCTGACCGGCCTGCTGGTATTTGTCCTGTTGGTTATTGTCGGAGTGGATTATCCGTTGCTCTGGGGTTTGCTGGCATTTGCGATGAATTACGTACCCAACATCGGGTCGATTCTTGCAGCCATACCGGTGGTTATTCTGACACTGATACAACTGGATCCGTTGCATGCGCTGCTGGTGGCGATTGGCTACCTCGTCATCAATGTGCTGATCGGCACTGTGCTGGAACCACGCTTCATGGGGCGTGAGCTGGGCCTGTCGACACTGGTTGTTTTCCTGTCACTGCTTTTCTGGGGCTGGGTACTGGGCCCGGTCGGCATGTTGCTCTCGGTACCGTTGACCAACACTGCCAAGATTGCGCTGGACAGCCGAGACGATACACGCTGGCTCGCCGTACTGCTGGGTCCGGATCTGGCGGTTGCTGCTGTTGATGAAGAACTGGATGGAAACAAAGATACGATGTAGTAACCTGTAAGAACTAACCTGACTGTTTATTCGCCTTGTACCGCAGGGTACAAGATACGATGTAGTAACCTGTAAGAACTAACCTGACTGTTTATTCGCCTTGTACCGCAGGGTACAAGATACGATGTAGTAACCTGTAAGAACTAACCTGACTGTTTATTCGCCTTGTACCGCAGGGTACAAGATACGATGTAGTAACCTGTAAGAACTAACCTGACTGTTTATTCGCCTTGTACCGCAGGGTACAAGATACGATGTAGTAACCTGTAAGAACTAACCTGATCGTTTTTTCGTCTTGTACCGCCAGGTGCCAGACAATGAGGGCACAGGATGATTTCAGAGATAATCAGCACCCCACCCCGCCGGACCGATTCCATTAACCGGAAAGGCCAGAAATGAAGTATCCCACAGTTCGTGTACCATTTCTGAACGCCGCTCAAATGGCGGAAGTAGATCGCGCAATGATCGAAGATTACCAGATCGATCTGGCCCGCATGATGGAAAACGCCGGTCGCAACCTGGCCCTGTTGGCGCGGGACAAGTTTCTCAGCGGCAACCCACAGGACAAAGGGGTAGCGGTGCTGGCAGGCAGTGGCGGTAACGGGGGCGGCGCCATGGTTTGCGCCAGGCACCTGCATAACTGGGGGCGGAAGTACACCTTTTTGTCACCCGGCCCTCTGAACAGATGAAGGAGGTTCCCAGACAGCAGCTATCGATATTGCGGAAAATGGGGGTTCCGGTAATTTTCGATTCACCGGAGCGACCCGGAGGACATTACAATCTGATTATAGATGGGTTGCTCGGCTACACGCTGACCAGCGCACCACAGGATCTGGTCGCGGAGATGATCCGCTGGGCCAACAGCCGGGGAATACCAAAACTTTCACTAGACATTCCATCCGGTTTAAATCCCTCCTCAGGAAAGGGTTTTATGCCTGTAGTCAAAGCGACCGCTACCCTGGCACTGGCACTGCCAAAAACCGGATTGCGGGCCAGCAGCGCCAGTGAATTCGTGGGTAAACTCTATCTGGCAGATATCAGCGTGCCACCGGAACTGTATGGACAACCACCACTCTCGTTCAGGGTGCCACCTATCTTCACACATAGCGAAATTGTCGAATTGTAGACACGGCGGAGTATTTTCAATCAATCGCGAAGATTGTCAATTGTAAAGGAGAACAGATGATTAAAGTGGGCAACAAAGCACCGGTTTTTACACTGCTCAATCAGGATGACGAAAAAACCGCACTCAGGGACTTTTCCGGCAGGTGGGTGGTGCTGTATTTCTATCCGAAAGACAACACATCCGGCTGTACAAAAGAGGCGATGGATTTCACCTGGCTGAAGAGGCGAATGGACAGAAGGGATGCCGTGGTTATCGGTATCAGCCCCGACAGCACTGAATCACACCGGAACTTCATCAAGAAACACAAACTCAAAGTGATGCTGCTCAGCGACCCGGACAAAACCGTCATGAAGAAGTACGGTGCCTGGGGTATGAAGAAAATGTACGGCAAGGAGAAAGAGGGGGTAATCCGGTCGACAGTATTGATAGCACCTGATGGGAAAATGGCTGAGATATGGTCCCAGGTCAAGGTTCGCATCAAGCGGAAGGATGGAGAGATCAAGCATGCCGAAAAGGTGCTGGAAAAACTGGATGAACTGAGATAGCGTCGTAGCAACTGGAGACGGATTACATGAAAACTGGTTGCCCGGTAATAGTGCTGGCAGCCGTATTATCGCTGGCTTCCTGTCAGGACGATAAGACGGATATCGCTATAGACTACAGGCAGGAAATGAGGAGCTTCGTCCAGGAAATCAGCCAGTATGCAGATAGCAGGCACCCCGGATTCATTGTCATACCACAGAACGGGGTGGAGCTGGTCAGCAGAGATGGTGAAGAAAACGGTTCACCCGTAATGGAGTATCTGAACGCTATCGCGGGTATCGGACAGGAATCATTGCTTTATGGCTATACTGCAGACGATCAACCGACACCACAGGAGGCGAGGAGCTGGACACGGAGTTTTCTCGATCTAGCTCACGACAGCGCCGCGGTGGTAATTATGGTAACCGATTACTGCTACACACCAACCCGGATGAGTGACTCCTATACCTGGAACAATGCTCAGGGCTATATCTCCTTTGCTGCCGATCACCGGGAGCTGGATAATGTCCCCTTTTTCCCCACATCGATCTGGAATGAAAACGATGCGGTGGTCAGCAACCTGACTGATATCGCGAATTTTCTATATCTGATAAACCCGCAGCAGTTCAACAGTCGGCAGGATCTGGTGGATGCAATAGCTGCCACCAACTACGATCTTGTTATTGTGGACTGTTTCTTTGATGATGAGCCGTACGACGCTGTTCAGGTGGCGCAGTTACGACAGAAGGCCAACGGTGGTGAGCGTTTGCTGGTTGCCTATATGAGTATTGGCGAGGCGGAGGAGTACCGTTACTACTGGCAGGACGACTGGGCTGACAATCCTCCCACATGGATCGCTGCGGAGAATCCGGACTGGCCGGGGAATTACAAAGTAGAGTACTGGCAGGACGGTTGGCAGTCGATTATCTTCGGGAATGATGACTCCTATCTGGATCGGATTCTTACTACCGGTTTCGACGGTGCATATCTCGATATTATCGACGCGTTTGAGTTTTTTGAGGGTGTTGAGTAGACCTCCATAAATAGTATTGAAAGAATCATAGATGTTTCAACAGGTCAACCCGGCAGGATAAAGTCCTGATCCGGCCCGAAACAGCTTGCTGCTGGAATATGTCTCAGATGTCAACCGCGATGCTCAAGTAACCGGGGGATCTTCCGGAGTGCAGGTGAATAAATGGTCCGACGAACAGCTTCTGGAGCAACTCCTGGCCGGCAAGACCGCTGCGCTCGACGCACTCTACCAGAGATATGCGGATAAGCTTTTCGTCTTCTGTCAGCACATCACCAATTATCGCGATCGGCAATCTGCCGAGGATCTGGTACAGGATGTTTTCCTGCGAGTAATTAACTCCGCAAAAACCTTCGATTCGCATAAAGCTGCTTTTCGCACCTGGCTGTTCACCATTGCGCGAAACCGTTGTTTTGATTTTAACCGCCGGAGAGCCAGAATACGCTTCGAATCACTCGATCCAGTGGATAACCCCGGAGCAGCCAACGAGACTCCAGCACCACTGGAACAAATACCACATCCGGATGCTGATGTTGAGAATACTGTGTTGAAGAGCAATCGCGACGCGGCAATAGCCGATTGCCTGGAACGGTTGAACAACCCGGATGAGAGGGAGGCTATTCTGCTGTACTATCTTGATGACAGGGTCCTGCGTGAAATTGCTGAAACTCTGAACTGTTCGATAAGCACAGCCAGAAACCGTATCACGGCAGCAAAAGAGAGTCTGCGACAATGCCTCAAGGCAAAGGGATATGAAAGTACGACAGCGTGATATCTGCAAATACGATGATGCCGGCAGTATATTTCTGTAATCAGGGAGCCGACAGTCCATGAAGAAACAAGAACTTGAAAAGCTGATGCAGGACTGGGTTGACCGGGAAGAAAAATCGACACCGGAATTACGTCCGACCAGGGAGATGTACCGACGGATTCAGGCAGGGAAGCGAACGGGCCCGGTATTGCTTTATCAAAATTACTACACAATCGGAGCTGTGGCTGCGGGCCTGGTTCTGCTGGTTGCTCTTTATTTTCTCTTCGTGCAGCCGATTTATATGAACAGGTTATCGACAGGTGTTGAACTCGCTTTTCTGGGGCAGCGCAACGGTTTTGCTGCGGAGCCGGGAGTGGTTGTGCGCCATGCAGGGAAGACGGGCAAGGGTGTGGACCAGAAATCCCGACTGATAGAGACAGGCCCTTTCGGGAAACTGGACATACAGAATAGCGGAATACAGTTTCAGTTTCAGCGAGCCGGTTCGCGCTTTGTAGAGGGGATAGATTTGCTGCAAGCGGCAGTTACACCACTCAACCTGACTGTTTCTGATAATTACCGCCTGCTGTTGGAGCTGCAAACCGACTGTTATCTCTATATATACCAGTCCTCTGTAACGGGTGGGATAGTGCAGCTGTTTCCCAACGCCACCCTCTCCGGTTGTGAAAATCCTGTACCCCGGGAGCGGCAGATATTACTTCCGGAAGAGCCTGACTGGTTTTATCTGCATCAGGAACCGGGCGAGCACCTGCTATATATACTTATTACCGCCACACCCCTGAATGAGGTCGAGGATAACTACAGGCTCTATCAAAAAGCAGGTGAGGCTTCAGAGCGTGAAGAAATATCAGCTGTTATTCTGAATCTGATTAACGGGATGGTTAAAGAACCACTTCAGGAGACTTCCGGAACTCTTTTCAGATTCAACCACAGTGAAACATCACTGCAGTAGAAATCGAAAAATGCAGCAGAAATGGTCATTAACGGACAGAATATTAAGATAAATGACGAAAATTGACATAAATTGATGGGTTTTGTAACAATCCATCGGTAACGGGAGGTCATCCACGATCTCTGATAGGCATGATTTGCTGTTGATAGAGTATTTTTCAAGCTAACTGTTGATCCAGCATGAATATGTGGTGAAGCACATCGGATTCTTGACGATATTTGAGTATAAACGACAGGTTTATGACAATAATCGACGAAAATCATCTATAATTGGACAATTGTTAGGAAATTTCGATATTGGCTTTCAAGGTCACAATGACAGTGAATTGCAAAATTGGCACCTCCAATCGTATAACTGTTAAACGCATAACAAGTGCAGCACATCACGAGAACAGGGAGGATATAGAATGACACATTTTAAAAGCGACAAAAGGCCTTTCAAAACCATGGTAGTTCTGTTTGCCATGATAGCCACATCACTTCTTGCCGGATGCAATCCACAGGATAAAAACAACCCCGCACATTTGTCAAAAACACAACCCGTCCAACCGGCTCAATCTGAACAGGAGCGGGTTGCGGCCCTGGTTACCGGCAACACTATGTTTGCCCTCGATCTCCAGCGGGAGTTGTTTGATCCTGAACAAAACCAGTTGTTCTCCCCCTGGAGTCTTTCACAGGCAGTAGCGATGACATATGCTGGCGCGCGCAAGGCTACGGAACAGCAAATTGAATCTGTCATGCATTTCCATCTACCACAGGAACAGCTGCACCCCGCTTTTAAGGCAATCGAGCGGGAGATGAGCGAGAACAGGCAGAGCGAACCGGGTGACTTCCGGTTGACGACTGCCAATGCCATGTGGATTCAGCAGGATTTTCCGATCCTCGACAGCTATCTGAATGCAACCATCCCATATTACAACGCGGCTGTACGCCAGGTTAATTTTCTACAACCGGAGGAAACACGCCGTCTGATAAACCTCTGGGGCAGCGATCAGACTGAAGAGCGAATCAGGGAGCTGATTCCGTCCGGTGTGATAAATGGTGAAACAGCACTGGTACTGACTAATGCGGTCTGCTTTAAAGCTGCCTGGAAAACACCTTTTCGCCAGCATGGCCGTTACCAGGGGGAATTTCAGCTGCTTGACGGCAGCAGAGTCACTACACTGATGATGGCGCAGACGGCATTGCTCTCCTGCAGCGAACAGCCGAATCTGCAGGTGGTAGAATTGCCATACAAAGATGATCGCTTTTCGATGGTGTTTCTGTTACCTGCCCATGTTGCTTTCGAGAGCTTTCTGATGGAACTGAATACTGAACGGCTTTCCAGCCTGCTTGACGATCTCAAACCGACAAATATCAGCCTTGAAGTGCCACCATTTAACAGCAACAGTAACTTTCTCCTGAAAGAGACACTCCAGGAAATGGGTATGATCGATGCGTTCCGTGAAGCTGATTTCTCCGGTATCACCGGTGATAAGGAGCTGTTTATCCGCGATGTCTGCCATGGCGCCTTCATTAATGTGGATGAGAATGGCACCGAAGCCGCAGCCGGAACCGCTGTTGTTGTCGAACGCAAGAGTGCGCCGCGCCCGGGAGTCAGGATCGCACTGAATCGACCCTTCATCTATCTGATACGCGATAATGCGACCGGAACGATTCTGTTCCTGGGGCATATTGTGAACCCGAACCTGTAACTCTGGACTGGCCTTGATTGAAACTTCAACCCTCTTACTGTTTCTTACTGCTTCTGTGTTGCTGACACTGGCTCCCGGGCCGGACATTCTCTATCTGATCAGCCAGGGGGTAACGGGTGGCTCCCGAGCAGGCCTGGCAACGGCGATGGGGCTGGCAGCGGGCAATCTGGTTCACACACTGGGTGCCATGCTGGGGATCTCGGTGATATTCCAGACCTCTGCATTCGCCTTTCAGGGGCTGAAACTGGCAGGAGTCGCCTATCTGCTCCTGCTCGCATATCGAGCGATCCGAAGCAGCAATAATGACAATCCTCAACAACGGCAGAGGGACGGAGCACAGGCTGGAAGCTCGCTCTTCTGGCGCGGGTTCCTGATGAACATGTTGAATCCGAAAGTGGCGTTGTTTTTCCTCGCGTTTCTACCGCAGTTTGTATCCCCTGGTTCGGGAGCAGTCTGGCTGCAGATGCTGATTTACGGTGTGCTGTTCACTCTTCAGGTTGTGATTGTGTTCGGAATGGTAGGGCTTTTTTCAGGCCAGGTTAATCGCCTGTTGAACAGGGAAAAAACCAGCGGTTTAAGCAGGTACCTGAAATGGGTTACCGCCATTATCTTCATTGCCCTGGCACTGCGATTGCTGTTGGTGGAGCAGTAAATTCAGCTGCGATTGAACAGCGGTGACAGGTGTTGATTAAGGAGTACAGGTGCAAAAAGATCTAACATTCAAGCCGCTGACAGCTGGGAACTGGCAGGATTTCGTTACTCTTTTCGGTGAAAGGGGCGCCTGTGGCGGCTGCTGGTGCATGTGGTTTCGAATTCATAATCGTGATTTTGAAGCCAACAAAGGGGAGGGTAACCGGAAAGCCATGCAACAACTGGTCGAATCGGGAGAGGTGCCCGGCATTCTGGCTTACTGTGATGGCGCTCCTGTCGGCTGGTGTGCAGTGGCCCCACGGGGGGAGTACATACGGTTACAGAACTCACGGATTCTGAAACCGGTCGACGGACAACCGGTCTGGTCTGTTGTCTGCCTGTATATTGATAAAGAAAGCCGTGGCAGTGGTATAGCTGTGGGACTCCTGCAGGCAGCGATCGAATTTGTGCGGGAGCAGGGGGGCAAGATTGTGGAGGGCTACGCTGTTGAGCCGAAGGATGAGAGAATGCCGGCAGTCTTTGCATTTCACGGTCCGGCAGCAGCCTTTTTAAAGGCCGGGTTCAAAGAGGTGGTCCGACGCTCTGAGAGACGGCCAGTAATGCGTTATCAGCTGTGAGGTGTGGAATAATGGCCCACCCGCTTCATTCGGCCTCCCGATCCGCTTCCCAGAGAAGGAAGTAGTTATTCTCCGGGTCCAGACAGCACGCATAGTACCCCTGGCCAGCGACAGCAGTTTTAGGTACAAAGACAGAACCGCCCAGTTCCGGTATTCTGGCCGAGGCTGTTTCAACTGAAGGAACCGAGAAATAGCAGCCAATCGGTTGATCGGGTGCCGATCTATTTACAAGCGCCCCGGTTATCTCCCCGCAGGAATCCGGCTCAGGCAGAACAATGCTCCAGTTCTCAGTCGAGCTTTCGTCTTGTGTAAACTTCCAACCGAAAAGTTGCCCGTAGAACCGCTTCAGTTTTTCAAAGTCAGAGGCTGGCAGGTCAAAACGACAGATTGCCGGCATGAATTCTCCCTTTACCCATTCCTCCGGTACATACCCCTGTCAGTTAAGTCAAACCTGGAAGAGGAAGTGAATTCATGGATATTGCTGATCCGCTTCAGGCTCATATCCAAAAAACTCACCGAGCATTTCCATCGCTGGCTGATATTTCTCTTTCTCCAGGTAGAACAGGAAACCACCATTGGCCGGCGTCATCCAGCCCTGCCACTCGTTCTGTGGTAAATCTGAAAAAGGAGCGATATTTATCACATAACCGGCTTTCTCAAGATGCTCCCGGGCAGACCTGAGTGCATCCAGATCTTCAAGTTGCAGTACCGGGATCAATTCAGGTTGTTTCGTCATACTAACACCACCCTAATTACGCAACGGCTTACCGGTCTTCAGCATATGCCCCAATCGTGCCTGAGTCTGAGGATTGGCGCATAATCCCACGAAAACCTCCCGCTCCAGATCGAGCAGGTATTGCTCATTAACAGGTGTAGCTTCTCCACCACGATCTCCGCCTGTCAACACATTGGCAAGGGCATTACCAAGCAGCGCATCATATTCAGTGATTACACCTTTGCGCTTAAATGAGTCAACCGTGCTCTCAATTGCCAGTCTGCCACCAATACCGGGCAGGATAATATCCTCGCACATTGCCGGTGCTTCATATTCTGCAGCCATCTCGCGTGCCACCTCAATTGCCCGCTCGAGAAGTCGCGCTCTGGGAACAACGATTTCATCCGTCTTCTGCAGGAATCCGAACTGGATCGCCTCTCTGGCAGAAGTAGCTATCTTTGCGAAGGCAATTGACTCAAATGCTTTCTGTACGACCGGGAATGGGCCGGGAACCCCCTTCGCCATGCGCTCCCGGAAGTTGAGCAGCAGGCGTAAGTTGCCACCGCCACCCGGAATCAGGCCTACGCCCACTTCAACCAGACCGGCGTAAAGCTCTGCAGATGCCACAATACGATCACAAGCTGCCACCAGCTCGACGCCACCACCGAGGCAGAGGTTGAAAGGTGCTGCAACAACCGGGAAGGGTGCAAAGCGAAGTGACTGATTCAGATCCTGGAAAGCGCGTGTCACCTCTTCGATCTGATCCCACTGTTGTTTCTGAGACATTTCCAGAATCATGGCAATGTTGGCACCGGCGCTGAAATGTTCACCCTCATGGCCGATAACCAGTGCCTGCCAGCGGTTTTCCCTGATATGGTCTCTGGCTGCAGTGATAGTTTCCAGTATGGAGCCATCGATCGGGTTAAGTCCCGGCTGCAGAATACTGTGAAAATCCACCAGCCCGACACCATCACCAGCGTCGCGGAAGCTGGCTGACCAGTTCCTGACAATCGCGGGCCCCTGATGCGCCAGCCGTTCCACCAGATCAGGCTTTTCCTTAACCAGGTGGAAGCTGTCCGTCGTGAAATCGTATTCCTGCTTCTCGGTGGCATGCCACCTGAAAAAGGTAAAAGCGTCATGCTGAATAATGGATTCAGCCTTCCCGAGTGACATATGACGCTCCTGCATGGCCTTCAGGCTGCGTTGTATTCCCAACATGTCCCAGGTCTCGAACAAACCATGCTGCCACCCGTAACCCCACATCATCGAGTGATCGATATCCTGCAGATTCTCGGCAAAATGTGGCATGTAGTTTACCGCGTAGAGGAAAGTCTCACTTAGAATGTCAAAGATAAACCGGCCAGATTTGTCGTCGGAGTAATAAAGAGCCGAGACAGAGCGTCCGAAATCCTTCCAGTTTTTTGCCAGACGCACCCCGTCGAAACGGGATTTAGCGGCAGGCTGATAGTCCAGCGTGGCGGGATTCAACTCGTGAATAACACCCTTCCCTATCTTTTTGTAGAAACCGGCGCCACTTTTCTGCCCCAGGCGGCCATCATCAACAAGCTGCTGCAGGAATTCAGGGGGAGTAAAATATCCCTTCTCCACCTCTTCCAGAGCGTGATCACGCGAAGTACCGGTTACATGGACAACCGTATCGAGGCCTACCACATCGGCAGTCCGGAAAGTCGCACTCTTGGGACGGCCCAGAAGAGATCCGGTCAAAGCGTCTGTATCAGTGATAGAAAGACCATATTCCAGGGCTTTGCGCATGGTGAGCAGCAGCCCGAATATTCCCAGTCGATTGGCAATGAAGTTGGGAGTATCATTGGTCATAACCACCCGTTTGCCAAGCGTGCCCTGCAGGAACTCGATGAAATTGTCCAACGGTTTCCCTGACATCTTACCGGCGACTATTTCTACAAGAGGTAGATAGCGCGGGGGATTGAAAAAGTGGGTGATTATGAAGCGGTTGGCAACATCGTCAGGCAGGCCCGCGGTCAAATCCTGCAGCAGAATACCGGAGGTATTAGAGGAAATGACAGCGTCCTTATGCAGATGGGGAACAATCCGTTGATAGAGCTGCTGTTTCCAGTCCAGCCGTTCGGCAATTACTTCAACTACCCAGTCCACATCCTGCAGCAGTTCAGGATGATCATCATAATTGCAGGGTTTGATCTGACTGTAAGTGCGGGAATCGTAGAAAGGAGAAGGCTTCAGTTTACGGGCGGTTGCGATCCCCTGCTCTGCCAGCTCCTGATTGAGATCGTACAGAAGCGCACCTACCCCGCAGTTGGTGAGATGTGCCGCGATCTGGCTGCCCATAACTCCGGCGCCCAGCACGGCTACCTGTTTTATCTGCGACATGTTACCTCCTGCGAATGATGGTGGCGATTCCCTGGCCGGTACCGATGCACATGGTGGCCAGCCCCAGCTCGACATCCTGTTGTTCCATCACATTCAGCAGAGTAGTCAGAATGCGGGCACCGGATGTTCCAAGTGGATGGCCAAGGGCGATAGCCCCACCGTTGAGGTTGATCCTGTCCGGATCCCAGCCACCCCTGCGAATGACATAAAGCGATTGAGCTGCAAAAGCCTCATTCAGCTCGACAGCCTCGATATCTGCCATTTTCAGGTTAGCCCGTGCCAGCGCTTTTTCAGTTGCGGGCAACGGCCCCTTCCCCATTTTTTCCCACTCCACCCCGGCTACAGCCCGGGAGATTATCTCGGCGCGAATGGTCAGGTCGTGCTCTCTGGCGTACTCCTCGCTGGTGATAAGCAGGGCGGCAGTACCATAGGAAACGGGGCTGGAGGTGGCAGCAGTGACTGTACCCCCGGCGTCAAAAGCGGGGTCGAGCGATTGAATTTTTTCAAGATCGGGCTGGCGTGGACCTTCATCATGGGCAACATCGGCCTCATCCAGTTTGAATGGAACGATTTCCCTGTCGAACCGCTTATCAGCCTGTGCGGCCAGTGCCTTCTCATGCGATGCCAGCGCGAACTGCTCCTGGTCAGCCCGGGATATATCCAGCTCCTGAGCCAGGAGCTCGGCAGTCTCACCCATGCCGATGTAATACCCCTTTTCATACAATGGCGGGTTGAAGCTGGGGTTGTAGCCACCCATCGGCACCCTCAACATATCCTCAATACCACCGGCCACCCCTGCCTGATACTCCCCGAGTTCGATCGCGCGGGAGATATTGTGCAGGGTTTCCATCGAGGAACCACAGAAACGGTTGACAACAGTAGCTCCTGCGGTGTGCGGTACTCCCGCCAGAATCGAGATAGTGCGGGCGATCAACATCCCCTGTAATCCCTCTGGAAAAGCGCAGCCATACTGCACGTCTTCCAGATCATTCAGGTCGAGACCTGGGTTGCGTTTGAAAAGCTCGCTTAAGACGGCAGCCCCCAGGTCATCGGGACGCAAACTGAGCAGTGGGCTGTTTTTCAGGGCGATGGGCGAGCGGACCGCATCAACGATAACGGCAACAGTCGATTTACCTCGTGTCATTGTAACCTCTCCTTCCGATTAGCAATAAGGTCGGCGGCAAGCTCCAGTTCGTGCTGGTAGCGGTTTTCGTCAAGTTCCAGTGCCTCTATCTGGTTCTGAATTCGCTTCCGGGAGTCAGCTGGTGTGTCGCAGTACGCCAGCAGGGGTGGGGCGATCCGTTGCAGCAGATCGCGTGTATCCAACTCAATCAGCCTCAGTATGCTCCGTTGAAAGGAAGCTGGATCGTCCTGGTTGATCCGCAGTAGTGCGCTGTCAAAAATGTATATCTGTGTAAACAGGTCCGCAATGTCTTCCGCCAGGTGGTGGTGGTGACGTAGATCCTGGCCTGAAAACACCAGTGTTTCTTTAAATAGATCCAACGCAAGCAACTTGAGGTTGTTCAGAATGGCGCCACTGACAGTCAATTCAGAGCGCAGCCCATCTGGCGGCTTCCGAAAAGCGCCAGCCATCGTATCGCGGACCGGCAGCTGTTCCATCAGCGTGTCTTTCATGATGTAGCCGGTAATGATCTGACGGTTAATTTCATTTGTACCTTCAAAGATGCGGTCCACCCTGGCGTCACGATAAATTGCCGCCACGCTGTATTCTTCGCTGAAACCATAACCACCATGGATCTGGACACCATCATCAGCCACCAGTGCCAGCGATTCACTTCCATAGATCTTCACCATGGATGTCTGTACGGCGAAACCCTCACTGGCAGCCGCTAATTCCGGCGGTGAAAGGTCCGCCCTGATCTGCTCCTCCATTTCACCAATAGTGCGGTAGACGATGGAGTCAAGGCCATAAATACGGACAAAATCACGTGCCAGTTTGCGCCTGATGGCAGGGAAGTTAAGAATTGGTTCACCGAACTGATGCCTTTCGGCAGCGTACTCTATTGTATCCTCCAGCACGGCTTTGCACATGCCCAGATCCATCGCACCCAGTTTATAACGACCAAAGTTAAGGATGTTGAAGGCAATTTCATGACCCTTGCCAATCTCGCCCAGGGTGCTATCCAGTGATAGTTTGACATTCTCGAAAGTAACAGAAGCGGTCGAGGAGCCCTTCAACCCCATTTTATGCTCCTCTTCACCTACCGTAACCCCCTCGAGCTGACGATCCACCAGAAAAGCAGTGTTCTCTTTACCGTCGATTTTTGCGTAGACGATGAAGAGATCAGCAAATCCGGCATTGGTGATGAACTGTTTGCTGCCGTTCAACAACCAGCTGTCCCCATCCGGAGTTTTCTCGGCATGGGTTTTGATGTTAAGTGCGTCTGATCCCGCACCAGGTTCAGTCAGACAGTATGCACTCATCGTCTCACCGGTGGCAATTCTCGGGAGGTAATGCTCCCTCTGGGCATCACTGCCAAAATAGAGAACAGGCAACATGCCAATTCCTACCTGTACCCCCAGTGTTACCACAAAGGAGGCACATCGGGAGCAGGCCAGAGCTTCGCTGAGTAGAATGCCGGTTGTCTTGTCCATACCCAGGCCGCCGTAAGCTTCTGGTATTTCAGCAGAAAGCAATCCGAGTTCAGCGGATTCCTTTAACAGAGCGAAGGTCAGGTCGCGATCAAAGGCATCAATTTCGCTACGGCGCGGGAGAACCTTTTCTGTGGCATATTCCCTCACAAGTGCGGCAATTTCCCTGTGCTCGGGGCTAAGTTGCTCCCGGGAGAATATCGTTGGTGCGGTCTCCAGGCTGGTTAAGAAGGAAGTACCCATACTGACTCCCGTTGGTTTAGAGGTGAAGATTAAGAATCAACAGTTTACGCGCCGGTTGTGAGTTGTCGATATCATAGAAACAGCAGACAGGTACGATTTAACAACACAGCGTCACAATGAAAAAGGTACGACAGAAGGAACATATCAAAAAAACAGGGTTTTAGCAATTCGATTCAGTCTGCAACGATACATAACAGGAATTGGGTGTTGTGAAATATCTGTACAGGACGCAGCTGAAGTAAAATCACTAACCGGGATCGATCGTTTGCAGATAAAGATCACAGTCATGATGATGGTGAGTGGGGCAGGGATAAAAAGGAAACCGTGTAGGGATCGCTGGCCAGATTGGCAGATAATTGTTTACATGAACAGTATGTGGTTTGCAGGAAGCCGGGTATCAGGCACCAGCACGATGCGACATCTGACAGAGACTTCCGGAAGTCTGAAGCCCATGGTCTGAAAAATGAATACAGTGCGGCACTCCTGTCAGAAAACAGTTCTGGAAGTCCCGAAGAGCAACAGGTGTGTACCGAAAGCAAACCACCAGAATAATAAGTCAGATACTATGACGGGGAGGATATGTTATGACTCCCCGGTCAAATCGCGATGATGTTTAAGCTCCAGGAGAGCTCGAAAACTCGGATATCCATGAGTTAAATGAGTTAATTCAGATATAGCAATATGATGACCGGATAATTATTTTATGACCATATGTCCATATGGTGAATAGTGGGTCACAAATATATCAGGCAAAGTGAATGTGCTGGTCTATAGCATTACTGATGAGACTTCCGGAAGTCATCTTGCGGTCTCCGTTTGTACAACCAGATCGGCCGGAAGATTAATTAATCCAAACTATAAGCATGTGTTTTTGCATGAGGTGAGATGAAAAGCTGAGATATTAAAAGGAGGGGCGAGACACTTCCGGAAGTGTCTTCGAACAAATTCAGTGAGTGTCTGTTAAGTCAAGGTCTCTGAACAGAATAACTAGAGCATTCCAGGTTTCTGATTTCTGGATGCCATTATGACAGTCCTGGCGATTCGCTTAAGCCGGGTTTCCTCGCGTCTGGCACTCTCAATCCAGCCTATAAAATGATGTTTGTATGAAGGCGCCAGATTGGTGAAATTCGTCAGAGCTTGATGATCTGCAGCAAGCGCACAGGCGAGATCAGCAGGAATTTTCAGTGGGGCTTTACGGGGCGGAAGCTGTTCCCAGCGACCGTTGCTCCTTGCTTCTTCAATACAACGTATACCGGCAGGAGTCATTTTCCCCTGGCTTATCATACGTCGAGCCCTCTGGCGATTGAGATCTGACCAGACACTGTTCCTGCGGCGGGGAGAAAAACGGATGACATACTTTTCATCGTCAATTCGTTTGAGAATGCCATCTATCCAGCCGAAACAGAGCGCTTCCTCTACTGCGTCATTGTAGGGCAGGGTGGCTTTGCCGGTGTGCTTCTTGTAGCGCACCAGCCAGATTTCGGTTGCCTGGTCGCAGTACTTTTCAAGCCAGGCGCGCCACGTTTTTCGCTCCGTAACCAGAAGCTGCTGGCCGATTTTCATAATGTTAAGAGGGTTGATTCAGGTTCATGTCGATTATGCGTTAAGATCCCGAGCACCTCAGCTGGCAGGTATACAGATTTTTCCTGCGCTGATCAGCTGAGTTCCTCCGGGAAGCATCAACTCTTTTTGTGACCTGGTAAAGAACACCAGCCCCCCGTAGCTCATAAGGTAACGGAATACCTTGTTCCGGAAACCGCCCCGTGTAATCACCACCAGAGGATTCTTCTCACTGTTTGCCAGTTGCTGGAACACTTCAGGCTCAACCTGCACAATTGCACCGGAGGCCTTTATCGCGTTCATCCCCGCCGCCGCGCCTGCCGTTACTCCTCCATACATCTGTTACCCCTTTGTTGATACAGTCGTCCCCACCCCTGTAATAAAAGCTATACCGGATTAAGGTTTTCCGGCAAACTCGATATTATTACCATCGGGATCCTGAACAATGAACATTGCAAAGTCCTCAGAAAACTCCGTTTACATCATTCTTACACTCACCAGTCCGCATCATCTCGCCCGGCCCCATCTCCCCTTCATCTACCAGCCCCAATTGTGCCTGATAAAAATGCAGAGCCCGCTTCAGGTCGGTCACGTAGATCCCAACCACATTTATCCCTGATCTCAGCGCCATGTTGAGCTCCTTCTATTCGACTGCCAGCTCTTCACATATTCAATCAAATCCTCGTACCAAGCAGGAGAATTGTGCATCCTGGCAAATCGAGACCGGAACAGCCTCACTTCACCGCTTCATGCATTCGGTCAACAGATGCTTAAGCCTGCTACTCTATTTCACCGCTTCATGTATCGCCACCGCGCCAAACAGCTTTCGCTTGAAAGAGACACGGCTGAATCCGGCATCCCGCAATATTTCCGCCAGCCCCTCCGCTGAATAGAACCGGGGAATAGTCCGCGCCAGATAGGCGTATGGGGATTCAGTACCGGAAATTCTGTGACCGGCACTTTTCACCAGCAGTTTGATGTACAGATCGTTACACCAGCGGATAAACGCAACGGGTGGGCGACTGCTTTCCAGATTAACGAAACGTCCACCCGGCTTAAGTGCCCGGCAATAACCGGCAAAACTACGCACCAGCGTGTCCCTGTCAAGATTGATGTTACGTGTGGCAAAGGACATGGTAACAAGGTCAAGACTGTTTTCAGTAAACGGGAGCTCCTTGATGTCAGCAGTTAAAAAACGGATGGAATCCGCCTCCGGTTTGCTGCGAGCCACCTCCAGCATTTCTGGAGTGAAATCCACTCCCCAGACCTGTGTTCCCGCAGGCGCAGCCTGTTGCAGATAAACGGCAATTTCTCCTGTTCCGGTACACATATCAACCCAGTTACCGGGAGGTGCACCGGAGGCAGCCTGCTTCACCAGTTGTCGGCGCCAGCGCTTGTCAAACCCCAATGTAATTGTACGGTTTACCTGTTCGTAGGTTTGCGGAACCCTGGAAAACATTGTCTGTATCTTCCGGGATCGGCTATCGAGTTGCAGGGTCTCACAGTCAGTTTCGTGTTCAGGTTTCAGCATCCTGTTCCTTCAGGTTAAATTCGAATTTATATTGTCAGGCGCGATTGAATCGCCTGTAGCAGCTGATGTGGCTCATCGGACCCTATACGAAATCTTTTTCCTGTGGCCAGGGAGATTTCAACAGCATCAAAGCCACTGACATTATACATCCATCCATGTGGTGTCAATCTCACACCCCAGCCATAATACCACCGGTTGCGCACAATCTCGGCATCAATAATATCACCGAGGTTGAAAGTGCGTCGGAAAATCCCGATTCCCAGCCTGCAATAAAGAATATCCTCGCTGATTACAACAGTCAATGATCCGAATAATACACCGGTCACCAGTAACAGGCTTAAAACAAAAGCAAACCAGCCCGGATTTGACTCAACTTCGCCAATAGTAACCACCAGCAATAGAACCAGCCCCAGCAACACCAATAAGAGCGTACCGGTTTGACGATGACTGTAAGTTGCTGTTGAAGCGGTTTTCATCGGATACCCGTTTAAACATAGAAGATCACTAAACGATTTCAACAACAATCCCCACGCCACCCTGCAGAAACGATCGTGGATAGATCGTCCTGATTTCACTCTGATGTTGTGTGCAATGAGTAGGGCAGATCAGTTGCAGGTCCGCCAGAAGCCCTGATACTGAACTGGTGTTATCGTAGACGATTGTGGCTTTGACGGACCACCCCTATCTTCCCTGCTGAAACCGGTCATCCGATTTATGATTACGCACCAGACCCTGTTCTCGCTCAAGCCAGCCGGTGCGGCAATCTCTCAGGCGGTCAAATTCCGGCACATAGGGTTTGATATCCAGCAGCGGAGTGCCATTGAGCATGTCGACCTCCTCAATCCGCAGGATCTGTTCCTCTACGCCGATAAGCCTGACTGTAGAAAGCCCGATTGGATTGGGGCGCCGTGGAGTACGGGTGGCAAATAAACCATGCTCCTGCTTTCCCATAAACGGAGTTGTTATCAGATCAAATCCTGCGCTACGGTGAAAATGATAGAGCAGGATGATATGTGAAAATCCCTCAATATCAAGCAAACCCTCCGCATACTCCGGGAACAGCTCAATGCTTCCACTGATTCCCACAGCGCCTGCAGGCTGTATGGGCATGCCGGCAGGATCCTCGAAAGGAGTATGGATAATTCCGATCGGGTGGTATTCAATTCGCATAAATCAATCCTCCACCAGCAGGTTGAGTATAATAGATAATAAAATCAACAAATATCAGAATGTCATCGGTCACGATATAGCTGATAAATAACGGGGCCCTGAAGTGGCTATAGAAGCGACCTCAGGAAATATGCTGCTGTTCAGGCAGAGCTTTACGGGAAAAACCCTGCCAGCTATTTGTTTTCTCTTGACCACTCTGAAGATAGTTATATATTGATGACAATTTTCAGGAACGAAAGACAAACGCAGCTGTTTAGACCTGAAGCAGCTGTCGAAATATAACGGAAGCGGCGCTCAGCTCACGCGAGAAGCGTGAGTGAAAAACAAAGTAGGAAATGGAATCGCAAGATTCACAGTTCAGTTCGCTGAACAGTTCAAAATCAGCAACTGAAGAAAACGCCAACCAGTCTTCAAACGGTTTCTTAGACCTGGCCGCCACCGAAGAACTCTCAATTCCTGAAATCGCCTGGCTGGAAGCCAACTTTCTCGACCGCTCACTTCCCTGGCTGGAATACTTTCAAGCCCACCTCAAGCCCTCTGAAAGCAGACCGGAAGCAACTAACAGTCTGGCTGAAATGATTGCCACCCGCCGTCGCTGGCTGCAGGAGCTGGCAGAGGCATATCCTGTTGATCCGGAAACGGCCCGCGAAAGGCGTATTGCCATTCGCTGCCTGAACCACCTGGCCGATTGGGACACAGTCTATCCCGATATTAAATCCCGCTCTCTTCATCACCGCCAGAAGGCACTGATAGAGCGGATGCAGATTCTGCTGGCAGCAGAACAACGGCATCTGGACTTCCTGGAACAGATTGACATTGAGGATGGCGACCCCGGGGTTGGCCTGCATCGTGAGGAATCAAGGTTACAACTGGAACAGTTGCAGCACCTGAATCAATCAATGGAGAACCGCTGATGCTGGGTGCGCACGTTTCAGCTGCAGGAGGAGTTGACCTGGCGCCAGCCAGAGGCCATGAAATAGGCTGTCGGGCGATACAGATCTTCAGCCGCAACCAGAATCGATGGAACTCCCCTGAAATATCTCCTGAAAGAGCCTCAGCGTTTCGTGCTGCCATAAAAGACAATGGTATTGAATTCGCCAATACGCACGATTCCTATCTGATTAACCTCTGCGCGCCGGATCCCGAGAAACGCAAGCTGTCGCTGACAGCTTTTAAAGATGAGCTGTGGCGCGCACATCAGCTTGGTATCAGGCATGTTGTGATGCATCCCGGATCTCACCTCAAAGAGGGGGAAGAATGGGGGATCAGGGAAATCGCCGACAGTATAAATCAGGTGTTGGCAGAGTTGGATTTTGATGATGTGAATATCGCGCTGGAAAATACTGCAGGCCAGGGGACAAATCTCGGGTTTCGCTTTGAGCATCTGCGAGACATTATTGCTCAGATCGAAGCGCAAGAGCGGATGACTGTCTGCTTTGACACCTGTCATGCTTTTGCAGCCGGTTATGAGTTGCGTACCAGAGAAGGGTGGGAAACCACCTGGGCAGACTTTGACCGTACGGTTGGCCTGAAGCGGTTATCCCTGTTTCATGTCAATGATTCTAAAAAGCCTGTGGGCAGCCGGGTTGACCGTCATGCAAATCTGGGAGATGGCGAGATCGGACTGGAGTGCTTCAGGATGCTGATGCAGGATTCCCGCTTTGAAGGAGTTCCCAAAATACTGGAAACTCCCAATGGTGACGAGAAATGGGCGGATGAAATCAAGTTGCTCGCACAAATGCGCGACAACTGATTTGAATGGATGATTTTAATTGTGATGCATTATTAAGAATACGAACTGGCAGCAAGTGAACCTGTCAATTCAAGGCGCTGATGATACCGGTGTATCACTCCAACAGCACCTGCTGGTGCTGCGAGAGAGTATCATGGTGTCGACTTAACAAATCAACTCAAAGGTGAACACCTTGGAGAAAAAAGACCTGACTATTGCGATGATCGGCAGTGGCGGAGACGGTGTTGTTTCCGCCGGAGAACTGATCACATCTGCAGCAGCGCTGGAGGGGCTCTATTGCTTCCTTCTGAAGAGTTTCGGACCACAGATCCGTGGTGGTGAATCCTCCTCAAAAGTGCGTCTGTCCCCGGAAGAAATCTTCTCACACGGCGACCTGGTTGATGTCCTGGTTGTTTTCAACTGGGAAGATTTTGGACGTTTTCGTACAGAGTACCCGCTGGCAGCGAACGCTATCATCCTGAGCGAAGAAAATGACAAGACATCAATGGAAGATATTCCAATTGAGAATGTTGAATCCTATCAGATGATCAATATCCCGTTTAAGAAACTGGCAGTTGAAGAGGCCGGTTCACCGCTCAGCAAGAATATCGTTATGCTGGGTATCCTGTCACAGTTTTTCAACCTGCCTGTACGCGGACTTGAAAGCGCGATTCGCAGGCGGTTTTCCAAGAAGAAGGAAAGCATAATCGAATCCAACATTGGTGCCCTGCAGATCGGGATTGACTGGGCCAGGAAAGCTGATCAGAATGATTTCCCTCAGTTCCAATACACCTCTGCTGAGTCCAAGATCATGCTTTCCGGTAATGACGCAATAGGACTTGGTGCCCTGTATGCAGGTCTCGATTTCTTTGCGGGTTACCCGATTACACCCTCCTCGGAAATCATGGAAATGATGGGCCGGGAGCTGCCCCGCTATGGCGGGCGCATGGTACAGGTAGAGGATGAGATAGCTGCGATAGGGATGGTTATCGGAGCCTCTTTCGCCGGCAAGAAAGCGATGAGTGCTACATCCGGACCAGGTGTCTCCCTGATGAGCGAAATGATCGGGCTGGCCGCTATTGCAGAACTGCCAATCGTGCTGGTGAGCGCAATGCGGGTCGGGCCCTCGACCGGTATCCCTACCAAAACCACACAGGGTGATCTGCAGCAGGCTCTCTACGGCACACATGGCGACGCCCCCCGTGTGGTGATTGCGCCATCAGATGTGGAAGACTGTTTCGATGTTGCGGTAGAAGCATTTTACATTGCAGAAAAATATCAGCTGCCGGTGTTGATTATGACTGATCAGTATCTGGGGCAGCGGGTTGAGACAATCCCCAAGGAGTGTCTCTACGAAGAGGGTGATGCACGCGGATTTATTCGTCGTTACCATCGTGATTTGCCGGATGCGGAAGCGCTGAAGGATTATGTGCGTTATGCTCCCAGCGATAATGGTGTTTCACCCATTACCCATCCCGGCGTGGAAGGTGGCCAGTATCAGGCTGCAGGAATTGAGCATACCGATAATGGCTGGCCGACATCCGAACTGGATATTCTCGAGCGTAACAACGAAAAACGCTTCAGTAAATTTGAGTATATCCGCAGGGAGCTGAACTTTTCCCGTCACTACGGTCCGGATGAAGCTGAGATAGGTATCATCACCTGGGGCTCCATGAAGGGGGCTGTGAAAGAGGCGGTTCAGGAAATGACCAAACAGGGAAAGAGCGTTTCCGCTTTTATTCCTCAGGTTATCTATCCGATTGACCATGAACAGGTTGAGGATTTCATCGCCAGAAATAAAAAAATTCTCGTCGTTGAAACCTCATTCACTGCTCAGTTCTACAAATATCTGCGCAGCCACATCGACATTCCGATTGATAAGATCAGGTTGCACAAAGCTCCCATTGGCATGCCGGCCCGTGTCGGTAGTATCATCGACAAGATTGAGGAGGTGCTAAGTGAGCACGAATAACGCAAGCGACACCGTCGAACTAAAAGCGAAAGACTACAAGTCAGGCTTGAAACCGGTCTGGTGCCCGGGCTGTGGTGACTTCGGTGTGTTGAATGCCGTAACCCGGGCATTGGCAAATCTGCAGATACAACCACACAAAGTAGCCGCGGTTTCCGGTATCGGTTGTTCCTCCCGGCTACCCGGTTATCTGAACACATATGGATTCAATGCTGTACACGGTCGCGCGCTGCCTATCGCCAGCGGTGTGAAACTCGCCAATGGTGATACAACCGTTCTGGCAGTCGGAGGCGATGGGGATGGTATCTCTATCGGTGGTGGGCACTTTTCCCATGCGGCCCGCCGCAATATCGATATGACCTATATCCTGATGGACAATCGCATCTACGGTTTGACCAAGGGGCAGGGCTCCCCGACCACAGAGCTGGGCGTCACCACTAAAACAACCGCGTATGGCTCTTTCGAGGCACCTTTGAATCCTGCCATGCTGGCAATCGCTTATGAGGCCTCTTTCGTGGCACGGGCTCTGGCTAACGATATGAAACACCTGGTGAGGGTGCTGGAAGAGGCGATCGAGCACAGAGGATTCTCTTTCGTTCAGGTCTTCTCCCGCTGTGTTACATTCCGTGGTGAAGACCAGTTCATGGACTGGAAAGACAAGGTAAAATGGCTCTGCGAAGAGGGCCACGACACTTCCAACCGGCTGGAAGCCATTCGAATAGCGGAAGAGCCCACTATGGACAAAATGGGCATACTCTACCGCGACTCGCGCCCGACATGGTGTGATCACTACCAGGAAGTTCGCAAGAGAGCGATGCAGGGCAAGGTCGAGTATGCAATCGATGATTTGACGGACAGCTTCCGTCCATAGCTTGAAGTATAGCTGGCAAACAGGCAGCCCCGGGTCCATAATCCGGGGCTGTTTTGTCTCCTGAACTATAGTATTATCAGCTTCGTTGCTCAAGCAACGCTTTAGTGATAAATGATCGCTACAGCATCGCATTTCTGAGCAATACTATACTGAAGCGAGGCTTGAACCCACGGGAGGGCTCTCAATAAGCATCTACAAGCCTCGAAATAACCGATGCTTCAATTGACTATTTAGAAAGGCGGCTGTTTTTATGAATCGGTATAAACTGACGATAATTCTCTCCCTAAAAGGGAGTGAAAATCCTATCCTGTAGCTCTGAAGCGAGGCCAGGTTACAGGTTTATCCGGTTCAGCCCACCCTTACCGAGAAAAAGAAGGAAAACGCATGATATATCTTACGCGAGTATTGGAGTTCAGCGCTGCACACCGTTTGCACCTGCCCGACAGAGACGATGCAACCAACGAGGAGCTGTTTGGCGAGTGCAGTAATGTTCATGGACATGGACACAACTACCGTCTGGAGGTTACAGTCCAGGGTGCTATTCCAGAGGACACCGGCATGCTGATTGATCTGAAGCGAATGGGAGAGATCATCAACGAAGTCATCATCAGCCGTGTCGACCACAGACACCTTAATATTGATGTTCCGTTTCTGCAGGGAAAGAATCCAACTGCTGAAAACCTGGCAGTTGCTTTCTGGAGCGAGCTGAAGGACGCATTTCCCGGTGCGGCACTGTATGAGATTAAGATTTTTGAAACCGAGCGCAGTATTATAACCTATCGGGGAGAGGCATGATGGAAAAGCTTATTCATGAACTCCTGCAGCAGCTGGGCGAAGATCCCGGTAGAGAAGGTCTGGAGCGCACACCGCGTAGAGTGGCTGAATCCTGGCAGCACCTCACTCGTGGTTATGGACAAACAGTAGAAGAGATTGTAAACGGCGCTATCTTTTCCCAGGAATACAACGAGATGATCGTCTGTAAAGATATTGAAGTGTTCAGCATGTGTGAACATCACCTGCTGCCTTTTTTCGGCAGGGCGCATGTCGCCTATATTCCCAGTGGCAAGATCATAGGTATCAGCAAAATCCCCCGTATCATCGACATGTTCGCCAGGCGATTGCAGATTCAGGAACGATTGACACAGCAGGTTGCACAGACCCTGATGCAGGAGCTGCAGCCGATCGGGGTAGGTGTTGTCATCGAAGCCAAACATCTCTGCATGGTAATGCGGGGAGTGGAGAAGCAACATTCCGAGATGGTGACATCAGCCATGCTGGGGGAGTTCCATGACTCTGCTGAAACGAGAGCTGAATTCCTGAAGCTGATCGAGAAACGGAATTAGCATAACTTCCATCAAATACTACCCTTCTGAAAGTTGCCCTTCGCAATAGCCTGTTACAACTTCGTTTTGAGAAAGTGTCACGATCACAATTGGTATACAATCCTCTTTGCATGAAATGAGTGCTAGTGTCGATGTGTGGGAATTCTTTAAAACGAGTGTGTTTTCTGTTGACATTCAACGTTGCAAAAACTAGCTTTTTAGAGCCCAGTAAGGAAGGGAATATTAAATAGCGTCCTCTTAACTCTCCAAAGTGCATTGCCGATAGTATTGTACGTGTGTTTCTGTTGTCAGAAACCAGCATAAAAGAGAATACGATGAGGATGAAAATTTCTTCCGCAGAAACCCGATTCAAAACCCGGCTCTGTCCAGGGGCGGGTAATTCGCTTCTATCAGGAAATAGCCATCCTTGCAGTTTGTGCGCCCGGCCGGAACGGGCGGGTAATTCGCTTCTATCAGGAAATAGCCATCCTTGCAGTTTGTGCGCCCGGCCGGAACGGGCGGGTAATTCGCTTCTATCAGGAAATAGCCATCTTTGCAGTTTGTGCGCCCGGCCGTAACGGGTGGGCACTTTGTATTCTTGAATGTTCCAGGCACCACCAGGACTGCGTTCGGGTGGTGGTATTCAGGGTGAAATTGTCCACGGGACAGCTTAATGAGCTGTAACGCTCAGGATATAGATATTTGATTTACTCAATATTAATATCAAGAACCTATGTTTGGGTCAATGCGTTCTGTCAGTATTACAACGGCACATTGTATCAGCTGACAGTTTGGACACGAAGGTCCGATATTATTCACACGCGAACGGCCTGAACTACGGCTTCCCCTTTTGGTTTTGCTAGGCCCCCATAAGGGGGCCTCTTTTTTTTGTGTATCGCGAAGTGACTTGAATGGGCATCTTCATCATTCCTCGGGGTGATTAAGAACACAACACCATATATCAATAATACCATATTTGAATTACAGTCATCCGCGAAACAGCTTTTGTCTGAAATACCTGGTGTGTTCGCATTAAAGAGGGGATTACTACTTAAGATGTGAACAGCGCTTTCCGATATGTACTCAGTGGCCCCGTCAGAAAGTCTCCAACTCAGGTTGACTGTGGGAATTCTGCGAACAACCGGGGCAATCGAAACTTGCAGCTGAAATATGGAGTGGACATCTCCTGATAACAGATAAACACTCAAGCAGTAACATGGCCTGGAAAACGAATTTGAGGACGTAATTCTATTGGTTATTAATATGAGAAAAGCTAAATATACTTTCAGAGTGGTTGCAATTAGCTCTGTGCCCGGTAGTAATTGCATCTACCTCCACGCTGAATGATAGATACACGGTTATGCCTTGAGCGGAACCTGATCCGCGGCATACAACAACTACTAACAGATACTGCACCAGATATGGTGTTGCTCGCCTCCCGGCAGGTCCTGAAGCCAGCCTGGCTGCTGGATAACGAGCAGCAGCTAACCTGCTGCATTTCTCTCTGTCGATCCAGGAGGAGACAGATGTGATGCGCACCAGTGCATTTCTGATGAAGCGTTGAACTTTGGGAGGACAGAATGTACAACGGGAAGAAGAATTTTTTTGCCATTATGGTCGTCATACTGACCACACTGGCAGCATTTGCGCAGGAACCACAGATATCTGTCGATCCTGAATCCTTTCTGGTATCTCTGCCGGAAGGTGAGCAGACAACCAGAACCCTCTCGATTACAAACAGCGGCGATGCAGAACTGGCGTATGAAATCTGGTTACATAATCCAGATCCCGCCAGGAGCGATCCGCTCATTGCTGTTTCCACCAGCCCTTACTTTGATGAAA
>CAZCRT010000002.1:0-122679 GCA_964501185.1 uncultured Bacteroidia bacterium
ACTGTTTCCCCGGACAGGAGGTAATGGACCGACATCTCATGTATCGGTTCTGCATCCGGTCATCTTTAGCAACCACCACATGTTTCCTTATCTGTGATAAATAACTTCTACCTGCATTCGACAATTTCAGATTCTTATTCTTTACATAGTCAGTTCCGCTGCTATCTTTTGACATGCGCATTCTGGCAATTGATTATGGACGCGCCCGCACTGGAGTGGCGGTTTCCGATCCTACCGGTATGATTTCCCGGCCATTAAAGACGCTTGCCGTTCAGGATATTCCAGGGCTGCTGGCTGAGATTCGGGATATCTGCCGGGAGTACGAGATACTGGAGATCGTCATAGGCATACCGACCCGGAGCAACGGCACCCCGGGTACTCTGGTACCGGAGATTGAGGAATTCATCAGTGCCATGGAACCCTGGGGACTTCCTGTACACCGGGTTCCTGAAGCTTTTTCCTCGGTACGGGCCCGGGAACTGTTACATCTTCATGGTCGCAATGCGCGCAAGAACAAGGGAATTGTTGATGGTTACGCTGCAGCGCTGATCCTGCAGGAATATTTGGACGAACACTCATGATACTCATGATTTTCAGCGGCCTTCTGGGCGCACTTTCGTTTCCACCGCTACCTTTCTTCTTTCTCGCCTGGGTGATGTTTATCCCCTGGTTCATAGCGATCGAACAGGGAAAGCGGAAATTTGTTTACGGTTTCGTCAGCGGCCTGGTTTATCATGGCTTCACACTTTACTGGATTGCAGCCAACTCTGCCCTCCCGACCTGGTCGGCTGTTGCCACCGCTGTAATGGCGATTCTGTATCTTTCCTTCTGGTGGGGCTTGATATTTCGCAGTGTATCCTACCAGTACAGCCATGTCGGGCGCCCGGCATTTCTCCAGATCCCATTGATGATGGTTCTGGTTGAGTTTACCACCTCCTTCTGGGATCTGGGATTCCCCTGGGTTTCACTGGGGGCAACACAACTTTCCTTCCCGGCAAGTGGCCTGTTCTCTTCGCTTGGTATCTTCGGTGCCACGATCTGGATAGGTACTATGAACTTCTGTATCTATATGTCCATACGCCGCAAGAAGTGGCGCATCCTGTCGCTGAGCACCATCCTGGTGCTGTTACTGATTCCATTTGCAGGAGATACACTGAATGAGCGGTTACTCAAACCTGGCAGCGACTCTCTGAATGTCGCAGTTGTTCAGCCCAACCTGGATCCGTTGGAAAAATGGAATGCACCCTGTGACAGTGTAATGGAGCTCAATATGACATTGCTCCGTCAGGCTCGTAATCAGGGTGCCAGGCTGGTTGTATTCCCTGAAACTGCAGCCCCGTTATATCTGAACCGAAGCGCACGCTGGCGTCAGGCCTTTCAACAGATAGCCAGCAATCATAAGGTTACAATTGCTGTGGGAGCGCTGGCTTCCCGTTTCATGAAGGAGCACAGGCAGCGATTCAACAGTATGTTTTTCTTTGACGCTAACCGGCATAATCTCCGTTACGATAAGCAGCAACTGGTTCCTTTCGGTGAACGCTTTCCTTTCCAGCGCTGGTTGCCTTCACTGGGATCGATCAATCTGGGGCAGGCGGAGTTTGCACCCGGATACCGCAAGCCGGTTGTGGCTCTGCTTGACAGCGCTTTGACCGTAGCACCTTCCATCTGTTTTGAGAGCATCTTTCAGCACCAGCAGATTGCACATGTGCTGGATGGAGCTGATATGCTGATAAACATCACTAACGATGGCTGGTACCGTAACACCCTTGAACCAGCGCAGCACTTTGCACAGAGTAGTATACGTTCCATCGAATGCGGCCGGCCACTGGTGCGTGCTGCCAATAACGGAATAAGTGCTGTTCTGGATGGCAGGGGTAATACGATTGCCCGGCTTCCTGTTAATCAACAGGATATCCTGTTCTGCACCGTCCCACTTCTGGAAGGCGATACTCTGTTTATGAGTTGGGGACGGTATCTCATACGACTGACATTACTGGTTGAAGCGCTTTACCTGTTGATGTTCTATGGCTCCGTTTCCTGGCGCAGAAAAGTCAGCAAGAACAAAAATGTACTTTATTGATACTATCCGCTCTCTATTGACAGGCTGTCTGCTGATTGCAGCGCTGACTGTCGCTCATGCAGAGCAGTATGTAATGGTCAGCAGCCATGCTGCCCGTGTGATGGGAATGGGTGGTTGCTTTGCCGCCAGTAGTGACTGGGTGGCAGCCGCCTGCTATAATCCTGCTGCCGGATATCCGACAACCGGTGCCAACGCCCCCCCTTTTACAGTTATGCTCAACCCTGTACCATTGATGGTTACCGTTCATGATACTATCAGTGCAACCCGGGATAGCTGGCATCATCCTTTTCCCTGGACACTGTTTGTTTCATCCCTGCACTATCGTTTCAACCAGCTGGCATTGACGTTGATTCCGGCAGAAGAGTTGAGTGGCCGGCCTGACGTTCAGCGCAACGATCCCTGGCATACCGTATTCGGTTCTCAGGAAACTGTCAGTTATCTGGCAGCCTCTTTCAGGATGGATGATAAGGTGAGTCTGGGAATATCGCTGCCTGTGGTCTGGAATCCGGAAAGCGGTGTCAGGGATACCGGTCTGATTTACGGAATCATACTGCGCCCGGCCTGGAGGATGCAGGTTGGCCTGACGGCTATTGATCTGCCGGGTGGTAACAGCGATATCAGGCTGGCCGGTGATCGTCTGCCGGATAATTCGCTGAGTGCAGGGGTTCAATACCAGTGGAAGCTGCCTTTCCCAGGTTTCCATCGATTGCGTATGGCTATGGATTTCCGCAATGTTACAAACGAGGATCTGGATGAAGTATCTCAGGAAATGCACCTGGGCTGGGAGCTGAACACCATGCATCACCTGCAGCTGCGCTGGGGAATCTACTGGCTGGAATCAATATTGCAGGGCGATCCGGGACCAGCCGAGTACACATTGGGTTTTGGACTCCTGGATATGCAGGCGCTCCGCTGGTATGGCCGTTTTCTACCACATTCTACAACCGTGCTGGACTATGCTGCTGTGATACATCATGACCGTTCCCATACACATTATCTGACCTTGAGGTTGGCGCTTTGAGTTGGAAAACCACTACAGGAAAAAGCTGTTTGCTTTGCAACGCACATAATCACAAATTAATATGATGTCTACAGAATTCTGGCGATTCACAGGAAGGATCGTTTTTTAGATACATTCAGATAGAATCGCTTTATGGTGTTTCCCCGGGCACGACAGGTGATAGCATCTAAGCGGAAACAGGAAATACCATACGACATGTCGGAAACACTTAGATAACCGACTACAGCAGGAGCCAGAGCATGAGAATCGTTTTTGTCTTGTCCATTGCATTTGTTATTGTCGCCTGTGCCGGATTGCGTCCAGAACCGGATCATACCCTGCGAGGGCAATACGAACAGGCTCGTGAACTGTATGACAGGGAGAAATTTATGGATGCCGCAGAGCAGTTTGACCTGCTGGCGCTGAGTTTTTCCGGTTCCGAATTGATGGATTCCATCAAGTACTATTACGCCGAAAGCCGTTTCAATCTGCGTGAGTATCTTCTGGCCGCTAATTCATACAGTTTTATTGTAGAGCAGCTTCCCAACAGCCCACTGAGAGATCTATCCCAGTTCAAACTGGGGGAGTGTTACTTCAAACTGGCTCCAGCATATCCCCTGGATCAGGCATATACTTACCAGGCAATCAGCTCTTTTAATGAGTTTCTGAAAGAGTTCCCAAATTCTGAGTATTGCAGTGAAGTTGAAGACTACCTTTATCTCAGTCGCATGAAACTGGCGCAGAAGGAGTTCCGTAACGGTAGACTCTATTTCAGGATGAAACGTTTTAAAGCAGCCCTGGTTTATCTGGACGATGTTTTACGGGAGTACTATGACATTGAGGAAGTTGCTGCCAGTGCTGTTTATCTGAAAGCAGAGTGCCTGTTGGAACTGGAACGGAAGCAGGACGCCCGGGCGCTCTATGAGAACTACCTGATTCAGTATCCTGAGGGAGAGCGGGTGGAGGTTGTACAGCAGCGTCTGGTTTCACTGGCGCGGGAATGATGAAAGTTCTCTTTATGGGCGGCACCTTTGATCCGATTCACCTGGGGCATCTGGAGATGGCCCGTCAGGCTGCGAAGGCATTTGAGCCGGATCATTTTCTTTTCATTCCAGGCAGACGCAACCCGTTGAAGCAGTCACAACCCGGTGCTACGGCTGCTCAGCGATTGCAGATGCTGCAACTGGCCCTTGAAGGTACTGAGATTGAAATAGATGATTGGGAATTGCGCAGGGGAGGCCCTTCGTACAGTTGGTATACTCTACAGTATCTGCGTGAACGTTTTGGCGCCGATGCCGTTCTCAGCATGGTTATCGGTGAAGATCTGCTGGAACAACTACCACGCTGGTTTCGCTGGCAGGAGCTGCAGGAGGAGCTGGAGTTTATCATACTACCTCGTCGCAGTAGCAACCGGGGGCAGTACCCGCTCCACTATCAACACCTGCAGGTCCCCGGGATTGAGGTTTCCTCTACCACTGTTCGTGACAGGATAGCAGCAGGCGGTGATACAACAACAATGTTACTGCCGGCTGTAAGAGACTATATTATGGAGCAGCAGTTGTATGGCTGCCAGAATGGTAAGACGAGTTAACGAAATGTATCACAGCCGATATCTTACAGCAGTTCAACAACCGGTCAGCAGGGGGGTAGCAGGTAACTCTGTATCGCATTTACTCAGAACATTGTTACTCTTACTCCTGCTTCCACTGTCAGCGCTTGCAGTAGAATTGCCTCTCAACAAGCAGTTACCTGCCACAGATAATGGCGATGACTATGTATTGTCCTGGGACCATTCTCCCGGCTGGTACTGGCCCACGTTGGATAGTCTGGGAACATCCCGCTGGGTTGTCAGTTTTGAGGCACCGGCTGAACTGGATGTTCTGGATTGCCGTATCGCCAGCTATGGTGGATCGGGGGATGGTGTCACCATTTCTCTTCTCTATCTGGACCAGACTTTTGAGATCGATACCACTCTATGTGGCTATCTGGAAAACGGATATGAGATATTTACCTTTCCTGAACCGATGCATATTCCAGTTGGCGGCGGTTTTGCCATACATGTGTTATACGATCACTTTTTCGGACCACCTTTTCTGACCGCTGATAATGACGGTAACGGTACCGGACGCAGTGTGATACATAATGGCGGAACCGATGTTCTTGAAGACCGTGATCTCTGCATCAGGGTGGGTGTGGAATTTATGGATGAGGATCCGGTCGCGCCTGAGTTGATTCTTTCGCAACTGCCGCTGATCTGGGATAATGATACAGACATAATCACTTCCAGCAGCCGTGTCAGTGACAATAGTGACCTGGCAGAAGCAACATTGACACTGCTGCATGAGGGGCAGGCAACAGCTGTTCACGATTTCGGAACACCCCTCGCTCCATTATTGGTAGCAGATCTCAGCGATTTCGAATTTATGGCCGGATCAGGTTATAACCTGGCGCTGTCAGTATCTGATATCTTTGGCAACACTGCCTACGATACTACTGCATATTTCGTGATACATTCGCAGTGGCCACAACTGGAGCAGGTAACCAGTGGTGCCCGTTTTCTGGATTATTTCACCACACCGGATCCGGTCAACTCCGCCGGTAGCGCTCTGGCAGTACGTGTCGCCTCCAGTAACAGCAATCTGATTGCCTTCCAACCACATACTGTTAGACTGATGTTGCAGGGAGTACAGCCCTTCACAGTTTGTATCACACCAGACCAGAGCGGCAGGCCGGCACCGGACCTGAGTGGAAGCTATCCCGGAGGCCTGGACTGGAGTTTTAAATCTGTTATTAGTCCGGATCCTGCTGATACGCTGAGCCCCCGCTGGCTTGATATTGAATTTGACTCTACAGCTGCTGACTCTCTCTTCGCCTATGATGAACCTTTCTGGGTAGTATTGCTCTATGATGAAACAGCTGTGCCGCATGAACAGCAGAACAGTTTCGGTTGTGATACAAGTATGACCGGGGCATGCTCATGGCGTTTCAGTACTTCCTCCTGGGAGTATGAGCCAATGACAAATGGAAATCTGCTGGTGGAAGTACTGGGATCAGGTGCCAGTTGCGAAAACCTCTTCAGCGATTCACTACTCTACGAGGAGTTCGAGAGTGCACAGCTTCCACTCTGCTGGAATAACAGTTATGATGAAGACCAATCTGTGGGATGGGAATTTGGCCTTACCGAAACTACATGGTTCTCTCCGTATAGCCCTGACGAAAACGAATATGCTTTCAACAACAGTGATGCTAATATATACAGTGTGATACAGGATACCCTGCTGACACCTGTACTGTCGCTTGATCAGAACGCAGTACTGTCATTCCAATCCTGGCTGCGAGTGGATGATCTCAGCTCGGCGGAAGTAATCTGGCGACAGGATGGCGACCTGTTTTCATCACTGTTGACAGACCTTCAGGAAGCTACTGCCCACTGGGATAGCCCTCTTGATTACCCCCCTGAATGGCAGCTGGAGTCACTGCAACTCGATAACCCCCCTGAATCCTACCTGCAATTCGGATTTGTCTATGCGGCCAATAATCCCGGCGTCGGGTGCTATGGCTGGGCGATAGATTCGGTTTGTGTAGAGGACACCAGTGGTGCAACCCTCTTCCGCTGGGAAGGGGAGTGGCTTGAGAGTTTTGAAGTATCTCCGGTATACCCGAATCCATTCAATCAGGAAACGTGTATCTCTTACCGGTTGCAGGAGGCAGACTGGATCACCGCCAGAGTGTACGATCTGCTGGGACGGGAAGTGCGTCTGTTGCTGCAGAACGAGCTTCAATCAGGTGAGCAGGTACTGCGATTTGATGCCGATGGTCTGGCCAGTGGTATTTACTTCATCAGGCTTCAGGCAAGGCAATCTGGCCGCGAAGTGATACGCAAGGCACTGTATTTGAAATAACAGACACTGTTATTGTAGTGACAGATGTATTTGTATCACACTTGGAATGCTAATTTTGTAACTATAGGAATAAGGGAAGAAACATGGACAGAAATCGCAAAGTGACCATTATCGGCGGGGGGCCAGCCGGTCTTACCGCTGCCATCTACGCCGCCCGTGCCAACCTCACACCATTAGTAATCGAGGGGTATCAGCCTGGTGGACAGTTGACTATCACGACTGAAGTTGACAATTTCCCCGGTTTTCCTGAGGGGATTACGGGGCCTGATCTGATTGATCAGATGCACCAGCAGGCAGAACGTTTCAAAACTGAGTTTCATAATGGTGAGGTTCAGAATGCTGACCTGAGTCAGCGCCCCTTCCGTTTGACCATCGATGGCGAGGAGTTTACAACGGAAACCCTGATAATCGCTACCGGTGCAACCGCGCGCTGGTTGGGGCTGGAATCAGAGAAAAAGCTGATGGGTTACGGTGTCTCAGCCTGTGCTACCTGTGACGGATTTTTCTTCACTGACAGGGAAGTGATCGTAATCGGTGGTGGTGACACTGCGATGGAGGAGGCGATTTTCCTGACCCGGTTTGCCAGCAAGGTTACCGTTGTCCACAGGCGCGATGAGTTGCGTGCTTCAAAGATGATGCAGAAGCTGGCTTTTGCTAACGACAAGATCGAGTTCAAGTGGGATTCCACGGTAGCTGATATTCTCGGTACACAGGAAGGTGGAGGTGTTACCGGTGTGATTCTGGAAAACACAAAGAACGGAAGTCGCGAAGAGTTTAAGTGTGATGGTGTTTTCATGGGAATCGGTCACACACCTAATACTGCTGTATTCAGGGATCAGCTGAAAATGGATGAGAACGGCTATCTGGTCAAAGCGGAACCGGGTACTTCGCGCATGGAAGTCCAGGGCGTGTTTGCAGCCGGTGATGTTGCTGATACCCGTTATCGCCAGGCGATCACTGCAGCCGGTTCAGGTTGCCAGGCAGCCATCGATGCGGAGCGTTTTCTCGAAGAACAGGCTTAGGTGGCCAATCATGAAGATCGGTCCCTATCACCTGCGAGCAGTTGATACCGGAAGTTTCAAGCTTGATGGGGGAGCCATGTTTGGCGTGGTTCCCCGTGTCATCTGGCAGAAAACCAATCCTGCCGATGAGAACAACCGTATTGATATGGTAACCCGTTGCCTGCTGATTGAAGGCCCACAGGGGCCAATCCTCGTTGATGCCGGAATTGGTACCAAAGGGGATGAGAAATTCCGTCGTATATTTGCACAGGATAATGTGCCCGGTGATATCGAGGGTGCTCTGCAACACCTCGGATTAACATCAGCTGACATACGACATGTGATCCTGACCCATTTGCACTTCGATCATGCCGGTGGATTGACCATGTTAAATGAGCAGGGCCGGCCGCAGCTGCAATTCCCAAATGCTGTTCACTGGTTTCAGGAACGGCAACTGCTATGGGCACGTAAACCCAGTCTCCGTGACCGGGCCAGCTATCAACCTGAAAACTGGGAACCGGTTTTCGAGGCGGGGTTGGGCAGGGTCGTTAACGGTGACGAGGAGATAATGCCCGGTATCAAGGTGCGAATCGTTAATGGCCATACCCCGGCCATGCAACTTGTAGAGGTAGCCGATGCTGCTGACAGCCTGTTGTATTGCGCGGATTTGATACCCACACAATCACATATACCACTGCCTTTCATTATGGGTTATGACCTTGAAGCGATCACTACTCTTGAAGAGAAAGAACGCGTACTGGCAGAAGCATCCGACAGAAACACCGTGTTGTTTTTCGAACATGATCCGCAGAACATAGCTGCCCGGGTGGTCGCAAATGGACATGACTATCGTGCGGAACCACTTGCCTGGGAGCAGGAACCGGTAGACACGAAATGAGTATGGACGGTGATATCAGATCCACAGAAGAGAAACTGAGTGGCTGGGGTGGACACCCCCGGTTGCCTGTCCGGCTCTGGCGTCCTCAAAACACTGAACAGCTTACACAATCTGCTATACTCGAAAACCTGATCGCCCGCGGTGAAGGACGCAGCTACGGTGATCAGTCTATCAACAACAACGGTAACGTGATACAGATGGCCGGTTTGAACCGGCTCATTGCATTTGACGCTGAGAGTGGGCTGTTACAATGCGAGGCTGGGCTGACACTTGCCGACATTCAACAGCATTATATTCCACGAGGATGGCTGTTGCCGGTCACACCGGGAACGCGCTATGTACAGGTCGGAGGTGCTATCGCCGCGGATGTGCATGGTAAAAACCATCATCGTGCCGGTGCCTTTTCCAACTGGGTCGAAGAGCTCACTCTGCTGCTGCCGGATGGTCGTCAGATGATCTGCAACCGGCGGGAAAACACCGAGCTGTTTCAAGCTACTTCCGGGGGGATGGGACTGACCGGTATCATAGTCAGTGCCACACTTCGCCTGAAGAAAATCAGAACATCCCGAGTTCATCAACAACAACGCAGAGCAGGGTCGCTGTCAGAGATGCTGGAGCTGTTGACAGAGGCCGATAAAACCAGTGAGTATTCAGTAGCCTGGCTGGATGGGGCTGCGAGCGGCATCAAACTTGGAAGAGGAGTAGTATTCAGTGGTAATGATGCTCTACCAGAGGAGCTATCCACACTGCAGCGAACCGAGCCGTTACGCCTGAAACTACCCGCGCAATGGGGAATTCCCTGGCAACTGCCTTCCCGCACTCTGTCACGCAGTGTAATACAATCGTTTAATAAACTCTACTGGCAGACACATGGCGATCAGGAGCAGATTCTGGATCTCTATCATTTTTTCTACCCACTGGACTCTGTGAGCAACTGGAACCGTGTCTATGGCAGGGCAGGATTCACACAGTATCAATTCGTTCTGCCGCAGGAATCATCAGAGGCTGGTGTAGCAGAGATATTGGAAAAAGTGACAGGTTACGGAGGTTCCTCACTTGCTGTTCTGAAGCGGATGGGAGCGGGAAACGGAATGCTTTCATTCCCGATACCCGGTATCACGGTCGCCCTTGATTTCCCTCTGCGTCCGGGACTCTTTGATATGCTGGATGAACTTGACGAAATTGTGATAAAGAATGGTGGTCGGATATATCTGGCAAAGGATATGCGCCTGAAGCCTGAGCGCCTGCGCGAAATGTATCACGACCTGCCGCGCTGGCTGGAGATAAGGCGTGAGTTTGATCCGGAAGGACGACTCGTTTCCAATCTCTCACAAAGACTGGAGCTGGACTGATGCGTATAGCAGTTTTTGGAGCAACCTCAGATATCGCTGCAGCCTGTTTGCGTCTCTGGGCGGCACGTGGCGACAGCCTGCAACTGTTCTCCCGTAACGCCGGGAAGCAGGCACAGCTGGCCACGGAACTGCGGGAGCGCTGGCAATGCGAAATCAGCGAGTATCTGTTTGATGCTGATCAACCTGATTCGATTCTGGCGGCAGCAGCTATTCTGAAGGAACGCCTGCAGGGGGATGCAGGCACTGTCGACTTGATATTCATCGCCTTCGGTTATCTCGGTAACAACGAGGAGTCCCTGCATAATGCTGCTGAGGCAAGCCGAATAACACGTGTGAACTATAGTGCTACTGTCGACCTGTTGACCGCTCTCACCCCGATACTGGAGGAACAGCAGAGTGGGCAGGTTGTTGTTATCTCCTCTGTAGCTGGTGAGCGGGGCAGAGGGGGACTGGCGGTATACGGTGCTGCCAAGGCCGGTGTAACAGCTTATTGTGAAGGCTTGCGCGGCTGGCTGTATAGATTCGGTGTCGGAGTGACGATCATTAAACCGGGGATAATCCGCACCGCGATGACTGATCATCTGCCGGCTTCCCGATTGATAAGCAGTCCACAGACAATCGCACCTGCGATTGTCAGAGCAATTGATCGCAGGAAGCATAAAGCTTATGTGCCACGTTTTTGGTGGTTGATTATGGCGATAGTGCGTATGTTACCGGAGTGGATTATGAAGCGGATAGATCGCTGATTGAGGTTGCGCTCCACAGGAAGATCTGATTTGATAGAACTTATGGACTAATCGGTAGAGGCGAATCATGAAAAGAGATAAACCATTCAAACTGATTCCGAGAATCGCTGTAGTTTCCTTATCGATGGTTTTATTTCTTCTGACCGTACTAACTGCTCAGGCACAGGATATCTATCTTTTCGGTGAGACTTCTTTTCACTATGATCAGGTTTGGGGTCCCCTGGAGGGTGACTTCTTTGCGGAAGGTTCTATCGATACTACTGATGGTCTTTCCGGTGGTGTGATCGCATATGAGTACCCTGATTCCACCGGAACCACTTTTATGCATCTGGCGGTCAGTGTAAACAGCGACAGCACACTGGACCTGTTTGGAATGTACATTAACACAGAGGGTGAGCTGGAACCGGGTGACTACCCTATCTCTACTTCAAATCTGTTTTTCTTTATTGCTGGCGCTGATTCATTTGTTGTACCGGAGAATCCTGACAGCATCGACATTTTTGACCTGCTGGATATGATACAGGCGGATTACAAGTTTGCATCGACCAGCGGCTCCATCAGCATGACTACAGTAGAAGAGGGTGTGCGTGAGGGCAGCTTCTCCGGTTCCGCTATTGATATCGAGCAGGTGCCCCCGGTCATCATCCAGGTTGAGCAGGGGGAGTTTTCCCTGTTGCAGTTACCTGAAGCAGTTATGCCGGTAGCTGTTCCTTCCCGCCTGGCGCTGGGTTGTTACCCCAATCCCTTTAATCCTGCTATGACTGTAGTCTTGTCACTGGAAAGCCCTTCCAGTGTGAATCTGGAAGTCTTCAATCTGCAGGGACAGCTTGTCAGTCAACTCTACCGGGGGCAGTTGTCAGCCGGACAACATCTGTTTCAATATGAACCGGTAGCGCTTCCATCAGGAACCTACCTGATCCGGGCTGTTACACCCACCGATCAGATCAGCCGCAAGGTTCAGTACCTGAGATAACTATTCTACAACCACCGCCTTCACCTGGTAGAACTGCTGCTCACCGGACACAGCTTCACTCCAGCTGGTTGTCGTTACCTCACCACTGACATTCACAAATCCGGCATATGGATTTATTGATGCATATACACGATAATGCGACGCTGACTCAACAGGATCCCAGCTGAGTTCAGCAAGGCCAATGTTAATCTGGATGGTCAGGTTCTCAGGTGCAGCCAGACCTGTCTCGGCTTCTATAAACAGTGGCTCTTCGGAGATTACCAGAACCGTGCTGTGCTGCACTGTTTGATTACCGTGTCCATCCGTAGTGAGCAAATCCCCTGACAGTTGCGTGGAGAAATCGACCACCTCGCTGCCCGAATCAGTCCAGACCGCGTAAATCGGCTGTTCGTTCTTCAGCATTCGATGGACATTGATGTTTTCACCCATATCGATCTCCGCATCATACCCGGCTTCATTAAGCAATGTCGGCATGGCTGCAAAAGTGTAAGGATAGGGATCCCCGTCTACATGATTAAAGGAAGAAGCACCGGGATTTACAGCTTCCCAATCCAGGAAACTCTGATGAATCTCTGAACCGGAGGCGTAGACAGCAACCACATCCCCGGTGGGCAGGGTGTGGTCAATGAAATTGTCATTCAGCCAGGATAGCATCTCCACAATGGCGTCCCGGTGTTGGTTAGTCTGCCCGGGATGAGAGTTGAATCCCCACACCCAGATTTTATCATCCATATTGTTGCGAACGCGACTCAACCATTCAATGTAGATCATCAGAAAGCGGCGTTTCATTTGATCCAGTAACAGATTCATGCCATGAGCATTCGGTTTGTTAATCTGGGGCAGATGCGGTATGGTGCAGAACTGCATTGTCAGGTCCTCTTCCAGTACACCGGAACCGGGAGCGGTGGCAGGTCTGAAAGGATTCCAGACCTGATGACCAAAACTCCAGTATCCCTCTTCACCGGGTCCGGTGATGAAGTCAAACTGGTGCAGATCCATCATGTCGTCGAGATACAGATCCCCGGTCTGCGTGCAGAGATGGAAGTTGTTCTCAGCTCCCACCACTGCGTCAACAAACATCTCGGCGTCACCTATGATCTGGTTCACAAGTCCAAATGACATGGGACCACTGTGCTGAACCCAGTTATGCGGACCTTCATAAGTGACAAGATGAGAATGCGTTCCCACATCGAATCCACTCTCCAGATACTGTTGAAAGTCAGCTTCATGTCCATATTCCAGGCAATACTCCATGTACTCACCGTTCGATTCAAGGGTAAGTCTGGCCCCATACTGCAGAGCAGTCTCCCACAGCCAGTTGACCTCTGTCCGTCGGGTTTCATAGTCAGGGCCTACATGCATCGGCTCAATATGAACATCGAAGATAACCTGGATCGGAGGTTCGTTGGGATTTTCTGTTACCAATGGTGGCATAGCCGTCAGTTCCAGCAGGTATTCTTCTTTCAGAATGGTGAAGTCAACCTCATTCGGTAACCATTCCGGCGGGTCCTGCATGGAATAGACAGTGTTCGGGGAATTAGCAGTAAACCCGGTTTCGCTGTTGACACGGGTCCAGGTGCAGATGCCTTCTCCGCCATACGAGCCGTGTGTGGCCCGGTTGTTCAGTACAATTGCATGCTCGTTATCCGGCTGTGCATGATCTGTTACGCTTTGAAGCCGTTGGTAGTAACCGGGAAAACCGTTGATGAGATTGACAGGTTCCCGTTCGTACCACCATTCTTCATCAGCGATATCATGAGGAACATGACCATTGGGGACAGCTGTGTCGGAGCGATCGGAAGGGCCTTCAGTGTCTATCAGGAATTTCACTGGTGGAGAATCAGGGTAGCGGCCAAGCGTTCCTGCACCCATGGTGATACCGTACGAATTTGTAGATACACCGATGTTATCCGACTGAACTTCCGGCAGATTGCTCAGATACAGCAGGATTTCATGTAACCCGTCCTGCTGGATATACCCGCAGTAATCCTCCACTGTATAGGTGCCATCATTGGTACTTAATCCTCTGCCATCGGGATCGAAGTGTATGACGATTAATCCCAGATCAGCGTATTGCTGGGCGCGGCCGGTTTGATCAAAACCGATTCCTGATCCGCTACCACCGGGAACCAGTACCAGTCCTGGATAGGTCAGATCAGGATCAAAGTCTATCGGTCGATGAATATGGCAGTACAGGTCAACTCCACTGGAAGGATTATGAATCCAGACCACCTCTTCTGTCTGAGCGAGACTCGCATCGGGTGAAATCGTCAGACAAAACACAATCATTACAAACAAAGGTGACATGAACATCCTGCTTTTCATAACAAGCCTCCAACAGTCTTGTAAGTTCCTCGATTGCACAGGTGTCATGTTGCAAAGGTCATGCCATGAAGAATTCCGGGGCACATCACCTGTTCATTCCTTATCGACGCCACAATTGTACTTATTGATCACTTCTGTTATTCGTAGTTTTGTACCAGATGAAGTCGAAAAGGGCGAGTCATTGTATGACAGGGCGCTTCTACTCCACCCTCACCGCCTTCACTCTATAGAACCTGTTCTCCCCTGCAGGTTCCGGATCGAGCCAGGCGGTTTCGTAAGTGGGCGGGCTCTCCACCTCCCAGCCGGCCGGGAAGGGTGCATGGGCATCTGTAGATGAATAGATGACGTAATACACCAGATCACCAGGTACAGCCTCCCAGGTGAGTGTTACAATCCCACTATCTACTGTGATCTGCAGCTGTTGTGGGGGTGAGGGTGGTTCAACAAGCATGAACTCACCCGGCGTCACAGAGAAGACAGTCGTGCGCCACCAATCCTGGTAGATCGGGCGTATCCGCCAGTAGTGCATTATATCCTGCTGGATCAGAACGAAGTCATCCAGACTTCCGAGCACAACTCCCATGACGATGTCTCGCTGAGCGGGTGGATCTGTAAGGGGAATCCACTGTTCCAGCAGAGGCGGATCGAAACCGGTATCGGTATCTATCTGTAACTCAAATCCTACCAGTTCCTCAAGAAGCTGAAGCTCCCAGTTAAGCACATCTTCCGAACCCATTACCCCAATGTTGGTGAGATTGAGATCTACAGTGGACGCGAAGAAGTCAAACGTACTTTCCTGCCATGTTGAACCTGCGCTGTTGTGATCAATGGCCTGCACAGCTGCCCGGATCGTTCTGTTTTCCTGCGGATAGGCTTGTGCAGTGATACATGAGCCTGCCATGGTCCATTCCTCAAAATTACTCAAGCTTCCGCGGGCAGGAATGAGCCTGTGACCAGTTACAGGGTCCGCCATCCCGGGCATGTAGCCAATTGGATTTTCTGGTGATCCGATCTGCAGATTATAAGATAGCCCGGGACTGGGGGTCTGGGCATCACTGGCTGGATCCCAGCTTAGACTCAGGTTGCCGTCACTGTTAACAAGTGTGAAACTGGCAGGTGCCACAGGAGGACTGTTTGCAAACGGGATATTGTTACGGTAGATTAGCGAGGTTTGCCCGGAATCGGCCTCTCCTGTCAGCAGAATGTCCAGATCACCATCGTTATCATAGTCACCCCACTGAGCAGAACTGTAACGTACACCCGACAAAGCAGCCGCGATTTCTACAAAACTGCCGTCGTCATTGCGGTAGATGCACGAAGTAAAACCAGCGCTTGTGTCGCCTGTCAACAGGATATCCAGATCGCCATCGTTGTCGCAATCCCCCCATTGAACTGAACCATTGTTTATATCAGGCAGGGCAGCTGCAATATCCACAAAGCTGCCATTGTCGTTACGGTAAATGCGAGTGAGATATCCACTCCACGGTGATCCAGTGAGTAGGATATCCAGGTCACCATCGTTGTCGTAGTCACCCCATTGGACGGAGCTGGCATAAACACCGGTCAATCCTGCTTCTATATCTACAAAACTGCCGTTGTCGTTGCGGTAAATATATGAATAGGCTCCATAGTCGTTAGCACCTGTGAGCAGGATATCCAGATCACCATCGTTATCATAATCCCCCCATTGAGAGGAACCGCTGGCGATATTCGGTAATCCATGAGCTGAAGGCTCGAAGTTGCCCTCGTTGTTGTTGTAGATATGTGTGTAGTAGCTATAGTTTAGATTATATCCTGTCTGTAGAATGTCCAGATCACCATCATTATCGTAATCACCCCATTGGATAGAGCCACCAGCGATACTCTGGAAGTTCGCCCCAGCATCTATGAAGTCTCCATTATCGTTGCGGTAAAGGTGCGTGAGAAATTCATAGCCGGTATATCCCATCAGCAGGATATCCAGATCACCATCATTGTCGTAGTCACCCCACTGGGCGTTACTATTCATTACACCAGGCAAAGGTGCCATGATATTGACAAAACTACCGTTATCATTGCGGTAGATGTAGGAGATCGGGTTATAGTAGGAGATAGTACGACCGGTCAGCAGAATATCCAGATCTCCATCATTGTCGTAGTCCCCCCATTGAGTGGAACCCTGGAAAACATCATACAGGGGAGCTTCGATATCGGTGAAATGATCCAGTGTGGAGAAGTTCCAGAAGTCTGGCTCACTTATTCCGGCAAAGTAGTTGTCATTACCATCGTGGAAGGCATCAGAATCGATTTCCACATAGTAGCCTGTTTGCATCTGGAAATCTACCGCTGGATCGATAGTGACAAGTGAATCCACAATACTCAGCCCGGTCGCAGCGAAGGTCTCGAAGACAGTGTCATCGCTTGTGTGTTTGATTGTGACAGTTCCTGCATCTGCTACAATCATCCGGTCAAAAACAATCTCCAGGCTCGAATCCAGGGGTATATTTGTGCTGTTATCTGCAGGGGAAAGTGAGACAATCTCCAGCTGCACTTCCCGGCTGATCATGAACTGGCTGAAAGTCTCGAGCGAGCTGAACACCGCCTGGTTTATCGGTTCATCGACATTTGTTGCAGAGAAAATGTTTGTCCAGGCGTTCACTGAATGACTGCTTCTACTCGACAGCCAGATATCTTCAGGATTCTGATTGTCAACATGAGAAAAACCCTCGGCCGGGGTCAGCAGCAGGTCAGCAGCGAAAACCGCATTTCCGAAACGGTTGACGATCCAGTATTGTGATACAAAATCATCCTGCAGACCTGGCAGCTGGTTCGGGGCCAGGTCAAGACGTGATACAGTTACAGTATCCGTTCCGGTGAAGCCTGTGTAGTCCAGCTCCAGACCGGTTCCGGTGAAATCAAAAGTTCCCATTGCGCTGACGATCTGTGTAAAACTGTTTCCCCCGCCAACAGGCACCGGTGATACCATCCGGTCGGCACCTGTCACCAGGCCATGATGAGTACCGGTGGCATCAAAGACAGTATCACCTTCACCTTCATTTAACTGCCAGTAAGCGACCAGGCCAGTTTCATAACCGGAGAGAGTGAGATAGATCTGCTCCCGAATCTCATCTGATGACCTTGCAACATTCCAGAGGCGCAGCTCCTCCATCTCGCCACGATAGGTTTCTGTACCGTAAGCCTCGTTTCCCCAGATGCCGATCTCAAGATCATCATTGTTATCCAGACTGCCGGGGTGCACACCTGCCGGGTGGAATTGACCATCTACATAGAGGGAGATATTGTCCATCTCATCCCGCACAGCTGCCACATGATGCCAGAGACCGTCACTCATGATGAGAGGACCGCCCCCGGTCAGGAAGTATCCTGCGGTGGTTTCCAGCTCCAGAAAAAGCTGGTTACTCCCGTAAGCTCCCATTCCAAATGAGTACCAGTACGGACCCACACCACGCTTACTGATGATCCGTTTCCACAGAGAACCGGAAGAGTTGGTGTTTCGGATCCAGGCTTCAATTGTGAAAGGTCCGGTGCCGAAATTCAGTTCAGGATCATCAGCGACTTCAATCCCGTCATAGATGTCGGTGAACTGCAGACAGTTGCCGGGGAAAGGATCGCTGGCAAGTACAACAGAGGTGGAGTAGAATAAACTAAGTAGAACAAGAGCGGACAGAGTGATCTTCTTCATTAGAATACTCCTCTGGTTTTGCGGTCAGCTCCATATGGGACAGGCAGTAATACTATTCAGGAATCTGTTTATCTTAATTGTGTAGAGTTCAGCACTTAAGAACTCAAATGGCACGTCAGTCGCTAATATAGTCGATTATTATAAATAATTCAATTTAAAAGCCATATTTCATCAATATTGATAATGTTCGAGATGTGTTAAGATGATTAGTAAACAGTTGTCAATAACTTTGAGATCAAAGAAACTGTATCCATTTATAGTAAGCGCAAAAAAGGCCATCCTGGTGGATTCTTTGGAGGAAGGATGTGGGAACCCGGGGTGTCCACGAAGTGGCATATGATCTACTTGAAGAAATAAAAACTACTGCTTCCCATGAGAACAGAAATGTTTTGGAAATTCTTACAGCATACTCTAAAGTGATAAAGTTCAAAACAGGGAACTAACGTACAAAGACAGCAATTCAGGTAGTAGAGAGAGTGAGAACCTATGGAAACTCAACAAACTGTCATCGGTAAAGAAGCATCGATTGAAGGTGTACTGACGATCAAAAATTCTGTACTGATTGATGGCAATATCAAAGGTGAGCTGTCATCCACCGAAACTGTAACAATCGGTGCCGATGGTCTCATGAACGGCAATGTTCACGGTAAGAACATCGTCATCGGCGGTAAGGTAGAGGGTTCGGTAACAGCTACCGAGCGGGTAAAGCTGGAAAGCAACGCAAAGCTAGATGGTGATATTATTACCATGAAGCTTGTCATTGAAGAAGGTGCCCGTTTTGAGGGATCCTGCAGTATGTCGGGGCAGAAGAGTCCTGCGTCCACGAAGCCAGGCACTGTTCCACCAGTAGCTGGTACACCAGACAAGAAACCGCAGAAACCTGACAGTGCCGGAGAAAACTCGCTGCGTCTGTAGATGCTTAAGCGAGACCCTGCTACCCGTGAAGCCCTGCGCAGATCAGCCGGTTATGTAGACCTCGGGCTGCGGCTGGCGCTGGTAATCATGGGCGGCAGTCTGGGTGGCTGGTGGTTGGATAAAAAGCTGGGGCTGTTGCCCTGGTTGACATTGCTTGGAACAGCTGCAGGCCTGGTGATCGGTTTCTACTGGTTTATCATGGCGCTGCGTGATCTTGAGCAGAGTGACGAACAGCAAGAGGACGAACAGGAATGATCCTGGAATTACTTCTGGGTGCCAGTACGGCGTTAGTACTTTTTCTAATTTCACTGGCTCTGATGCTGAGCGCGATAGGGAAGGGTACCAGCAGGCTGTTGGCCGCGGTGTCTATCACCTTTCTGCTGAAACTGGTGTTGATATTTCTGGCCCTGTTGATGGTGAAAACCCTGCTGGGTGAGATCAGTTCAAATTACATCTGGAGCCTGGTTATCAACTACCTGGCACTGCTACTGCTGCAGGTGTTTGTTGTTGTGCGGCGTATACGAAAGTTGAGTGATGAACCGGAAGCTGGTAATCCAGCAGCTATGGAAACCGTTTCTGAAACAGAGGAACTTGCATGATACCTGGTAAGGATAGAGTTTTCCCCAACCTTATCGCCAGCTTTTTTGTAGTGACCATTCTATCGCTGGCTGTCTTTGCAGCAGCTGAATCTGGTCACACTGCAAATCATCCTGTAACCGCAGATGTTCACGCTGCCAAAGCTTCAGCACAGACCGATCAGCACGCTCAGGCAGCTTCGCATGAAGATCCTGAACATGGAGATGGTAATGCCGTACTGCATCACCTCGAACATCATCTCTGTGATGGCTACGAGGTGGAACTGCCCGGCTTTTCCCTGCATTCCTTTATTCCGTTCAGTATCGGTGGCAAAGAAATGCTGGTCACCAAGCATGTATACTTCCTGTGGATCAGCGGACTGCTGCTGATTCTACTCGGACTGACAGCACGCCGCAAGTATCAGGATGGCGTTCCACGGGGTGGACTCTCCAACGCTCTGGAAGCTATCATCATCTTTGTCCGTGATGATGTAGTATTGCCAAATGCTGGTCCAGCTGCGATCAAATACCTCGGTTTCTTCATCACCCTGTTCATGTTCATTCTTGTCATGAACCTGCTGGGGATGGTTCCCTGGGGTTCCTCTGCCAGCGGTAATATTTCCGTCACTGCCACCCTGGCCGGTATTTCTTTCCTGATGATACACTGGAGTGGAATTCGTGAGCATGGGCTTTTCCGCCATTTCGGCAATTTGATACCACATGGTGTACCGGTAGCGCTCTATCCGATACTGTTGCCCATTGAGATCCTGGGTATGTTCACAAAACCCTTTGCGCTGGCTATGCGGCTTTTCGCCAATATGCTCGCCGGTCACGCGGTTATCGCAACATTTCTGGCGCTGATTCCGGTCGGTCTGGTAGGTGCGCTCACTATCGGCTCGCTGGCTGTGGCCGGTTCGGTAGCCATCAGTATGCTGGAACTGTTTGTTGCGTTCCTGCAGGCATACATTTTTACTATGTTGACAGCGATTTTCATCGGCGGAGCATTGAATCCGCATTAGTGATATTACCCGGCAATACCGGGAGGCTTGAGATTTGTAGCATCGGTGCCCGGTGACCGATGGAGAAGATATCTGACATTAGTAAATCCGTTTTCAGTTTAAGGAGGAAACCATGGATTGGGGCTATATGGGAGCTGGCATCGGCGCTGGACTGGTAACTATCGGCGCTGGTATGGGTATCGGCCGTATCGGTCAGGGTGCCACTGAGGGTATTTCACGGCAGCCGGAAGCCGCTGGCAAAATTCAGACTGCCATGATTATTTCAGCTGCCCTTATCGAAGGTGTGGCGTTCTTCAATGCCGTCATCAATATGCTGATCGTGCTGAAGTAGTTATTGTTGCATATAAATCTATGACGGGATTCGCATGAATTTCAGCGAGATTATCAACCCGCAACCGGGGTCGATCTTCTGGACTCTGATCACCTTCATCATTCTGGTAATTGTCCTCAGGCGTTTTGTCTGGGGGCCGCTGACCGCTGCTCTCAAGAGTCGCGAGGATGGTATACGCCAGGATATCGATGATGCAAAGAAGCAGAACGAGGAAGCGGAGAAACTCCGCGTCCGAAATGAAGAGCTTCTGCTGCAGGCGCGTAGCGAAGCGCAGGTGATTCTGGGTGATGCCAGGAAACGGGCACAGGCCCAGGAAGAGGAACGGAAGCAGCTACTGGAAGCGGAAGTGGAAAAACTGCGTGATCGCGCAAAAGCGGAGATTGAGCAGGAAGGCAGCAAGGTGATTGAGCAGATACGTGAACAGGCTGTTGATCTGGTTACAGCGTCCGCTCAAGCCATGTTGACCAGGTCGTTGACCGAAGCTGACCGGGAGGAGATTGTCCGGCAAACACTGGACAAGCTTAAATCATGAACAGCAGGTTGAGCCGTACATACGCCAGAGCGCTGTTTCTGGCTGCCCGGAATCGTGAGTGCATTACTGTAGTACAGGAGCAGTTGCAGGTGCTGGCAGAACCACTCCAGGGTGATCTGGGGCGTTTTCTGCAATCTACCAGCCAGAGTAAAACGAGCGTTATGAAACTGACCGCTGAACTGGTCAGGGAACTTTTCCCGGATCAGGAAACGGAACTGCTCATAAACCTCCTGCAACTCACTGTGGAAAAAGGACGTACACAGCTGCTGCCTGAGATAGTACAGGAATACGCTACCCTCTGCGACGAGGAGCAGGGCCTGGAGCGGGGTCAGCTGAAGGTTGCTGCAGAGCTCTCACCAGAGTTGCTGGCACAGCTTGAAAATGGTGTAAGCCGGTGGCGCGGTCATAATGTAAAACTCGAGCAGGAACAGGATCCTGATCTGATAGGTGGTTTTGTCATTCAACTTTCCGGCCGTGATGGATCTGCACAGATTGATGCCAGCCTGCGAAGTGCTCTACAACAGCTGAAAAACAAGTTGCTTGCCGACTGAAGGAAAGCCGAAGGAAATATGAGGAGAAGAAATGCGGACAAATCCTGAAGAGATCGTTTCACTGCTGAAGCAGCGGATTGAGGGTTTCTCCAGCGAGATCGACATTGCGGAAACCGGTCAGGTGATCATGGTGGGTGATGGTATCGCCCGCGTGTTCGGACTGGAAAACGTCATGGCGGGGGAATTGATAGAATTCCCCGGTGAAGTCATGGGCATGGCGATGAACCTGGAAGAGGACAATGTCGGTTGTGTGCTGTTTGGTGGCGAGACAAGCATCCGCGAAGGTGATGTCGTCAAGCGCACCGGCCGGATTGTTGAGATTCCGGTAGGTGAGGAAATGCTCGGACGGGTTGTCAATCCGCTGGGATTGCCTCGCGACGGTCGTGGCCCGATCAATACAGACCAGAAAGTACCGATTGAGCGTAAAGCTACCGGTGTAGTGACACGGCAGCCGGTGAAGGAATCTCTGGCTACCGGTATCAAGGCGATCGATTCGATGATTCCCATCGGTCGTGGTCAGCGTGAGCTGATTATCGGTGACCGGCAGACCGGGAAAACAGCCATCGCACTGGATACGATTATCAACCAGAAGGGCAAGGATGTCATCTGTGTTTATGTCGCTGTCGGCCAGAAGGGTTCCACTATCGCCAAGGTGGTGAAGACGCTGGAAGAGCATGGCGCCATGGATTATACGGTAGTTGTGTCTTCCACAGCTGTAGAAGTTGCACCGATTCAGTTCCTGGCACCATACGCCGGAGCAGCTATCGGTGAATTCTATCGCGATCAGGGTAAGCACGCACTGGTTATCTATGATGATCTGACCAAGCATGCCTGGGCCTACCGTCAGATGTCGCTGCTGCTGCGCCGTCCACCCGGACGAGAAGCTTATCCCGGTGATGTTTTTTATCTCCATTCCAGATTGCTGGAACGGGCTGCCAAGCTTTCCGATGCTGAAGGTGGTGGTTCCCTGACAGCTCTGCCAATTATCGAAACTCAAGCGGGTGATGTCTCCGCTTATATTCCTACAAATGTAATTTCCATTACTGACGGGCAGATATTCCTGGAATCGGATCTCTTCTATTCCGGTATACGCCCGGCGATTAATGCCGGTATTTCAGTATCGCGTGTAGGTGGCTCCGCGCAGCCAAAAGCGATGCGTAAAGTTGCCGGTTCGATGCGTCTGGAAATGGCGCAGTACCGTGAGCTGGAAGCGTTCGCCAAGTTTGGATCTGACCTGGACAAAGCCACTCAACAACAGCTGACCCGTGGTTCCCGTCTGGTGGAGCTGCTCAAACAGAAGCAGTATCAGCCACAGCCGGTGGAAAACCAGGTTGCCGTGATCTTCCTCGGCATCAATGGTTTCCTGGATGAGATTCCCCTGGATAAAGCTCTTGAAGTTGGAGAAGGATTTATTGACTTCCTGCAGGGCAGTCGTCCACAGTTGCTGGAGCAGTTGCGGAGCGATGAGGGGTTGACCGACGAACTGGCCGAACAGCTCAAGCAGGCTGCAACTGAATATCTCAAGGGAGTTCAGTACTGATGGCTAACCTGAAACAGATCAGGAAGCGAATCAGCAGCGTTACCTCAACGCAGCAGATTACCAGCGCTATGAAAATGGTAGCCGCGGCCAAGATGCGTCGTGCGCAGGAAAACATTGTCAATGCGCGCCCCTATGCTTTCCGCCTGCGGGAGGTAATGGGAAACCTGGCCCGGATTACCGATCCACAACTGCACCCGCTGCTGGCCCGAAGAGAGCCTGAACGAACTGCGCTGGTATTTGTAACAGGTGACCGTGGCCTCTGCGGCGGGTTTAACAGTAATATCATCCGCAAAGTCGAATTGCATCTGAAGGAAGACAGCTCACCAACTGAACTGGTACCGGTAGGGCGTGTGGGCAACGATTGGTTTCGTCGTCGTACAACACCGATACTTGAGCAGTACACCGGTTTTTTCAATGATCTCGACTTTTCGCACGCTACCAGCATTGGCAGCATGATTATCGACCTCTACACCCGTCTTGAACTGGACCGGGTTGAGATTGTCTATAACGAATTCAAGTCGGCGGTACGTCAGGATGTGGTTGTAGAGACTCTGCTTCCAATCAGTATTGAAGCCTCCGATCAAGACTATAGCGAGTGCCTCTACGAACCGAATGCTGTAGAATTGCTCGACAGTATTCTCCCCCTGCATATCAACTATCAACTCTGGCGCATTCTGCTGGAGTCTAACGCTGCGGAGCAGGGTGCGCGTATGACGGCCATGGAAGCCGCTACAGACAATGCGACCGAAATGATCGGCGAACTAACATTGCACTATAATCAGGCACGGCAAGCTGCCATTACGACGGAGATTTCAGATATCGTCGGTGGAGCCGAAGCCATCAGCAACTAAGAGGACAGGAATGGACAAGGGAAAAATCCTGCAGGTTAACGGAGCCGTTATCGATGTGGTCTTTCCGGAAGGGGATCTGCCACACATCTATACTGCTTTGAATATCGAGCGGGAAGGGCAACCTGATCTGGTACTCGAGGTGCAGCAGCATCTCGGTGAGCGGAAAGTGCGAACAGTCGCTATGGATGCAACTGAAGGGCTACCCCGTGGTCTGGATGTAATCAATACCGGCAAACCGATAGCGATTCCGGTGGGTCCGGACACGCTTGGCCGCATGATGAATGTGACCGGTGATCCGATTGACGGGGAAGGTGAGATTAAAGCTGCTGATCGGTTCCCGATTCACCGGCCGGCCCCTGAATATGAAGAGCTCGATACCAGTTCTGCGATTTTTGAGACCGGTATCAAGGTTGTCGATCTGCTGGAACCCTATTCCAAGGGTGGTAAGACCGGTCTGTTCGGTGGTGCCGGCGTTGGTAAAACCGTGCTGATTCAGGAATTGATTCGTAATATCGCCCAGGAGCACGGTGGTTACTCTGTTTTTGCCGGTGTAGGTGAGCGTACCCGTGAAGGAAATGACCTCTGGCGTGAAATGAAGGAATCAGGTGTGATCGATAAGACCGCGCTGGTCTTCGGTCAGATGAATGAGCCACCCGGGGCGCGTGCCCGTGTTGGTTTAACCGGTTTGACTGTTGCGGAATATTTCCGCGATGTTGAGCAGCGGGATGTGCTGCTGTTTGTCGACAATATTTTCCGTTTCACGCAGGCTGGATCGGAAGTGTCAGCGCTGCTGGGCCGGATGCCATCCGCTGTGGGTTACCAGCCGACACTGGCTACAGAAATGGGTGCCCTGCAGGAGCGGATTGTTTCTACAAAGAAGGGTTCCATCACCTCAGTACAGGCGATTTATGTACCGGCCGATGATCTGACAGATCCGGCGCCGGCGACTACTTTTGCTCACCTGGATGCAACTACTGTGCTTTCCCGTAAGATTGCCGAGCTTGGAATCTATCCGGCGGTTGATCCACTCGATTCTACCAGCCGCATTCTGGATCCTAACATTGTAGGCCAGGAACACTACGATGTTGCGACCACTACACAGCAGATTCTGCAGAAGTACAAAGACCTGCAGGATATCATCGCTATTCTCGGTATGGACGAACTTTCAGAAGAGGATAAGATAGTCGTAACGCGAGCCCGCAAGATTCAGAAATTCCTCTCCCAGCCGTTCTTTGTCGCGGAAGCTTTTACCGGTATGGAAGGACGCTATGTCAAACTCGAAGACACCATCCGTGACTTCCGTGGTCTGATAGACGGTGAGTACGATGATATACCTGAGCAGGCTTTTTATATGAAGGGCACCATGGAAGAAGTCAAGGAACATGCGGAAAAGCTGAAAAATGAGTGACAGGCAGAGCTTCCAGATTGAAATAATCACACCTGCGGGAGTTTTATTTTCCGGACGGGCGTACCATGTGATGATCCCGGGTGCTGACGGCTATTTCGGTGTCCTGGCAAATCATACACCACTGACTGCAGTCATGCAGACTGGCAAACTGATAATTGACACCGATTCCGGTGAGCAACTGTTTGCTACTTCCGGTGGTTTTGTGGAGGTTGCCCCCGAACGGATTGCCCTGCTGGCGGAGACCGCTGAGACAGCAGACAGTATTGATGAACAGCGCGCTGAGGCCGCTGTCAAAAGGGCTGAAGAGCGACTGGCTGCTAAAAAAGAGGATATAGATCTTGAAAGGGTACGACTGGCCCTGCTGCGAGGATTGAATCGTCTACAGGTCGCTCGAAAAGAATAACTGTGTTTATCCTGTCATGTTAAGTTTTCACAGGCGGGCACTGTAAAAGCAGTACATCTTGACTATTCCCTGCTGAGAATTATATTTTCTACTAATGTATGGTGTTCGAGTCCTGTTTACAGCATTTGATTAATGCATGGTATCGACAACTGAGTGTTCCAACAAGTACAGGGTAGGTCGTCATTCAACCCTCAACCTGAAGCAGATTCACAGCCAGAAAATAGGGAGTACGGGATTGTGATAAGGAAGCTGCCTTACCGTTTCCTCCTGCCACTGTTTCTTTTGCTGCCGTTAGTGCAGCTACAGGCCTTCACTTCTGAAGACTCTACGCAGTTCCAGGAAGAGCTGCGAGATTACTACCGAAACCGGATCATCGATTTCAACTACGAGCTGTCACTTAAAGAAGCCACACTGTTGGGACAACTCCGTTCACTCAATCGTGAGCTGCGCCAACGGGGTGACTTTGCACCACCTGCCGGTTTCTACGACAGTTCGATCGATAGTTTTGTTTCACAGGAACGTGTTTCTGAGGAGCTTGCCAGTTCTATCAATTTGCCAAAGCGGGTAGATGCCTGGATGCTGCAGCAACGTCGGATCCTGGAAGCTAAATCACTGAAAATTGATAACCACAAGTTTCAGCTTATTGCAGATTCCCGCAACGATCAGGTGTTACGCATGTTCCGTTTTGATCTGGAAATGGCTGCGTATACCTATGCAAATGGCAATTATGAATTGGCCATTATGCAGTTTGAGGATATCATCCGTTATTACAGTTATGTTAATCTGGATGATGTTTATTTCCTGCTGGCAGAGGCTAATTTCGCTGCGTTGCGTTACGAGGCTGCCCGGGAATACTACCTCTATTTACTGAACGAGTTTCCTGATAATCCCTGGCTGGGTCCGTTGCTGACTCACCTGTTATACAGCTGGTTCAGTTCAGGCAGCTATGAAGAAATTACAGCATTTTTTGACAGCTGGAAAATGCTGATTATTACCCTTCCGGAAGAGTGGCGTGATGAAATCCTCTATATGGTTGGTGTCTCCTTCTACCAGATCGAGGATTATGAGAGAGCACTGGAACTGCTTTCCCAGGCAGGTGGTGAGTACACTCTGCGCAGTCGTCACCTGCAGGCCACCTGTTGTATCTTTCTTGATGAAACCGAACAGGCGCAGGAGCTGCTGAATGATCTGGGCAGCATTAAGTTGAGACGGGGCAACCAGGAACTCCACGGTTACATCCGTGATGACGCTAACATCAAAATGGGTTATCTGATGTTTGAGCGTGGTGAGTTCCAGGAAGCTCTGGCAGCCTTCGACCGGGTAGGTGTTGATTCCCCACTGGCAGACAATGCAATACTGGGACGCGCCTGGGCTGAGATAAACGTCAGTGACTACGAAAGCGCTATTGAGTATTCGCGTGAACTGATCGAGTTGTACCCCGGTTCCCGTTTCATTTTTGAAGCTTATGTTCTGGCCGGGCATGCCTATGAGCTGTTTGAGCTGCAGGACAATTCCGTTGCGTATTATACACATGTACTGCAGGAAGGTGAACGTTTCAATCGCATTCAGGAGTACAGTGAAGAGCGACGTAATATTGTCAGGGAACTGAAGCGATTGCGCCAGCTTGAAGCAACTGTTTTCGATGATGAGGACCTGGTCGGCTATCAGGATTATCTGAAACTCAATGAAGACCTGAACACACTGTATCGCCGTGTGCGCTATCTACTCCTGATGGAAGCGAATGAAGCGATGCGGGAATACATTGTTGAACGGGCAGCAATTCAACGACTGCAACAACAGCTGCTGAGTATTGCAGATCCCGCTCTTGCTTTAAATGACCCGGATATTATAGCAGCGGTGGGTGAATTACGCCATACCGGTCGTCAGCTGGACAAACGGATTGTGCTGTCAGGTTTGATAGAGATCAATAAAAACCCCATTGTGCAGCTTGAAAACGAGATTGCATACCGTGAAAGCCTCTTTGAAGGTGTACGGGCGGAAGTAGTTGAAGAGCAGCAGTTAATTGCTACAGCTGTTGAAGAAAGCGAGCTGCTGGTAACCAGATGTAAAGAGGGTGAGCAGCTTGCAGATGTGGTGAGCAGTCAGGTTAACTGGAATATGCTCCACGATCTTGAAGGCCTGCTGGACCGTTACCAGACTCGATTGCACCTGAATCGCAGAGAACCGGTTTCCTCGAATATTGACCGCTGGAGTGATATCAGTTTTTCAAGGCTGGCGCTTGGTAAGATTCAGTTTAACCAGTTGATGGAAATGGACGACCGCCTGGAGGAAGTAGACGGTTATCTGAATGCCATTGACCAGCTGCTGGAGCAGATGGAGGTCCCTGTTGCAGAATAGAATCCTGCTCGTACTCTTGCTGCTGTTCCTGTTTCAGCCGGAATCTAACGGTCAACCCGGTGACGATGGATCATCTGAAGATCTGTTGGCGAAATGGGATGTAATTTCCACCATGAGCATCAGCCCGCAGGCGGATGCCTGGATCGAAGAGGGCAACCTGATCGTAGCTGATTACCGGGAATGGCAGCAACTGCAGGTAAACACCCTGGATTCCCTGAGCAGGGTTCAGGTTGAAAAGAGCATTAGTGAACTCGGTGTCAGGCTTCGATACCTGCTGAGAAAGGTCGAGCAGGCGCGTATATTCTCTCTGTCACCGGAGGAATTGATAGCCCTGCGTGAGCAGTATCAGCGTGAATCTGATTCGTTGCAGAGTTCCTATGACGGTTTACGTGACCAGATCCTTGTCGAAGGTGATAATTTCCTTCACACCTACCCCAATGACCCGCTGTTACGCAAATACAAACGCAAGGATGTGGTTGCTGATATGTGTATGCGTCTGGGCGAACTGCATCAGCAGCAGGCACAGGAAGAATATTACCTTGAACTGGACCGGTATGAACAGCGAATGCAAGTGGCGACCGAGCAGGGAACCACTTTCCGTGAGACCGCACCGGAACCTGACCTGAGCCGCTCTGTAGAATTGTACCTCAAGATAGTAAATGAGTTTCCCAACAGTCATTATGTCGCTGACGCTCTTTATAACCTGGCAATCATTCAGGAACGGTCAGACGATCCGGTAAAACAGCAGGAAGCTGTGGAGTTTTACACCAGTCTGGCTGAAAGGTTTCCAGAATCTCGCTACGCAGCCGAAGCCTGGATGCGAATCGGCGAATACTGGTATGGCAGAGGGAGTCAGGATGATTACGCTCGTGCTATCGGGGCATACACACAGGTACTGGAGTACCCTGAATACAGCAGTCGTGACAAGGCACTCTACAAACTGGGGTGGACACACTATCAGATGCTGGAATACGAGCAGTCAGTAAGTTATTTCAAACAGACTGTAACACACGCCAGGCTGCAGAGCCTGGCTGGTGAGGAATCACTGGTAGCGCTGGAGAATGAATCAATTCGCTATATTGCCATCAACTATGCTGATCCTGAATGGGAGCAGGGTGGTGCGGAAAACCTGGCTGCTTTTATCCGTGAGCAGGATGATGTATACGATGATTACGGTTTTACACTGGCACTGACCTATGCCGATATCCTTAAAGAAGAAGCGCTCGATTTCCGGCTGGCGGTTGATGCATATGATATGGTCCTGGGTCTTTATCCGGGAAGCGCTACCGGGCCACTGGTATTGGAAAAACTGGTTGCCTGTTATTCCGGGCAGGCTCTCAACAGCCCTGAACTGGCTTATCTGGCCCGTAACCGTTTTGGTGAGCTGTTTCTCGAGAATGAAGAGTGGCTGCAGGAAAACAGTGCTGATTCACTGTTGAATAATGCACGTGATGTGATGAACACACATCAACTCAGCAATGTCAACCAGGCTTTGCGAAAAGCCGAGCGGGATAATTCCGTAGCTTCTTACGAAGAGTTCCTGCAACAGGCTCGCCGTTTTCTCAACTTATTCCCTGCAGATAGCAGTGCTTTCCAGGTACACTGGAATCTTGCCAAGGTTCTTGAGACACCTCTTGAACGGTACAGCACTGCCTGGGAAGAGTTCATGCTGATAACAGCACTCTATTCACCCGAACGTGATCTGATGCCTGCATCAATCAACGCAATCGTGATGGGGCAGCACCTTGTCGGACAGATGCCGCTTTTCGAGCCGGATTCGGCTGCAGCCTGGGAACTGGCTCCGGATGAGGAGAAACTGGTCCAGGCTCTGGAGCGTTTCGTCGAACTGTTTCCTGAGGCAGAACAGTCACCTGAATACCTGAACAACATGGGTGGCATCTATCATCAGCATAGACTGTGGTCAGAAGCAAGGGCCTACTTCCAGCGGTTGATAAATGATTATCCTGAATCGGCACTGGTTGGAGATGCTTATCTCTTCACCATCGAAGGATATTTCGAACAGCAGAACTTTGCTGGCGCTGAGGCTGCCGCACGTGATCTATCAGCTCTGGCACTTACTCCCGCCCTGGTAGCACGTGCCGAGGAAGCCCTGGCGCAGGCTGTGTTCTCTTCAGCGCGCCTGCTGCGTGGTGGAGATGACCATCTCGCTGCGGCGGAGGAGTTTAAACGCGTAGCACTGGAGGTTCCGGATGCGGACTTTGCTGATGCTTCGCTGTTTGATGCTGCAGCTGAATATCGCCGGGCGGAAGCGTGGCTGGATGCTGCAGAGACATACATTCTGCTGGTCAGCAGTTATCCCGCCTCAGAATTTGCTGATCGCTCCCTGAGGTTGGCAGCCTATACTTATCTGGATGAGCTTGAGAACATGGTCGCGGCTGGAGAGGTCTTCGAGCAGCTGGCCATGGATTATCCGGGCTCCGAGTTCAGTCAGGAAGCGTTGACCAATGCCGGTTTCTGTTATTATCAGAGCAGTGACTGGGAAAGCACGCTGCGGGTTAACAATCACTATCTGCAGATATGGCCGGATGCTGAAAACGCTGCTTCGGTTCTGTTTGGCAATGCTGAACTATACCTGAAGATGGAACAGCTCAGTGCTGCGAACGGTATCTACCGTGACTTTGCATTACGGTTCCCCAATGATCCAAGGACTGTACGGGCTTTTTATGAACGGGGACAGTATTTCCTGAGTCATGGTGACAGCACTCAGGCTGCTGTAGAATTCAGAAGTACAACTGCCCGCAACAGAGAGCTGGCACAGGCTGGACATGAAACGGGTGACTTCTATGCCGCCAGAGCACTGCACTATCTGGTACTGCAGGAGTATGATGCATACTGTGCGATACAGCTGATGCAACCGCAGAGCCTGCATGAGCAGCTGCTGGCACAGAAGAAAATCGCCCGTGCGGAATTGCTCGATCAGCTCTATGAGTTGATCGGTTATTCAACCCGTGATTACTTTAAAGCGCGTTATCTGGTTGCGTCGGTGCACGAGAATTTTGCCAATACATACCTGATGCAGGAACAACCTTCATACGCTAGCCAGGAAGATGAAATCGCTGCCCTGGATCAGATTGACGCTGCCGGTGCTGAATTGAGTACCATTGCGCGTGACGACTATCTGGCAGCTATTGAAGAAATGAGCACCGCCCTGGCTGGTATTGATGACAAGCAGCGACGTCTCAGTATAAGACAGCAGAGTCTGCAAGGCTGGCTGGATATGCTGCCTGACAGTGTGAACGCACCGGAGGATTCTCTGAATCAACTGGTTGAATCAAGACGTTCACTGGCAATGGTTGATACATCACTGATTGAAGGGGAGCATTGGATACGTGAATCCAGACAGCGGGTTCCAACGATTTCCTGGGCCGCGGCTGAACGGAGCGAACAGCGGGTGCAGATGTTTTACAACGCACCGACTATTCAGGGAGCTCCTGAAATCAGGCTGAACTACCGGAATGCTGTTCTGAGCAGGTTTGTACTTTCTGCAACCGTGGATTGTATCAATTCCTACCTGCAGGTTCTGGAACACGCAGCTGAAGTCGGTCTTGCCAGCAGTTGGCGGGTAAGGGTCTCCGAGCGGTTTGCCAGCTTTGTAGGCTATCCGCTGAACGGCTATCAGGAACTGTTTGAAATGGCTTCCACATCTGTCAGCGGTATGGCATCCTCCTTTGCAGCGTTGCTGGAACAGGGTGAGGAGGCGATTGACGCTGATGGTATGGCTGCCGGTGATCTGGGATTCTACTACCTTGACCTGCTCGATTATCGCCAGTCATATCTGATGAATTCAATAAGTACAGAAGCTGAACTGTTGTCACAATTACAGAGTAGCGCAATTGCCACTGACCTGGTTGCAGCCAGAGGTGATTCTGTTTTGTATCACATTCTGCAGTCCGTCAGGGAGATGGAAGTTGAGGAACAGCTTGCCAGTGAGAAGCGGGATCAGGCCTGGAGTCGTTATGAGGAGACCTCTTCCTGGATATGGGATGATGCCAGTGCCACCTGGGATGATGCGGCGTTTGCACTCGGGGATAACACACTGCTGGCACTTACCGCAGCCGATGAAATTATCAGTGAATATCAACTGACCGGTGCGATTGTCAAGCGGGTATGGTTTAAACTGGCACAGCTGAAGCCGGAGCAATTTGGGGACAGATTCGGGCTGGCAGAAGAGAGTACCACTATCGGAACATCCAGTGAGTGGCTCGTCAGTAAAACTTATCAACGTGGATTCACTGAACTCGATTTCGATGACAGCAACTGGTCAGAAGCGCAGGCAACCGGTAACCGGGATATTGTTGATCGCACTGGCTTAATGCGTAGTGATGGTGCAGCAATCTGGTTGCATCCGGCAGCAGTTGAACTGGAAACAACGATTGATACATTAGATCAAACTGATACGCTCCAGATTGCTGATGAGATAAGTTCTGCTGATACTCTCTGGTTCCGTCATCTCTTTAATCTGGAAAATTCACCGGTTTCGGCTGAACTTCGGGTTACAGCTGACGATAATTATAGTATCTATCTCAACGGTGAGTACATCAGCGAGGATAGAGATGGGACTGAAGACTGGTCTGAAATTTATCAGATCGAGTTGAGAGATTATGTTCAAAGCGGTGATAATCTCATTGCTGTGGAAGCAATTGATGAGGATGGCACTGCCCGCGGTCTGCTGGTGAGTTTCAAGTTGAGTACGATACCACTTCTGACTGATGATCTTTTTGAGCAAAAGCTGCGTGAGGACGCCCGGGAGGCGGAGCGACTACTACGCGCGGTGGAAAGGGATAGGCTTTATGAGCGCCACCGGATATATTAGCAGCTGTCTGCTGGTCTTTATGCTGTCGACGATTGGCCTGGGGCAGGGTGAACAGGAGCGGGTGATGCTTGGTGAAATCACTATCAAAGGTGAGGTAAGTCAACCAAGTGTCAGCATCATTTCCTCGCGCATTCAACCTGAATTCCGCAGATTACAGGTAGAAAAATCGTTCTTAACAGAGATCCGGCAACCATCAGCAAAAGTGCTTCAGTTAAATGTGGATGTAAGAGCACCTCATAAGATCCAGCAAATTGAACGACTTCTGTTCAGGGAAAGGCAATACCAACCCACCCGGGAGAAGGAATGAATCAGGCGACCGACAGCTCTCAGTTAGTAGATCTGAAACGGAAATTACTGGAGTCTGCAAATGACTCCGGCAGGTTTATTTCGTTGCTGAAAGAGATACCATTGGACTGGCTAACAGATATCCAGAACTACTTCTGGGACTATCTGCTGGCCCTGGCCAAGGAAAGTGGACGAGCACTGACACGCAATGAGATGACAAAACGGATGATCAGTAATTTCGCTTATCAACGATTAGTAGGTTGTAAAGAGCATGAAGAAACCTGCAGGGCGAAAATCTGCTTCCTGACCAACCCTAATTGTGCCGGTATAAAAATCAAGATGCACATCAACACTTTGCGAGAAATGATTCTAGAATACAATAAATCGGAGGAGGAACTTTAATGTCTACCCTCAGTCAATTCTTTCACATGTTCAGTCCTTCAGAAAGTGGCGCTTTCTTTTTCTGGGTACTGGGAATTTTCTTTGTTTTCGCCATAGCCATTTTTCTGGAGCGGCTTTATGTCGTGATTGTGAAATCAAACATCAATAGCCAGAAGTTCATGGGAACCATCTATTCCCTGGTTCGGAAGAACGAGATCGGCAAAGCTCTGGAACTGTCCAAGGGACTCAAGGACAAAGCGCTCGGACACATTGTCTATCAGGCTCTGCTGGAAGCAAAGGACAAGGATATCGTTGACTTCCGTTCCATTCAGAATGCTGTCGACGAAGCCAGCCTGGAAATCATTCCCAGACTGAACAAACGAACACCTTATCTTTCCACAATTGCCAATGTCGCCACACTCTGGGGGCTGATGGGAACCCTCTTCGGTCTCATCCAGTCTTTTGAAGCGGTTAAGAATGCCGGTGCGAATGCATCACAAGCCCTTGCCGGTGGTATTGCCATCGCGATGTTAACCACTCTGGGTGGCCTTTTTGTCGCAGTCCCCGCCATGTTGATGTATTCCTGGCTTAACAATACCACCAACAGCATGATAGAGGAGATTGACGAGCATTCAGTAAAACTGATTAATGCGATTACCGGGGGGCAATAGTGGCTTTTAAACCCTCCCTGAAGCGGAAATTCGTTCCGACTTCAATGGAGATTAATATCACTCCAATCATGAATCTGGTTGTGGTGTTGATTCCGTTGCTTCTGGCTACGGCGGAGTGGGTGAAGCTGGGATTGATAGAATCCAAAATGCCTCCTGCGGGAGGTGGTGGTGGCGAACTGGCCGAACAGGTTGAGAAGAAAGCGCTCAATCTGATTGTGTCCGTCGAGGATGAGCAGATCGCCGTTTCACTTTTTGGAGCAACCCTGGAGAACCCTCTGGTTGATGAAATGGAGTGTTATCATACAATACCGCTTAAGGTATCAGGGGAACATGACTTTGCCGCTCTCAACCTCCTGTTGAATGATATCCGGGAGGATGTAGTGGAACCCGGTATTCTGGATGAACAGATTCCCAGCCTTGACCGTTTTGGAAATCCGGTATACAATCCGGATGGGACTCCACTGATGGTTAATGACTACATTTATAATGATGTGGATAATGTGCGTATTTCCGCACCGAACAATCTGCCATTCCAGTCACTGGTTTCAGTTCTCGACGCCTGCCGTGTTTACAAGGATGACGAGGGGCTTATCAATTATCTGTTCCCGGTTCCTTTCCTGGGCAAGCTCAGTTAACGAGGTTATAGTATGGCATTTGCACCCACAACTTTGAAGAAACGGGTACAGGAAAGTGAGTACCTTAACCTGAGCTCCATGATGGACCTGATGACCATCATTCTGCTGTTTCTCATAAAATCATACTCCTCTACCGGTATGCTGATTCAGGATGTGGAAGGCATAAATATGCCCACTTCCACAACAGCGACCTCTCCCAAGAAGGTCCTGACGCTGGCTGTCGACGCTGAGGCGGTCTGGCTGGATAAGGATGGTGAGAGAGTTGAACGTTTTGAGGGTATGGATCTTCTACTCGCAGAGTCTGATGATCCGGCAGCCATGGTACTTCCAGGTCTGTCCGCGTTTCTGGAAAGTGAAGCGGAATTGGGAAGAGAACGTGAACAGTATGGGGTTAAATTCACCGGGGAAATCAATATTATTGCCGATGCCCAGGTACAATACAACGCCATTCTGAAAATACTGCAAACCTGTTACAGGGCTGGTTTCTCCCAGACTGACTTTGTAGTTCTAAAAGAGGATTAGGCATGTCAGCACCTGCTTTTAGTATAAAAGATTACAAGCGCGACCATTGGGCTCAACTCGACAAGCCCTATTGGAGCATTTTCCTTCTGGTCTTCCTGATTGAGCTGGTTGTTCTCATTTACCTGCAATCCCTGCCAGTCAGGGAAATGACTCAGGAGGAGACACTGGCTTTCCAGCGCCGGGTGTTCAATGTTCTCGCCCCACCGGATATTGAACCGGTGGAAGAAGCCTTCCCGGGTGAGGATCTCGCAGACGGATCGGGTGAGGAAGAAGAGGGTGAAGAAGCTGTCGAGGAACAGCCGGCCGAACCTATTGAGCAGCAACAGGAGACAGTTGTCTCCCGTCAGCAACGTCGCAGCCAGCAGGAGGCGGCACGCACAGAGCGGCAGGCAGCAGCACAACAGGCTGCAGCACAGACGGGACTTTTTGCTGCTGTCGGTGGTGACTATGCTACCGGTGATGCTCAAGGACTGGTTGATACAGATGTGCGTTCATCCGGTGCGGTAAATGTAGATCAGGTAGGCTCAATTCATACAGGTGGCCAGGGAGAGGCTATTCGTGAAATCCGTGGTGGCCTGGCGGCCGGTGAGGGCGAGGGATCAGGTGTCGACATAGATTTCTCCAGCATGAGTGCAGCCGAGCTACGGCAGCTGGCTTCTGTCGGTGGTGTGTCTGTTGGTGAGATATTTGGTGATACCTCCAGCGGGGCTGGAACTGCGACTGCTCGCAGTGAGAGATCCATCCTTGCCCGACTGGTAGAGCTGCAGAAAGGCGTTCAGACCTGCTACGAGCGCAACAAGCGCCGTAAGCGTGATCTGGCAGGCAGTATTAAACTATACTGGACAATTCTTGCAAATGGTACAGTTGACAGAATAAGTATTGAAGGCACCTGGAATGATGCAGCACTTGGCAGCAGAATTGAAACCTGCATTAAGCGCAAAGTTGAAACCTGGCAGTTTGAGGAGATAGCAGCTTCTGCCGGTGATTTCCCGACCGGTACCAGATTCATATTTGAGTAATTCCAGGAGAACCCTCCTCTAAAAAGAAGATAGCAGCACCATGGCTACAAAACAGCTGATCAGTCGTGAGACACTTCGTGGTGCGGGTACAATTCAAGAATATCTTTTTGATCCAGACAGTACGCTGATCACAGCTGAGGCCAGGGAATACGCCATACAGAAGGGTATCAGACTGATCTCCCGACAGGATGCTGACAGAACAGGATTATCTTCTTTGCATCCTGATAATTCAAGGCAGACCGATCTGGTGATAGGTTCTGATCATGGTGGTTTCCGCCTGAAGGAGATTCTCAAAGCCAGATTACAGCAACAGGGTTTTCGTGTCCACGATGTCGGCTGCTGGTCTGAGGAAGCAGTTGACTATCCCGATTATGCTCATCAGGTGGCGCAGTCTGTCGGAAGAGGGGACTCCTCCCGTGGTGTGATGATCGATGCAATTGGTGTGGCGAGCGCAATGGTAGCCAACCGGGTACCGGGAGTAAGGGCTGCTGCCTGTCAGGTCAGGGATGCAGTACTCAGTGCTCGCAGGCATAATGATGCGAATTTTCTATCAATTGGTGCCAATCTGTTGCAGGAAGATGCTGCGATGGAAATGTTGGACCTGTTCCTGCGGGAACCTTTTGATGGTGGACGGCATATCAAGCGAGTTGAGAAGATTAACAGACTGGATCGAGATTGAGTGTATTGAATGATTGAGTATTAAGGCCTGTAGCCCAAGGCTGGTGCAACTTTGGGGACATTGTGGTGATAGAGGGGAATGCTGGAGAACCAACTTCAGGAAAAGAGCGATATCCTGCGCGCAGACACTTCCGTTTTCTGCAAGACCTGTTTCTGAATCCGGATCAAGACAGCGAACTGGTAGCAGCCGCCCGTGGCCTGAAACCACCTGTTTCAACTGAACCGGTTCTACAGAATCAGGCTGTCTTTGCTGCCATAATTGAAAAACTTAACGAGGAGAATAGAGACCTGCAGTTGAAACTGGAGTTGGCTGATGCTGCAACCGCCTCCGAAGCAGATAACGGCGCTGATCGGGAAACAGATTCAGATACAGAATCAGTTACGATAACTGAGAAACCGGACCTGCCGGCCAATGAAACTGAACTGCCACAATTGGAGCCTGAGCAGGGAGAGTTGTGGCAACAGGAGATAAGCCGGCAGTATGAAGAATGGTCGCTGCCGGAGCAGGTTCTCGGAGGGGACCGGTCTTTAACAGCGAACTTCAGAGAATTTACCAGCTATGAGGCTTTCACCGAATGGCTGGCTCAGGAGCAGAAACTGTTGCTGGTAACCGACCTTGAAGGTGCACTACTTGCCTTCTCAAGCAGTTACAGACAAGCATTGAGTGATTCACTGATCGGGGAACTGCGCTACCGCCCTCTGACCGAACTCTTTGACGAAACTGCTGTTATGCTGTTTCTGAATTCTCCAACAGATCGCAGTTTTCCGGTCGTTATTGACCGTGTATTACTCAGGGAAATGATTGTTACCCGCTTTACTATCGCCTTTCACCAGGAACCTCTCGGCTATCTGTTTCAGCTTAATGGTGTGAGAGTGTAGTATCACCCGGTTCGTTAACAGTGACAGTGAAGGTGAACATCGGAATATGTAGAACAATCCGGGAAAAGACCGTGATAAAGTACCCCGCAAGCAGATCACCACTTATAGCTATCACAGCTCCTGCCGGCAATGTACCGGCTGGCCGGGTGGAGCAGGCGGTAAACTTTCTGCAGTCACAGGGAATGCAGGTTATCAACGACCGGAGCCATGAGCGGCTGTCAGGATATCTTGCTGGAAGTGACGCAGAGCGGCTTGACGCACTGCTTGAGTTCTGGCACGATCCGGATGTCGATGTCATTCTGGCTGCCCGTGGTGGCTACGGCACTGCTCGACTGCTCCCGAAACTACCCTGGGCAGAGATGGCCGGGCAACCAAAACTTCTGATGGGTTACAGCGATCTGACAGCATTGCAGAACGCACTCTTCTGCTGCAGCGCTGTCGCTTCTGTCTCTTCACCGATGGCTGCTACTGAGTTAACTGATCTGCCCGATGCCATCACCTGGAATTCACTGCTTCCATTTCTCAAGCATGGATTTGCACCGGAATCTGATCAGGTGCTGATGTTGAGCAGAGAACAGATTATGGTTCCCGGCAGTGGGGAGGGCATCCTGGTTGGTGGTAATCTCAGTGTTTTTACCTCCTTGTTTGGAACTCCATACCTGAAAATGCCGGAGAAGTTTGTACTGGTTCTCGAGGAGCAGGGTGAGTATCCGTTCCGGCTTGATCGCTATTTCAGAATGCTGGCCAACGGTGGCTGGCTGGAAAAGGCCTCAGCTGTCCTGCTGGGACACTTTATTGCGTGTGATGAGCCTGATCCGGATAAGTCAACCTTCACTGCGACCGAGCTTATTCAGGAGTATTTCGGTTCTCTCAGCTGTCCGGTGATTTCAGGTATCCCTTACGGCCACAGCGCGCCCCGTCTTTCACTGCCGATAGGTGGCCTGGTACGAATTGACACAGCTGAGGGGCGTCTTGAGTTCACGCGCCAGATTTAAGAGTCTTACCGGATGCACCGGTTACCCCGGGTTGCATACCACTGATTCATACATATCTGCCTCGGGAAATACCGAAATTACTTTCCATATTCCCTGCTGATTGCCAGACTGTGACCACTCCCGCCCGGGGAGTTCCGCTTTGCAGATTTTCTGGTTGAAAATCCTGCTTCCATTATTGAACGCCGCACTGTTACTGAATCCACACACACCACTGTGGCTGGCACTGGTTACAACACCATTGCTGATACTGGCTTACACTCGTCACCAGCGGCTGTTCCTGCTGCTTGGAATGATGCTGATACTCTGCCTGGGGATGGTGCGCTGGTTTCTGCTTACACCCCCATCGCTGCTTCAAGTGAGCAGTAAGCACAATCTGGGAGGTGAAGTCAGAACTGCGGTACCATACTCCTGGGGTACACGCATAACTTTACGCAAAGCCTATCTGGTGACACAGGAAGGGCGCCGGGCTGTGCCGGGTTATTATCAGCTGATCTGTGAACCGGGGCAGACTCCGGCTATCGGTGACAGATTACGGTTCCAGGCAGTATACCGCCAGTTGTCACTTCCATTCAATCGTGGCGATACAGACTGGCGCTGGAGAGGGCAGTTGCAGGGTATCATCGGAGAGTTCACAAAGGTGCAACAGTTACAGATAGAACCGGGACGGGAACCCTGGTACCAGCAGGTTCGCAGTACCCTGTTGAACCGCCTGGGTAGTCAGTTATCAGGAGCACAGCTTGAAATTGCCGGGGCGATGCTGCTGGGAGCCAGAGATCAGCTGTCCGGTGATCTGAAAGAGCGGTTTGTACAGGCAGGGATCATTCACCTGCTTGCTGTATCAGGGCTTCATACAGGATTTATCGCAGCCATAATTCTGGGATTGCTACGTCTGCTGCCAATCTCCCGCAAAACCTGCTGGTTTCTGTTGCCGCTGCTTCTGTCACTTTACGCACTCATCTGTGGTGGCCGCCCCTCAGTAATCAGGGCAGTAATGATGGCGACAGTCTATTTCTGGGGCCAGGCATTGGAAAGAGGTGTGACACCCATGCACTCATTATTGACGAGTGCAACCCTGGTCGGGCTCAACAATCCCCTCCAAATTTTCACGGTGGGTTTTCAGTTATCACATCTTGCCATGTTGACTGTTGTACTTGCAGTGCGTTTAAGAATTCCCGGGAAGAAGTTGTCCGTCTGGCTCCTGCAATCCCTTATTGTCTCACTGAGCTGTTTCCTTGTACTGGCACCACTGATCATGTACTACTTCGGCAGACTAAGTCCCATCGGTATACTGGCGAACCTGCCGGCGATTCCACTGGCAGCAGTAATCACCGGTCAGGGTGCGTTGCTGCTGGCGTGCGCCGATATACCACTACTGGCCGATGCTGCAGGAGGATCATTAAATCTCACATTGCGTATTCTGGAGTGGTTGATTGCCGGAGCAGCATCAGCACCCGGGAGTAACTGGCAACTACCTGCACCTGCACTGGAGCAGTTGTTACTGGCAATGATGATACTGGTGCTGCTGTTTCTACCCGGTATCAGACGAAGATTGCAGAAAACAATATTGCTGTTGCTGGCTGCTGGAACCCTGTTCTGGTGGCAGCATACCGGTACTCAGTTTGAGATTGCTGCTATTAATGTAGGTCAGGGTGATGCAATACTTCTGCAATCACCCGGCGGGCACGAGACATTGATAGATGCTGGAGTCAAGCGGGGCCGTCTTGATCGTGGACATCTTCAGGTAGTGCCTTATCTGCGTACTCAGGGTATTGATAAACTGGACCTGATCCTGTTGACACACGCTGATATGGACCACATTGGTGGTATCCCGTCAGTGCTGCGGGAGATCGGCTGTGATACGCTCTGCCTGGCAGATGTTCGTGACCATCCTCATTTCAGGGAGATCGTACAAATCTGTGACAGTACGCAAACTACTCTGAAAATGGTTACAGCAGGTGAGATACTGATCAGCGAACCGGGCTATCGTCTCTATCTGCTGAGTCCGTCAGCAGGCTGGCAGGCAAACGCCAACGAACGCTCACTGGTCCTGAAAGCGGTACATGGAAGCTGCAGCGTACTGTTGACCGGTGACGCCGGTGTGAAGTGCGAAAGAATGCTGGTGTCAATCTGGGGTAGCTTTCTGCAAAGCGAACTGTTGAAACTCGGGCATCATGGATCCAATACAGCCAGCTGCGATGCATTTCTGGAGCAGGTCAAACCAGAGCACGGACTGATATCCTGTGGACTGAATAATCGTTACGGCCACCCTGCAACAGAAGTTCTTGAGCGGTTCGAAAGAAAAGCTGTTCAGCTGTATCGAACCGATCTCACCGGTACACTGGAACTGACATCTGACAGCAGGCGCTGGCAGTTACAGCCCCCCTGGTGGCAGCGTTCACTGGGTGAATACAGAAATGGATTGGGAGTGCTGGTTGGAAAATGGAAGACTTTGTAACAGTAACTTCTTTAAATTTGTAGACAGAAAGTTAGACGGCTGAAGATCCACAAACTGTCATACCTGATTTGTGTGTTAACTTTTGACGGTTGGAAACCCCCGGAGGAGTCAGGTGCGTATCGATGGTGAGCTGATTCTGCCCGGCGATAAATCTATCGCACACCGTGCCCTGATGCTGGCCGCACTGTCTGAAGGGGAGTGCCGGCTTTCTAATTTTCCACCCGGTGAGGATGTCCGATCCACACTTGCCTGTCTGCAGGAATGCGGATTGCTGGTTTCACAGCGCAAAGAAGAACTGGTGGTTAAAGGTGGTAACCTGCAATCACCCGCCATCACACTGAATTGTGGTAACTCCGGCAGCACTGTCCGCATGCTGGCAGGACTACTGGCCGGTGCCGGGCTGAGTGCTGCTTTTGATGGTGACACTTCTCTGCGTAAGCGCCCCCTGACAAGAGTAATCAAGCCGCTGAGGAAGATGGGCGCTCAGATATCGGCTACTGATGGAACACTGCCATTGCATCTTGACAAGAGCAGATTGCAGGGTGTGCAATTGCAAATGGATGTTGCCAGTGCTCAGGTTAAATCAGCCCTGCTGCTGGCGGGCCTGGGTGCTGATGGAACCACCATAATCCATGAGACAATTCCAACCCGCAACCATACTGAACTGATGCTGAAGATGCTCGGTGTATCACTGGAGTGTAAGGCGGGTACTCTTACACTGCAGCCCCTGCAGCAGTCGCTACCGCCGCTTCTTATAGACCTGCCGGGTGATCCCTCAACTGCGGCCGCTTTCATTACCGGGTGCGCAGTAATGCCGGGATCAAGTTTAAAGGTACGGGGGATGTTACTCAATCCCACCCGTATCCATTTTCTGGAGATACTGCAGATGATGGGACTGGTTGTGGACCTGCAGGAGAGATGGTGCTCCGGTGGTGAGGAGGTCGGTGATATTATGCTTCGTGGACCAGCCGCGTTGAAGTCATTCTGTATCACACCGGACGAAGTACCGCTGGTGATTGATGAGCTGCCATTGCTGGCTGTAGCTGCCTGTCAGGCGGATGGTGTCAGCCAGGTCACGGGTGCTGCCGAGCTGCGGGTAAAGGAATCGGATCGCATAGAGGTGATCTGTCAAAATCTCAAGCAACTCGGTGCGCAGATTGAGGAGCTTCCGGATGGATTTATCATAGAAGGGGGCCATAAGCTGCTGGGGGGGTGTGTGGTTACTGCGAAGGATCATCGTATTGCTATGGCCATGCGTATAGTCGGACTTATAACTGAAGGTGAAGTTTCACTGGATGAGACCGCTTCAATAGCTGTGTCCTGTCCAGGTTTCGACAGACTGCTCGGACAGCTTCTGAAGTGAGTTGAAAACTACGGGAAGGGAATACAGTGCTGAAAAAACTGAGATTTCTTACTGCCGGTGAATCACATGGACCTGGTTTGACCGGGATTCTGGAGGGTCTGCCTGCCGGGCTGGAGCTCACAGCAGCTATGATAGAGCAGCAGCTGCGCCGCAGACGTCAGGTTGGTGGCAGGGGTGCCCGTATGAGTATCGAGCAGGATCGTGTGGAGATCACCGGTGGCATCAGGCAGGGCTTCACAATCGGATCTCCTGTAGCATTGTTGATATCCAACCGTGATCATGATAACTGGTCAACTGTGATGTCTGTTGTTGCTGCCGATGAGAAGGCAGCAGAGATGACCATCCCCAGGCCCGGCCATATTGACCTGGCCGGTTGTCTGAAGTATGACACTGAAGATACACGGAATGTGAGCGAGAGAGCATCTGCCCGCGAAACCGCCATGAGAACGGCAATCGGTGCCTGCTGTCGCCGGTTGCTTAAGGAACTGGGAATAGCTGTTGGCAGCAGAGTCCTGCAGGCTGGTGATATCCGTGATCTGAACGAGTATGACAGGCTGACACCAATGGAGATAAATGTACAGGCTGACGGTTCAGAAATGCGCTGTCTCGATCCACTGGTGTCCGGTATGATGGCAGATGCTGTAGAAAAGGCCAGAGAAGAGGGTGATACACTTGGTGGAATGCTGGAAGTAAGGGCAGCCGGGCTCCCTGTCGGGCTGGGAAGCAGTTCGCAATGGGATCTGAAACTGCAGGCACGCCTGGCCGCTGCGCTGATGTCACTGGGTGGTATGAAGGGTTTTGAAGTAGGTGCAGGAATATCGGTAGCAGAATTACGCGGTAGTGAAGCCAATGATGGTATCGTTCCAGTTGACAGAGGTGTATCCCGCCTCACAAACCATGCCGGAGGGATCGAGGGAGGTCTCAGCAATGGCTCTGATATAATACTGCGGCTGGCGATGAAGCCAATACCTTCCTTAAGGCAGACTCAGCAATCAGTTGATCTGAAAACAGGTAGTCCCGCACAGGCACCACAGGAGCGAGGCGACACCTGGGGTGTCGCTGCGGCCAGTATAGTTGCCGAGGCAATGACCTGTCTGGTACTGGCTGATGCCCTGCTGGAGAAATTCGGTGGTGACACCCTACAGCAACTGAAGGGACATATTCAATCCTCCGGTCGCTGGCTGGCCGGGAGGGATAACAGATCTCATGTGTGAACCGGGCACGAAACCGCTGGTCCTGACCGGGATGATGGGCAGTGGCAAAAGCACTGTTGGCCCGCTGCTAGCTGCAGAGCTGGGGAGGGACTTCATTGATCTGGATGAGATGATAGAGCAGGTCTGTAGCATGCAGATTTCGCAATTGTTAGAGGAGGGAGAAACTACCTTCAGGGCCAGGGAAAAAGAGGCCCTGGTTGCAGCTTTGCAGAGAGGTCACTCCGTGATCGCCACCGGTGGAGGTGTCATACTCAGTTCACATAATCGTCAAATGTTAACTGGCAGCAGCAAAGTACTGTTGCTGGAAGCATCGCTGCCAGAACTGCAGAAGCGGCTTTCCATGACTGATGTATCACGTCCATTGCTTTCAGGTACAGAGAGTCTGATTGATCAGCTGGCTTACTTACACAGGGAACGCCACCAGTTGTATCTCCAGACTGCGGATATTGTAGTAAACACAGATAAACTAACACCGGTACAGGTAGTAGCGGTGATACGGAATATGCTGGAGAACTCCCATGTATGAATATGATCTACAGCTGGGTGAGAGGCGCTGCAATATAGCTGTTCAGGCCGGTTTAATGCATAACAGCAGTCTGCCGGAGCTGTTACCTTCAGCCTCCCGACAGGTAATTGTTACCGACGGCAATATCGCCCGGCTATGGGGTGATGATCTGCTCACGACTCTTCATGAGTCCGGCAGTATTCCCTGCTCAATGGTTGTGCTGGAACCGGGTGAGCAGAATAAGAACCTGCAGACTATCGAAAAACTGTACTACAATCTTCATGAACTGGAATGTGATCGTGATTGCCTCTTGATTGCGCTGGGTGGCGGTGTAGTGGGTGACATCACCGGTTTCGTCGCAGCGACCTGGATGCGTGGTATTCGATATGTTCAACTGCCGACCTCTCTGCTGGCAATGGTCGACTCCGGAGTCGGGGGGAAAACCGCTGTCAATCTGCGGGGCAGGAAGAATCTGATAGGCGCTTTTCATCAACCTGAATCTGTTCTGATAGATCCGGAGCTGTTGAGAACTTTGTCGCGACGGGACTTTGTCAACGGATTACCTGAGGTGATCAAATACGGATGTGTGCTTGATAGAGAACTGTTCACAAAGCTGGAGGGAACTGTTCCACTACTGTTGGAAGAGCTGAACTATCCACTTCTGGCTGACATTATTGCCCGTTGTATCACACTGAAGGCCGACATTGTCAGAGATGATGAGCGGGAAGCGGGCTTGAGGATGTTGCTCAATTTCGGACATACCGTCGGGCATGCAATCGAGCATGTCAGTGAAAACAGACTGTTACATGGTGAAGCAGTAGCATCTGGTATGATCGCGGCAACGGCACTCTCAAATCAGTTAGGAATGCTGGATGCTGAAGAGCAGCAGAGAATCGAAACTGTACTGAACCGGTTGTCATTGCCTTTGTTATCCGGACAGGATAGCACATCGCTGCTGAAAGCAATGCGTCATGATAAGAAACGCCGTCATGGTGATCAGCTCTGGGTATTACTTAAAGGTATAGGGCAGGGGTGTGTACAGGGGGAAATCCCTGAAACAGAAGTACTTAACTGCTTGAGGAAAGTGCCGGTAGATTAACATAGATGCTGATCCCTGGAGCGGGCTTGTGACCGGATATTAATCTATCTGTTAACAGCGTAGGTAACACAATAGAAAGCGCTGAATGCCGGAGGATCCGGGTCACGCCATGAACTCTCCTGCGTAATATGTAACAGGTTATCCGGGTGGTAGACACCATAGGGGTCGGTACTACGATATATGCGATATGTAGGACTCGCGGGCAGACCTGAGGCTACATACTTACCGGCTGCATCCCACATCAATGGTTCGTCACCATCAGCCAGAGGCGGAATTGGAACGATGGTTATCGGTTCGTCACTCAGTTCTTCCGGCTCACATGGGCTGCCTGGTAGCGGATCATCGACCAGAATCTCCCCTGTACCTATACAATCACCCGGGTACCAGAAATTCTGCTGAGCATTTACAGTGTTCACAGAGTTGTTTACGATGTCATAGTCCCAGTTCCCCCAGAATGAGGAGTGGTGGACATCTACAACAGCATCACCGGAAGTAACCTGAATAGCTGTGCCGTTACCCTGAAAAATGGTGGATGTGATATCCAGAGTGGAACCACTATCGGCCAGAATAGCTATTTCATTGGTAAGGAATATTCCATTGTCGATACTGCAGTTGCAATGCTCAAGATAAACTGATATCGCTTCTGCAGTCAGAAATATGCAATGAGACAGGTCAAGTTGACTATCATCGTCAGCGATCAGTGCAGGAACCCCGGCTTCGAAAATCGTGCTGATGGCATTGAATGTTCCACCATTGATTTCCAGGGAATGCTCGGTATCGCGTAACCAGGAATCCTCAAATTGCACGGTGAGATTACTACTGACCTCGGGGATGCTGATGATATCACTGAGTTCTGCGCCGATATAGTGGATTGCCCCCTCGAAAACATCCAGCTCAAAACAGGCGAGTATCTCTTCAGTCAGCAGGGAGCTGCCAAATATATGAACATCACGCTCAGGCACAGAAGCCTCGAAGAAGAGCTCACCACCGGCCAGAATAATGGTTGAATTCTCTTCAGGTGGGGAATCGACATAAAGGTGAAGCTCGTAGGTGGGGTTAAGTGTAATTGTCTCACCTGATACTTTGCTGGTGTTGCGGTAAGCTACGTGATTGAGCGTACCGGGCTCTGTTCCATCAGAAAAGTCAACCTGGTCAGTTGTATTAACACCCATCGCCAGCGAGCCTGTTATCAGAAGCAGAATAATGGATGAAAGAAGAATTGTAAACACACGAGGTTTCATAGTTTTCTCTTCCTGTCACTTGACGATTTGAAAGCCTGGGAGTCGATACCCAGCTTCTGAAGCTTATACTTCAGGCTTCTTAATGTAATCCCGAGTTCACGGGCAGACACCTCGCGAACTCCCCCATGTTCCTGCAGCTTATTCTCTATGAACTGCCGTTCAAAGTCCGCAACAGCCTGCTCAAGTTTCAGATCCGCAGACGGGTTGTCGGAAGTTTCAGCTGCATTCGTCAACATGAGATGTTGTGGTTCAATCAGAGTACGCGCCTTCTGATATCCCCGAAGCATAAGGTTTTTCAGTTCCCTGACATTACCGTTGTAACTGTGTTTTTCCAGCAACAGGACGGTTTCAGTAGCCAGGGATTTCCTGGTTTCATACTGTTCATTCAGTCTGTCCAGAAAACCTGACGCTAAGAAATATACATCTTCAATATGATTTCTTAAAGGAGAAACATGTATGCGAAAAACTGATATTCGTTGCAGCAGATCCTGACGAAAACTGGCAGATTTGACAAGTTCGTCAAGATCACGATTTGTTGCGGAAACAATACGTGCCGGGGAGCGTTTCACCTGTTGCGAGCCCATGACAGTATATTCACCGCTTTCCAGGAAACGAAGCAGTTTTGGCTGGATGGATAGTGGCAGATCACCAAATTCATCGAGGAACAGCGTGCCATCAGCAGCAGCTTCAATCAGGCCGATGCGATCTTCTGATGCGCCAGTAAAGGAACCCTTGCGATGGCCGAAGAGTATTGATTCAAAGAGTGTTTCCGGAATGGCGGGACAGTTAACCGGTATGAAAGGCTTCTGTCGGCGTTGACTGGCATTATGCAGTGCTCGTGCAACCAGCTCTTTGCCGGTACCTGTCTCACCTGTCACCAGAAGCGGGCTGTTAGCGTCAGCCAGTGAATCGATATCGGTCATTAAACGATGATGACTTGCAGACACACCTATCATCCCGTGACGGTGGAAGAGTGTGTTGGCAAGTTCAAGGTGTGTATCCTGACAGTACTCCTCACCAAGAACCTGCTGGCAGGCATGTTCCAGGAAGCTGCTGTCCATCTCCTGTTCACCTGACATAGCTCTGGCTTTTTCAAGTGAACGGCGCGCAGCCTGTTTCCTGTCAAGCTGATGTTGGCTGAGTCCCAGGTATGTCAACAGGCGGATCTGATCACTTCTGGCAGGATTCTGCTGCAGCAGTTTCCTCAGAGCGGGAACAGCCTGGTTATGCTTTCCCTGCAGGTGGAGAAGTGTTGCCTGATTGAACAGGTAACGGGAACTGATATCGGGGTACTGGTCAGAGGAAAAGATATCCATCTCCTGCTGCAGCAACTCCTCTGCCAGCTTGTAGTTCTTCTGCCTTATGTGGAAGTCGCAGATGTTGAGTTGTACCATCAACCGCTGTCGTGGTAAATCATGACGCACAGCGATCTCATAAGCCTGCTGCAGGTGTTCCCAGGCTGCATCGGGGTCAATCGTTATCAGAGCATTACCCAGCATATTCTGAACCCGGCTGACATCTTCCGGGGCAACAATGTAACCTTCTGTCAGTGCCTGCCGGTAAAACTGGATGGCGGTTTTCATATCACCCATGTTCTTGGTCGCCAGGCCGGCGTTGAGTAGTGCACGGGAGGAAACATCAGCCAACTCACCCTTGAAGTCGAGCAGTCGGCAATTGCGGTAAACCAGGAAGAACGCTTCTCTTGCCTGCTGGTTCTGACCCAGCTGCAGCAACGCATTCCCCCGCACCAACATCAGATAGTTGCGGGCAAAATCGTCGTGTAGCGCAGGCAGCTGTCTATCCACAGAGGAAATACACAACTGGTATTCCCGTTGCGCATAGTGCTGCAACGCAGGATTGGAAGAAAAGCTATTTTTTTGCATATGGTTGGGTAGTTGTTATTAAAATCATAGTGAATTATTTGCGTTATTACAAGAACAAATCAACATCTTTTGTGTCATTTTTACGCTCTGGAATTCAAAAAATGCTCTCAATTGAACAATAAAGTTTCTGTGTGTATGATGGAAGTTGTAATGCCTCCTGCAGCTCTTTTAAGTTAATGAGCGAGTCGCTGCAGTTCGTTTTTCTTGCCCACCTTATCGGTGCCAGTTAGTTTGCAACATGATGTACCGCATTGTACTGCAAATCATGCTGATGATGCTCACCGTTGCGCTCTGCAACGCCGCAGGAGTGCTCAGTGGCCGTGTGGTTGACGCGGATGACGGCTCTGCTATCAACGGTGCAACGATAACCATCTCAGGGGTTAACCGGGGCACCAGCAGTGACAGTGACGGCCGTTTTCGGCTTGAAGCAGTTGCTGATGGCAACTACACAGTTGTGATAAGCCATATCGCTTACCAGACCAGAACCATACGGCAACTACCGATTTCCACTTTCCAGAATCCCCACCTGCTGCTGGAACTTGAACTCCATGTCTGGCAGAGTGACAGTCTGCAGGTAACTGTTTCAGGCAGCTCAATCGTGATCGAGTCCGGGCGTCCGCTCTTCCGGCAACAGCTTCCATCAGCCGCTGATACTGAAACCCGGTTGCGTAAACTGGAGGAAATCCCCGGTGTGCGCTTACAGCGTGGCAGTGGTGACGGGACGGTGATCTTGCTTGATGGTTGCCCGGCGGAACAGGTACTCGTCTGTGTGGATGGTGTTCCGCTTAATCCCGGGGGCAGTGCTTCAGTTGATCTGGCAACAGTACCACTGGCTGATGCGAGCAGAGTGGAAGTTGTACGCGGGGCCGGTCAGACACTGTTCGGTGGCACCGGTGGTGGTGTGGTTAACTTTGTAACCCTCGATGATCCCACGATGGATAACAGCTATTATTCCATGAGTTCCCTGCCAGCCGTCAAAGCCGGTTTAAGCGGTAATCATACTCGCTGGAGCTACAATAGTGGTGGGAGTTATTCCAGCGGCAGATATCCTTTCCACGATCCCGCTGCAGGGGGCAGGCTGGTACGTCAGCGAAACGGTGACAAATTGCATTGTGAGTCTGCTGTCAGTTGGAACCACCAGCAATTGAAAATGAGAAGCGCTGTCAGTGCCGGTGAGCGTGGATTGCCCCCTTTAATCGATGAGCCTGGTGACACCAGACTGCGGCAGTCCAATCTGCAGTTATCGGTCAGTGGCACCTGGACAGGAAAACGTCAGAATCTGCGATTATATGGTAATGCAAACCGTGTAGCTTACGATGCCCCCGCGACAGCAAACTCCCCCCTGTCAATCGCCACCAGTTATCTGCAACTGGACAGCGGCCTGGGTTGGGAGCTCGACCTTCCTTACAGCAATCTGTTTCTGGCAGCTGTAAATAACGAATACCGGTTCAACGACGAAATTGGTACGGTACCGAAAAACCGTGGAAGTCGCAGGCAACTGAGGGGTGGTGGAGCTTTAGAAATACCTGCTTTCGCAAACTTTCCTGCTCTGGAGATCAAAGCAGGTGCAGCAGCAGTGCTGACACCACGATGTAAACTCAACCCGTTTGTTGGTATCAGTACCGTCAGCCAATTGGGGCAGGGGCAGTTTCATCTCGGTCTTGAACAGGGCTTGCATTATCCGGCATTTGCAACACAGTTTCCGCTGGAGGCCTTTCAGGTGCGGGGCAATCCCGACCTGTTGCCGGAACGGTTCCTCGAGCTGCGTGCCGGATGGCTGCAGAGCGGTGACAGATTGACCTGGCAGCTGGAATATTCCCACAAACTGTCACGGGATCTGATTCGCTGGCAGCGGGGGAACGGGAATGTCTACCGGCCCGTAAACCTGGATCGCGCCCTGATTCAATCACTGACCGGTTATTTCCGTTATCAGTTGAAACCACAGGCCACCTGCAGCGGTAGTCTGCAGCTACAGGACCCCCGCAACAGGACTGCAGGTGATATCAACGAGGGATTGATTCTGCCACTGCGTCAACTGCTGGCCGGTTATCTGCGCGTATCACTGGACAGAGCTGAATACTTCGGTGACATCACACTGCAGTATGGCAGCAGGCAGTATACGCTGGCAGCTAACACCTCACATCTCTCGCTGGGATTCAGGGATCTCGACCCCTACACATTGACATCCGCCTCCCTTGGCAGGAAGCTCTCCGTTTGGGAGCTGGTGCTTCGGGTTGACAACATCTTCAATCAGGATCTGCAGCGTCTGGAAAGGCGTGTGGAACCGCTGCGTACATTCAACTTCCTGGTGCAGCGGAAGTTCTGATCGCATCATTTCTTAACCAGAGCAGTTTTCCAGTAACTTCACCAGGGATAGCTCTCAATCCGGGAATCCATACCCACATTCTTCCAGGCAACACTCTTATGAAGTAAATATATACCATTCGATTATTACCATAATTAATAAAAAGAGAGATAAAACTTGACATATACAATATTAAATGTCAAAATAATTCAGAAAAGGAGGTCGCATGTTTAAAACTGAATGTCCGGTTTGTGAAAATCAACTGCAGATCAGCAGCTATCAGTGCCCGGAATGTGGTACAGGTGTAAACGGCAATTTTCCACCACGTACTTTCGATATACTGGGTGAAGCGGAAGAAGATTTCGTAATCACCTTCCTGGTCTGTGGGGGAAGTATCAAACAGGTAGAAAAACGCCTGGGAATTTCATATCCCACCGTCAAATCCCGTTTACGCAGGATTGTTGAGCTGCTCGGAGCACAGGTGGATGTTATGGAAACCGAGCTTAGAAGTAAAAGTGATGAAAAGGTTCTCAGGGAACTGAGCTCAGGAAAAATCGATGCGCAGGAAGCGATTCGCCGGTTGCGCAATGACCAGATGGGAGAGAATGATGAAGACTGAACAAGAACAGGTATTGGAAATGTTGGCCGAAGGTAAAGTAACGGTTGAAGAAGCACAGCAACTGCTGGATGCACTTAACCAGAAACAGGAAGTGGCGCAGGAAGCGGAAATTGATATTTCAGGACTGCCTGCTAAAAGAGGTGGGCTGTTCCGTAAACCCCGCATGATATACATCGTGGTGGTCGAGAATGGCAAGAAGAAGGTAAATATCCGGATCCCTCTGGCACTGGCAAAGGTTGGTATGCGTTTTGTACCGGATGATGTAGTAGATGTAGCCGGTGAGAAGATAAACCTGGATGAGATTTTCGATGCCATTCACGATGGTGTGGATGGAAATCTGGTTGAAGTTGACGATGAAAAAGGCAATCAGGTGCGTATCTTTGTAAAATAGGGCAGGCTGTCATCCTTTGAGGACTGCTAAGGGACGCAGGCGCGCTACGCTGCGGGCAATTCCCGCTTCCTCTATCGCTGTGACGACCTGTGCTACATCCTTGTATGCCTCCGGCATCTCTTCGGCAATCGTACTCTTGTTGCGTGCCATGACGGCAATCCCTCTGCCGGCGAGTTCATCAATGACAGAGCGTCCCCTGGCATGTTTCAAGGCCTGCCTGCGACTCATCATCCGCCCGGCACCATGGCAGGCGGAACCGAAAGTAGAACGCATCGCCTGCTCACTGCCGACCATCACCCAGGAGTAGCGGCCCATGTCACCCGGGATCAGCACCGGCTGGCCAAGGTCACGTAAGGAGGCGGGCAGGGCGCTGTGGCCGGGGCCGAAAGCACGGGTAGCCCCTTTTCGGTGTACACAAACCTGTTTCTGTTTACCATCCACCAGATGTTTTTCGATCTTGGCGATATTGTGTGCTACTTCATAAACGGTATTGAGAGCAGCATCCTGCTCTGTAAGCCGTAAGCCCTGCCTGAAAGCTTTCCTGACCTGATGAGTCAAAAGTTGCCGGTTGGCAAAACCGAAATTGACCGCGCAATTCATGGCTGTCAGATACTCCTGCCCCTCCGGTGATCTGATCGGTGCGCAGCAAAGCTGCCGGTCCGGCAACTCGATATGGTACTTTTCACAGGCTCGCAGCATATCGCGGATGGCGTCATCACAAACCTGATGACCCAGACCGCGGGAACCGGTGTGGATTGTAACTGTAACAGTGCCCATTTTCAAACCGAGTCGTTCAGCAGCAGCCCGGTCAAACAGTTGGGCTACATACCCTACCTCTACAAAGTGGTTGCCACTGCCCAGTGTGCCCAGTTGCGGCCGCCCCCTGCCCAGTGCTCTTTCACTGAGCGCTGCCGGATCTGCATTCCTGATACAGCCATTTTCCTCGATCCTGTCCAGATCACTCTCGACACCATAACCCTGTTTCACTGCCCAGGCTGCACCTTCACGCAGTACCGCTTTGAGCTCCTGCTCCTTCAGTAGCAGTCGTCCACTGCCTCCCACACCGGCCGGAATCTGTTGATAGAGAGTTTTCAGAAGTTCCGTCAAATGAGGACGAACCTGTTCCAGCTGCAGTCTGCTGGAAAGCAATCGCACGCCACAGTTAATATCATACCCGACACCACCGGGAGAGATAACCCCATCCTCCATGGAGAAAGCAGCCACGCCACCGATCGGAAAACCGTACCCCCAGTGGATATCAGGCATGGCGATCGCAGCGTTAATGATACCCGGCAGCGTGGCTACATTGCGCACCTGCTGCAGTGCGTTATCCCGGGTGATAGTTTCAAGCATATCTTCGCTGGCATAGATATGCCCCGGAACCAGCATCCCCTCACGGCGTGGCAGCTCCCAGACACCCGGTGCGAGTCGCTGCAGCATATCTCTATTGGTATTATTCATGGTAAACTGCTGTTTTAGATATCGAAGATGACTCGTGCTGTCCAGTTCTGATCCTCGATCTGACGCACTTCCAGCTGATGGAAGGTGATCGCTTTTATTTCACGCAGCAGCTGATGCCGCTCGGGGTCGAACTTGTTACCGGATAATCCTGCCTTCAGCTGTGTTCCGGAAATCTCCAGTTCATACTCCCGGTACAGATTGCCCAGAACAGAGAAATGGTAATTCAGTTCTGTAAGCCAGCTGACCAGCAGTGTTTCAACATCATCTTCTTCAAGCGTTATCTCCTGTACATCTCTGGCAGAAACAGCTGCCGGATTTTCCAGCAGAACGGCGTAGAAACCGTGAGCAGCCTGCCTGAACAGTTCCGTTAATGATGGAGCGCGCAGGATCAACCCGGTGTCACCGGTGTGATCGAGCAGATTGAAGGAAGCTGTTTCTGAATCAGGTTTCATTCCTATCCTGTTTGCTGACCGGGATGATTGTTTTGCAATTTAGAAAGCCACGTGATAAAATACAAATCCAACTACACATGACGCTACTGCTACCCACAGGAGGGATTATGAAAACCTATCTGCGTATCACAATGTTTACCGCATTACTGCTGACACTCATCGGGTGCCATGGTGGTTCTCCTGATTCTAAAGTCGATTCCTTTAATGTTGAGATCACTCTCCAGTCGGATGCCGGTATAGTTCTCAGCGATCTGCACTACTATCTCTTTGAATACCCTTCAGCACCTGATCTGGAAGAGATTCGCAGCATCTATCCCAACCTGGGTCCAGCGGCGGAACTGGTCACTCTACCCGCTCTGTCTGCTGATTTTGAGCAGGCCTACACCGATCAACCTGACAATAACACACTGTCATTCGATTCAATACCAATAGCGGATTATGTGCTCTGGGTGGAGGGGAACACAGTTCCGACTCAGCGTTTTCTGATCCGTGCTGATCTGGAGAATCCGGTGGTGCGTATCCGCAGCGGTTCTGTGATTGATGGACTGAATCTGTTGAGTGATACAACTCTTACCCTGAATATCTATGAAGTGACGGATGAGATTATCGTTGGTGAAGGTGCTACCCTTACCATTGCCGAGGGTACCGAACTGCGTTTTGCACCAGATGTCGGTATCACAGTCAACGGTGGCAGTCTCCACATCAGCAGCAGTGCGGGGCAGCCGGTCCTTTTCCTCGGACGTGAGGAGATAGTTGGTGACCCTCAATGGAAGGGCATCAGGCTTCATGATCCGATCGAGCCATTCCTGCTGGACAGGGCTCTCTTCATGCATGCCGATACCGCTCTGGCATTCAGTGATGGTGGCGATATCACTCTTTCCCATTCGATCTTCGTTGACAATGGTTGTGCCTTGTATGGTGAAGGTGATTTCTATCTGACAAATTTGCGTTTCTCCTACAATGCTAACGCGATAAGTATTGCAACGGGTACAGTTGATCTTAATGCTTCAATTATGATGTTGCAGTCGGAGAATGGTCTTGAGGTGGGACCGAACTGCAGATTACAACTTGAGAACAACTGGTTCGAAGCCTGCTACCGGGCGCTCGACATTCATGAAAACTGCCGGGGTACTGTCACGAACAATGTTTTCAGTGGAACAACCTGGGAAACTGTACGATTGGACACACCTGACAGCCTTGCTATGTCAAGAAACACATTTCACGCTACAGTGCTTCTCGATTTTCGACTCACTTTTACTAATTCGTATGAAGCGTTTTTCATACAGGAAAATAATCTGCTGCGGGGAAATGTGCTGAATCCGATTCTTACTGTTGTCAGCCATGTACCGGACGATATGCAGCTCTTTCTGCAGTACAATTACTGGAATACAACTGACAGCGACCTCATCCAGAGTCATTTCCAGATAACCGGAAATGTGGAACCGGACTTTCTGCCATTGGAATTAGGACTGCTTCCAGATGCTGGCCCCTGGGGAAACTATCCTTATGGGATTCAGTAACAGCTGTTGTACGGAAAATCAGATTTGTGAGACATCTTTCTGGGAAATCAGCCTGACAGGCTACCAGAGCAGGAGAAACAGTGCAGGACGTGATACAACAGCTTCAGCAGGACAGCAGCAACGCACTGGCGGAACTGCAGCAGTTCGTAAAGATGGCGACGGTATCGACTCTGCCGGAAAAAGCATCTGAACTGAGAGAGTGTGCAGGTTTTCTCACCGATATACTCGGTGAAGCAGGGCTGGAGCATGTTGAGATTCTGGAGACCGGTGGACATCCGGCGGTTTACGCTGACTGGTTACATGCAGAAAATGCGCCAACTATCCTGATTTACGGTCATTATGATGTGCAACCGGTTGATCCTCTGGAGTTGTGGCACGCTGATCCGTTTGATCCACAGATTATAGATAATCATCTGGTTGCCCGCGGTTCCAGCGACGACAAAGGCCAGGTTCACATGCATATCCGGGCTGTTCGTGCCTGGTTGCAGAGCCGGGGAACCCTTCCCCTGAATGTGAAATTCCTGATCGAAGGGGAGGAGGAAATCGCCTCAGTTAATCTGCCGGTACTGCTGGAGAGGGAAAGAGAACGATTCCAGGCTGATCTGCTGGTTGTCTCCGATTCCAACATGGTCAATCCCGATCAACCGGCTATCAGCTACGGCCTGCGTGGATTGGCGTACCTGGAAGTCAATCTGACCGGCCCCAATCGGGACCTGCACTCCGGTATCTTCGGCGGGGCTGTGCTCAATCCCTTGCAGGAGGCTGCCCGATTGATAAATCTGCTGCATGACGACAGGGGACGGATCGCCATCCCCCATTTTTACGATGATGTGATTCCGCTGGCTGAAGCGGAGCGGGAGCAACTTGCCGGACTGCCTTTTGACAGGGAGGAATTTCAACGGGAGCTCGGTGTTGATGCGCTGGCTGGAGAGGCTGGTTTCACTGAACTGGAACAGATGGGGGCAAGACCCACCTGCGAGATAAATGGTCTGCTGGGTGGTTACACAGATGCTGGAGCCAAGACGGTATTGCCGTCCCGGGCAATGTTCAAGATAAGTTTCAGGCTGGTCCCCGATCAAACACCGGAGCGGGTGATGGAACTATTGGAGAACTTCCTGAAGGAGCAGGTCAGAGAAGGGGTACAGCTTGAGATAACCCGTTTTGCGGGGGGCTATCCTGTTTTAACACCCTGGAACAGTTCTGTTGTCGGGGCTGCATCACGAGCACTTGCAAGTGGATTCGGTGTTGAGCCGGTGTTGTTGCGGGAGGGTGGCTCTATTCCTGTCGTCGCTGATATCCAGCGAATGCTGGACATACCTCCGTTGTTAATCGGTTTCGGTCTGCCTGACAGCCGGATACACAGTCCCAATGAGAATTTCAACCTCGATGTATACGAGCGTGGCAGTGTGAGCCTGGTTCATTTGTTAGAGGAACTGGCTGCTTCATAGTCGATACAACAGCTTCATGTATATCACCCCCTGAATTGAATTTCCCACCTCCTTGACTTTTGCAGTATATCATATTATTATTAATGATCTTCAAATCATATGCTGTAGTGTACCAAGGGAGCAAGCATGCCGACGCAGAAAAAAACAACTACCGGTTCAGCAACACGTCGCACCGGTAAATCTACTTCCCGGAAAACAGTTCCTGTATTCAGGACGGCTGTATCCACTGGCGAGAAGCGGATGACATTCAAAGTCTCAGGTGGTTATCGTCTGGAGTTGCCTGATGGAAAAGGGAGAATACAACGAGTTACACAGAAGCGGATCTGGCGTGTACAACGGCAAGAGAGTACCAGTGCGAAATTTGCTTTCGCAATAAAACTTGATGAATTCACAAATGTGGAAGAAGCTCAGCTTCAGCTTAAAGAGCTGGAAGAGCTGGGTTATGAAACCAGAATTCACACACTGGGTCGCAAGCTGGAGTTTGGAAGGTTTGTACACGACAACCGACGCTACCAGGTAATTGTTGGTTGTTGTGAATCTGAAGAGGAGATCGAGGAGCTGCAGCAGGAGTTGGAGAAGTATCAGACTGAGATATTCCGTGAGCGGATAGAGGAGCCTGCCGGCCGTTTTGAAATATTCGATCTGGAGTATGACAAGCATACCATGGTGGACAATGTTGCCCGTCTGATTCCGGAGACACCTGAATCCCGTTTGACACTGCTGAAGACGAAAGTGTTTTCAGGTAATTCCAGGGTTGAAAGGGAAGATCTGGATTTCAGTGGTGTGATCGAATTCAGAGTGGAGAATGGTGGTTTGATGCTGGCCATCAACGAAGTGGAACTTGATGACTATGTGCTGGCAGTGATTGCCGCTGAACAGGATGGTGACTACCCACGGGAAGCGCTGAAGGCTAAAGCTATCGCAGTCAGAAGTCTCGCGCTGGCTGAGCTGGCGTTGCAGCATCCCTGGGATGACTACGATTTCTGTGCACATGATCATTGCCAGAAGTACAAAGGTGTAACCACAATCCACGAGTTGCAGGAGAAGGCAGTCAGTATGACACGCGGCCGGGTACTGCTTTTTGATAAACAGGTCGCACATACCAGGTATACTCCCGTCTGTGGTGGGCACCTAGAAGCAGGTGAGAATATTTTTGCTATCCCGCAGGTTAAGTACCTGCCCGGTATGGCAGATAAGAGCGATCATGCCCGTCGCCGTAACCGTGTTGATCTCTCTATTGAGACTAATGCCTGCGAATGGATAAAGACAGAACCTTCGACTTTCTGTAATGTGACAGTACGCAGCAGTCAACAGGTTTACGAACAGTCCCGCCGTTATTTCCGCTGGCGCGAAACATACCAGCGACGTGAGCTTGAGGATGTAATAACACGCAGGACCGGTGTTGAAATTGGCACTCTTTACGAGATCATTCCGATCAGGCGCGGTAAGAGCGGTCGTATCCTGGAGCTGGAAATCATTGGCAGTCGGAATAATCTCATGATAACTGGTGATATGGATATTCGCCGGGTACTCAGCAATTCAGAACTGCTCTCAAGCTGCTTTTTCATTGAAGTGGAGTACACTGATCTCAATGAACCGCTGAATTTCATCATTCATGGTGCGGGTCATGGACATGGTGTAGGTATGTGCGAAACCGGCGCCGGTACCCTGGCAGCTGAAAAGGGGTTTAAGTTTAAAGAGATTCTGGAACACTACTATACCGGAATCGAAGTGAAGAAGATATACAGTTAGATACTGTCTCTACTCAGTAGCGCAGCATTTCATGCTGTGGTACGATTGATCTGCTGGAAAGGAAGAGAACTGATGGACATAGATACCAGACGGCAAATTGAAAATGCCACCCTGATGTTGAAAAAACTGCGGGGGCATCTTTGACATTGCCGGTTGTGAAGAGAAAATAACCAGCCTTGAACAGAAAACCGCAGCGACAAACCTCTGGGATAACCCCGACAAAGCACGCGATCTGCTGAAGGAACTGGCAGATTTGCAGGACATTGTAAAAAGATACAGCGACATTGCCGGCAGCTTTGAAGAAACAGCTGAATTCCTTCAGGTGCTGGAAGAGGATGATCCGGAGTATGCAGATGTTCTGGTGATGCTGCAGCAGATCTATCGTGATCTCGACCTGCTGGAGTTTGAGAGTAAGATGGATCAACCGGATGATCATCGAAACGCTCTACTCAGTATCAATTCCGGAGCTGGTGGTACTGAAGCCATGGATTGGGTTGCGGTACTCTTCCGCATGTACAAAGCCTGGGCTGAAAATAACCGTTTCCAGGTAAAAGTGATTGATGAAGTGCCGGGTGAAGTTGCCGGTTTCAAGTCGGTTACGATGGAAATCAACGGCAAGCATGCTTATGGATTTCTCCGTTCTGAGATCGGCGTGCACCGGCTGGTACGAATCTCCCCCTTCGATTCAAACTCAAGACGTCACACATCGTTTGCCTCTGTATTTCTCTATCCGGAGGTGGATAAGAGCATTGAGATTGAGATAAATCCCGCCGATCTGCGGATCGATACTTTCCGTGCTTCCGGTGCGGGTGGACAGCATGTTAACAAAACTGACTCTGCTATCCGCATCACACACCAGCCTACAGGAATTGTGACACAATGTCAGTCGGAGCGCTCGCAGCACCGCAATAAGGAGAGCGCAATGAAGTTGCTACATGCCCGTCTGTACCAGAAGCAACTTGAAGAGGAACAGGCGCGCAAGGATGAACTGGAAGGCACCAAGGCTGATAACGCCTGGGGAAGTCAGATTCGTTCTTACGTACTACACCCCTACAACATGATTAAAGATCATCGCACCGGCCATGAAACCTCAAACACGACTGCCGTTCTCGATGGTGATCTGGATGGTTTCATTCAGGCTTTTCTACTGGGCGATATCCCTGAGAGCAACTGAGACTTCCGAGCAGCGATAAACACAGGAGTGAACATGATGCGCAAGGATGCGCTGGCAAAAATAGCTGCATTGATTGTTCCTGGAAAAAAAGTACTGTTGAGTACGCACATCCGTCCTGATGGGGATGGCCTGGGTTCGGAAGCGGCACTGGCCCGTATGCTGACTGAACAGGGGCTGGTTGTGGATATCTGGAATCACGATCTGCTTCCCAGCGAGTTTGAATTTCTTTTTGAAGGGCTGTCCCTGCGCAATCCAGAGGATACTCCGCCTGATGGTGTTTACGATCTGTTTTTCTGTCTGGATGTTTCAGTGGTGGATCGACTGGGTAGAGTTAATGATTACCTGCAGAGACAGAAGCTGGTGAGAATTGTTCTTGACCATCATCTGGGAAATGACACAGATGGTGATATTATCCTGGCCGACCACACTTCAGCAGCCACTGGTGAAGTGCTTTACCGGCTGGCACGCAATCTGAACTGGCCTGTAAGTCAGGAGGTTGCAGCAGGGCTCTGGATAGCGTTACATACTGATACAGGTGGATTTCGTTTCAGCAACACCAATTCCAACGCGCTGAAGATCGGCGCGGAACTCCTGTCAACAGGTATAAGTCCTGATACGCTCTGTGAAAAAGTGTATCACAATCGCCGGGTAGAAGGGCTTGCCCTGCTGGGAAGAGCGTTGGCTACGGTGGAGGTTCTGGAAGAGGGAAGATGTGCCGTCATGCATATTGACAGGGAAATGTATCACGATACAGGAGCCGGGTCTACAGATACCGATCTCTTTGTTAACCTCCTGCTGCAGGTCAGTGGGGTTGAAGTTGCCCTGTTTATCTATCCGACTACCGATGGTAAAACAAAGATTACCATGCGGGGCAGCAAAGGACGTTCTATCCATGAGTTGGCTTTAAGGCTGGGTGGGGGTGGCCATGCACAGGCTGCAGGTGCTACGGTAGAGACTTCAATTGATGATACCCGTACGATTGTCTGTCGGGAAGCGTCAATAATGTTTTCCGGGATTCAGGAGTAACCGGTGAGATGAATAAGAACCAGAACCGTCTACTGGATGAATATATCCTGCCGCGGGTTGAGAAACCCGGGCGCTATACCGGCGGTGAACTCAATACTGTTACAAAAGAGCAGGCTGAAGTGCGACTGGCTCTGGTTTATCCTGACACCTATGAAATGGGGATGAGTTACTCGGTAGGCTTTGGCATATTGTATCACATTGTAAATGGGCTTGAATGGGCTGCAGCCGAGAGAGTCTACGCCCCCTGGTGGGATATGTCAGAACTGATGGCAGAATATGACATACCCCTTTATTCGCTCGAATCCCGCCGTCCTCTCGCAGAATTTGATGTGGTTGGTTTTACACTGCAGTATGAACTTCACTTCAGTAATGTTCTACGACTGCTTGATCAGGGCAAAATTCCACGTCGCTCAGCAGAGCGCAGCTCCAATGACCCTCTGGTTATCGCCGGTGGGCCAGTTGCCTACAATTGTGAGACAATGGCTGACTTCTTTGATGCTGTAGTAATCGGTGATGGTGAGGAATCACTGCCACAGTTACTGCAGCTCGTAAGAGATTACAGGAAGAACAATACTACCCGCGAGCAGTTACTGCAGAAACTGGCGCAGCTGCGTGGAGTGTATGTTCCTTCTCTGTACAACCCGGTGTATCGCGATGGTGAATACACTGGAATCGATCCAACCCACACAGAGCTGCCACTACCGATAGTTCCAGCAAGAGTAAGCGAACTCAAAAACGAACACTATCCGGTAAAACCACTGTTGCCGCTGATAGACGTAGAGTTCAACAGGCTGGCTGTGGAAGTGATGCGTGGTTGCAGCCGTGGCTGCCGGTTCTGTCATGCCGGGATGGTGTATCGTCCGGTACGCTTTCGCGAGCCGCAGGATGTCCGTGAGCAGATGCGTCAGGCGCTCGCCAGCAGCGGTCACAGTGAAGTATCATTGCTTTCGCTTTCTACAGGGGATTATCCGGGATTATCAGAGTTGATCACACGGGAACTTGAAGACCCGGTTCACTCAAGAACTGCTCTCTCCTTTCCCTCGTTACGGCCTGAGATGTTTACTGCACAGATGGCACAGGCGGCAGCGCGTTTCAAGCGTTCCGGTCTCACTTTTGCTCCCGAAGCTGGAAGTGAACGATTGCGGGAAGTTATCAACAAGAATAACAGTGACGAGGATCTGCTGCAGGCCTGTGAAACTGCCTTTGCAGCCGGTTGGCGTCGTGTGAAACTCTATTTCATGATTGGCCTGCCAACAGAGACGGATGAAGATCTGGCCGGAATTGTCAGGTTGGCAAATAGAGTTCGTGAGATTTCCAGAGCCTATGGTAAAGCTGTTGTACGTGCTACTATCTCCCCGTTTTCCCCAAAGCCTCACACACCTTTCCAATGGGAGGAGCAGGTTAATGCACAGCAGATTACCCGCAAAATTGAGTATCTGCGCAGTCTGCCCAGAAGCCGTGGTGTTGAACTGAAATGGCGGGATGGTCTGGTGACAGAAGTGGAGTCAGCCCTGGCAAGGGGTGACCGCCGCTATGGCAGGGTTGTAGAGCGTGCTGTTGATGCTGGAGCAGCCTTTGATGCGTGGTCAAGCGAATACAATGCTGATATCTGGCGGGAGTCTTTTGAGGCAGAGGGATTACCCCTGAGCGAAGTATCCGCCAGAATTCCAACAGAGCGTACACTACCCTGGAGCCATTTGCATGGCCTGATAAAGGAGAAGTTCCTGTTGCAGGAGCGGGAGCTGGCTTACGGTTGCGAGACCACCCCGGACTGTAGGCTGGAGAAATGCTACAGATGTGGCAGCTGTACACCGGAGCAGATCAAACAGGTTGTAGGCAGTCTTTCACCTCACCCTCAGGAAGTTAAGCTGCCCGGGCAGGTGGAGAACAAAACTGAAGCGCAGCCGCAGGAAATCTTTCGGGCACGAATACGCTATGAACGATGTGACGAGGCTCGTTTCATGGGACATCTGGATCTGCTCAAGCATTTTGAACGTGGGATACGGCTGTCAGAATTGCCGTTGTCACTCTCGCAGGGTTTCAACCCGCATTATCGATTTGCTGCTGGTCCCCCTTTACCACATGGGTTCAGCTCCACTGCGGAGTACATAGATCTTCTGTTGACAGAGAAAATATCACCTTTGAATCTGTTTGATTATCTCCCGGCTGGATTGAAAGCAGTCGAGTTCAGATGGCTTCCACACAAAGCGACAGCAATCCAGAATGAAATCTGTGAAAATCACTTTCTGTTATCCTGGCTTGATGATGGCGCAAGTGATCGTCAGTTGCTTCAGGAAGCAATGCAGCAGGATAAGATTGACTTCAAGCGTCAGCGGCGGGGAAAACGTGGAAAATCAGAGCAGGTGATTGATCTCAAGCCATTTATTAAAGAGTTGAGTATCACTGGTGATCAGCTTAGATTGAAATTCAGACATGACAAAGGCAGGACCGCCAGACCAGATCATCTGGTTGCGGCAGTTCTGGGTGAACAACGGATCTCTATGATCCGTTTCCATAAAGAGGCAGCGTTGTTGCGTTCCGACCCGGAGAACCAGCTCCCGGCGGGAACCTAAGCAACGCTGCTTTGCATAAAGAAGTTGCGCTCTGGCGTATACGAGGTAATGATGACAAGTTTTCTACAGGATATAAACAAACCTGAGGATATTCGTTCATTGACGATGTCACAGTTGGTTCAACTGGCTCAGGAAATACGTGAATACGTTATCGAAGTGATTACCCAGACGGGCGGTCACCTCGCTTCAAGCCTGGGTGTGGTTGAGCTCACACTGGCGCTGCACCGTGTGTTTGACTCCCCGCAGGATATTATCACCTGGGATGTTGGCCATCAGACCTATATTCACAAAATTCTTACCGGCCGTCGCGAACAGCTGAAGACGATCAGGCAGCAGGGAGGGCTGGCTGGCTTTCAGGCCCGCAGCGAAAGCGTTTACGATAATTTTGGTGCCGGCCATGCTTCCACTTCAATTTCTGCAGCACTGGGTTTTGCCCGCGCCCGGGATCTTCAGGGTGGGGACAACCATGTGATCGCAGTAATCGGTGACGGCGCCATGACTGGTGGTATGGCTTTTGAAGCACTCAATAATGCCGGCCGCAGCGGCTCAGATATACTGGTAATTCTGAACGACAACGAGATGTCTATCTCCCGCAATGTTGGTGCACTGTCTACCTATTTTACAGAGATTGCCAGTAACCCTCTCTACAACAGGATCCGTGATCAGATATGGGATATTGCCGGCAAACTGCCGGTCGGTTCCCGTACTGTAAGGGAGATAGGACACAAACTGGAGGAAAGCGTCAAGACGCTGGTTCAACCCGGTGTGATGTTTGATGAGCTGGGTTTCAAGTTTTATGGACCGGTCAACGGTCACTCACTGAGTGATCTGGAAAGTGTTCTGACCCGGATGAAGAATATCCGGGGGCCCAAGATGTTGCACATCAAGACCGTAAAAGGCCGGGGATGGACAATGTCGGAAAGCAATCCGATCAGCTACCATGGTGTTTCCGGTAAGCCGAAAATCGCTCCCCCTGACCATGAAAAGAAGATGCCTTCCTTTAACACTGTCTTGACCGATACGCTGATTGATCTGTCAGAGCGCGATCCCCGCATAGTGGCCATTACTGCTGCCATGGCTGAGGGAACAGGCCTGGTGCGCTATCAGAAGGAGTTGCCGGAGCGCTTTTTTGATGTCGGTATCGCAGAGGGGCACGCTGTAACATTTGCCGCCGGCCTGGCTGCTGCCGGGATGAAGCCGGTTGTCTGTATTTATTCGACTTTCCTGCAACGGGCCTTCGATCAGATTCAGCATGATGTGAATCTGCAGAAGCTACCGGTAATCTTCGCCCTGGATCGCGCTGGCCTGGTCGGTCAGGATGGGGCCACACACCAGGGCGCGTATGATCTGGCCTATCTGAGTAGTCTGCCAGATATGACTGTAAGCGCACCCAGAGATGGTAATGAGCTGCGAAACCTGCTTTTCACTGCCCTCAATGAAGATATTAGCGGGCCGTTTGCGATTCGCTATCCTAAGGAGAGTGTTATCCGTCTGGACGAAGAGATACGCTATCAACCGGTACCTGTTGGCAGTTGGGAGCAATTACTGGAAGGTGAGAATGTGGCGCTGCTCGCTGTCGGGCCGCTGGTGGAGGAATCGTTACGGGCTGCCGCACTGCTTGCTGACCAGGGTATCAATCCAACCGTAATCAATTGCCGCTATATAAAACCGATGGACCGAGAACGGCTGGCAGAACTGGTAGATTATCAGCTGGTGGTAACTCTGGAAGAGGGAAACATTGTCAATGGCTTCGGTGCCATGGCGGCGAATCTGCTCTACAGTGAGTTTGGGTTCCGGGGGAAGTTGCGGAAGCTGGGGTTCAGGGATGTGAACATTGAGCATGCTACCCGCAGTGAACAGGTTAATGCTACCGGGCTGGATGCTGCTGGTATTGCCGGAACAGTCAAGGAGCTGCTGGATAAGGAACAATAGCGGCTCTGGAGAAAAAAATGAAGATTATCCGTGCAGACGAAGCAGGTTTCTGCTTTGGTGTCAAACGGGCAATTGATATGGTCTGGGACAGGTCGCGGAGCAGCGATCAACGGGTGAGTATTCTCAAGGAGATAGTTCACAACCGGGCTGTCATCAAGGATTTCGAGGATAAAGGTATTCACTCTGTAGCCGAGCTGGATGATGCACCGGATGGAGTACTGGTAGTCAGCGCGCATGGTGTTCCGCCGGATGTGATCGAACACGCCAGGAAAAAAGGGCTGGAAGTTCTGGACGCAACCTGTCCGCTCGTTCAGAAGATCCACGAGACTGTCGAAAACCTGGCCAGCCTGGGCTATATGATTCTACTGCTGGGTGACAGCAGTCACGATGAGGTTACCGGAATACAGGGTTTTGCAAGTGATCAGATAGAGTTGATTCAGTCTGTGGGCGATTTACAGAAGTTGCTGCCATTGCCGGAAAAGGTAGCACTGGTGAGTCAGACCACACAATCTCAAACCCGTTTCAATGAGATAATGCAAAAAGTTAAACAGCTGCAACCGGGGGCTGTTATTCGTAATACAATTTGTGATGCTACAGAGAAACGACAGGATGCCATGCGTCAGCTTGCGCGTGAATCCGATCTGGTGTATGTTGTCGGTTCTCAGAACAGTGCTAACTGCAATCGCCTGCGTGAGATTGCCCGTGAACATGATATACCTGCTTTTCTGATTGAGGACCGTACAGAAATTGACCCTGTTCTGGTCCGCAAGCATGAACGGATCGGGGTTTCAGCAGGTGCGTCGACACCGGAGGCATTGATTGATGGAGTGATGGTGGAACTGGAGGCAATTGCCGACCAGGTAAACAATCAAAGCAGGACTACATCCGCGCCGGAAGGGCGTACTTATTAAATAGACAATATGCGCCTGGCATGAGTTCATACTTCCATGCGCTTAAACGACACTGTTGAAGTGGCGTGTACAATTGACCGGAAAGGAAATAATGAAGATTCAAGTTAAAGCGCAGCCATGGAGTGAACTCAAGGTTGCCAACCTTGTACTGCCACTTTTTGAAGGGCAGGAGAGTGAAACCGAAGCGTTGCTGAAAAAGATATTAAAGAAAGATGACAGACAACTGGCATCGTTTACATCGGGTAACATTACTGCAAAAGCTGGTGTAGTTGAGAGCATGATACTCCTTAAACCTGCATCTGTGGATCGGCTGATATTTATCGGTATGGGGAAAGCCGAGGACTACGATCTCAAGCAGGTTCGTAATGCTGTTGCAACGCTGATAAACTGGAGCAGGGTACGCCGCATCAGTCAACTGAGCACCATGCTGCTGAAACCGGTGGAGAGCCTCCTGACAGATGAAGCTGTCTGGCACACGCAGATTATTGCAGCTCAGATGAGTCTGTTCAGCTATAACGAATTCAAGGGTGATTCAAAACCGGATCCCCTGAAGACACTTACCCTCTACACACCAGACAAAAAACAGGCATCCTCCCTGCGTAAACTGACCGGCCATGCCAGTGCTTATGGTGATGCGGTTAATGTTGCCAGAGAGCTGGCGATCAAACCGGGCAACGTGGCCACACCAGCACACCTGGCTTCAACTGCCAGACGCTTCAGGGAAAATGGTATAAAGGTCACAGTACTGGATGCTGCTCGTCTGAACCGTGAGAAGTGTGGTGGAATCCTTGCTGTCGGGCAGGGAAGCCGTAACAAACCCAATATGATAGCGATGGAGTACAGTTGTGGACGTAAACAGGCTCCTACAGTGGCACTGGTAGGCAAAGGGGTCACTTTCGATTCCGGTGGTATTTCCCTGAAGCCGGGTGCAGGAATGGATGAGATGAAAGGAGACATGGCTGGAGCGGCTGCTGTACTGGCTGTTTTTTCCGTACTGCATCGTCTCAAGCCTGCTGTCAATGTAATCGGTATAGTCCCCGCCGCTGAGAATATGCCTGATGGTTCCAGTTACAGGCCTGGAGATATCATCCGTTGTCATTCCGGCAAAACTGTGGAAATCCTCAACACAGACGCAGAGGGACGTCTGCTGCTGGCTGATGGATTGAGCTGGGCCGAGCAGAAATACAAACCTCAGGCAATACTTGATGTAGCCACACTGACCGGCGCTGTCGTAGTTGCTCTGGCACATGAATTCACCGGTATGCTGACCAACAGCAATGATCTGGCAGAACAGGTGCTGGCCAGCGGTGCTGAGACGGGGGATCCGGCCTGGCAGTTACCGTTGACACCTGAGTTCGAAAAAATGGTCAAGAGTGATATTGCTGATCTGCGTAATTCGGTTCCAGGTCGTGCCGGTGGCACGATTACTGCTGCCGCATTTCTGAAAGCGCATCTGCGTGACACTCCCTGGGCACATCTCGATATTGCCGGCACAAGCTGGAAGAAGAACAAAAACGGTCAGACCGGGCCTCAGGGAGCTTCAGTCAGATTGCTGTTGAATCTGCTGGAAAACTTCCGCATCCCTGTCAGCTGAGGAAAGATATGATTCGCGCTGACCTGCATCTCCATAGTGTCTGTTCTGATGGGAAGTATGAAGTTCCCCATCTGCTGGAGCTATTGAGGGGTCGTGATGTTACTCTGGCGGCTCTTACGGATCATGATACGATTGCAGGTGTTGGAGAAGCACTGAGTGAGGGGCGACGACTTGGTATGGAGATAATTCCGGCAGTTGAGCTGGCGGCCGGGTTTCAGCGTCAGGGTGAAAACGAGCTGCATGAGGTGCATATTCTCGCTTATGCGATAGACTGCAACAATTCTGAACTGCTGCAGCTGTTGAGCTGGAATCAGGATGCACGCAGGCAGCGTAATCTGGGAATTCTGTCCCGTTTGCGTCTGCTGGGGTTCAATCTGGATGAGGAGAAGTTGAAACTGGATGAAGGATCTGTAGGTCGTCCGCACATAGCCCGTCAGCTGGTTGAAAGCGGTCAGGTAAAATCTTTCAGACGGGTATTCGATGAGTACATTGCTGAGGGGAAACCTGCCTGGCGTCCCCGTAAGTTGAAGCAGGTCTCACAGGTTTGTGATACAGTTCATGCTGCCGGGGGAGTGACAGTTCTGGCGCACCCGATGAAGAATGTTGTGCCTGATGAGCTGGACAGTGTCACGGCAATGGGGTTTGACGGGATAGAAGTGATTCATCCCGGACACAACGCCAGGGAGACAGAGCAGCTGAAGGGTTACGCTCAGGCTGCTGACATGTTTATAACCGGGGGGTCAGATTTCCACGGCCAGGGTCCATACCTGCGTCCTGAATTTGATCCTTTACACTTCCAGGCTGCTCTGAGAGCAGTTCGGGAAAAAACTATAAATGAGGAAACCGATGCTTAACGAAATAATGATACCCTCTCTCATGCTGCTGCTGGGACTCGGGCTGGCACTGCTGGTCAGCTGGATAATTGCCCGCAGCCTGAAATCGAGGGGTCGAGATGTCATGAGTAATGCGCGGGAAGAAGCGGAGCGGATTAAGAAGGATGCTCTGATTGAATCACGCGAAGAATGGTACAGGAAAGAAGAGCGTCTCTCAAGGGAACTGCAGAAGAAGGAACAGAAGGTCCAGCAGTATGAGCGAAGGGTTAATAAGCAGGAGCTGGAGCTCAAGAAAGTCGATCGCACTAACCAGGATAACAAACTGAAGTTACGGCAGCGGGAGAAAGTGCTGGAGGAAAACCAGAAGAAACTGCTGACGCTTGAGCAGAAACTCAATCAACAACGGGATGAGCTTGAGCAACAGCTGGAGATAGTCTCAGGACTCAGCCGTGAGGAAGCACGCTCCCTGTTTCTGGAGATGATGGAAAACCGTGCTCAGGAGGAGGCTGCATCAATTGTCAGCAACATAAGAACAGAAGCACGCGAGCAGGCCAGCAGGGAGGCCCGAGAGATAATATCTACTACCCTGCAGAAGATGAGCGCAGAGCACACCTTTGAATCAACGGTGCGTGAGGTTGCCATTCCTTCCGGTAAGATAAAGGGAATGATCATAGGTAAGGAAGGCCGCAACATTAAGGCTTTTGAACAGGCAGCTGATGTGAAGATCATTGTTGACGAGACACCTGACAGCATTGTGATTTCTTCGTTCGATCCTGTGCAGAGAGAGGTTGCCAGACTGGCGCTGGACAGCCTGATAAAGAATCGCAATTTCAATCCACGCGTGATAAACGAAATGGTCAGCAAGGCACAGCGTACTGTCAACCAGAAGATCAACGAGATTTCAAAGAAGGTGCTGAAGGACCTGCGAATGGATCTTCCTGCGGATATCAAACCGCTGGTTGGGCGATTGCAGTACCGTACAAGCTATGGACAGAATGTGCTGAGCCATTCTATTGAGGTCGCGCAGCTGGCAGGTGGCATGGCTGCAGAGCTGGGTATGGATGTACACCTGGCACAAAGGGCCGGCCTGTTGCACGATATTGGAAAAGCGGCCAGTAATGGTGCCGAGAAGAGCCATGTAACACTGGGTGTTGAGATATGCCGTCGGAATCAGGAACACCCTGTAGTGATTAATTCAGTAATGGCGCACCACGCTGAGGCGGAACCGATTCACCCGATCGCAGAGATTGTGACCGCTGCTGATATCATCTCGAGTTCACGCCCTGGTTCCCGTCGTGATTCAATCGAAAACTACACTAACCGCGTAGAAAACCTCGAAGCGCTGGCTGACGCATTTCCCGGTGTTAACAGGGCTTATGCACTCTTCGCCGGGCGGGAAGTGCGTGTGATTGCTGAATCAGATAAGCTGGATGACAACCAGGTGGAACTGCTGTCAAGTGATATTGCTGCCAAGATTCAGGAGGAAATGGAATTTCCCGGTCAGATAAAGATTACCGTAATCAGGGAGAAACGGGCGGTAAGCACTGCCTGAGCGACAGTATGAAACATGAAAATTCATCAGCAGGGTTAACACCATCAACTCCGGAATCTGAAGATAGTAAACAGTGTGCTATCTGTGGCAGCGAAAAAAAGCTGCATACTGATACTCATCTGGAGGATGTTTACTATTGCTCAGTCTGTTGGGAGAAGGCAAAAAAACAACAGCATGCCATAGATGAGGGTTTTGAGGTAGAACCGGAAGTGGAACTCTAGTCTGCGAAGTAGCATTGTAGCCGCTTTTTCAGGCGAAAAGTATTGGAAAGAAATATGCTGCTGGCAATCGACATCGGAAATACAAACACCGTACTGGGGATATTTGACGGTGACAGGATGCTGGCACACTTTCGTCTCAGCACATTTGACAGTCGCACAATTGATGAGACTTATGCACTGCTGTACCCCCTGATGCAGGCACAGAGAATAGAACCCCGCCTGATAAATGCTGTCGCAATCGCGTCGGTAGTACCGGATTGTACCTTCATCTACCAGAAAATGGCTGAGGCCTACTTTAAGACCGACCCTCTGGAGATAGGCTGGAAGGACTATCCGAAACTACCGGTTATTTATCCACGTCCTGAAACATTGGGCGCTGACCGTTTCTGTAATGCTGTTGCCGGAGTGCGGAAGCATGGCCAACCACTGATCGTGGTTGACTTCGGTACCGCCACCTCTTTTGATATCGTAAACAGCAGTGGGGAGTTCTGTGGTGGTGTGATTGCTCCCGGTCTTAACCTGTCTACCGAACTGCATGCCAGAGCCGCCAAGTTGCCGAAGATTTCACTGGAGTTCCCACCACATGTGATCGGTGACAACACTATCCACGCTATTCAGTCAGGTACCCTCTGGGGATCTGTAGCCATGCTGGAGGGTATGGTTACACGCATAACTGCTGAGCTGGGTGACAGGCCGGTCGTAATCGCTACCGGTGGCCTGGCAGGGCTTATAACCAGACATACAGACACTATACAGCAGGTTGAACCCTATCTGGTACTGGATGGCATTCGTGTTATCTATGAGTACTGTCAACTGAATGACAGGCTGTAGTTCAAACCCGAAACCTGGAAACCGGTGATGTTAAACCACTGCAGATATTGCCCTGGAGTACAACACACCGCTGCGGGATTACTGATTCTGTTGTTGTTAGCAGCGTCGGCTTTCGGGCAGCAGTTACGGCTGACTTATCCACGTGAACTCAATCAACGGGGTGAACTGATTGTGCCTGCAGTTGATTCAATTTTCGCGCTCGGTCAGGTCACAGGAGACCTGGCGGGATTGCAGCTGAATGGCCAGCCCGTTAATTTACAGTCAGGGGGGCGCTGGCTGCACTGGTTTGAAAGGAGCGACAGCCTCAGATTCACGCTTCAAAGTGACAGCGGAGAAGTCCGGCAATCCCGGGCACTGGGTTTCGCAGATCCAGAACCTGATCCTGAACTACCGGAAGCTGGTTATATTCGCATCGACCGACCAGGTTGCAGTTTGAAAACAGCACCGCAGGGTACTTACTTTGCTTTTCCACAACCCGGAACTGTCTTCGAAGTACTGGACACGCGGGACAGAATGTATCACGTGAGTTTTGGCAATGAACGAGAGGGGTGGATCCGCCCCCACTTTGCCACACCGGTTACACTGCAACCGGCTGCACCTGATGTGATACACCGGCTGTCGCTGGAAACGACAGAGCAGGGCGCATCAATACAGTTGGCGATAAGGAAACAGCCGGTATTGGAACAACTGAGTCTGGATCGCAGACAACTGAGATTGACGTTCACTAATGCAGTGTCAAATATCGATGTGATTAAGTATACACCGGAACTCACCGAGCTGCTGCAGGTCGCCTGGCAACAGGATGGACTGAATGAAGTGCAACTTACCATTGCCCTGGAGCAGGAACGATTGTATGGCTATAGGCTGATCTGGGGGCCGGACGGTTGTCAGGTGGAACTGCGACTGGAGTCCAGCTTTACAGGCAGCAGCTGGAGTTTTCTGAAACCTGGCAAAGGCTGGACGATCATGCTGGACCCGGGTCATGGCGGGGTTGAACATGGCGCTATCGGCCCGGGTGGATTGATGGAGAAGGAAGTCAACCTGGAGCTCGCCGGCCTGTTGCGAAAACGCCTCGAAAAGAAGGGCTTTGAAGTAGTTATGACCAGAGAAGACGACAGCAGGGTCGGCCTGGCTGACAGGGTGGCGCTGGCACAGGATGCAAACGCTACACTGTTTGTGTCTCTGCATTTTAACTCAATTGCCCAGGGGAACGATCCACGCCGGTTGGCAGGCAGCTCACTCTACTGGTACTATCCGCAGAGCCTGGAACTGGCCCGTACACTGCATCCGCAGTTATTGCAGCGAATGAAGCTGGGTGACGATGGTTTTTATTACCGCAATCTGGCAGTACTGCGTAACAGCTGGATGCCATCCGTACTGGTGGAGGGTGGTTACATTATCCAACCGGAAACTGAAGCAATGCTGGAGCAGGGTGATCTGCTGAAACGTGAAGCAAAGGCGATTTGTGACGCCATTATTGAATATAGAAAAAGCCTTTAAGCCATAACAAGAGGATGAACGCAATTGTCAGAGAATATAATTTCCCAGAAGGGCTATGAAAACCTGCTGAAGAAGCTGGAAGAGATGCGGGATATTGAAGTGCCACAGATCAGAGACCGGATTTCTACTGCCCGTGACCATGGTGATCTCTCAGAAAATGCCGAATACCATGCTGCCCGCGAAGAGATGGGGCTGCTGTTGTTGAAAATTGCCGAACTGGAAGACAGGCTGGGGAACAGCCGGGTAGTAAATGCCGATGCTATCTCAACTGACTCAGTGCAGATATATACCAGGGTTACGCTGAAGGATCTCGACAGCGACCAGCAGCGTATTTATACAATGGTATCACAGGACGAGTCTGACATGAGTCGTGGGAGAATTTCGATACAGTCCCCGATCGGGGAGGGACTCGCCGGTAATGCAGTTGGTGACGAAGTTGAAATCAAAGTGCCTGCCGGTGTTAAGCGCTATGTAATAATGGCAATCGATAAAGATGAGGGTGAATGAGATGGAAGAGCAGAGAGAGTTCTATCGTCATAACCGGCAGCGGGTATTGTTCGGTCTCTGTAGTGGACTGGGCGAGTATCTGCGGATCGACCCGAATATAATCAGGGTTGTATGGATCGCTTTCTCAATCATCATTCCAGGTGGAATTCTGTTGTATCTGCTTGCCCCGCTGGTTGTACCGGTGCGTGTTGAGAATGACGAGCCGGTCTCGCCATTGCTGCTCCGCAATCACCTGCTGGCTTTTCTTTTTGTGGGTATTGGCTTGATACTGTTGATATCACAGTACCAGTTCTGGGATTCCCGCTGGTTCAACCTTGTCACAATCCCGCTGGATGCCCTGCTGGCTGTTATCCTGATTGTCGCCGGACTGCTGGTCTTCTTTTTTGGTGGTGTGCGACGTGACCCGATGTACTTCGCGATTGAAGGTGAAAAAAGACTCCTCCGCTCACAAGAGGAACGCAAACTGATGGGTGTCTGTGGTGGAATCGCCAATTACTTTGGTACAGATGCATCACTGGTACGGCTGTTTTTTGTAGCCGGGACAATCGTCTCAATCTGGCTGGGTGTGATTCTCTACATCATACTCTCATTACTGATGCCGGCCGAGCCAACCGAATCGTTGCCGGAGGATGATGATGAGGACAGCAGCGATTCAACTCCCTGACAGGAATCCGATTGTCAGCCTCAGTTTTCAGAAACTCCATACAGGTTCAATTGCCATTGGTGGATTATAGTATTGCCTGTCTTGTTGCATCAGCAACACTTCGGGTATCAATAACCGTTATGTTTGCTAAACTGGGCAATACTATAGACCGATGCTTCAACAAGCGTATTTGAGAGGTCAATATTTATGAGCATCGGTTTATGCAGATAGCCCTGTTAGGTTCTGCAGTCGAGCATTCGCTTTCTCCGAAGCTGTTCCGGCTCGCAGCCGGTTTCAGCGCTGTTAAGGGGGAGTATCACCTTTATCCTGCTGCCGGCCCGGTGGCAGATGCAATCACCGATCTTCGGCTTCAGGGGTATAATGGCCTTCAGGTTACCGCCCCGTTCAAAACCGACATACCACGACTGCTGACAGATGCTGATGATTCGGTGCACAGTACCGGTGCCTGTAATACAATGCTGTTTAAAGACTCTGGCTGGCAGGGGACAAACACAGATATTGCTGGAATCCGGTTTGTACTCGAACGGTACTGGCAACAACCGGCCCCGCGGTTGTTAATGATAGGTGCAGGAGGAGCGGCAAGGGCGGCGCTGCTGGTTCTATCAGAAATGTTTCCACAACAACAGCTGTACCATTGCAATCGATCGCAGGAGAGGCTGGCCGAGTTCAAAGACTGGTGTGACAATCGCCTCAAACTTATGACACCTGAAGCTGGACATGCTTATGATCTGATTGTCAACGCTACTCCAATTCCGCGTTCTACCTTTGGTGAGAAATTCCATCTTGCAGCAAACGGGCTATGGTTCGACATGTCTTACAGGAGACAGGATCCATTGCCGGGAGACAATTACTGCAACGGTTTACCGATGCTGGTCGGGCAGGCGGTGGCAGCCTATCACTTTCTGATGGGTGAGACTGTTGATCCGGAGAGACTTCTGAGTGAATTACTGAGTTGGCTAAGACAATGAAGAAACTGACGATTTCCCGGAATAGTTGAATTCCTGCAACCTGCTGATTACAATTCTAGATAATTCACTGCCTTAAGCAGCTATCAAAAGGTTGAGTACACAGGGTGCGATAATAATGAAAAAGCGAATAACCATCATCAATGGACCCAACCTGAACCTGCTGGGTCAGCGCGACCCGGAAATATATGGCAGCGAAACCCTGGAGCAGATTCAGGATCGGATGCGGGAGCGTTTCCCGGAAATGGAACTTGACTTCAGGCAGAGCAATCACGAAGGTGAGCTTATTGACTGGTTGCAGCAGACTCAGGAGCAGGATGGCGTGATTCTCAATGCCGGCGCTTTGAGTCACACTTCGCTGGCAATTCGTGATGCCATAGAGGCAATTCACACACCGGTAATCGAAGTACATCTCAGTAATATTGCCGCCCGGGAGTCTTTCCGGCATAAGTCACTCCTGAGTGCAGTCTGCCGGGGAGCCATCACCGGGCTCGGTAGTGAGGGATATCTGCTGGCACTGCAATATCTGGCGGGAGTTGAATGAACCTGGCACAGAAATCACTCGTGATCAGCAGTGGGCGCTTTGCCAATTCGATGGCCCGCCTGCTGGTCAACATCACTATAGCCCATCTACTTGCTGACCAGCTGGGTCTTAATGGCCAGTATCAGAAGATCTGGCTCGTCTTCAACACCTTCTATATGTTCTTCCTGTTCGGAATCCCTGAGTCCCTCTATTATTTTGTCCCACGTACAAAAAAACGTGACCTGCCTGCTCTGATCAACCAGACTTACTATCTGTTGATGGGGCTTGGATTACTGTTCCTGCTGTTTCTGACCGGATTTTCACAGTTGACAGCGAACTACTACCATGTTCCGGAACTGCCGGCCTACTATCGCTGGTTCGCTTTCTATGGCGCCTTCATGGTCTCCTCCAGTTTCATCGATTCCCTGTTCATCGTCATGGAGCGACACCGGCTTATGGCGATGCTGCAGATAACCGAAGCTGTACTGTTTTATGCGGCGGCGATTATTCCGATCTTTATCCTGAAGGATATCTATCTGGCCATAGTTTGTATCACATTGCTCTCTGTACTCCGTTTGATTGGCGCACACCTGTTGATAAAGCGCTATCTGCCAGATGTCAGCCTGGGGTATCCCAGACTCAGATGGCAGACAATCCGCCCACAGCTGCTGTTTGCATTGCCGATCGCTCTGACGAACATGCTTGCTTTCATGGCAGCCTTCATGGACAAGAATGTGATCGCCTTTTTCATAGATTCCAATTCGGTCTATACCATCTATGCATACGGAGCCATGGAACTTCCCTTTATCGCCGTGTTCTTCGGGTCGATAAACAGTGTGCTGTTACCGGATATAAGCCGGCTGCATCATCAGGGGAAAATACCGGAAATTATCGCACTTTTGCGAAAGTCGGTGGGACGGGTAATTTTCATTGTTCTGCCATTGTTCTTTTTCCTGATGCTGGCAGCGCGTGATACATTTACACTTGTGTACGGGGAGCAGTTCGGTGACTCGTCATTGCCGTTCCGGCTATATCTGCTCCTGCTGCCTCTGCGTATACTGTTCTACGGGCGAATCCTGGCTGCCCTTGGACGGGCTTCCACGGTAACCAAAATTGCGCTCCTGGATCTCATCGCCAACCTGTTGCTCTCGATATTCCTGGTGCGTCAAATGGGCTGGCTCGGTCCCGCCATTGCGTCTGTTCTGACAACCTGGCTGGAAGTAAGCGCCTTTATCTGGTATCTTGGCAGGGTATTGCAGCAGAAGCCGTTGTCGATTTTTCCCGGTCGTACGATTGGCAGAGCATTGCTGTTATCACTGCTGGCGATGCTGCCAGCTACAGCATTTTTCCTGATTCTTGAAACAGCACTCTGGCGTCTGCTTGCTGCCGGTGCTGCTTTTACGGGAGTTTATCTGCTGGGTATCACATTAAGTGGTGATTTTAAAGTGCTCTGGGATAGTTTAGTTGGACACCGCAAACGGAACGCATAGCACATTCAGACAAGAGGACATCTGTTCATGGCCAATTATCGCCTGAAGTTGATTGAGCGGGAGCAGTTCCGGCAGGATACACAGAATGCACCCCTGCTGGGAAGCACCGAATGGGCGGAAGTTCTGGAGCAACAGTTCCCGGGATCAATAGTTTATTTTGCATTTTACAAGGGTGAGGAGTTGCAGGCGACATTTTTTCTGCAACAGCGCCACCGATTGGGAATCAGGCAGGTTCATACTCCACTGTTGACCCCCTGGACTGAGATATCCTGGCAGCAAATCCAGAGTAACCACATCCAGCGCCGTCTTCATCTGCATCTGACCTCGGAATTGACCGGGTGGGTAAAACGAAACTACCAGATTGCAGCTTTCAAGTTTGCACCCACAGCCATAGATATTCGTTCGTTCCAATGGGCTGGCTGGAACTCCAGCTGGCGCTACAGCTATCAGCTGGCAGGCAACCGGGAAGCAGATGCCGGTCTGCGCAAGAAACTGCGACGGCAACAGGACCTGCAGATTGCAGCAGAGCAACCTGCAGAGGAGATACGTGAACTTATGGGGGAAGCTCTGCGGGAGCATAACTTCACCAGTCTGCCGGTGGAACTGCTCTTTCGCTGGATTGGCGAGCTGGTGAGCAGAGAACTTGCCCGATTGCTGGTTGTACGCAAAGAGGGCAGGGCGATAGCTCTCCAGATTCTGCTGGAACAGGAAGGTTGGCGTGGTCTCTGGATGCAGTTGACATTGCCGCAGTATCGCTCCTTAACACCCGGCAGTCACCTTGTACAGAGTATTCTGCAGGAAAATGAGCGGTATACACTGGATTTTCTGGGTGCAGATGACCCGGCTATTGATGAACATAAATCTGCTTTCGGGGGGGAACTGACCGGCTATCCTGAGGTCCTCTGGTTTAAAAACAGTTGGTTACGCTGGCTCTACAACTGGCGTCACAGGGGTCATCTGAATAGTTAGACAGGTATTTATCCAGCTATAACAGAAGAGAGATACAGGTAAAAATATATGGCATTGATTGGTGTATATATCGAGAACAGCCGTGGTTGGCAGAGTGAAATTGAATACGCCCTCAAGTTCCTGCTTAATGCTGCCGGTGTGCGCTATCAGCTGGTGAAAAACCTGCATGAGTTGCACTCCTTTGAGCGGGTGCTGATTCATGGTGAAGTTGAAAAAGAATCATACGCCACGCTCGAAAACAGTATTGTGCTCTACATCCCCTCCCTGATTCATCTTGACGACCTCTGTTATGTCACTACCAGCTACCGTGAGAAACCGGTCGATATATATGGCCCTTATATTGAGTATGACACTGTACCGGGGTATCCCTACAGTTATCTCGATGGGGGTTGTCCTGTCAATATTCAGGTCGGGGGTAGCGGAACCTATATCAAGCTGGGCTGGGATCTTATCGGTACCACCTTTCACCTTTTGAATCTGACCTGGGAGCGGAATAACTCTGGCAGGGAGGCTGTAGAACCTCCACAACCGGAAGCCACTCTCAAGCAGCCGACAGTTGACCGCTATATTCTCCATCTGGAGGAACTCCTGGATCTCTATCACGCGGATGTAGAGCGTGTGAAAAGATGGCCGGGTGAATTCCGCTTCGCGGTTGCACTGACCCATGATGTGGACATGCTGCAGAAGTGGCGCTGGCGTAGCCGCCTGAAATGGACAGCACGGTTGCCGATTGATATCTGGCGTAACCGGGAGCAGCTGCGTAGTGATTGGGAGGAGATCCGGAGTGATCGAGACCCATGGGATAATTGTCATGATGTTCTATCACTTGAACAGAAGCATGGTTTCACCAGTAGCTGGTTCTTCCTTACTGAAGCACGGGATCATCAGACCTGGCGCTATAAGATCAACAGTCACAGGGCGCGTGCCGCTGTGGATGACGTACGGCAGGCGGGTGGTGAAATCGCATTGCATGGTGGTTACAGGCAGCCGCACACCCTGTCGCGCTTTCTGGATCAGAAACAACAGCTGGAGCGGGTACTGGGACGTGAACTGCAGGGCGTCAGGCAACACTGGCTAAAATACTCCCTGGCTAAAACTGCAGATGCGCAGGCGAGGGCAGGACTGTCATATGACAGCAGTCTGGGTTGGAATCACGCAGCTGGCTACCGCAGTGGAACTTCCCTGCCGTATAAAGTCTTCGATCCTCTTTCAAAACAGGAAACCGACTTCTACGAGATACCGTTGATCTTCATGGACACAGCACTGTTTTTGCAGGCAGGTTTGTCACCGGAGGAGGTGAGCACTGTTTTGAGTGATCTGCTTGACAGAACTGAGAAGGTCGGTGGCCTGCTGACAGTACTGTTCCATAATCACTACTTTTATGAACAGGACTTTCCCGGCTGGAAGGAAACCTACAGCCGCTTTCTGGAAGAGGTAAAGGAGCGTTCCGCCTGGGTAGATACCATGCGAAATATCTACAGGCGCTGGCGCAGACGCAGTCGCCTGCTGGAGGAGAGTGAGGAGTGAGGAAACGGATTGCTATAGCTATCCTCTCAGATCTGTATCACGAAACCCGCCTGCTCCGTATGGTGGAGTCGCTTCAGCATGCAGGCTGGCAGGTTACCATCATCTCCGCGGCAGCTGCCGATGGTGAGCACCCCTTCAGGGATGTAGAGTTTGTTCAGATCCATCTGAAGTCGCGCCCCCGTTTGAAACGGGTGTTCCTGTCGTTTATGTGGCAGCTTTACCGGGTTGCAGGACGACTGGATATGGATTGTTTTCTGGCGGTTGATCCTCCCGCGCTCTTTCCAATGGCTCTTCGTAAAGGTTGCCGTCCGCTGATTTATGATTCCAGGGAATACTATATTGAACTGGGATCAGTAATCAATCGGCCGATGATCAGACGCTTCTGGCTACTGCTGGAACGCTTTGGTATCAGACGGTCTGACCGGTGGCTGACGGTCTGCACCGGCATCGAGCAGGAGCTGCGGCATTTGTACGGTATTCCTCCCGGCCAGGTTGTCCGCAATGTTCCCCGGATGCTGTCATCACCGGTCAGGTCTGGCTACCTGAGAGAGTACTTTGCCATTCCTGCTGACAGGTCCATTCTGCTTTACCAGGGAGGGCTCTGGGCAGCCTACGATTTTGAGCAACTGAATAGAGCCATAGTGCAGATGCCGGAGACGGTTCTGATTTATCTCGGAGACGGTCCATTGCTGAAACCCATGCAGGAGTGGGTTGAGGATCACAATGCCGACGAGCAGATACTCTTTCATCCGCGGGTTGTGCCACAACGACTGCCGGAGATTACCTCTTCAGCTGACGCCGGGGTAATTCTCATCCCACCTGTTGGTAAGTCCTTCTGGTACCTGCTGCCCAACAAACTGTTTGAGTTTATACAGGCTGGTTTACCGGTGCTGGTCTCCAATTTTCCGGAGATGGAGCAACTGGTGAAGGAGTACCGGATTGGCTATTCTGTTGACCCGACTGACAGTGCAGCGATTCAGAAGTCATTGCAGGAGCTGCTGGTTGCTGTCAGGAATCATGAATTCAGTGATGGCCTGGAACGGGCCGCGCGGGAGCTTAACTGGGAAAGGGAAGAAGTTGCCTTCATGCAGGTTGTGAGACAATTATGCGATTGAGTGTTGTAATACCCAGCTGGAACGATCTGCCACAGTTGAAGCGTTGTCTCACATCACTGCGTCAGCAGGATCTTACCCGCGAGCAATTTCAGATTGTAATTGTTGACGATGGTTCCACAGATGGCACAGCTGACTGGTTACGCAGGCAGAGTGATGTCACCGCAGTAGTACTGGAGCATAACAGTGGCAGGTCAGCAGCCCGTAATGCCGGTTTACGTCAGGCAACAGGTGAGCAGATTGTATTTCTGGATGCCGACCTGACAGTGCCGGAAGACTACCTGAGTACACACCTGGAGCAGGCTGAGAGTGGTGTGGTTTCACTGGGCAGAATACGTTTTGCTGAAGATAGTGGCCGGACCGGTTTCCAGCGCTACATGGAAACACGCGGTGCCTTCAAGCACCGGGATGGCAGCAGCCTGCCACCCCGCTACTTTGTAACCTGTAATGCCATGGTACCACATGTGCTACTGGATAGTGTTGATGGTTTTGATGAAAGGATGCGCCAATGGGGTGGAGAGGATATGGATATGGGGCTGCGTCTGGCACAAAAGGGTGCCCGTTTCAGTTTCAACAGCCGGGCGCTGGCTTATCATCATCAGCAGCGGAGTTTTGAAAATCACCTGAGAAACATGGAAGTATTCGGTCAGCATAACCTGCCGTTGCTTCTGGACAGGCATCCCGGTCTGACTCATGAACTGCAGGTCCAATTGCTGCAGCCGGGTGGAAGTCTGCCGCTGCGCCTGTTATTCTGGAGTGGCTTGAGCGGATGTCTGCTCTCCCTGCTCAGGTGGATGGAAAAAGTATTGCGGAGCAGGCGCCTGCCCGATAGGTTATACGATCTGGCGATATTTCTGGCAACTGCAAGAGGGCTGAAAAGGGGGACAGATGGCAAAACTGATTGATGGCAAAAAAATCAGCCTGGAAGTACGGGAAGAGATAGCCCGGCAGGTTGAAGAATTACAGCAACAGGGTGTTACCCCTGGATTGACTGCCATTCTGGTAGGCGATGATCCCGCATCCATGGTTTATGTACGCAGTAAGGAGAAAGCCTGTGCGAAAGCTGGCATGACATCCAACGTCATCCGTCTGTCAGCTGATGTATCGCAGCAGGGGCTGGAGGCCGTTGTTGATGAACAGAATGCCAGGGATGATGTACATGGTATTCTGGTTCAATTGCCACTACCTGATCACCTCGACGAGCAGCGCATAATCAACAGAATTCTCCCTGCCAAAGATGTGGACGGCTTTCATCCTCAGAGTATTGGCAATCTGCTGCTCGAACAGCCTGGCTTTATTCCGGCTACACCCTTCGGGATCATGGAATTGTTCAAACGCAATGGAATTACTACCCGTGGCAAACAGGTGGTTATTGTCGGGCGCAGCCATATTGTGGGAAAACCGATGGCAGCTCTCTTAATGCAGAAGGGTGAACAGGGTGATGCTACAGTAACCGTCTGCCATTCAAGAACAGGCAATCTCGCTGAAGTTATTCGCGGCGCCGATATTCTGATTGCTGCAATCGGCCGTCCGGAAATGATTCGTGGTGACATGGTCAAGCCGGGAGCGGTAGTTATTGATGTCGGAATCAACCGGGTGGAGGATGCGACCCGCAAGAGGGGATACCGCCTGGTTGGGGATGTGGCATTCAATGAGGTGGAACCGCTGGCCAGTGCGATAACACCTGTGCCCGGTGGTGTCGGTCCCATGACTATTGCCATGCTGCTGAAAAATACACTGCAGGCTGCCCGTATGCTGGAGGCAAAGTGAGCCAGAAAAGTGGACTCGGTAATCTTGGCCAGCGTGTATTGATAGCTGTTGTGGGAATACCGCTGCTACTGGCAGCGCTGTATTACAGTAGCTGGATGCTGGTGACGGCACTGATTCTCACAGTTGCAGCCACTCTGGAAATGCTGGCTTTATGGGGAAAAGGGAAAACTACCCCCAATCCGCTGGCACCGCTGCTCACCGCGATTCTACTGCCGCTTGCTTTTCACTATTTTCCCGGCCAGTTTGATCTGATAATTGCAGTGCTGCTGGGCACTTCTGTTATGGCTTTGCTGGTTGAACTCTTTCGCAGTGGCAGTGACTCGCTGCGTACAACCGCCATCTATTATCATATAACCTGGTTTGCCATCATCCCTCTATCGCTGCTTGTCCCTCTACGTCAGCAACCGCACGGCGTCCACCTGCTGCTGCTGGTTTTCCTGACTGCCTGGGCGATAGACACCGGTGCATATTTCGTCGGTAAATCGATCGGCCGTCATAGATTCTTTCCTTCCATAAGCCCTAAAAAGACAGTAGAAGGATGGGTGGGTGGCACTGTGGTCGGCCTGCTGGTGATCTGGGGCTGCACCTTTTTCATGGAAATGACTTCGCTGACACATTGGAGTACAGGGATTGCCATCCTGCTGTTCGGTCCTGCCGGTGATCTGGTTGAATCCCGTTTCAAACGGGCTGCCGGGATCAAGGATGTCTCACGATTCCTGCCCGGTCACGGCGGTTTTCTCGACCGTTTCGACACGATTACACTGGCTTTGCCGGTTGTTTATCTACTGCAGCTACTTAAACTATAGGTTTAAGTAATGCGCCATTACTATTGCCTGAAGCAAGCAGTTCCAGGTCATTTACTACATGCACTGGATCCCGAATAAGAACCTCGCCTCGGCATATACCTGTGCCAATTCATGCTGAGTACTCACCGAAAATGCCAATTTGCTAACACACTGTAAATGTAGCATATACGCCAATCTGGGGTCGGACCAAGCTTTGTTGTTGTAATTTATTGAATTACATGCACAAAAGAGGGCAAATTACCCTGTTATCGGCCCTTTTTATACCCCAAAATCGCTGCATTTAGAAGACACTGTATTCACAGGGGTTACATGTATCATGTGTTGTAGGAAAGCGAAACTAAGTTTGCAATTGGAGTTGAGGGAATATTGAGAAGCAGTACACTGGATACAGGCAGGTCTGTAACAGGCACAGAAGGCGTGACCGTTTTTCAACGATCACGCCCTGGAAGAACCACTTTTCAGGATCAGCTGTTAGCCGATCAGACTGGATACAATCGCCGGTAGCTGATTGGCCTGAGCCAGCATTGAAACACCGGACTGCATCAGGATCTGTGACCTGACGAAGGCGGACATTTCAGATGCGATATCAGCGTCACGAATCTGCGACTCTGACGATGTGGCGGTTTCCTGTGATACCTGAAGATTCAGGATGGTTTTGTGCAACCGCTCAACATAAGAACCCAGGCGTGTACGCTCAGTTACCTTGATGTTAATAGCAGAGTCAATGATGTCGATTGCACTCTGCGCATTGGCAGTCGTTGTCAGCAGGACACTGTTACCCAATCCCAGTCCACTGGCAGTCATATCCGCGAGGTTGATGTAGTAGAAATCCTCATTGGATACGTTGTAGGTTCCAATGTGCAACTTGATGCCTGTAGTTCCTGTAGAGTAGGTTCCGTCAAGCAGTTGCAGACCGTTGTAGTTGGTCACATTAGCTATACGGGTAATCTCACTCTTAAGCTGCTGGAATTCTACATCAAGATAGGAACGATCAAGCGAAGTCAGCGTACCATTGGATGCCTGGATGGCAAGCGCGCGCAGACGGATAAGCTTCTCGTCGATTACAGACAGCGCACCTTCTGCTGTAGCCAGCAGATTGATACCATAGTTAGCGTTACGTTCCGCCTCTACCATACTGGCAATCTGAGCGCGGAACTTCTCAGATACAGCCAGTCCGGCCGGATCCTCCCAGGCGTTGTTGATACGAAGTCCTGAAGAAAGCCGATTAACAGCCTGGTCCATGGACAACTGATTTCGCCAGAGATTTCGATGTGCAGTCATTGCTAACACATTGTGATTGATTCTCATACTCATGGCATTCTCCCGTGGTTCTATCCTCTGTGGTTCATTTTGTTTTCAATTCGTAAACGCATAAGTGCGCTTCCACTATTGTTTATCGTGAGGTCCCGGAAAAACTTTAATTTGATCTTGAGTGATCTGTAACAGCAATAATAACAAGGGTGGAGGAAAGTGCAGATATTCTTCCAGGCTGCGAATTCAATACTGAAATACTGGATGTTTTAGCATTCTGGCCGGAATCGGGGAGAAATCGGTGTGAATGGGGTCGTTTATGATCGATTATTTCGCTTGCGTTGATATATAACATGATGAAGTCATTCCCGCGCGTCTCGAAACCCAGGTCTCGCTTCAGGGGCGGGGATGACATAAGCAGTATGCGAATTACATTTAGTTTCGGCGGGATTGTAAAGAATTGAGAATGTTGAACGGTTACCCTCAGTAACAGATGCATAAGTTCAGTACGCTGCAGAGAAACTGGCAACAAAGATGACCGATGCACAGGCTGACTTTGTTAAGAGTACATTATTAAAGAGCATCAGTATATATTTTGTGAACCAATTCAGGATAACCAGTTGCCCGGAGACAGATTGCCAGTAGCAGATAACAGTGACAACGCTATGTATCAGATGATTGCGAGCGATTTGAAGCTCAAAGTACAACAGGTTCAGCAGACCATTGCGCTGCTGGAGGAGGGGGACACTGTTCCCTTCATAACCCGCTACAGGCGGGAAGTAACCGGTGGTCTTGACGAAGAGATGATACGGAAGATTGAACTGCTGCTTGAGTGTGAGCAGAAACTGGCAGCCCGCAAGCTGCATATCGAAGGTGTCATCCGTAAACAGGATAAGTGGACCGATGAACTTGCCGGGCAGCTCGGACGGATCACTGATGCAATAACGCTGGAAGATCTTTATCAACCTTACAAACCGCTCCGTCGTTCCCGTGAACGGCAGGCTCTACAGGCCGGTCTGGGAGATGCTGCTCTCCTGATGTGGCAGGCCTGTTTCCGGATGCCATCACCGGAGCAGGAGTTTTCCGGTGATAAGATTGCAACAATGGAGCAGGGGGTAGCGCATTTCATCCGTGATCCATACAGAACCGCACTGCTGTTTGATAACACTGACCATAATGCAGAGGAAGCATTTTCCGGTGTGGCCGATATCGTTGCCGCCTGGATCAGTACCACTCCTGTTTTACGGCAGGAACTGCGCAGACATCTCTGGCGAAGGGGGCAGCTTGAGTCACGACCGGCCAGGAAAAGTTCCACCACCGAAAGCAGGCACACAGATCAGCAGGAGGCTGCCAAATTCCGTCACTTTCTTGAATACTCGGAGCAGGCTTCCCATGTTCCACCACATAGACTGCTGGCACTGAATCGGGGAGAGAAGCTGGGCGTGCTGCAGGTGAAACTTGTCCATCCCGGTTTTGATCCGCTGGTGACTATCAAACAGATACTGAAGGTCCATAAAGAAGCGGCAGCATTCCCCTGGCTGGAGTCGGTGATAAAGGACAGCTGGCAACGCCTGCTCTTCCCCGCACTGACACGGGATATTCGTCGGAGCCTGAGTGATACTGCCTGGACACACAGCTACCAGGTATACGGCCGGAATTTGAAGCAGCTGTTGATGCAGGCACCGCTTACCGACAGGGTGATCCTGGGAATTGATCCTGGTTTTCGCAGCGGGTGTAAAACGGCTGTTGTTGACTCAACCGGAAAATATCTCGAAGGCGGCGTTATCTATCCACATGCCCCGCAGTTGCGTCAGACTGAAGCAAAACTGGTACTCGCGCGGCTGGTTGATGACTACCAGGTTGACTGTATTGCTATCGGGAATGGCACTGCCTGCCGGGAGACAGAGGAGCTGGTGGCTGAAATGATCGAGGAAACAGAGTTGCCGGTTGTCTGGACAACAGTTTCAGAAGCAGGTGCTTCAGTATACTCTACTTCTGAAGCCGCCCGTGCGGAGTTTCCCGAACTGGAAGCAACGCAACGGGGAAACATCTCGATTGCCCGTCGATTACTCGACCCGCTTGCAGAGTTGATCAAAATTGATCCCTGTGCGCTGGGTGTCGGGCAGTATCAGCATGATGCAGACCAGAAAGAGCTGCAGGGTCATCTGGAAAGGATCGTCGGTGAGACCGTCAGCAGTGTGGGTGTTAATCTCAACACCGCTTCTGCACAGCTACTGGCATTTGTGGCCGGGTTGAAGCCGGGCACTGCAAATGCTATCGTCTCACACCGCGACCATGAGGGTAGATTTAAGACCCGTAACGAACTGATGCAGGTCGCAGGTATCGGTGCTGTTGCGTTCAGGCAGGCAGCAGGCTTTCTACGTATACCCGGTGGTGACGAACCACTCGATGATACCGCCATTCATCCTGAGTCATATCCTGTTGTTACTTCCCTGCAGCACAGAACTTCGCTTTCCGGTGCACAACTGGGTGAGTGGCTGAGCACGCAATCGCACGCAGAGCAGATCGAACTGGCCTCTACTCTGCATGTCGGCCTGCCGACACTTCTGGATATCGCAGATGAATTGCAGAAACCGGGACGCGATCCCCGCCATGAATTGCCGGGACCACTTTTTCGCAGTGATATTCTGACCATTGAGGAATTGCAGCCAGGTATTGTTTTAAGTGGCACAGTACGTAACCTGGTCGATTTTGGTGCATTTATTGATATTGGAATCAAGCAGGACGGACTGCTGCATCTCTCGCAGATGGGAAGGCAGATCCGGCATCCCCTCGATCTGTTAAGTATTGGTGAGACGGTGACAGTTGAAGTGCTGCAGGTTGACCCTGAGCGTGGCAGGATTTCGTTGAAGCTTACCGGAGGTGGCGGTTGAACACCCGTCTGTTGACAATACTGCTTTTCACACTGGCTTTGCTCAAGTGTACTCCACATCCGCCGGACACACAGCTGGAGGATCCTGCAGCACTCTTTCTGGCGCGATATCATGCAGGTCAATATACTCTGGCTGCCGCCTCCTGGGAGGGGCACATAGGTATTGTGACCCGCGAGATCGATCAGCTGGTTTTACCATATCACCTGGAGTACAGAAATCAATCCCTGTATCTGGCACTGTTTTCACCTTTCGGGACTTTGCTGGGTGAAGTTGAAATCAATGACAATGGCACCATGATTGAATCAGCCTTACCCGGCTTCTTTGATCTTGAATCGACGTTGGTGGAAATCAGTGCGGATTCACTGGAAATTTCTCCAACAGATGCCTATTCTTATTTCTGGGGAATTCCATTTGTCAGGGGATATCTGGATAATCCTGATATCAGTGTCAGTTTTGACAGTAAAAATCTCCCCCGGCGTATTACCATGGATAGTCAGGATGACAGGGAACTGCAGTACAGATTCAGGGAGATGACAGATGGTTCATTCTGGCCAAAGTCAATCCGCTATCACGATCCCGGGGAGCTGCAGGTTACGATCACTGTAAAGGAGCCGCAATATGATGACTGAAATATCGGTTCTGATTCCAAGTTACAATGAAGCTGAATCGTTACCTGAACTGCTGAAGCAGATTGAGGATGTACTCAGCGGTATTACCACCGACTGGGAAATACTTATCGTCGACGATGGCTCTACTGATGATACTACAGAACTTGTCATGAAACTGCGTGCTGCTGAGAACAGGGTCAAGTACATCCGGCTGCGGCGCAACAGTGGCAAAGCTGCCGCACTGGAAGCCGGTTTCAGGGAAGTACGCGGTAAGTATGTTTTCACAATGGATGCTGATCTGCAGGATGATCCACAGGAGATCCCCCGCTTTCTGGAAATGCTGAAAGAAGGTTATGACCTCGTATCTGGATGGAAGAAGAAGCGTTATGATCCCCTTTCAAAAACCATTCCCTCGAAACTGTTCAACCGTGTAACCTCCTTTTTCGCCGGTATCAGACTGCATGACTTCAATTGTGGTTTTAAAGCTTATCGGCGCGAGGTCATCGAAGAGGTGGAGATTTATGGTGAACTGCATCGCTATATCCCTGCCCTGGCGGTTGCACGGGGTTTCAGGGTAGGTGAGATGGTTGTCAAACATCATCCCCGTCGTCACGGTGTAACCAAGTATGGAGTAGGGCGCTTCTTCAAAGGGCCGATGGATCTGTTGACAGTGATATTTCTTTCCCGCTTTACCCGGAAACCCCTGCACCTTTTTGGTTTTATCGGTACGCTCTCCATGTTTGTCGGTGGACTGGTGCTTGGTTACCTTGTGTGGTGGAAGTTGACTGGTAATTCGTTATCCAACCGGCCGCTGTTATTTTTCGGTGTACTGGCAATTATCGTCGGCGTACAGTTCATCTCTTTCGGTCTGCTGGGGGAGATGATAACCAGTGGTTCATCCCGCAAGGAGTATTCCGTTCAGCAGAAGGAGCTAGATTGAAGATTTGCGCCCTGACACACACTTACCCCCGTTTTCAACGTGATACAAACGGCCCCTTTGTTGAATTTCTGCTGGAGGAACTGGCCAGTCGTGAACATGAAGTTCACCTGCTGACAGCCTGGGATGAGAAGATCTCTACAGCAAGGGCTGATAAGAAAGTAAAACTTCACACATATCGTTACGCCTGGCCAGGCAGCCTGCATATTCTGGGTTATTCCCGGACTATAAGAGCAGACATAACACTGAAATTCAAGATGCTGTTGCTGGCACCACTTATGATTATTGCGGGTACGATCGCTTTTTACCGCCTGGTCCGAAAAGTGAAGCCGGATCTTCTGCACGCACACTGGTATCTTCCTAACGGCTTCATGGCTTCAGTTGTATCACGATTGACCGGAGTGCCACTTGTAGCCACCCTGCATGGCTCCGATGTATTTGTGTCGGAGAAACCGGGGATATACAGCTGGATGACCCGTTACACCAATCGTACTGCAAAACGTCTCACATCCTGTTCACCTGAATTGCGTGATCGAATCTGTGCCACAGGTTTTCCTAAACTGATGAGCAGGGTGATTCCCTACGCTGTTGATCCTGAGTTGGAGCACCCCATAGCTGATCCGGAGGTTACTGAGAAGTTGCGGGAGCAATACGAGCTTCAGGATTGCAAAGTACTGCTCTGCCTCGGCCGTCTGGTCTATAAGAAGGGGTTTGAGTATGCGATACGGGCGCTGTCTGAAGTTTTGAAGCATTATCCTGATGCGCGTTTACTGATTGCCGGCGGAGGTGATCTGGAGCAGGAACTGCGTTCTATCAGCAGAGAGTGTGGAGTTGAGGGGGTTGTGATATTTACCGGTGAACTGCTGAGAGACCGTCTGGCAAGCCACCTGGCGCTGGCGGATATTTTCCTGATGCCCTCTATCCATGACCTTGCCGGCAATGTTGACGGCCTGCCCAATGTTATTCTCGAGGCGATGGCTTACGGCTTGCCGATAATTGCCACTGAGATAACCGGTATTCCGCTGGCTGTGCAGGATGGTGAAAATGGATATCTGATCCCGGAAAAGGATGTACCAGCGCTGACGGAAGCAGCTCTGCAATTGCTGGCAAGCAGGGAACGACGGCGTCGTTTTGGTGAAAACTCCAGACGTTTCATAAAGGAGCGTCTCAACTGGCGTGATGTGGCAAGCCGTTATGAAGAACTATTTCAGGAAATGAGCGCGGAATGAAGATCTGCCTGGTGCAGCAGCATCCCATAGAACCGGGGAAAACACCGGCGGCTATTCTACGCTATCTGAAACTGGCGGAACATTTCTCTACCTCAAATCAGGTCATTCTGATTACTCCGGGCCCGGGGATGCAGCATGGAAAGAGTATGTTTAACGGTATGCCCTGTTACCGGGTACCAACTCCCGGTACCGGTTGGAAATGGCTGGATATGCTCTTTTTTTCAGTACTGTTGCTGCCTGTATTATGGCAGGTATCCCGTCGCGAGAGCCCGGATATCTGGTTTGTTGATGAGCTGTTTGTCGGGCTGGCTCTGCCGTGGATGCGTCTTTTTGACAGGAGTCCGGTGAATTACGATGTAATGGGGATTCACTACTACCAGGTCAGGAAACACAACAGAAACTTGTTACGCCACTGGCTGCTCGGTGGAACTTACGCCCTGCTGGAGCACCTGACCATCCTGGGCAGTACTTTCCTTACTACAGTTAATGAGGCACATCGCCATGTTCTCAGGCGCTGGACTGAAAAGCCGGTGCATGTGATACGCGATGCTGCCGAGTTTCTGCCTCCCACTGACAGCGATAAGGAAATATCAATTCCACTCCGGCAAACCGGTGAGGTCTGGTTGACCTTTATAGGTAAGCTCTCCAATCGTCGCCTGGATGATCTGTTTGAGATACTGCCGGGTGTTTTTGAAGAGTGCCGGGAGCTGCGGGTACTGATTGTTGGGGATGGTCCTTTCCGTGACCGTTATCATATCTGGGCCCGTCAACCGCATCTGGCAAAAAAGATATTCTTCCACGATTTTGTGCCACATAGCAGATTGCCGGAGTTTGCTCCACTGACAGATATTGCATATTCCGATGATTGGTCTGACATCGGTTTCCCGATGAAAGTGTTTGAGTACATGCAGCTGGAGCTTGCAATGCTGGTGGAGGATACCGCTGCTGTGAGAGAAGTTCTGGTGCATGAGGAGAACGCACTGCTGTACCGTGGCCAGTCCGGACTCCGTGCAGCGCTGATACGTCTGGTTAAGGATAGCGAGTTGCGCAGGCAGCTTGGTGAGCAGGCAGGAAGAGAATCGTTACAACATACCTGGGAGCGGAGAGTAGATCAGTTTGTTGAACTCTATGAAAAGTATTCCAGCGACAGGAGAAGTATCTGAGTTGAATACTTTCAAGTCCACACTGTTGCTATTGGCTGCACTCCTGCTTCTTACCGGCTGCCCTTCGGAGCAGCTGGAACCTCAACTTGATTCACTCCCGCAACTTGATCCCGGGCCGAAAGCAGAGTTATCTCTGAAAGCAGCACCGGTGGAACCGTTGCAATATCATGAAGTGGTTCCAGGTGATGCCTATTCACTGATGCTGGCAGAGCTATCCTACGACGAACAGCGCGATGTGATACATTTACTCAGCCACTATGTCCCAAGTCGCAGACTGCAACCGGGGCTTCGTTATGCTTACCGCCTGCATGCAGATGGCACCCTTGATTCACTGCTGTTTCATCATCGTCCCGATTCAATACTGGTAGTGCAGCGTGCTGGAGATGGATTTCAGATTGAACATCGAGCATTGCCCGTCAGATCAGAGTGGTTTTTCTTTGATGGAATAATCGTGGGAAGCCTTTACGAGTCGATGGTTGCGAAGGGTGTTCCACTGGAAGCGGTTGTTTCGTATACAGACATATTCCAATGGGATGTAGATTTCTTTGTCGATTGCCGTGAAGGGGACAGCTGGTCGTTACTGCTGGAAAAACGCTTTGTTGAGGATGTTGACGGATGGCGTTTATTTCTGTACGGACCGTTACGTTATGCCACTTACGGACAGAGCAACAGGACTATGGAAGCCTGGCGCATGGCGATTCCAGAGGGCAGGTCAGGTTTCTTCAACAGCGATGGTGAGCCATTTGCCAAAACTTTTCTGAAATCCCCCTTGAACTATCGGCGTATTTCGTCGCATTTCAGCAGGGGGCGCTTTCATCCGGTTCTGAAGATTACCCGTCCCCACAATGGTGTTGATTTCGCTGCGGCCAGAGGGACTCCGGTGGTTGCTTCCGGTGATGGAACTGTTGTTGCACTCGAATTTCAGCGCAGTGGTATGGGGCGTTATGTGAAAATACGTCACTTCAACCGCAGCTATCAGACCATCTATGGTCATCTTTCACGTTACAGCAAGGGTTTAAGGGTGGGGCAGAAAGTTGCACAGGGACAGGTGATAGGATATGTCGGTTCTACAGGTCTTTCAACAGGGCCTCACCTGCACTATACATTCCTGATTGACGGCCGGGCTGTTGATCCGATGCGCATTCCAAATCCAAGTCAGGATCCACTTTCACCGGAAGAGTTACAGTATCTTGAAGCAGATATCAGCGTCACTGATAGTCTGCTGGTATTGAGCAGTACTCTCATATCGGAAGTTGATCCCGGAATGCTCTCAATCAGCGCTGAAGACCGGCTCCAGTAAGCCGGGCAGCAAGCACAAAGAAAAGCCCGGCTTTCGCCGGGCCAGCTCAGAATAGGGTGCTCACTGGAGACCTTTGTCACAGTAGCTATGCCATCGCAACAAGGTGGCCTCCACAACAATACACGCAGCATTCCCATGCAAACATGTACAATTGTAATTATCTAAGAAGCAAATACCATGCCAGAGATATTGTTGTGAAATAATCACAATATACACCTACTTTTGTATTGCAGCATTCAATCCTGCAGCTGATCTGTTAAGTTTTCCTTATAATCGGGCTGATAACAAACCAGAGGCAATGGTGCAGCGTGGCGTGAATTATACTGAGCTGTGCTCTCTCGACTGATAAAAGTGACAATAGTTGATTTTAAAGACTCCAACAGCTGTTTCAACGCCTGTATTGCTACTTTCAAACGCAGATATCACAACAGGATAAGTATTCTATTTTAAAGCAAAATTCTTAAGAGAATCACTCTACCAGAAATGTTTGGGAAATATCTCTTTAAGCATATATTGTGCCACGGGTAAAAGTGCAGTTGCACAGTGAGTAATACCCTGAAACAAAAAAAGAGAGCATTTCAATAAGAAACTAGCGGAGTAATGTCATGGCTATTCGCACAGGTATCAATGGATTTGGTCGCATCGGGCGACTGGTTTTCAGAAGAGGGCTTGAGCTGGGTAATCTGGAGATCGTTGCCATAAACGACCTTACCGATCCTAAAACACTCGCTCACCTTCTCAAATACGACTCAACCCATGGACGTTTTCCCGGTGAGGTCAGTCATACCGATGACAGCATTGTTGTTAACGGTAAGGAGATTAAAATCACAGCTGAACGTGACCCAGCGAATATTCCATGGCAGAATGCCGGTGTGGAACTGGTAATTGAAGCTACCGGTGTATTTCGCAAGCGCGAGCAGGTGAACCAGCACCTGGGTGAGAGCGTTAAGAAGGTTATCCTGACTGTACCGCCAAAAGGTGACCTGGATGCCATGGTGGTCATGGGTGTGAATGATGATCAGTTGAAACCTGAAGATGCACTGGTTTCAAATGCTTCCTGCACTACCAACTGCCTGGCACCACCTGCCATGGTGCTGCACGAGCGTTTCGGTATCCGTCGCGGTTTGATGTCGACCGTGCATGGGTACACTAATGATCAGAGCGTTCTGGATATGCCACATTCCGATTTAAGGCGTGCTCGTACTGCCGCTCAGAACATTATCCCCACAACTACCGGTGCAGCAGCAGCGGTAGGAAAGATTCTTCCAGCCCTCAACGGTAAGCTTGATGGTATGGCACTGCGGGTTCCGGTAGCCAACGGCTCACTGGTCGACCTGGTAGTCGAGTTGGAGAAAGATGCTACAGTTGAGGAAGTTAACACCGCCATGCGTGAATACGCTGCCGGCCCTTTGAAAGGCATTCTGGAGTACACTGAGGATCCGATCGTCTCCACCGACATTATCGGCAATCATCATTCCTCTATCTTCGACGCTTCTGCCACCATGCAGTTGGCGGGAAATATGGTCAAGATCATTTCCTGGTATGACAACGAGTACGGTTATTCCTGCCGTGTAGTCGATCTGGCATCCAAACTGATGAGCTGATCCATGAATTTCGCTACTGTCAAGGATATCTGTGTTGCCGGGAAACGGGTACTGGTCCGCGTAGATTTCAATGTCCCCCTGGATAAAGAGGGTAATGTGAGTGATGACCTGCGTTTGCGGGCCGCTCTCACAACTATCAACTATCTGCGGGGTGCCCGGGCGCGTATAGTATTGCTTTCTCACCTGGGCAGACCTGATGGGAAGATTAAACCGGAGTATTCTCTGAAACCGGTGCAATCGGCTCTTTCCAGGCTTCTGGATACAAATGTGAAATTTGTTTCTGACTGTGTTGGGGCCAGGGTAGAGAAAGCTGTAGACCAGCTGGAAGAAGGCGGTGTTCTCCTGCTTGAGAACCTCCGCTATCATCCGGAAGAGAAAAAGAATGACCCACACTTCGCAGCCGCATTAGCCAGGTTGGGTGATGTTTATGTGAATGACGCATTCGGGGCTGCTCACAGGGCGCACGCTTCTACCTCTGCCCTGCCCATGAGTATGCCGATAGTCGCAGCCGGTTTTCTGATGGAGAAGGAACTGCTGTTTCTCAATAAAGCACTTGAGGATCCCAGGCGTCCCTTTACCGCACTTCTGGGTGGTGCCAAAATATCCGGCAAGATCGATGTGATACAAAGTCTCTTTGACCGTGTTGATAACATCCTCATTGGTGGTGGCATGATGTACACCTTCCTCAAAGCCCGGGGCTACGAGATCGGTGCTTCAATTCTTGAGGATGACCGGATAGAAATGGCCAGGGAAATCATCGAGAAAGCAGGGGAAAGCAAGGTTAACCTTTACCTGCCGATGGATACGCTGGTAGCACCGTCTCTGGACGCTCCAGAAGGTAAACAGTACGGTGTGGCTGAAATGCCTGAAGACCAGTACGGCGTTGATATCGGTCAGGCAACGATTTCGAAGTACAGTGAGATCATCAGACAATCCGGTACCATGCTCTGGAATGGCCCGATGGGTATTTTTGAAAAGCCACAGTTTGCTCATGGTACCTACGCTATGGCTGAAGCTGCAGCTGCAATAGCAGCTCATGGGGGTGTCAGTATCATAGGTGGTGGCGATTCAGCTGCGGCAGTTCGTCAGAGCGGTCAGGCTGATAATATGACACACATCTCAACAGGCGGCGGGGCATCGCTGGAGCTGCTGGAAGGGAAAACACTTCCTGGGGTCGAGGCTCTCATAAGGCCCTGGTAATAGTTTTATCAGTAAGATCATGATAAGGGGCGTAAAGCCCCTTTTTTATTATTCGCTCCGCCAGCGATAAAACAGCCCCCGCTCCTTTCTTTCATGGCTCAGGTTGCCGGTCAACTGCAGTCTGGCGAGTAGAGATGTGATCTCCTCTTCTGAGGAACCCAATGCACTGACAAGATCATCAACGGTACAGGGGCGACGGCTGATCAGATCAAGTGCGCGCTCAAGCAGTTCACGTCCGGAAGCTGCAGCCTTAACGGTATCAGGTTTACGCGAAACTACTTCAGCTCCGAGCGCTCTGGCCAGATTCTGCAGGTGCCTGTAATCCGCGGTTGCAACCCAATCCTCACTGCCGGGTCGATCCAGGCTGTTAAGCTGTATGCGATCAGGCGACAGCTGTGGTAGCAGTCGCTGCATATCTTTCATGTCCTCCGGTGTATCGTTAATCCCGGGAACAATAAAAATCTCCAACCAGATTTCACCACTGTATTCCGCTCTGAAATCACTCAGGCCCTGTAACAACGGTTCCAGCGCAATCTCCTGCGCAGGACGATTTATTCGCTGCAGTGTTTCGCTGCGTACCGCATCAAGCGAAGGAATAACTATGTCTGACTGTTTAAGTTCTGCGCGCACCTGTGGATCAGGCAGCAGTGTTCCATTCGTGAGTACAGCAACCCTGTACCGGGGATACTCAGTTTTAATGAAATCGATGATGAGCCCCAGACTGCTGTGAAGTGTTGGCTCACCATTGCCGGAGAAGGTGATCACGTCCAGATCAGGGGAGTGTTTAAGAAAATGCCGTAGTTCGGTTTTGATCTCTGAAGTGGGAACATATTCCTGCCGCTTGAGAGTCAGCCTGGTTGTTGGTCCACATTCACAGTAGATACAGTTAAGCGTACAGACCTTTGGCGGTACCAGATCCACTCCCAGAGAGAGTCCAAGTCGTCTTGAGGGTACAGGGCCAAAGAGATGATGATACCTCATTCCCATTCCTCCAGAGCAGTTAAAACAGTTTGCAGATCAGGTATACCGGTGCGTCCACCCGGCTGACGGCACTTTATACCTGCACAGACAGCGGCAAAGCGCAATGCCTGCTCAAGGTCGAACGCCTGCGCCAGAGCATGTAGCAATGCACCGTGATACACATCACCGGCACCGGTAGTATCGATAGCAGTCACCGGATAGGGTGGCGACCAGCCGCTTTCGCCATCTGATGCCCAGACCACACCTCCGGCTCCCATAGTGATAACTGCCAGCTCCGGTCCCATTTTTGTTATCTCCAGCGCGGCAGTCATGGCTTCTGTCCCCGGCATGTAGTCGATGATAAAGTCGCGTGATACAACACAGTAATCGCTGGCAGAAATCAGGGAATCGCTGTCCGGACGCAGAGTTCCCAGATCAATCATCACCTTGCCACCATGCTTGCGAACGGCTGCTGCTGCTGACAGAGATGCTGATGCATCCTTACCATCAAGTAACAGATAGTCATATTGTTCAAGCGGTATTCCTGCCATATCGTCAGTTGTCAATTCCCTGCAGCCGCACCGATCCAGAATTACCGTCCGCCTGCCGGTCTCCTGTTCCACAAGAATAGTTGCTTCGGGTGTTGTTATACCTGTCACTTGTATTACAGAATCTGTTGCCACACCTTCCTGATGCAACTCCTCAAGCAGTGATTTACCGTTCGTGTCGGCTCCGAGAAGTGCACAGAGATCGACCTGATTTCCCAGCCGGGCCAGAGTTACACAGGCTGTAGCAACCGGCCCACCTCCCTGCTTGAGACTGCTGACAGCTTCTGTTTTGCTGTTTTGTGACGGGTAAGTATCAACCACCAGCAGGTGATCGAGAGCAGTGTGACCTATACCAAGAATCCGCATATGTGAATTCATACCAGAAACTCCACTCGCTTAAGTAATCGTTCATATTGATCGAGGTCACTGCAGGTAACTGCCGCAGCTGTAACATCCTCAGGTAACAACTGTTGATACTCCTTAAGAGCGAATCGCTCCCCGGCGAGAATCAGCAGGCCGCGGTCAGTTTCCGAGCGGATCAGCCTGCCACCGGATTGTGCCACGTTATTCATTCCCGGGATACGATATGCATAAGCGAAACCGTCCTCCTCCCTGGAATTGTAATATGCCTGCATCAACTCATTGTCCACAGAAATTGCCGGCAATGAGGGACCTACTACCAACACAATCTGCAACAGTTTTCCCGGCAGATCAATTCCTTCAGCGAATGAGCCTCCACTTACAGCCAGTAGAAGACCCGGTATATCCTGCGCCAGAGAGGTGAGTAGAGCGTCCCGGTGGCTGTTGTTTTGCGTCCTCTCCTGTATCAGCAATGGCAGCTCAGCGGGAAGCAGACGTCGCACCTGCTCCAGATAAGTAAAAGAGGGAAAGAATACCGCCATATTTACACGGCTCTTCTGAAAAGTGGTTGTGACTAACTCTGCCAGCAATGGCATTGATCCGGGACGTTGACGCAATCTGGTTCCGATACCTGTATGAATGATTACCTGACGATTCTCGGTCGGAAATATCGAAGGTAGCTGCAACATCGGTGTTTCCTCAGAAAGACCGGCGAGTTCCAGAAAAGCGTCAGCAGGGGGTAATGTGGCAGAGAAAAAGACAGCGGATGGAAACTCTGCCAACTGGTCACGCACCGAACCCGGAACTGCAAGGCAGAGTACCCTGAGTAGAGTATCGTTCGACTGTCTCTGAACAAACTGCTCGAAGTTTTCACCCTGAAACCGGGTGAGGTAGATGAAGTATTGAAGATCGTAGTACATATTTGCGACAGAGTCTTTCTCCAGCAGATTTCCGCGCAACTTGTGGTGGAGCAACCAGGACATGAACGCCTGAGCCAGCTCCAGGGCCAACTCCTCCCACTCGTCAGATTGAAATGTGGCTGAATTGCTCTGTTGCCAGCTCCAGCGGTCAGTCCGGAAGTAATCATGTAAGCTGCATGTGTCACGGAATCTCTGGAAGCATTGTCGCAGTGCTGCCGTTGGTGATTCGTTACCGAAGAGCGTCGGTCTGGAGCTTTCACGCTTTTCACGCTCGCTGCAGAGAGCTATTACATTATCAAGTTCATTCATTGACAGGTCACTGGAGAACCATGAACGTGCCCTTGCAGGGAAATGATGTGCCTCGTCTACCAGCAGAAAGAATTCTTCCGCCTTACCGGTGCGGAAGAGACGCCGGATCTGGCTGGAAGGTGAGAATACATGGTTGTAGTCACCGATCACAACATCGCGTAGCTCGCTGAGTGTGAGTGCAAGCTCGTGGGGGCAGATACGGAATTGTTCTGCTGTCATCAGTAACTCCTGTTCACCGACAACAGCGGTTTGCTGCAGATGTGCTGTAGCACGCTGCAGTGTTGCCTGGAAGTCCTGCAGGAATGGGCAGTAGTCCTTATCGCAGATATAGCGCTCGGCCGGACAGATCTTCTCACGTGCAGGCATCCGTACACAGCTGACTGACTGGGAACCGTAACTCTTCTCGTTGCTGTTTATCAGTCGCACCAGCTCCAGGAAACTCTGCTGGCCACTGTTCTTGGGTGTAATCACAAAAACACGTTTATCTGTCAGCAGGGCCTGTTGCAGGGCAGGAATCAGAGTGCCAACGGTTTTACCGATACCGGTAGGTGCCTGAACGACCAGATGATAGCGCTCGGAAGCAGCCTGTTCGACAGAGTTGATCAAACGCTGCTGATGTTTTCGTATCTGCGAATATGGGAAACTGATCTGCTGCCTGCGTCGAAACCGTAATCTCCGGGCGAGTCGCTGCTGATGTTTAACAATGCGCTTCAACTGCCTGAGAAGGCGCTGTTCGATAAGTTCTGGATCGATCAGGTGTTCCTGTAAACGGTAGCCTTCCCCCTGCGTGGGAAGCATAATCAGATGCCCGGTGATCGATTCCAGTTGATATTCCCGACAGACCAGCCAGCAGTAGTACTCAAGCTGTTCAAACCAGTCCGGATGTGTCACAGGTGAAAGACCGGTGATACTCTCAAGTGGTAAAAGTGTGGATTTGAGTTCCTCTACTACAGGTTCTGGCTCAAGCTGCAGACCGTCAAGTCGTCCCTGAAGCGTTATACTGACACCCTCGACCATAAGATTACATTTGAGGGAGAGTTCGCTCCGGTAATCGGAGTTCTGCTGACGACGACGCTGTTGCCAGTTCTGATGCAGGGTGGTACCGAGTTGTGCACGCCCCGGCAGGTATACACCCGGGCCGCTTTCATCACTTTGCAGCAGATCTCGAACTGCCAGTGTTAATGTCTGCCTGTCGTCGTCGTATCGGATCACTGTGTATCAGGTTTTCTGTTTTTGCTTACGCGCCGCGGGGAAGAGAACATTATTGAGTATCAGTCTGAAACCGGGGGAGCGGGGGTGCAGATTGAGATCAGTAGGGGGATCACCAACCCTGTGCTGATAATCCTCCGGGTCATGTCCACCAAAGAAGGAAAACATTCCCTTACCGAAGTTTCCATGCAGATACTTGACCTCATCCCGCCCCGGTGTTTCACCCATAATTATGAGATGAGATTTCAGATTGTCACGGTGATAACCGGTAGTCTGCCCCATAAAGCCCTTGATCACACTTACATGGTTTTGCGTCAGCATGGTGGGTACCGGATCCCACTTTGCTGAAAACTCGAACAGCTTGAAGTAATCACTCTCTTTATCACGGGGCGGACCACCACGGGGTGGGGTGGTATCAATGTTACTGTACTCGTATATCAGCGGGCTGGTATAGAGTTTAAATCCGGTGAAGGCCAGTGTCTGGGTATAATCCAGTTGCTGTTGACAGTCAGCGGCCGGGGGGTCACCATCAAATACAGTGTCACAGATATCAGTTCCAGCTGCTGCCAGAGCGATGTCAAAGGAATCGGTGGCACTGCACATGGCAAAGAGAAAACCACCCTCTGCGACATAGTTACGTATCTGAAGTGCCACAGCCAGTTTCTCACGGCTGACTTTACTGAAGCCAAGCTGTCGGGCTACCTCTTCAAATTCCTGCTGCTGCTGTATGTACCAGGGTGCTGAACGATAAGAGGCGTAGAATTTTCCGTACTGACCGGTGAAATCTTCATGATGGAGGTGCAGCCAGTCATACTCGGAGAGTTCCCCGGCAATGACTTCATGATCCCAGATGGTTGAGTACTCTATCTCAGCATAACTGAGCGCCATCGATACCGCATCATCCCAGGGCTGCGTACCTGGTGGCATATAGACTGCAATCTTCGGGGCCATCTCCAACCGGATACGGTCCATGTTTTCCTGTTCAATCCGGTCGTAGATCGCCAGTACTTCACTGCTGCCGACCTGTTGAAAGCTCACATTCCTTAAGCGGCATTCTCTCTCAAGGGCTGAAAAATCATCGATCAGAAACGATCCACCCCGATAGTTAAGCAGCCATTCAACAGTGATGTCATGCCGCAGCACCCACCAGGCTATGCCATAAGCCTTCAGATGATTTGTCTGATTCTGATCCATCGGAATGAGCACTTTTCCCGCAGCAGACAGTGGCAGCAGGATGATCAGCAGTAATAGTGAAAGCCAGTAGCGTATCATTAATCCAAATCCCTTTCCACATTCACGGTTTCTTTGGCACGTACCCGGGCGCGAACCTCATCAATCCTTGGGGAACGTGGGTAGTCGAGTAGAAACTGCTCCCAACCGGCAGTAGCTATCACATCGTTTTGCGGTTTCCGGTCAAGCAACAGATCGCGGCAGTATGAGATCTCATCCAGTTGCGCCAGGTCTGGCAGGCGCAGGGCAATATCGCTCAGCAGATCTGCAAGATAGTCTGAATCTGAATTACTCTGAACCATGCCTGTCTCTGTCAGGAGGTAGGTGGCGTGCAGCAGGAGCTCACCACTATCAGAGTTCTCGAGCAGTTGTAGCAGCATCCGGGCGGCAGCTTCCTGTTTTCCCTGCAGCAGGAGCAGTTCAGCCTCTGCCAGATGCTTCAGATCGGTTGTATCCTTTGCGCTGCTCAGCAGGCGGATCTTTTTTAATATATCATTATAGATACTGCTGCTGAAATCATGCTCCACCAGAGAATCCAGCATGGCGCGGCAACCGGCAAAATCCATTGAGAAGTAACGAATGGTAACCTGTTGAAAATCCAGCTGTCGCTTTATCTTCCGATCAAAACGAAAATGATCAATTGCCTGGATATTCAGATCCCGTGCAGCGTCGAACTGGTTAAGTATCAAATGTGTCTTCACCCGTTTCTGGTATGCTGTTGCCAGCCAGGTTCCGGGTCCATCAACCTTTTCATACCACACCAGAGCACTCCCGGGATCTGCTATATCGTAGAGTTGAATATCACCAATAGTTATCACCAGGCGACTGAGCTGATTGCGGTCTGTCGTTATCTGCAGCAGTGCGCTTAAGGTTTCAATAGCCTGTTGAGGTTGATTTGTTTCACGTTGACATGAAGCAACCAGAATTGATCTGTCCATAGCACGGTCGTGTTGCAGGTGGAGTTCCTCATGTTTAAGCAGCAGTGTAAGTGCCAGCTGCCATGATTCCTCTTTTACCAGGAGTTCACTCAATCGCAGTAGAGCTCTGCCCCTGTCGTTATTCAGGTGATCCAGACGCAGATAGAAAGGAACAGCTTCTTCATATTGCTGCTGTCTTACTAACCATTCACCGGTAGTTCTTGTAATCGGCAATGAGTCACTGTGCTTCTCACCCCATTTGAGCGCCTCCTGTAGAAGGGGCCCTGTCAACGGAAGTCTCAGTATACGCGCCCGCAGATTGCTCTCAGGTACACTCTGTACTCCAAAGCCGCGTTGATACTCTTCGAATGCAGCCTGCCATTTCTGCTGACGCATGTAGCTGTCCCCTGCCTCAAGTATCCACAGATCGTTATTATGGCGTTGATGACGTTCTTCAGTAATGATAGTGAGCAACCGCTCTTCCTGCTTCAATCTGGCAAGACTATTCAACAAAGGTGTGAGGAGATGGCTGTTTTCGCCAGTCAGCTGTCGTGCTCTCTGTTGAAAGAAGTCTGCCTGGACACCATCTCCCGACCTGTGGCTGATTTCACTCAACAGCGCGAGGACTTCAATGCGGGAGCCCAGATTAGCATCTGTCTGCGGTAACCGGTCCCGATACGCGCGTGCGAGTCTGCCAGCCTTTTCATAATCCCCCAGTTGCAGGAGTAGCTGGGTATGCATACGGATATAGAGCAGTTTGTCAGGTCGGGCAGTTGTCAGTTGCTCAAACAGCCTGCAGGCATACTCCAGTTGACGTGGTTGACGGGCATATTGCGAAGCACGCGAGAAAAGCTTTTTTTCCTCAGCTTGTGTCAGTTCATTTGCCAGGCCTTCAGGCGTGATATGGAACTGCAGAAGAGTAAGCAGTAGCAGCAGGAAAATCCTCATTCACCGGTTTCCATGTTTATTCCCACAAAAGTTAACAAGCTGTTGCGGAGTCCTTCGAACTTATGAAATTACACGAGAGTCATGAACGAAGTTGTTCATTATTAGCACAAGATATCAGATTTGACAGGAAACCCAATTCATCTTTTCCCAAAAATGTATTATGACACAGGTGTTAGAATAGTGAACATAATCAATTTGAGCTGTTGAGTTCAGAAGTTGTGTAAATTAAAGTGTTTATAGAAGATAGCTCTGATAGAGAGCGAGAAGTTTATTGGTATAGCTTTTGCAGTTAACAAAAAATGAAAGTGCGGATAGCACAAAAACAGTGTTTGACAGGTTTCTGCAGTCATTTAATGACAAATTCGCAGTAATATTTGTGAAATATTCCAGACTGTTTACATTAGAGTAATTCAGAAGTATCTCTTAACCGTTAAATGATAATGACTGAAAACAGCAGGACACAGGATCGACTGGCGCAAAGTGGTGATCTGGTAAAGTATCAAACCTATGCAAATGCACTGGTTAAGCTTAATAATGCCACCAATACTCTGCTACGCAGTGGTGCCAGCGAGGAAGCAATCAAGTACATCCTCCAGGGCACCAACATTCTGTTTGAAGAGCTGGCTCAGCTGTTACAGAAAATTGACAACCAATCATTTTTCTCTGATCTGATTGAAGAAATGAATATCGAAGAAAACAAAACCGGTGACCAGAAAAAGAAGCCTGCATCATCATCTTCCGCATCAGAGGAGAACGGTGAACGGGTCCGCTGAAATTCCTGTTTCCTCCCTGTAACTCCTTACAATATCCCACTTAAACAGGTTTGACAAAAGACGATTTACTCTGCACAACTGGTGTTATCTGTTGTTAAAGGTATGAACCGGATACAGGCAGTTCAGGCAGAGTACTACAGCTTGACAACTTCCCCTTTATCAGGAAGTACAACTGTCAGATCACGGAATTCACTACGCAACCGGTTATACATGAGCTCCGCTCCCTCCGGGCTACGGCTTTTAAAGAGAATTACTTTACGTGGTTGCATACGATATACCATCTCAAGTAGATGGCGGGGAGAGGAGTGTGCGGAAAAATGGAAGGTCTCCAGACGGCAGTTACGGACAGGATTGCTGTCACCAAAAGATATCTGTTCACCCGGAGCTGAAAGTTGCAGGTCGAGAGCGGGGCAATTCTCACCTGTATGTCCCACGAAGAACACAGCATCAATGGTACGTGGAATAAGCTCCAATGCCAGTTGCCATGATTGACTCCCGGGCCAGAGCATTGCAGCCGGTAGCAGGTAAATTGCAGCTTCCTCACTTATCTGGCCGGTTTCTGCAGCAAACAGATCTACGACTGTATCGGTAAAACGGAAACCATCTTCGAAATGGAGAAAACGATCATGGACAGCTGAGAATTCCTGTATGGAATTGCTGACATAGATCGAGACGGGTGGAATGGCTGCTGATCGCTTCAAGTGGTACAGAATATAGAGCAGTTCCTGGGCGCGTCCCAGCGCACCGGTAGGAAGCAATACCCTCCCGCCCAACCGCAGCACTTCAGTCAGTGCAGCAGCCAACCGCTTGATCTCCTCGCGACGGCTGACATCCTTTTCGGCCTCAGTTCCAGCGTTGTTACATTCCATCAGCAGTACTTCAGCAGTTGCGGGATAACGAGCACCACGCATCACACCCATTTCACGAAGTTGAGTGTCAGCAGTATAGAACAGTGAGGTTTCCTCTGACCTGACCAGAAGTCCTGCTGATCCAAGCAGATGCCCGGCGTTGTAGGATTCAACGGTCAATGCGGTATCGTTATTGCTGTTGTGCCACTGCTCTGGCTGGTTCAGGGGAAACTCCACAATTCGCTCATAAAGCGGTTCAATAGAAAGATTATCGTACAATGCAGGTGATGCTGAAAGGCCGGTACTGTACTGCTCCTGCATCAGAGCAGTTGCACGCTCCATCATGCGTGGTAAAAGTGCAATGGAAGCGGGAGTCATATGGATAGTGGCTTTCCAGAAAAGCTGAGCGGCCAGAGGTAAGGAACCGGAGTGGTCGATATGCACATGGCTGATGAATATGTGATCAGTTGGCCAGTGATAGAGCTGGTCGAAGGCGGGCAGACTATCAGAACCCCAACTCTCAGGTGCCAGACCGGCATCCAGAAGTATGCCGACATCATCCAGATTGAGATAGTAGGAATTTGCCGCTGGTGAAGTTGTATCACAAAGTGGTATCAGGAACATGCTTTAGTGCTTCCACTGTATTTATTGATGCCAATATACACTGTTGTCGAATGGTGTAAAAGCTATTCCGATGGCGGAGTTACCAGTTAACACTGACGATCAGCCTGTACCTTTATCGTCAGATAACTGCTGAAAAAGAGTTTCTGTTATCTTTATGCAGGTAACGGCTATATTATCTGCAGTTTCGCTTCAACCAATTTGCCATGGAGAACTGATGATATTGCAGGATCTGGAGCTGTACGATCCTCTGGCAGCCACCACCATACATGGTGACCTCGAGATCAGCGAGGGACGCATACTGCGACTGGGGCAGAACCTTGGTAGCAGCAGTGGCAGAGATGACCGTTTCAGGAACAGATTTCTCATGCCGGCCTTCTTTGATGCCCATACACATTTCATGATGGGTGGGCAGATGCTGGAGCAGCTTGATTGTGGCTCTATCCGGAGCGGTCAGGAGTTGTTGAGTGCACTCAAACAGCGTTGTGATGCCATTCCATCGGGCAGTTGGCTGGAAGGTTTTGGCCTGGATCTGGACAGGCTTGAGTTGGATCTGGAAGCTATCAACCGGATCACTGCCAGGCATTATCTCTTTATTCAGACACACGATCTGCACAGTGCGTTGGCTAACAGGCCTGCGCTGGAAAAGGCGGGTATCAACGCCTCTACACCTGATCCGGCTAATGGTAGAGCCAGGCGAGACCCCCGGGGCAATCCAACCGGTATTGTATCAGAGGGGCTGGTGTGGAAGATGCGTCAGCAGGTGCCGGCACCGACAACAGCAAAAAGACGGAAAGCTATAGCCAGTGCCACCAACCTGGCCCATTCTCTGGGAATTACGGCAGTGAGTGAAAATGCCAGCCCTGTGGATGCACAGTTGTATCGAGATCTCGATCAGGTCGGTGAGTTGCAGATGCAGGTTGATCTCTGGTATCGCAATGGCAATTTTGAAACTTCGTTGCTGGGCAGTCCCATAGTTGACACACCAAACACAAGCGCCCACGCTATCAAGTGCTTTATCGACGGCGCATTCGGATCGCGCTCGGCGGCAATGTATGATCGTTATCGTGATCGTGAAGATCGTGGTGTGTTGATGCAGGAAGAGGATTGTATCACGGATTTTGCGCAACAGGCTGTTGGTGCTGGGTGGCAACTGGTTATGCATGCAATTGGTGATCGGGCTGTCAATGTGGGGCTGAATGCAATTACATCTGCGATCGAACGGCACGGGCAGGGTAGAGGCCGTCATCGCCTGGAGCATGTTCAGGTGATTCGACCAAATGATTACCATAGAATGCAGAAACTGCAGGTAGTCCCCTCACTACAACCGGTTCACTTACGGCATGATCAGCAGTGGTTTGGTACATTTCTGACAGATCAGCAACTCTCTGATACCTATCGCTGGTTGCCGTTTGTTGAAATGGACATGGCCACACCTTTTGGTACGGACTGGCCTGTGGAGCCGCTCGATCCACTGCTGAACCTGCGGACAGCTGTGACACGAAAGAGTGCTGCAGGGGAAAGTGCATTCAGCCCGGAGCAATCATTCACGCTGGCCCGGGCCCTGCGTGGGTTAACCTGGGATGCTGCCTATGGTGCGTTTCAGGAGGATAGACGGGGGAGTCTGCGGGCAGGTATGCAGGCGGATCTGGTAGTGCTTTCCGAAAATCCCTTCCTGCTTCCCGTTGATGAGCTTGACAGGCTGGAGGTGCTGGCAACATGGCGCCGGGGTGAAACCGTGTACTGTAAAAGCGGGCGGGAGTTGAGTCATGGGTAGATTGTTCAAGTGGATCGCCTGGTTATTGCAGCATCTGCCGGAGTTTGTCGCGCTCTGGCTGGCGCGCCTGCTGGGAAACATCTGGTATTTTGTTATCCCGATCCGGCGTAAGGTGGTCATGCTGAATCTTCGTATAGCCTTTCCTGAAAAGAGCTACCGCGAATTGCAGCGACTCTGTCGAAAGACCCTTATCTCATTCATGTACAACTTTGTAGAGTTCACCCGTATTATTCACATTGACCGGGAGTTTATAGAGAAGCGAATTACAATTGATGGCATGGAAAATATGGAGCGAGCGCACGCCCGTGGTAAAGGAATTGTGGTGGCTTCAGGGCATCTGGGTAACTGGGAAGTTATGGGTGCGGCAGCCTCGCGACTGGGGTATCCCATAACATATATTGTCAAACGGGTTAAAGATAAACTGCTGGATGATCTGATTAACGGATGGCGACGGCAGGTCGGGGTGGACATTATCTACGCCCGGGAATCCGGAAGAGAAATCGTGCCACATTTGAACGCGGGGCGAACTGTAGCTTTCATGGTAGATCAGGATGCTGGAAACAGGGGAGTCTGGATAGATTTTTTTGATCAGCCGGCTTCCACTCCACGTGGTGCAGCAGTATATGCACTGCGTACCGGTGCACCTGTCCTCTTCATGTACGACGTGCGTAAACCGGGTGGCCGTCATCATGTTGTGATACGTAAAGTAGAGCTGGAACGGGAGGATGAACTCAGCGAGGAGAGTATCATCCGGGCTATGAAAAAACTGACCATGGCGCTGGAAGAGGCAATACGTCGCTATCCTGAACAATACATGTGGATGCATCATCGTTGGCGAAGCTGGTTGCGCAAGCAGGGAAAACAGGTATGAAGGCTGGAACGGTTGTAATACATACAGCCTTCATCGGCGATCTGGTATTACTGACCCCACTGCTGGACAGATTGCGGCAGCGCTTTCCTGAGGAACCATTGCATCTCGTAACAACACCGGTAAGTGCAACTCTCTTTGAAGAAGATCAGCGTCTGGATTCTGTCATTGCATTTGATAAACGGGGTAAGGATGCCGGTCCTGCCGGTTTCTGGAGATTACTGCTCAGCATCAGGAGACTGAAACCAAGCCGGGTTATATTACCACATCGCTATCTGCGGTCATCACTGCTCGGTGTGCTGGCCGGTGCTGATAAAGTGTATGGGTTTGCGGAAGCCCCCTTGAGCTATCTCTTCAAGCGGGCAATCCCGTATCCCGGTCAAATGCATGAAACCAGTCGTATGTTATCTTTGCTTGAGGATCCACCCGCTGAACCGGTTCTACCGGCGCTAATGCTTGGAACGGTTGATCCGGCTGGTTTTAACTTACCGGCACCCTACATCGTGCTGGCACCCGGTTCTGTCTGGCGCAGCAAACGCTGGCCTGGATTTGAAAAACTGGGGCAGGATATACTAAAGCACTATCCGGAGTTATCGCTGGTATTGATCGGTGCAGCAGGGGATAGTGAACCTGTTCAGGGGCTGTGCACTGACAGCAGGGTGACAGACCTTACCGGTGCTACTACTCTGCGGGAATCAGCTGCTTTGATTCAGAACGCGCGAGCGCTGGTCTGTAACGATTCAGCCGCGCTGCACTTAGGCCAGGCGGTTGGCACACCCCTGGTGGCAATATTTGGATCGACAGTATTGGAATTCGGTTTCGGCCCCCAGGGTGTAGATGATCGTGTTGTATCACATTCACTTGAGTGCCGGCCCTGTGCGTTGCATGGAGTGAATGAGTGCAAACGTGATGATTTTGCCTGTATAAATGCGATTACTGCAGATCAGGTAATGCGAGAACTTAAGAGTCTCCCAACCCTGTCTGCTTGACTTACCACTGGCTACCAGCTAACTTAAAAGTTGACCTGAAAGCACTGTTAACGATAGATCGTCGATGTATCACAAATGATCCTGCAGGTGGATACGATACAGCGAATCTGGTTCAATAATCCGGTACCATAGTCCGGCCCCATGAATGGAGAATTTATGTCCAAGCTGATCCTGAGCGGCCTGCAACCAACTGGCGACATTCACATTGGAAACTACCTGGGAGCCATCCAGCAATGGGTGGAGCTGTCACGAGAGTATGACGGTTTCTACTGTGTGGTTGATTATCATGCAATAACCACAAATCATGATGTAGCACTGCTCAGGCAGCGCAGTATAGATGCTGCACTCCAGTTTATAGCTGCAGGAGTAGATCTGGAACGATCGGAGATATTTATTCAGTCTACTGTACCGGAGCATACAGAGTTGGCCTGGATCTTCAATACAGTGACACCGATGGGTTTACTGGAGCGGATGACTCAGTTTAAGGACAAATCCCGCAGCAACGCGAAAAATATCAATGCCGGCCTCTTTACTTATCCGATTCTGCAGACAGCCGATATCCTGTTGTATAAAGCAACGGATGTTCCGGTTGGTGAGGATCAGGCGCAACACATTGAGCTTGCGCGTGAGATCACCCAGAAATTCAATAATCGTTACGGGAAACTGTTCCCTGAACCAAGAACACTCATTACCAGAGCACGGCGTATTATCGGGCTCGACGGGAAAAATAAAATGTCAAAATCACTCAACAACCACATTGCCATCATGGACAGTGAAGAGGTGGTTGAGAAAAAATTGAGATCGGCGGTTACCGACACTCGTCGAGTGCGTCTTACTGATCCCGGTGAACCTGAGGAGTGCAATATCTATGCACTGCACGCGCATTTCACCGACGCTGACAAACGTGATGAAATCGCAACCGGTTGCCGCAGTGCTGGCATCGGCTGTGGTGAGTGTAAGAAGATTCTGGGTGCAAATATCAACGAGCAGATGACTCCATTGCGGGACAGAATCACTGAGCTGCAGAAACACCCGGATACTGTACTGGATGTCCTGCAGCGTGGTACTGCCCGTGCCGGTGAGGTCGCCAGGGAAACAATGGCCGAAGTACGCTCCACGATCGGGATACGCTAAGTGACAATTCAGGTAAAAGTTCAGGACTTCGAGGGACCACTCGACCTGCTGTTGTTTCTGATACGGCAGAGTGAAGTTGAGATCACCGACATTCCGATTGCTGACATCACCCGTCAGTATCTGGAGGCGTTGGAAACGATGAAGCAGATGGACCTTGAAATCGCCGGCGAATTCATTCTGATGGCCGCTACGCTGATCCAGATAAAAGCCCGCATGCTGTTGCCGCGTGACACAATTGATGGTGAGGAGATAGATGATCCGAGGCAGGAGCTGGTGGATCGTCTACTCGAATACCAGCAGTACAAGGAGGCAGCCGAAGCATTCAGTCGGCTGGAGCAGGAGCAGCGTCATCATTTCTATCGTCGTCTGGACGATTTTGCCAGTGTAGATCCTGAGATCCGTGATCTGACTCTGCGGGATATCAGCCTGATAGAGGTTGCCCGCGCTTTCAGTGGGGCACTGCGTAAAGATGAAGTGCAGTCATGGCATCGATTGGATCCTATTGAAATAACTGTTGAAGAACAGATGGAACTGATCAGCAGCCGTCTTTCCCACACTCCGGTTATTTCCTGGGACGATCTGCTGGCAGAGCAGTCGCAGCGTATTTACCTGGTGATTACTTTTCTGGCTATCCTGGACCTGATGAAGGCACAACGAATTATTGTACGGCAGGGAGCGGATAGTGGACGAATCTGGGTATTCAGACCGGATCACTTCAGTAACTGGATGCAGATGTATTATCAACCCGGTGTATGATGAAGCATGAATGAGGAACTGATGAGTGACCAGAAGAGCAGAGATGCGGCATTATTCGAATGGCATCTCTTTGAAGACTATCGTGATGTCCTGGAGGCTTTGATTTTCGGTGCTGATTCACCACTGAGTGGTCAGAAAATTGCCGAAGCTATGCAGGATAAAATTGAGGAACCTCAGGTCAAGGGAATGGTAGAGCTGCTGAACAGGCAATATCAGGAAGCCGGTCATGCCTTTGAGATCGTGCATGTCGCTGGCGGCTATCGTTTTCGTACCCGTTCAGCATACTCACCTTATCTGCGGCGCTTACTCAAGGCGCGGATCAGGCAGAAGCTCTCCTATCCCGCCCTGGAAACCCTCTCTGTAACCGCTTACAAACAACCGGTGACAAAAGCTGAAATTGAAGCTTTGCGTGGTGTCAGTGTGGATGGCAGCCTGCGTACGCTGCTCAGTCGTGATCTGATCAGAATCAGCGGACGCTCCAGAGCGCCCGGCCGGCCGCTGCTGTATGCCACTACCGATCATTTTCTAACCTACTTCGGAATCAATAATGTCAGCGATCTGCCACAGTTGAGGGAGATCGAGGCACTGCTGCCGGAGGACCAGGAGGAGCAGGAAACTGAGGCTTAACCGATTTATCGCGCTGGCAGGAATTTCATCCCGCCGGGGTGCAGACGATATCATTAAATCCGGACGGGTGACTGTTAACGGTAAAACTGTTGACCAGCCCGGAATGGATATAGATCCGGCCACAGATAAGATCGCAATAGGCCGCAAACGTATCGAAGCGGAGCATTTCATATACCTGCTACTCAACAAACCCACAGAGACGGTCACGACGCTCAGTGATGAGAAGGGCCGTCCTACAGTGCGTGATCTTATTGATCTGCCGGAGCGGATATTTCCGGTGGGGCGACTGGATTTTAAGACATCAGGTGTCCTGCTGATGACAAACGATGGTGCGTTGACACAACTGCTGACGCATCCACGCCATGGAGTGCGCAAGGTGTATGAAGTTGTAGTGCATCGAAAAATGCTGGAAGAACATGTGCAACAGCTCCGGCGCGGTGTGAAGCTGGAAGATGGCAGAACCCGGCCCTGCCGGATAGAATTTATCCGCAATCAGGGTGCCAAGGCTGTTTATCACTTCACTGTCAGGGAGGGACGCAACCGTCTGGTACGACGGTTAGTGGAACACTTTGATTACCATGTCAGGCGGTTGGCCCGTATTGAATTTGCGGGATTGACTGTTACCGGACTGAAATCAGGGCAGTGGCGCCTGATGACCGGACTGGAGATCAAAAAGTTACGGGAGCGGATAAAGCCTTCCGGAAAAAGGGTGTAGCAGTCTACCGGAAGCTGTTTGCCGGTTCAGCTGTAAGGAGTTGAAGATGACTGAACAGAATAGTGCGTTTCCACTGGAAACTGAGTTTCTGAAAAAGCTGCTGGTTGAGCGTGAGCTGGACCTGCAATGGATCAGCATCAGGGAATTGACAAGGCTGGTAGCAGAATTATCCGAGCAGGCAGATAGTGAATATCTGCGATTTGAATTTGGTATCCCGGGCTTACCTGCATTACGCATCGGCCCCGAGGAAGAGATCAGGCAGATGCAGGATAATCCGCTGTTACCTTCCACATATCCCCCCTTCGATGGAATTCCGCGCCTGAAGGAGGCTACCGCACGCTTTGTCAGGCAATTCATGAATATCGAAGTAGCACCGGCAAACTGTATTCCGACCGTGGGTGCCATGCATGGTGGTTTCATCTGTCAGTCTATTGCAGGGCGCCGTATTGAGGGTGCCGAAACAATTCTCTATCTCGATCCCGGATTTCCTGTAAATAAACTGCAGACCCGTTTTCTGGGACTGAAAGCGGAGTCGGTTGATCTCTATGATTTTCGTGGTGATGAGTTGATTGCGGAGTTGAGAAAGCGCTTTGCAGGTGGGAAAATCGGTGGTCTGCTCTGGTCAAATCCCAACAATCCCTCCTGGGTATCCCTGAAGGAGGAGGAACTGGCCGGTATAGGCAGATTGTTGACGGAAAATGATGTAATCGGTATCGAAGATGCGGCGTATTTTGGCATGGACTTCAGGGAGGATTACAGCCAGCCGGGGCAGCCCCCCTTCGTACCAACCATCGCCAGGTATACAGATAACTACCTGATGGTTCTTTCAAGTTCCAAGATATTCAGCTATGCAGGGCAGCGGGTAGCAGTAACAGTGATTTCTCCCGAACTGATGCAGCGGCGTTATCCCTATCTGCGCCAGTTTCATAACACGGAACTGTTGGGCCACGCTTTTCTGCATGGTGGAATATATCCTACTACCGCCGGTGTACCGCAGGCACCACAACACGCTCTGGCAGCACTCTTTGAGGCTGCAAGCTCAGGCAGTTATGACTTCCTTGCGCGTGTAAAAGCATATGGTGAGCGTGCCCGCAGGATGAAAAAGCTTTTCCTCGAAAGTGGTTTTGAGCTTGTCTATGCGGATGATATGGGTGAACCGCTCGCTGATGGTTTTTACTTCACAGTAACCCGGCAGGGTATGACCGGTCGTGAATTGCTTTTCCAGATGCTGCGATTCGGTATGGCGGGGATACCACTGAGTACAACCGGTACCAGCCGGGAGGGAATTCGCATCTGTGTTTCAATGATTCGTGACGATCAGATGACAGAACTGCAGGCACGCTTGCAGGCACTTGACCGGCATCTGTAATCTGCTGCAACGGTAGAAGATATAATCAGTCGAAAATATCACACGGTTTCTTTATGATTATAGCTATCGACGGTCCCGCCGCCTCAGGAAAATCCACAACTGCCCGCCTGGTTGCTGAACGCCTCGGATTCTTATATCTGGATACCGGTGCCATGTATCGCGCTGTGACCTGGTATCTGCAGCTGGCCGGCCTGGATCCGGCTTCTGATGCCGATCTGGAGCAGCTATTCAAGAATTTTCAGTACCGGCTGGAGCAGTGTGATACCGGTGAACGGCATTATGTCAACGATACTGATGTTACAGATGCAATTCGTACACCGCTGATTACTTCAAGGCTTGGGAAGGTCACACCTGTCCCACAGATCCGGCATTTTCTGGTGAAGCAACAACAGCAGCTGGCTGCTGGCCTCAATGTGGTACTGGACGGTCGGGATATTGGAACTGTTGTATTTCCTGAGGCTGAGCTGAAAGTGTTTCTGGTAGCATCACTCCAGATACGGGCGCAGCGTCGGGCAGCGGAGCTTCAGAGTCGTGGCTGGGAAGCTGATATTGAGGAGATTGCAAATTCAATTGCTGCTCGCGATCAGGATGACAGTCAGAGGGCGGAAGGTCCATTGCGGAAAGCTGCAGACGCGATAGAACTGGACAGTTCCAACCTGACCATAGAAGAGCAGGTTGAAGCTATTCTGGAAATGCTGGAGAGGCTGCAGCATTGATCATATTTCCAGTGCTGCTCTGACTGCCCCGGCGAGTTCAACGATGGTGAACGGCTTGTCAAGCTGTCCACGTATGTCAAAATTCTGCAATTCCTCCTGCTTGACATTGTGGTGGCCACTGCATATCAGTACAGGTGGACGATATCCCTTCTGAAACATCTCGTTAAGAAGTTCCTGCCCATTCATATTCGGCATCAGCATGTCGAGTATTATCAGGTCAATGGTGTTACCCTTCTGACTGAAAATGGTAAATCCCTCACGGGCTGTCTTTGCCTTCAAAACAGTGTATCCCAGACGCAGCAACATATTTCCCAGCACCTCGAGGACAACATCCTCATCATCGATCAGCAATATGGTTTCATCACCATGCGGCAATTCTGTCAGCGGCTGCTCCGCCTGTTGCAGATTGATTCTGTTCTCCAGTGACGAAGCCAGCGTAATAGTGAAAACTGTACCCTCACCCGGTGTGCTGTTCACTCTGATCTGACCACCGAGATCCTCAAGTATACTCTTCACTGTTGACAGGCCGAGACCGGTTCCCCTGCCTTTGGGTTTGGTCGTGAAGAAGGGATCGAAGATCCTCGGGATAGTTGCTGCTGGAATACCGCTACCGTTATCCTCCAGCTTCAATACAACACTGTTATTATCACAGATTGCCTTCACCGATATGCAGGGATTATCCTGACCGACTGAAGCGTCCACAGCATTTATCAGCAGGTTGAGAATAACCTGTTCGATGCGGCCACTGTCTATTGGAAACTGGGCAGCGCGTTCATCGATATCAACGTCGATCTCAATTTCCTTTTTCGTGATATGACGAACCAGCTGCAGACTTGTGTGAATAGCATCTTCAAGTGTTCCGGCAATAGAGTCCAGGCTGGAACTGCGCGCAAATCCGAGCAATGTCCGGGCAAGCCGGGAAGCCCTCAGGGAGGTTGCCTCAATAGTCTCAGCATATTGCGCTACTTTATCGGGCTGGCTGGTGTGTGACTTCAGCAGCGAGCCATAACCCATGATGGCACTCAGGATATTGTTGAAATCATGAACGATACCACTGGTAAGTGTTCCGAGTTCTTCCATCTTCTGCGATTGGTACAGCTGCTCACGCAGCGAGTGCTCTACAGTAACATTCTCCAGAGTGAGGATCAGATGTGTAGTTTCCTGTCGCTGGTTCAGTACCGGAAAACCTAATAGCTGAAGAGTTAACACCTCCCTGTCCAGGGTCAGTGTCACTTCCCGTCTGGGTACTTTATTCCCACGCTGCATTTCCACGATCATCTGTGGGATCTGTGGTATGGAATCCAGTAACCAGGGATGGAGGGTTTCCAGACTGCGGCTACGTTTCCCACCGAACAGTTCAGCGACAGCAGGGTTAATCTGCTGCAATTGACCATCTCTGTCAAAAACCAGCATTGGTTGTGGATTCTGTGAAATCAACCGCTCAAGAAACAGAATTCGGTTCCGGTTCTCATCCTCCAGCTGCATTTCTCTGGTAATGTCCTCGACTGAACCCTCTATGTACGATCCGGTCGGGAAAAAACGCCCGTTATACTTCAGATGCAGCAGTTCATTACTGCTGTTGTAACCGGTACACTTGAAGTCTGTGATCTGTCCACGGGAGGAAACCAGATCAATGAAGTCGCTGCGGATTGCAGAATTTTCCCATGGCGCTTCCTCAGACCAGTTACGGAAAGCGGAGAGATTATCATGCCCCATAATGTTCAGGAAAGCGGAGTTGGCCTGCAGAAATTCACCTTTCAGATTGATACGAAAGATGCCGTGCAGCGCATTATCAAACAATCCACGATAGAGTTGTTCAGATTTTCTGACCTGATCATAGAGGTTAGCATGTGCGACAATTCCAGCTGCCTGTGCGCTCAGAATTGTCAATAACTCAATATCCTGCTTGCTGAAAGGGTCCCTGCCAACCCGATCCAGTGAAATTACACCGATTACCTTCTGCTTGTGAAGCAGAGGCACTGAAATAAGTGAAGTGGTTACATTTCTGGTGCCGGGTACATGTGCGACCAGATCGCTCTGCATGGTATCGTCAACTATCATCGCCTTGCCGCTCTCGGCAACATGGCCGGTAAGCCCCTGTCCGACCAGCAGATGGAATGACATAACCGCCTCTGCATTGGTCACATCATTCGTGAAAATCGGAATAAGGCTTTTACTGTTATCAGAAAGCAGGAAAACTGTGCAGCTGTCTGCCAGTACCAGCTGCTGCGCTTTTACTGCCAGGCGGGGAATGATCTCTTCCGGATTCAGCGAGGTGGCAATCTGTTGCGAGATGTCCAGAATCGTACGAAACCGTGCTTGCAGATCTGTTCTCTGGTCAAGGGAGCTGGCCAGAAAAATAAACGCAGTTCCTACCCGTTCGAAACGCAGGTGTGGTTTATGAATCGTACCATCATCGGCTTCCAGCTGAAGCTGCAACCGGCCAGGTGGTGCTTTGTCAAGTGAGTATTCACGTAAAAGGGTAGCTGCCTTTTCATAGCTGCATTTCAGATATTCCAGCATGGAGTCGCTTATCAGGGTCTCATCCGGAAGTACAACTCCAACCGGATCTTCAATCAGGTTAAGATAATCCAGCGCGGTCATCTGTTGGCTCATCTTCTCAGCTCACAGTTGCACCCGGGGCAATATCACTATCTACAGTCACGAGCGTCAACTTCTTTCCCTTTTTAGCAGCCAGCAACATACCGTGTGACTCAATACCTCTGATAACAGCCGGTTTGAGGTTGCTGACCACAAGAATCATCTGATCCTTCAGGTCCTCAGGTGAATAATACTCCGCAATCCCTGCCACAAGCTGCCGTGGAGAATCATCACCGATTTCCACCTGAAGAACCAGCAGGCGGTCGGTTCCCTCCAGCGGTTCGGCTGATATGATGCGGGCTGTTTTCAATACGGTACGGCCGAATTCATCGAAAGTAATTACACCCTCATTGTCTGCTGTTGCCTGCTTCGGGGATTCCTCGCTATCTACCTGCTCCGGCTGAGTCTCCTCCAGACGAGGAAACAGTGGCTTGCCATGCTCTATCGTAGTTCCGGATTGCAGAACTCCCCACTTGAAAAAGTCATCAAAGATGAAACTGTCCTCGAGTCCGATTCGCCTGAGCAGTTCAGCAGTCCGTTCCGGCATTATTGGAATAAACATACCTGCTGCAATACGTACCACTTCGAGTGAATGATAAAGCACGGTTCCAGCTGCTTCTGCATCTGTCTTTGCAAGTTTCCAGGGTGCATTTTCTTCCAGATAGCGATTTGTACGACGGACAAGTGCCATGGTCTTATCAACAATCCGGTAGATATTGGCTTCCTCAAGCGCCCCGGGAAAAGCGGTCATCAGGTCATCGAGCAGGGCAGCGAAGGGTGGTGCGACTTCCACAGGTTCAGGCAATCTACCGTCGTAGAACTTGTGGACCAGATTTGTGACACGGGAAAGTAGATTACCCAGATCGTTAGCCAGGTCATTATTGATAGTATGCACCAGGTTATGCTGGCTGAAATTGGCATCATTCCAGGGCACAATACCACGAATGAGAAAAAAGCGAAAGGGATCTATTCCTACCTGGTCAACCATTGCCAGTGGATCGATTACATTTCCCTCACTTTTAGCCATCTTGGTGTTATCAGTCAGCCACCAGCCATGGGCGACAATATGCTTCGGTTGCTCCAGGCCACCAGCTTTGAGCATTATAGGCCAGTAGACAGCATGAGTTGTGAGAATGTCCTTGCCGATCAGGTGCATTCCAGCCGGCCAGAGTTTTTTGAACTGCTCCGGTTTGCTGCCATAATCGATACCACTGATATAGTTCAGGAGGGCGTCAAACCAGACATAGGTTACGAAGTCCTCATCAAAGGGAAGGGGAACACCCCAACTCATTCTTTCCCTGGAACGGGAGATACAGAGTGGTTCCAGAGGCTGACGCAGAAAGCCGAGTACTTCATTGCGCCGGGTAGCCGGCATGATGAAATCGGGATTCTGATCGATGTACTCTATCAACCAGTCCTGATATTTACCCAGGTCGAAGAAGTAGTTCTTTTCCCGCAAACGCTCTACTTCACGATTGCAGAGGGGACAGTTTCCATCGACCAGATCCTTCTCGGTGAAAAAGCGCTCATCGGAAATGCAATACCAGCCCTCATATTCATCCTGAAAGATATCACCCCGGTCAAAGAGACGCTGCATATACTCCTGTACGACTCTGCCATGGGCAGGATCAGTAGTGCGGATGAAGCGGTCATTCTGTACCTGAAGCTTCTGCCACAACTCCTGGAAACGTACCGCCATCCGGTCACAGTGTTCCTGTGGGTCAATCTGTTCCTCTCTGGCGGCACTGAAGACTTTCTGTCCGTGTTCATCAACACCGGTCAGAAAATAGGTGTCCTCAGCCAGCAGACGATGATACCGTTGTATCACGTCGGCCAGGATAGTCGTATAAGCGTGCCCCAGGTGCAGATTGGAATTAACATAGTAGATCGGTGTAGTGATGTAAAAACTCATCTATGATTCTTCTCCAAATTAATTCTACTCATCCAGATGCCGGTCTGATTCAATCTCAGAATCATCATCCTGATCGTTGATGTCATCTGAGTTCATATCTGTGATCTGAGTTGAGTCTGTCTGTAGGAATTCCTCTTCACCGGTACTTCCATTTGAGGTGCGTTTGCAGTTCAACTCATTGTATTCCTGCAGGGAAACTGTTTCCTCGTCACCATCTGTAAATCGAAGTCGTACATTTTCCTGGAAGATATCAACATCCAGGATTGAAGCTTTGCCACGACTGCATCGAAGCTGACAACCGATGCGGGGAAATTCCCGCATTCGTTCCTCATAGAAGTCCATTTCATATTGCAGGCAGCAGCGCAGCCGCCCACAATTACCGGAAAGTTTGGCAGGGTTGAGAGGTAAGTTCTGTTTCTTCGCCATCTGAGTTGTAATCGGATCAAAATGGGAGAGGAACGTATTGCAGCAAAGCTGACAACCACACGCGCCAAAGCCCGGTACCTTACGGCTTTCATCCCGTGCGCCAATCTGTCGTAGCTCAATCCTGGTTCGAAGCGCAGCCGCAAGATCCTTAACCAGACCGCGAAAATCAACTCTCCCTTCAGCGGTGAAGTAAAATGTAACCTTGCGACCATCCAGCTGATACTCAGTGCTTACCAGCTTCATGGGAAGAGTGTGCTCCCTGATTTTCTGGATGGCTGTCTCAGAGGCTTGCTCTTCCCGCTCCTTCATACGCTCCTGCCGTGCTAATTCCTGTTTGCCGGCTTTGCGCAGAACGGAAAAGTTAAGGCGCCTTTCCTCCTCTTCATCTACCTCACCCAATGCAACCACCCGGCCCATATTTTCCCCCTTCTCGGTCTCCACAATAGCATGCTCATCGAGCTTGAAAGGGAGGGCGTGTGGATTCAAATAACGGCGCCGGCGGTTGCCCTGAAATTGTATTTCAACGTAGTTCATTTTTTATCTCCAACCACCAGGTGGTTTGTTTCCGATTGTAACTGCTGTGATACAGCTTATGAAACAGCTGCAGAAGCTGATCGTCGTTCTATACGGCTGCGTAAATCAAACACAAGCGAGTATAGCAAGCTATTTAGATACAGGTTTTTATCAATACGATCAATGTAATCCTCCAGCAGGCTGGTAAGATCGCCAACCATTCCAGTATCGTAAGCTGCAACAAAGCGGGTGAGTACTACTGAAGCCTCCTGGTGCCGAATCCATCTCTCTGGATTAACGCTGATCTCATGTAACTGGACATCTCTGATCCACTCAATCAGACGGGTAAGGAGCAGGCGACAACCGGCACGGTCACGATTGCGGGTAAGTTCACTCAGGTGTGCAGTAAGGCCCGCAGTGTCATTGCCAAGCGCTAATCGTAGAAAAGCTATTGTGTCATCAATAGAGTCTTCCTCCTCCTGGACCATAGCGATAGCACGGCCCATATCTCCATCAGCCAATCGCGCCAGGCGGGAAGCGCTGTCTGCCGGCACACTGTTTGCCACCAGTGCCTGCTCGATAGACTGCTGCGTTTGTGGTGGCACAAGAAGCGTCTGGCAACGTGATACAATTGTCGGAAGCAACGCATTAGGCTGACTGGTAACCAGTATCAGGTAGAGATTGGCAGGCGGTTCTTCAGCCAGCTTAAGCAGCGCATTCTGTGCATTGTCATTCATCAGGTGGGCATCAAAGATAAGTACTACCCGATTTCCACCTTCATAAGATTTCATGCTGGCAAAACGGCGCAGGGCGCGAATCTGGTCCAGCAGAATACCCCGTCCATTTTCCACCTGCATGTGATAATAATGGTTGAGGCTTTTTGAGATCAACTCACGTCTGATCAGGTGACTGAACTGCTCCTGCAACTGGTCCCGGTTGTCGTCAGAACTCCCTTTCAGGGCAGGCAACGGGAAGAGTATTTTCAGGTCCGGGTGCGCCAGCTCTCCACTCTTAAGGCAGTTGGGGCACAGATCACATGCAGAGTCAGATTGCTGTCTGCAGAGTAGAATGCGCATCAATTGGATAGCCAGCGCTTCGCTGCCATATCCCCTCTTGCCACTCAACAGAAGCGTTTGTGCCAGCCGGCCTCGTGTAATGGCCGCAGAAAGCATATCGAGCTGTTTTGACATAACCGGAGGTGAATTCCAGTTCTTTTGACTGTCAGTAGTGTTCATGGTCAAATTCAGCTCATTTCTTGATATCAGCGGACACGCACATGGTGCCTGCTATAGTAAAAAGTCCCTGGTAGTCAGAAAGCAGACCTTCAACATCAGTTCATGGTTTACTCAAGACCGAGAGACAGGTTCCTGGTACATCAGTTGGCATTTAAGTATAAATAACATGATACCGGGAGTAATGTGAAGTGGTTTTTTTGATTCAGGGAGATCCGGTCAGGTATTTTTCCGGATCCAGCCGTTGCCGTTCCCGCCATATCTCGAAGTGGAGTTTCTGCCCGGAGTTACCCAGTTGATGCTGCCGGGAAACCTGTTGTGCCGGTTTAACAGAAACAGTTTCCAGTCCGGCATAAACTGTGAAGTAGCCATCAGCGTGTTCCAGTAGCAGAGTCTGGCCAAATCCTGGTAACCAGGTAATCTCAAGAACTCTGCCGGCTGCTACGGACCGGACAGCAGCACCGTTACTGAGAATATCGATACCGGGATTGTCCAGGGAAGTTCCGGAATCGTGATCTTGAAGCAGACCAAAATGACGGCTTATGCTACCATTGACAGGCCAGGGGGTATTACCACGGCTCAGGCTGCCGGGAGTGATGCTCACACCGGATGGTACCGGAGGTGTTGACTCTGCAGGATTACCCAGTCGCGATTCAGCATATTCCCTCTCCGTTGCGCGCTCATTCATAGCTGATTCACGATTGGCAGCAGCACGGCGATACAGTTGCAGTTTCTGCTCAATTGTCTTTTGTGCCCGTTGACGTTGAAGTAGAAATGCCTCCCATTGCTGTTTGTCGTTCTGCACACTTTCCAGAGTGGCCCGATATTCAGTACGGTCTGCTTCGAGGGATTGAATTCGCTCAGATTGCAGCTCACGCAACTCCCGCTGATGGGCAAGGTTGACGTTGTGAGATTTCTGCAATGCTGTCAATTCCATACCCACCTGTTGCAATGAATCTGCAAGCAGGTTGGTACGGGCAATTTCGTCAGACAACTGCTTCCGCCGGTCAACTACAGAACGGTTGAGGCTGCGTAGAAAAGTATGCCGTCTCAGAAAACTCGAGATATCTTCGCTGGCCAGTAATTGCTCGCCCAGAGGCAGGGGCAATGCCATGTACAGCTTTCGTACGATGCGACGGAATCGCTGTTGTAATGTGTCACGCCTCTGAACAGCAGCGTCATACTGTTGTCTGATTGTCACTTCAAGTCCGGATAGAATCTCCTGCTCCGAAGTAATACGGAGCAGATCACTTTCCAGATAATTCACCTGTGCTGTTGCCTCATCCAGCAGACGATGACTCAGGTTCAATCTCCTCTGCAGCGCATCCAGTTGTTGCAGTTGGTCCTGTTCAGTGCGAGTCAGTTGCGTCAGAGAGTCGGTCAACAGACTGATTGACTGCTGTAGAGAATCGAACAGGGCCTGTGATAATTGCAAACGTGAAGTAGCATCAGCGCTTTGAAGGCCGACAAAAAAAATAGACAGTATCAGGCAAACTCTGAATTGCATCTCATTCCAGTGATGAAGATATGAATAACTATTCCGGGCCTGTGAATCTGTGTCGTATAATCTGCAGAGTACATCGCGTGAATACAACCGCATTAACAGTGTACCAGGCCGCGGTGCTGACTCATAAAAAAAGCCCGGCGTCAACCGGGCTCTCTGTATTCGCTTGAAAGAGGATTAAT
>CAZCRT010000003.1:0-2542 GCA_964501185.1 uncultured Bacteroidia bacterium
GTGCGGGCCCCCGTCAATTCCTTTGAGTTTCAACCTTGCGATCGTACTCCCCAGGCGGGATACTTAACGCATTTGCTACGGCACTGAACGGGTCTTACTTCGTCCAACACCCAGTATCCATCGTTTACAGCGTGGACTACCAGGGTATCTAATCCTGTTTGCTACCCACGCTTTCGCACATCAGCGTCAGTCCATGGCCAGGAAACTGCCTTCGCATTCGGTGTTCTTCCAGATATCTATGCATTCCACCGCTACACCTGGAATTCCGTTTCCCTCTCCTGAACTCAAGAACAGTAGTTTCAATGGCAGGTTAACGGTTGAGCCGTTACATTGCACCACTGACTTACTGTCCCGCCTACATGCCCTTTACGCCCAATAAATCCGGACAACGCTCGCTCCCCCTGTATTACCGCGGCTGCTGGCACGGAGTTAGCCGGAGCTTACTTTGTGGGTACCGTCTAATGTGCATATAGCAAACCTCTCTTCCCCACTTACAGAGCTTTACAACCCATCGGGCCGTCTTCACTCACGCGGCGTTGCTGCGTCAGAGTTGCCTCCATTGCGCAATATTCCTCACTGCTGCCTCCCGTAGGAGTCTGGGCCGTATCTCAGTCCCAGTGTGGCTGATCATCCTCTCAGACCAGCTAAGCATCGTCGCCTTGGTAGGCCGTTACCCTACCAACTAACTAATGCTACGCAGACCCATCCCTGAGTGACCGAAGTCTTTGATCCATTAAACAGCTGTTCAATAGATGTTATGCGGTATTAATCCCAGTTTCCCGGGGCTATCCCCCTCTCAAGGGCAGGTTGTCTACGCGTTACTCACCCGTTCGCCGCTTTCCACCAGACCGAAGTCCGGCTTCACGCACGACTTGCATGTGTTAAGCACGCCGCCAGCGTTCGTCCTGAGCCAGGATCAAACTCTCCGTTGTGATATTCTAAACGAATTGTTTACAAAAAATATATCGATCTGAAATCGATAAGGACCTGAACTCGTCACAAGCTGGACACTATTTCAAAGACCATTTGCACAGTCAGTTTCCAATGCTGCCTGTGTGCACCTGACAAGCCGTCAGCTTAAGACGACCAAATCGGCGCAAGACTAAAAGTGTAACACCATCATCTCCCCTGCGCAAGCTTTTTCTTAAGATTTCTAAAAATAATCTCAAAACTGTTGCCAGAAAGAGGTGAATCATATACACAGAACACCCTTCAACAGCCGCTTCCGCTACCGTTAGCACAAACACAAAATGTCTGATATGTTCTCAGGATAAATCAAGAACAGGGGTGTGTGGTCAATCTATCGACACTACAAGAACCTGTATTCAGTCGATTATCAGTCCGTTGCGGCATAATGATAATTTTACATCGCCAGTATGTCAAGCGCTAAGAGCGAGGCAGAAAGATTTCCGGGAGGTCAGCTATGGTCAGCATTCGTATTTACTCCCTAATAAGTGAAAATACAGCCTCAGCATTCTGCCATTTGAGGTGGTTTGCGTAAAGAAACGCCATTCTTCAGTAAATGATGAAATCAGGGGGACCTCTTGATCATACCTGTCATGCTCGACAGGCGAAAACAGTGCTGATTCACATTCCCCACCACCTGACACCGCTACCGGGGCGCATTCAGCTGTTTTGATGTTGCTGGAAATCTCCTGAAGTGGCTTTGATAGCATGATTAGTATTACTATGTGAACTATTCACGCTGAAATACTTTAGAAAAAAGTTCTTGACAACACCTGCCCCCCGCACTAATTTGGTGCGTCATTAGTGGTCGTTAATCAAGGTTTGAATCTGGCGACTATGGACGCCCGTACAGGTGCGCACCCGGAATGACAACAGTTCAGGAAACTTTTGAAACACAGGTCTCAATGATAAATCCTGAAATATCCTTACCAGCTTCATTCGTCTTGAACCCGTTACTCAAGACTGCTCATGTTACAGAATCCCATTTGATGAACCCGATAGTACCGACAACCCCATAAGCGGCAACAGTGTCAGCGTGGGGATAACTCACTGGAGGAAGAGATGAAAAAGCTATGTATTCTGTTTTTAACATTGACCATGGCGGCTAACGCACTGGCCGTGATTGATTTTTCAGCGGATGCAAGGGTGCGACCACGTCTGGCTCAGTCAGCATCTTTTGACACCAATGGTGACGAGCAATGGAGCACGAGTGACATGTACTGGCTGTACAGGGCCCGCATTTTTGCTCGTTCCGATCTTGATGGCGGCTTCTACTGGGCTGCCAAGCTCGGTCACGAAGGTGTAGCCGATTTCAGCAAAATGGGTACCGCTGCAACCAATCAGGTTGACTGGATGCTGGCATATTTCGGCCGCAAGACCGACACACACTCCTGGATGGCTGGACGGATTCCCTGTAAGAGCAATGTCTTGATGGACTTGCACTACTATCCGATGTCCCCTGTCGGTATTCCGTTCCTGCTGTATCATAACCTTTCACTTACCGGTGTCAAAGGTAGCTTCAATGTTGGACCTGGAACACTGTTTGCGCTCTATTCAATCGACGAAAACAATAATT
>CAZCRT010000003.1:2642-119353 GCA_964501185.1 uncultured Bacteroidia bacterium
AATGTTGGACCTGGAACACTGTTTGCGCTCTATTCAATCGACGAAAACAATAATTTCTCTGAGACTGACAGCGACGGTGTGACGACAAACTATGACAAGTCCACTTTTGGTGGCGGCTATGTCTTCGCTGTTGCCGGCACCAAGGTCGCAGCCCAGTTCCTTTATACAATGGGGGAAGATAAGGGCTATGATGTCTACGATGATGCGGGGAATCTTCTCTATACTGAGGATTTCTACAACCCGATGACCTACGGTGCTTATGTGTATCCGAATATTGCCGGTTTCCAGCTCTCACTGGGTGGTGGTATGACAGCCGAAGCCGATGATGCTTATACAGGTATGGCCTATCATGCCGGTGTTAAAAAAGCACTCGGCCCTGGCGTATTCAATTTCTTCTATGACGGTGCTTCGGTAGAATGGGATGGAGCTTCTGATCCCCATTCTTACATGTTCCTCTGGCTCGATTACGCAGTCAAGTATGGCCCTGTCACCTTCAAACCAACCTGGCGTATGAAAAAATGCACCAATCCTGATGATTCATACACCACTACTAACTTTTTTGAGTTAACCACAGAAATCAAGGTCAAATAGCGACCCACGTTTTCGCGTTTTACACGCGTAATTTCGCTCGTTTTCAGGGGCTGTGTGGATCAACTGCGCAGCCCCTTTTTGTTACAAAAACTCAGGAGTTGGTCGATGACGAAGAACGCTCTGACATTACTGTTGATATTGCTACCCATGATAATCGCGCAGGCGGAATTCACTGTTTCCGGGAATATACTGGCCAGGCCACGTCTGCAGATTTGCTCGGGGTTCGACCTGAATGATGAGCGGCAATCGACCGATGTTGACAACTACTGGCTGTATCGTGCCAGAATAGACTTCAAAATTACTGCTGATAATGGTTATCTGGTGGCAGCGCAACTGGGCCATGATAGCCCTGTCCAGCTCAGCGTCATGGGGGAGCCCGGGCAATCGAGGACTGACTGGATACTCGCTTATGCCGGTAAACGCTTTCAACGGAGCGAACTGTATGCCGGGCATATTCCATTGCCCTACACACCGCTTCTTGATCTTCACAACTACCCCGATATCGCTGCCAATCTGCCCTGGCTGGCATTAGACCATGTTGCAGTAACAGGCGTTAAAGGTAGTCTGCGTTTTGGGAAAACTGGGTTTCGCGGTTTCTTTGCTATTGATGAAGACAACTCGTTTCAGAAGATTGACTCAGATTCCACCACCACCTGGTGTGATGGTTTCAGCTGCGGTATAAGCCAGCAGTTGCAACTGGGGAATTTCAAACTTGAACCACAATTTTACTACAGCGACAATCGCTCCTCCCGTAACGGCCTGACAGCCGGGCTCTCCGTACAGACCGTCCTCGCAGGTTTCAAGATCAAAGCTACGGCGGGATTCACTCATGAGGAAAGCGATGAATACAGTGGAACACTCTATCATTTCGAGTTTTCCCGAAAACTGGGTCCCGGTTCACTGCACTTCTTCCACAACTACTCACCAATATCATACAATGGTGATGATGATGTAGCTTCCCGCTTCGTCTGGCTGGATTACACGTGGAACATCATGAACAGTGAGGATGGTCGTCTCTATATCCGCCCCACCTGGCGCTGGTTCAACAAGGACATGGGTGCAGGTGGATATTCGGTCCGCAACCGTCTTGAGTTGACGCTGGTGATGGAGGTTAAGTAGGTCGCCTGCATTTCTGTTTCACCCTGACAGCTAACACTTTGATATTCTAAGCTTTAAGAAAACCCCGGGTCGGACCTCATCATCATATTGATAATATTGACCTTACCTCTGAGATATGATCGAGAATGGCCCTTAAATGGGTATTTTTCAGCCTGAAAATCGCTTCAATAGGAATGTCGTGAGTTCCTCACCCTTCAAAACATGGTCGAAAAAGCACTTTTAGGGCTGAAATCAACCATACAATCCCCCCCTATACCCATATATTTATTGCAATTACTGAGGTCCGACCCCGATATGGTGTAAGTGTTTGTTTTTCCAAAGTTGGTAAAGCGCTACTCTGCCTGGATTATCATCTCCGCCTCCGCTACTTCAGCAGCCCCGAAATACCCGAGTGGATAATGATCCGGATCGGTATCATTGGCAACATTCCCGCGAATGGTGGCAGGTGGCGTATCGAAAAGCCCCCGTTCAGCTGACTGACTGAAAAACAGGGAAAGATAGTCGAAACCGATGTTCGACAGAGACAGTTGTCTGATCAACACCACCTGGCCCGGATCAAGAAACAGGTTTCCATCCGGAGTATGGCCTTCAACCTGTTGTCCATCATATAACTCATCGCTCTGTATCAGTCGAAACAGGTTCCCGGGATCCGCCTCGATCACGTAGACCCCGTTTACATAGACTTCCCATTGATAGAAATTCTCCACCCCGGCAGGGTCACTGTAATCGATCATCGGCACCCAGCCGCCGGCACCGCTTCCCGCATTGCCGAAAGGTCGGCTATCCTCCTGGTACACCTGATAAAGCGAATCTATGGGCGCTACGGGAAGCAATGTCTCCTCCGCCGAGTAAGTCTCGCCAGCATACTCAATGGTAAGCGTATATGTCCGACCCGTTTCAGCAAGCAGCTCCTCGCAGGAATAAAGCCCCGGCTCCGCGACAACCTCCTGGAACTGGAAGCTGTTTCCAGTATCGTCGTAGACCACAACTTCGGCCCCTGTGGCAGGAGGCGTGTGCTCCTGACTGAAATAGTCATCGGTAAGTGTCAGCCTGATCTCCTGCTGGCTGACAGCAGTGCCCTGCGGTTTCTCAATCCGCCCTTCTACCACCAGGCGGGTCTCCCCATCTGCCAGCTCCAGTTCGATCACCTCTTCACAGCCGAGGAACAGAGTCATTGAGATCATGACACTAAGACAAAACAGCATTTTCATCTCTATCCTCTTGTTAAAACTGGAAATTATAGGTGATGCCGGGTACGATGCCGAAGATGTAGGTCATCACCGCCTGCGTTTTGGTCGGATCGTTATTGTCCTGCTCAAACTGGATCGAGTAGGCATTCTTGTGATTGTAAACGTTGTACAGGCTGAGTGTCCAATCACCCCTCAGCCAGTCCTGAAGTGTTACCCCCACATCCAGCCGATGGTATGCCGGCAATCGCTGTTGATTGCGATCCTCAAACTGCGTCATTGTCAAACCGGCGTATTCATACTTACTGGCCGGATAGGTTGTCGGGGTACCCGACGCATAAATGAAATTGGATGATACTGACCACGCCGGATTGAACTCATAGACGGCGGTAACAGACAGGTCGTGTGTTTTGTCGGAATTCGCAGGATAGTATTCCCCGTTGTTGATTCCGGGATCGTCAGAGGTTAAACCGGGTAACCGCCGTTCGGTCCTGGCCAGAGTGTAACTCAACCAGCCGGTGAGTCGACCGCGGTTCTTTCTGATGAACAACTCAGCACCATAAGCCCGTCCCTCACCGATCAGAATTTCCGTTTCAAGTGTGTTGTTCAGGGTCAGGTCCGCACCGTCCACATAATCGATCTGGTTCCGCATTGCCTTGTAGTAGATTTCCAATGAAGCTTCATATATGTTATCAGCAAAATTATGAAAGAATCCTGCAGCAAACTGGTCGGCAATCTGTGGTTCGATAAAGGGTCCGCTTGGTGCCCAGATATCCAGTGGTGTTGGCGATGTATTATTTGAAATCAGATGCACATATTGTCGCATCCGATTGTAGCTGAGTTTCAGCGAAGTTTGCTCATCAAACAGATAGCGGGCGGAAAAACGGGGCTCCAGGCCATAAAACTGACTGATAGTTTCATCGGAAGCATAGTTAACACTATCGACAACCACCCCATTCTGATAAACACCCAGATCCGCATTGTACAGGATGGGCGTGCTCTCATACTGGTATATAGCCTGGCTACCAAGACGAGAAAACGCGGAAAGACGCAGACCATACTGTATGTTAACTCTGTCATTCACCTTCTGGTTAAAACTCAGGTAGGCCGAAGGTTCCAGGGCGTATTTCTCATCCAGTGTTGTCGCTGTAACATCTGAATCGTCGAGGGGGGTAATCCTGCCGGGCTGGAAGATATTGTAGATGGCACCTGCACCGAAATCAAATTGATGCCTGTCATTTAGAAACCAGGAGAAATCCCATTTGGGATTGAAGTTGATAATGTGCGAATCCCAGTTCAAGTCTCGGGCATTCATATCCAGCGAGTACTTATAGTCACTGTAGATAGCCGAGAAATTGGAAAACAGCCTGGCACTGAACAGATGATTCCAGCGCAGGGTGAAAGCACTGTTGCCCCAGGCGTTGGTGAATACTTCACCCATCTTGAAATCGTCTTCACCCAGATAGCCGGAAACAAACAGACGATTGCTGCTTCCCAGTGCCAGGTTAGCCTTCAGGTTAAGATCATAGAAATAGATGGAGTTGTCACCGATCAGATCGAAAGCTTTGAGAAGAAGATCGCCGTATGAGCGTCTACCGGCAATCAGAAAGGATCCACTATCCCTGACAATTGGTCCCTCCACCATCAGGCGGCTGGATATCAGACCAACACCTCCAGTCGTACGGTAGGATTTGTTGTTTCCCTCCTTCTGCCGGACATCCAGAACCGATGACAGCCGTCCGCCGTACCGCGCAGGAATCCCACCTTTATACAGTTGTGCGTCCTTTATGGCGTCACTGTTGAAAACCGAGAAAAAACCCATCAGATGAGCCGAGTTGTAGATCGGGGATTCGTCCAGCAGAACCAGATTCTGGTCCACAGCACCGCCACGAACATTGAACCCGGAAGCGTTTTCCCGTACGGTTGTTACGCCGGGTAATAGCTGGATACTCTTCAGCAGATCCACTTCTCCCAGAACCACCGGCACTTTCCTGATAGTTTCAACCTTCAGATTGACAGTGCTCATCTGCAGGTTCTGGACATTTGCATCTACCCTTCCTGCAGTTACAACTATGCTTTCACTCTCCAGGAACTCCGGGGAAAGCTCGATACTAACATCCCGGCTGAACTGTATGTTCAGATCCATTTCCTCCACTGCATAACCTAGATAACTGAATACAACTGTGTATGGCGCCGGTGGAAGAGTAATAGAGTAGAAACCGTACATATTGGTTGCAGCGCCATAGGGGGCGTCTTTCATATATATGTTAGCACCGATTAAAGCCTCACCGCTTTTGGCGTCGGTGATGTAACCGCCCACTGTAACATTTCCTTGGGCCACAGCGAAACTGCATAGCATCATGACAAGTAAGAAGCCATGTTTACCGAGCTGGCTATGTAGCATAGTAATCCTTACTTGATTTCCTTAGCTGTATTTTCGGGTTAAAAAACAGCGAACCTCGGGCATTTTGGGGGTGAAAAACAGGTGTAAGTAATTGTTACTGCATACGATAACTTGGTCCGACCCCGGGTTCTGTAAGTGCTTGTTTTCTATGAGGGCTATTTCAGTGAATTTTCACTATCCCCTATTCAATCCCATATCCATTCTGATCAGCACCGTTTTCCTGGCGGCGTTGTTTCCGCCCCTGATCTTCCACCTTGCCAAACCGGTATTCCAGGGAGAGCATAATCCGCTGGCTGGCAAATTTGCGACTGCTTTCCTGGTAGTAATTATCATCAAGTGTTGTGAAACTGAACCCCCTGGTGTCAAACAGGTCACTGGCCTTCAGGGTAACTGAAAGGCGATCCTGCAGGAACTGTTGCTTCAGAGACATATCACAGAAAGTCATCGCGTCAATTTCACCAATCGGGATATCCCGCCTGGACCGGTAAACAGAGGAAAACATCAATTCGGTCGAGGGAGTTATATCCCAGATAGTCGACATACGCGCAGAATAACCGACGGAGGAAGCATCGAAATCATCGGTCAGGTTGGAAACATCCACCTGATCTGAGTAGAGATTTCCGCTGGCCATGATACGCACATTGGGGGTGACTGGCCCGGACAGCGTCAGCTCCAGCCCGTTCGATGTCTGCTCGGCGAAGTTTTCATATGTCATCACCGTAACACCATCCTCCCGCATCTCCTTGTAGCGATTGATCTTGTCGGTTGTCCGTCGATAGTAACCTGTTATTGACGCACTCACTCCACCCTTGAAGCGCGAAAGTGATAATTCTACCACGTCTGTGTATTCGGGCTGCAGGTGTGGATTACCCATCCGAATACTGGTATCGTCCATTTTAAATACAGATGGATTGAGTTGGCGATCCCTTGGCCGCCTGACCCGGCGACTGTAGCTGGATTGCAGCTGGTAGACGTCCGTCAGGTCAAATGTAAACGCAGCGCTGGGATAGAGGCTGGTATAGGTGTCTGTTGTTGTTTCGTACATGTCAAACAGTTCCGTCCTGGTCTGAACAAGTTCAGCACGTAACCCTGCCTGATAAGTGGCCCTCCCCGCCTGTAAAGACAGCTGCCCGTAACCGGCCTGAATGTTCTCGTCAAAACGAAATTGATTACTGGTGCTGTCATCCAGCAGGAACTGGTTGAGTGAGGAATCGTAATCATAACTGCGGTAATCATTGTCCAGGTAACGCAAGGTTCCCTTGTAACCACTTTCAATCCGGAACTGATCGCTGACAGGATGGCTGTAGTCCAGTTGCAGATTAGCCACACCACGTTCCATGTCGGTGGTGGTTTTCTCCGGGTCGGCGCTGATAATCGTCTCGTAACCGGCTCCCGGTATCGTGGTCAGTGTGTGCGGGCGGCTCTCCTCCCCCCGGGAGATATCGGCTGCAGCAGACAAAGTGTGCCGGGGCCGTTCAAACTCCTTATCCCAGAAGAGGCTCAGATCAACATTACTCTGTTCGTTGTCACCGGTTGAATTCTGTGAGTACTCCAGTAGCGAATCACCGGTTGTCTCAAAAGTGCTGATGGTCCGGTCATGCAGGCCACCGCGGGTGCTGTAGGATAGATTGATTCCAATTGTATTTTTTTGATCGGGATAGAACTCAAATCCGGTTTTCAACAGGCGGGAGTCACCACCCCGCTCCCCATTCAGCTCCTGGTCAAGCACGGTAACAAGGCTGTCGCGCTTTGTCTCGCGATAATTATCACCGGTTGCCGCTCTGACGGCATAGCGCCAGCCGCTGTTGATGAAGACATTGTATTTCTCGGTGCGATAATTCACCTGACCGGAGACATTACCATTACCGCTCGGGGAACCACCCAGACTGACATTACCGTTCACACCCGCGAGTTTGTTCTCCTTCAGCACAATGTTTATGATACCGGCCATTCCCTCGGGGTCATATCTGGCGGAGGGATTGGTGATAATTTCAATGTCCAGAATATTGTTGGCGGGAATTGCTTCCAGTACCATCTCCTGATCACTGCTGGTTATAAGTGACGGTCTTCCATCCAGCAGGATGTTCACGTTGGTGCTGCCCCGCAGGCTCACCTTCCCATCTATATCCACTTCGATACCGGGGATCTGCTCGAGTGCATCCAGGGCAGTACCACCAATGGCAACAGTACTCTGTTCCACATTGAAGATTTTCATTTCAGCTGTCTGCCGGTAGAGCGGTTTTTCACCCTGAACCTCTACTGCTTCCAGATCTATTGTAGTGCTGACCAGCGCAATCCGGCCCAGGTCCTGCTCGATCCCGTCACCCCGTGGTGACAGCAGGATCGGTCCAGCAGTGTATTGTTCATAACCCATAAAACCGACGGTCACATTGTAACGGCCCCAGGGTATCTCAGTTATGTTAAACACACCCGCAGCATCCGTCATACCACCGGTTACAACCTTCTCCGTCTCTAAACTGATAACGGAGACATTAGCATATTGTACCGGATTATCGAAGGTCTCATCTACCACCGTCCCCTGGAGCACACCGTTAGCCGGCCTGCTTCCGGAACGCCCCGGCTGAGCTAGGGCAAAGCACTGTAGAATGAGTATCAGCGCCACTATCAATCGAAGCCTGTTCATGAAATTGTCCTTAAATGTATGTCGGGCAATAAGTCTGGCCCGGGATTTTCAGTTACTATACAATCTTCATCTCTCTTCTCAGGATCCACTGTTTTCAGCCAGCACCACTTTGAACCATAATTTCAAAGGATCGGGGGCCTGCTGTGTGCCCATTTCCGGTCGACCACCTCCACCAGGGCCACCACCACGCATTCCACCGCCTTTCCCGCCACCTGCTCCACCAGGGGAACTTCCGTGTCTGCCTCCGCTCCGTCCACCACCACTCATACCCCCGGGCCGTTGGGGACGGTCCGGTTTCGGGGTAGTCAGGCCAATACCAATAGTCGCTCCCGGTTCCGCTGCCAACTCCAGCCGGTTATGCCAATCTTCTGTCAACGGAACCCGCAACTCATACTGCAGTATCCAGTTGTCCAGACTGATTGCAACCTGAATCCCTTCGGTGTTCTGGGGATTTAACCGGGTTACCCGGTCATCTTCATCAGTGAGCAGAACTTCTGTCTGTGCCAGCAGTTGTTGTTTCAGTAAATCCAGCTGCATGGCCGGATCCTGGTTCCTCAGTTGTGCCTGCAGCTGTGGATGGGTGTGGCGAACAGATTGTGGACAACTGATACCGAGTACCTTATTCTTGCCGCCATCCGGATCGAGCCAGAGTGTAAAACCGGTCATAACAACCTGACGTATCAGGTCCTGATCATGTGTACGCAGGGCCAGGTAAAGATGATCACTATCGTTGCGAACAGCGATTGCCAACTCGGTTTCAGGTGGTACCTGCAATCCCTCAGTCCATTCCCCGAGATCACCATCGATTGCCATCGCATCATCGTTCCAGTTGCTATCCAGTTTCAGCTGATTGCAACCGATCAGTGAAAGTGCGACCAATAGCAGGCTGACCTTCGTTGGTTTAATCATATCAACAATCCTCTGCAATAATTACCTGACGTTCTGTCATGCCCTGTTTCTACGTCATTGTCCTGTTTGTCCCTGCATGGCAAACAACATGCCATTATTAGAAATGAGTGAAGAGGATTGTCATAGTGTCTATTAAAAGGGGGTTAGAAGCCAGGGTTATCGGAAGTTGTAAATCATCAGCGTTACTTTTCGTAGGAGTGGTCGAAAGTGGCGGCGAAAATGTAGGGAGGCGGCAGTGTCGGCCGGGAAGAATCGCTGTTTTTATATGAAAGGCCGATAGCAGATACTGGCTTAAGGACATCTTGAGATTAACATGGGCACTCTGGGATGTATCTCAATTGTCGATCAAACTACCGATAGGCTGTCGGTCTGAAGTCATGATTCAGTTGTCCGTTGTCAATCAGGTTAACATTTCCTGTAGTTCAGCTGCATCCTCATCTGCCTTTTCGAGCAGATTTAGTACAGCATTTTCGTCGAGCTGATAGAGACTGTTGCATCTGGTTTTGAACTCATCAATACGGTCATCTACAACCTCGCTTCCTACATAGGTGACGAGATGTACAGCGGGATCGATTTCATCAATGAGTTCATTATGATGTTGAGAGATCGCATTCACCAGGTGCTCTGAGAGATCCCATTCCTCTGCCATCAGGCTTCCGACTACCTGATGGTCAAAGGAGAACCGCTCCTGTTCCAGTTTATGGAGCCATAGATCCTTGTTTTCATCCAGGGCGAAGAAAATCTCCTGATACTCTTTCTGTTTAACTGACGCCAGCACGAGAACAGCCATATCCTGCAGCAACCCTGCTGTAAAGGACTCAACTTCGGTAGCGGGGTGCAGATGCAGAGCCAGGTGTCTGGCCAGGCTGGCACGACGTACCGCTCCGTTCCAGAACTGTCTGGCATCAAACCAGGGCAGCTTTTCTGATGAAATCGTATCCTTTACCGCGTGAGACAGGATTATTGTCTCCAGGCGGGACATCCCGAGGAGGGCTGTAGCCCGGTTAATATTGCTCACCTGGACAGGTAGCCCGAAAGTGGCAGCGTTGACAGTGCGAAGTACTTTTATAAGCAGGGCTGGATCTTTCTGAATCTGCTCACCAATCGATCTGGCATCTGTATCGGGATCACGAAGCTTCGCCAGCACATCCACCACAACACCGGGGAAGCTCGGCAACTCATATCCGTCGAGTAGTTCGCGCAGTTCGTCTTTAATATCTTGCTGCTTACGCTTAAAAAGTTGCATTGTCACCTCTGACTGTTAATCCGCACGCCTGGCTATTTTATTAGTGAAGAGAGCGAGGAGCCCGCCCAGCATAATGTATCCGAAAAACACTTCCAGCATGACCAGGACCTGTCCTGTGGCTGAAATCGGAACCACATCACCAAATCCCAGGGTAGTCAGCGTTACTACACTGAAATATAGCGGGGATAAAAACGTCGGGTAACTGCCAAAATCCACCTCAACCAGCGTATAAAGCCAGGCGAATCCGAGGGTAATGGCCGCAATCAAGGCACACCAGCGGCTGATGCTGCGTCCGCAATCACTGGTTGCCCACCAGATGTAGTAAATAATCGACTGCATCCTGCCTGAGCTCCTGAATTCCTTAAGGTAATTCTGATCGGCGATAAACCTTCTTACCCTGTAGGCACCCGAAAAGTTGATGTTACGAATATCGACACCGATCCAGTCAGCTTTGTCAAATCCGGTGATAAGGCGCAGTCTCGCATTTTGCAGTTCCACGTTGTAAAAAACAGATTCGGAGACATCACTCATGGTCATATCCGCGGAGTTCAGATTTGCCTCGGAAAAATCGCAGTTGTTGAAGCTCGCTTCCCGCATCCGGGCTGAACGCAGGCTGGCCCTTCTGAAGCAGGCTCCTGTTACGTCGGCCTTACTGAAAGTGGCGTGGTCGAGATTAGAATGGAAAAACTTTGTGCCATTGAGTCTGGCCATCCCCAGGCCAATTCTGGTTGCCCTGACCTCCTCCATATTGGTGTCGGTGAGTATGGCTCCGGTGAGATCTGCGTTCTCGAGCACTGCACGCATCAACACAGCTTTACTCAAATCTGTCTTAAAAAACCGCGTATTGCTCAGATTGGATTCAACCAGCAACGCACCGGACAGATCAGCACCCGAGAAATCAAGCCCGGACAGATCCATGCCTGAAAGATCCACACCGGCCAGATCAGCATTGCGGAAGTCCTGCGGCAGGTCGGACCGGTCCAGTTCACCATTCTTCACGGTGAGCAGTAGTTCCGCTTTTGATTGATCTGTCATCACGCCAGCTCTCCCGGTAGCAAAAGCCCTCTCCCCGGCTGATATGTAAACTAAAGACGGGTGGGGGAATTGTTTCAGTAAAGAGATACGATATCTCTGCTGGTAATAATCGGCTGATCTGCACTGCATGTTTACCACTGAGTTAGATGTTTATCTGTTATTGTGAATTCAGAGAGACCTGTCAAGTGCTTCATCAAAATGTGGCTTTTGCTATCCGCTTGTAAATATAGCACTTATGCAAACCCAGGGTCGGACCAAGTTATGCTTTTGTATATATGGTGGTTACAGGTGAGAAACAGGGTCAAACAGGCCCTTAAAACGGTTTTTTCGGGCTGAAAATTGATGGCTAAGCAAGTAACGCATTAACAGCAGGTTGCGGGATCGTCTATCAGCCGGCAGAGTCAGATCAAGTATGCAGAAGTGTGGTGAGCCGGTTATCTGGTTATGGTCTCACTTCTTCGGATTTCGGGATAGACCGACTACTCTGGTGATCCCTTCAGGTGGCCCCATAACAAAAAGTACATCATGGGCAATAATCGGCATGTTCACATTTGTATTGGAATATATCTGCGAGTTTCGACGTACTGCCAGAACAGTAACGCCATATCTCCTTCTCAGATGAATTTGGGCCAGACTTTTACCAACCAGAAGTGAGTCCTCAACTACCCGTACCGTACTGATTTCATCATAGGGGAGCTGAAGGTCTAAATCAGAAAATGAGGAGGCCTTTTTATGAATAGTGCGAAGCATCTCGTATTCATCTGAGCGTATTTCAGCTACCAACGCTTCGATTTCACTCTGAGGAATAAGATATTTGGCCAGAACCCGGGTGAAAATTTCCACAGATGTTTCAAACTCCTCCGGAATGACCTCGTTTGCTCCTAATTCGTACAGAGGTTTCATTTCCTGGAGATAACGGCTCCTGACAATTAAATGTACTTTCGAGTTTATTTTTCGAATGATTGCAGTAATACTGCAGGTTGCCGCCGGATCATTGATCGCAATTACAACAATTCTGGCTTCTCTAATGTTGGCGTGTTGAAGTACTACCTCCTGTGTGGAATCACCAAAATAAATCGGCTCACCCTGTGCATGTTCACTCCTCACTGTTTCAGGATTCATCTCAATGATTGCATATGGAATACCTGACAACCGTGCGGCACGGGCCACGTTTCTGCCATTGACACCGAAACCTATTATTATCAAATGATCTTTCCTGCCCTCAACCTCCATATCTGGAACAGAATAGAACCCGGCAATCACTCTTTCGGGCAGTGGTAATCGCAGGACAACATCCGCCAGGCGAGGTGCCAGCATTATGATAAATGGTGTCGCCGCCATACTTATTATTGCTACCGCCAGAAACATCTGATAGATGTTTCCAGCAAGTAAGCCATGTTCAATACCGGTACGGGATAGAATGAAGGAGAATTCACCAACCTGGCTCAGCCCGAGACCAACCAGTATGGAGGTACGCAGAGGAAATCCCAATATGATCACAGCAAGGGTGGCTATGACTGCCTTCAGGACCACTACTCCGAGAGCTATCAGCACAATGTTGCCCGGTTGCTGAAAGAGGAACCCCACATCCAGCAGCATGCCAATGGAGACGAAAAAGAAACTGGTGAAGACATTCCGAAAGGGTAGAATATTGCCGAGGGCTTGATGACTGTACTCAGATTCGGAGATAATCAGTCCTGCCAGAAATGCACCCAGGGCGAGTGACAGGCCGGCTTTAGAGGTTAACCATGCAACACTGAGGCATATTACAACCACACTTAGCAGAAAAACTTCCTGGTTGCGCGTTCTGGCGATTTGATGTAACAGCTGTGGTACAACCCATTTGGTGCCGATCAACACCAGAAGTATGATACCGATTCCTTTGGCCAGGAGAATGAGGAGGGATTCACCTATATTCCCTGTTGTACCGGCCAGAAGCGGGGTAATCAGGATCATAGGTACAATAATAACGTCCTGGAAAATCAGGATCCCAAGCGTGGCCCCCCCGTGTGGACTCTCAACTTCGGCTCTTTCCTGGATCAGTTTGAGTACAATCGCGGTGCTGCTCAGGGCTACGAGAAACCCGATGAATACCGCTTCACCATAAGCCTGACCCGACCATCTGACTATTATCAAAGTCGCCAGAAAGGTGAGCACAACCTGAAGCGAACCACCCATCAGGATGGACCTCCTGATTTGCAGCAACCTTTTGAGCGAGAATTCGATGCCGATGGTAAAGAGCAATAACACAACACCGATTTCGGCCAGAAGTTCAACTTCGCGAACCGCCTTGATCAGTCCGAATCCATAAGGCCCGACAAATATACCGGTAAGGAGGAATCCCACAATCGCCGGTATGCGAAGGCGATGACATACAAAAAGTACAGCTATAGCCAGCCCGAATATGATTACTATGTCATTCAGCAGTGGGATTTCCATATTCCAACCCTGCCTTCTGTTTATCTATAAGAGCCTGGGAACGGTGAGAGGTCTATCTCAGATTGCTTCACGCGTTCTTGCCGGACATCATTTCCGGGGCCAGCGTTTTCCGGCTCAGCACGAATAACGAGACTCCCAGGCCAATAAGCAGCAGTAGAACTCTTATGACCAGGATGCTGGTTACACTGATGATCGAGTAAGCAAGCGTGCTCCAGAGTAACAGGAGAATCACAACTTTGCCATGCCTGGGAATAGCCTTATGCTGCCGCCAGCTCTCGATGTAATGACCGAACCATTTGTGCTTTATAAGCCACTGATAGAGCTTGTCTGAACTCCGAAAGAAGCAGGCGGCCGCCAGCAGCAGAAAAGGAGTGGTCGGCAGGATCGGAAGAATAATACCCGCAGCAGCCAGTCCGACTGACAGGACACCGATAACCAGGAGTAACTTTTTTAGCAGGGGTTGCATGGGTCTGGTTCGCTTCACTGTTGACGAAATCTTTCCGGTAGTAACAAGAGCTGATATCTGTTGGTCTGTCCTAATATTAACAGAACCGGCAATGGGGAGCAACAGGAACCGGATTTCGCGTAAAATTGCTGCCGGACAAAGCTGTCTACTATGCTCTCCATTACGGCAGGGTTGCCAGCTTATTGCCCAGCTTAAAAGCCTCGGTCATTAACTGTTTATTCTCCTTTATCTCCCCTACTTCGCTGGCTGATCCATAAATCACACCCTCGATCGGCGCTCCCAGATATCTGCACATATCCTGAAAGGAACGTATCGCGTTAATTCCGCCTGAGTCAAAGACATCAGAACCGCCAAAAGACATTACCAGGCCAAAGTGCTTTTTATCCAGAATCTTGTGCGGACCTGCACCAACCGGGAGCAACCGGTCAATAAACAACCTGGTCTGGGCTGACATATTGAACCAATAGACCGGACTGGCGATAACGAGCGATTTTGTTTCCCTCAGCAGCGGATAAACCTGACTCATATCATCATCAAGGACGCAATCATCAGCGTCTATCTCCTGGCATTTATAACAACTCTGGCAGGGGCTGATATTCATACCGTTCAGATAGAGGGTTTCGACTTTTGCGCCAGCAGCCTGTGCGCCTTCACTCAACCTTGCTGCCAGTGTCGTGCTGTTTCCCTTTTTACGCGGGCTTCCCAGTGCGATCAGGATTTCAGGTTTCATGTTATGTCCAATTATTAACTGTTCTGATGGCCATGTAAATCATCGGTATTTGTTTACGGTATGACTCGAAATTATCAACCATTATGGCATATCTCATCCAGGTAAGACATGGGCGATGCACTGGTTGACACTTCTAAAAAGCTCGATAGATATATGTTCGGTATAGTTAAGGTTGGCTGACGGGCTCCAACTCATTTCAAAATGATCACCTTACCATAGCTCTCCCGGGCGGCCGAATGTAATCTCACGAGATAAAGCCCGGATGACACCTGCTGACAGTCCCAGCTGGCAGTGTGGCGCCCCGCTTCAAACGGTTCCTCTCTGAGCAATGTGGCCACTTTCCTGCCGGTCAGGTTGTATACTTCCAGAGTAACCACCGCAGGAGCAGACAGTCGGAACTGGACAGTAGTGGCCGGATTAGCGGGATTGGGATAGATGCAGAGCAGTTCGAATCCGGCTGGATCGGTATGGAGACCGGGAGAAGGGACTGCATTCAGATTCTGTTCCACCCCCTCTACCCAGGCAGCACCACTGACACTTCCAGGGGAGGTATGGTTGGCGTTGTCATGGATCAGATCTCCATTGCCTTCGTCCAGTTGCCAGTCCGCCACCAGCCCCGGTTCGAAGCCATTCAAATCATTGTGCATCCAGTTCTCGATATCATCCTGACTGCGAGCAGTTTCCCAGAGCCTTACCTCATCGATAATCCCCTGGAAAGCGATATTCATAGCTGCTGAATTCCCGATGTAGAGATCCCGTTCGAGGTTATCCTGGAGTGGACCGTCGGGGGGTGCTGGTTGTTCCAGAGCCTGGGAAATCCCGTCCAGGTAAATGGCAATCCCACCGGCACCGTCGTAAGTCACTGCCACATGCTGCAGACCATCGAGAATTATGGAACCTTCAGGTGTGAAGGATCTGCTGATCGTGCCATCGTCGTGAATCATTTCGAGCAGCATGCAGTTGTCGGTCCAGGCGGGATGCGTTCCCACCAGGAATAGCCTGAAACAGTGTTTGTCCAGAATACGCCCCAGACCCAGGACGGGCACATTACCCCACCCTGCGGGATTGATCCAGGCTTCGATGGTCAGTGCTGAAGTAACATTCAACTCAGAAGAAGCAGAGCAGATTGCATAATCAGTCGGGAGAGTGAAAGAGAGAGCGCTTTCACCGTCCCAGACCTGAATATGGTCCTCAAGTACCAGCACATCCCAGAGGTCACCATTGGAGACATAGAGGGCAACGGTGTAGATTCCCGGTTCAGTGTAGGTCCAGACCGGATCGGACTCCTCCAGATCTGTAACACCATCATTGTCGAAATCCCATCCCCAGTAGTTCGCCGGGGGGTTAGCGGAGGTTTCCTGGTGAAACTGTACGGTGTGTGGTGCGTGACCGGTACCGGGTGTCGCTGTGGCAGTAGCGAACACCCACTGGTCGGCATGCTCCCACCAGGCTATTTCGGAACCGTGATAAGCTGAGCTGACAATATCCTGGTCATCGTCACCGTCCAGGTCGGCTGAAATTATCGGCCAGGGTCCGTTAAAATTGTCATCTATCGTCTGTCTGGTCCAGTCGGTCAGTGAGTCACCACCGCCATACCAGGCGATTACGGCGTCATCAAAATCAGAGGTGCCGATGATATCCAGCCAGTCATCGTCATTCAGATCCACCGGCTCTGCCTGGAGTGCTCCCGGCACCTGGTCATCTATCAGAATCTCACTCCACTGCAGCGGGTCACCCTGCTCATTTACCCATATGGTAACATCACCACCATATCCCGCGCCGATAATATCCATGTCACCGTCACTGTCCAGATCGGCGACCGCGACACGATGTGACATGGTAAAGGTTGTCGTGATCGGAAACTCGGTCCAGACGGTGGAATCGTTCCAATCCTGACGCCACCAGATCAGAGCGTTGTCGTCCAGGGCTGCACCTGCCACATCCAGATCACCATCGAGGTCGAAATCGGCTGTTACCATTGACCTGGCACCACCGAAATCAGATCCGATAACTGAGCGGGTCCATTCCGGATAGCTCCCCCCTCCATTACGATACCAGACGATCTCATCATCCTCGGCCAGTGCTGCCAGCAGGTCGACATCTCCGTCATCATCCAGATCCGCCGCATGAACCTCGTGAGCCCCAGCAGCAGAATCATCTATGATAATCTGCACCCACCCCAGGTTTTCATCCCAGTTCCACCAGCAGATTTCGGAGTCGTCCCAGGCAGCAGATACCACATCGATTTGTAGATCCTGATTGAGATCGGTGGCTACAACCGAGCAGACACCCTGTAGCTCTGTAACGATCGTCTGCCGAACCCATTGAATCGGCTCACCTCCGTCATTTCTCCACCAGGAAATACCGGCGACGTTATAACCGGCGACGATATCCATGTCCGCATCACCATCCATATCCTCAGCCCAGAGGCTGGAGCAGGAGTTAAGGGTATTGTTAACGGTATGTTTTGTGAAAGGTATCTGCGCAAAGGCATTAGAGCCCTGGCAGAGAGTCTGAATATAGGCTGTCAAAATCACCAATAGTAATGATCGCATTTCTACCTCAGGCAGATTCCTCGATGTATGGGCACTGAAAAGAACATAATAGCCGGTAGAAGAGCAAGGACGGGACCGAGTGTAAGTTATTCCTCCTCTGCTGTCACCAGAGATAATGCTGGCTGGAAGATGCTGGTATCAGAAAAAATGGTACAAATATATGTAGCCACAGAATCGGTATTCTGTTAGAACTGTTGTCACGTTGTTGTTACGAATTCAGTGAGATCTGAATCCAATATGTTCTTCAGCTCACTGATATTGTCAGCACTGGTTTCGGTGAAGAGGAAACCAAAGAGGGGGTGCTTTTTATGGTCAATTTTTCTCAGCTCCAACGGCTTCTCAAAATTAGCCAGCAACCTGTCATAATCGAATGACCTGATCCTGTCCGCATCTATGCCGGTAGAATTATTCAGTACGACAACGGTAAACAGTTTTCCATCTTTGCCTTTGAGAGCCTCTGGCCAATCTGGTTTTTGCTGCAGGTAATAACAGAGGTAGGGGTTGAATCCATAGGCCAGGAAAGATACATCTGCGGTAGTGCACCAGCCGCCAAACCGCAGCGGATTTACTTCGATGGGCCGAATAGTTCCATCGTGGTCTCGCCTGAGTTCAACATGTACCGGAAAGTTCTTTACTTCAGCCAGTTCACCGATTTTTTCCAGGAAACTGCTGAATTGTTTAAGATTATCTTCGACAATCTCTTTGGAAGTGGTGTAAATCCGGTCACCAACATCGCTGTCTGAGGAAAACGTATGTTCGAGAATACTCAGAATAACCGGCTTCCCGCTGGCATCGTAATACGCGTCGATCGCATATTCTTCACCATGTATATATTGCTCAATGATGTATGAGCTGGTATCCAGTACTTCGTCTGGGTATAGAGCATTTGCCTTATCAATTTCTGCAAATATTGAATCAACCGTGCTAAGCCATTCGCTGTAACCTGAAACCTTATGTACACCAATACTGAAAAACCCGACATTGGGCTTGATGACGAACGGTAATGGGATTTCGTTAACCTGGACCTTCTTCAGATCATCAGCTTGAACCTCTTTGAAGTAAAAGCCCGGCAGGAGTGATTCTGTCAGTTCGCGAAATTTCAGCTTATCCTTAAACAGAGAAATTTTTTCAGGAAGAGTGCTGAACACCAGCTGTTCTGATATCCATCCTATTGAATTTTCAGATGTAATATAGATAGGGGGGTTATCTGATGTTCGAACCATTTCAACAGCATCGGCTTCACTGATCACCTTTGTCCCGCCGTGAAGATTTAACTGTTTTGCAATGGTGGTACCGACTACAGGGATGACATTTTCCCTGACAGTCGATTTGAAAAACTCCGAAACGTAGGGTTCATCTACAAAAAACATTATCCCTGCTCGTTATTGAAAATCAATAAGTACAGTGTCAGAGTATTCTTCGCTTCTCCTTCTATGATAAGACTTAATACTTCCTGGAATGCTTCCCCTGACGCCTCAGCAGATCCGGTACTTTTTCAGTTTCTACTACTTCCGGTTGATACTTCGTTTTCCTGGCGATAATTACAAAGTTGGGACTTTTTATCGTGCAACCAGAACGTCTGCATCCCTGGCCAGCATCAGGGCTTCTTTCAATTTATCAGCTTTCGCATGTCTCATATCCCTGTCAGAATTAGTCCTTTTTCTACAAATCGGGATTCCGAAATCCCGACAGATCTCGGTCATAGTATTGCTCAAGAAGAGCGGCTCTATAACGATCATTAACTTCAGGCAATGCTATAGATTCGACAAGTTCCTAGTGAACGTGGCCGTGCTCAAGCTCTTCTTCTGTCGCTTCCCGCACGCCTACAATAGTAACATCAAAATTAAGGGTAACTCCAGCCAGAGGATGATTGCCATCAATTGTGACCTGATCACCTTCAACCTTTTTAACAACGATATGCTGAACAGAGCCATCCTGAGCCTGTGCCTCAAACGCCATACCCGCTTCAACTGTCTCAACACCCTGGAACGCTGCTTTATCGACGGTCTGTATCATTTCCGGAACAACATCGCCATATCCTTCGGCCGGCTCAACACGCACCTGCAGAGTATCACCCTCTGTTTTGCCGATTAGGGCCTTCTCCAGCCCGACGATAATTGCCCCCTGCCCATGCAGGTACACCAGTGGTTCGGAGCCTTCAGAGCTGTCCAGAACGTTTCCTTCATCATTCGTCAACTTGTAATGCATACTGACAACCAGATTGTCGTTGATTAATAAAGGTCTCGAAGAAATAACCATTTTAACTTGCTCCTATGTTTAATCGCCTTGTACCGTTTTGTGACTTTATCATGTAGTAAAGATGAGACAGTGATTGTTTGCTACGGAGTTTCAGCTCCGTATAAGTGCAAGCCATGTCATCTCCTTTGTTTATGTGATCTTATCTATGATGTAATGATCGATTTTTGTATCAGGCCTCACACTGAAATGCACACCTGTTTTCTAATTCGATAGTGTCAGGTTACTCAATTCTGATATGGAAGGAATCTGTCAAAGTATTTGCTGTGGGATTCAGGTTCATAACTCAGTCCAAAGAGCTGTGAGATCTTCCAGCTCAAGTCTTCCTTTCTCAAGTTCATACTCTCAATGAATAATTCCTTCATCGTTCCATTCTGGTAGATATTTGTATACAGAATTACCTGAACTTCCTCTTCCGAGAAAAAACCTGCGCTGGCATCCAGCAGTTCAAATTCTATTGCTCTATGCTCTGTACGCGAGAATATCTCCCGATACCAGCCAATGACCTGCTCCTTTCCACGATATGTCTCCTCTCGCGTCATAACAATATCATCTGAGAAGCAATTCTCAAGGTCCGGGTATTCTCTGTTATTCAGGCTCGACAGAAACTTCTCTATCAATCCCTTCACTGCTCTGTATTTCTGATCATTCCAGTCAGGCATTCTTGGGAACACTGTAGAAACAGCGCTTTGGTGACTCGATCTCCCCTTCGGCTTTGAGGGCTTTGATCTGCTTGCCGACTTCTTTATCCGGTAGTCCGGTGAGCTCTGCTACTTCCCCCGCCTTCAATGGCTTGCCTGCTTTTTTCATAGCCTTAAGTATTGTCTGTTTGCTGTCTGCCATGGTCGGTTCTCCTCTGATGTTGAGTATATGTGCTGAATTTCTGCCCTACAGCATAGGTATAGCTGTTTAAAAGGGCAACCCCGCATCGCATTTGCCCAGGGGGAGGTTGCACCCCTATCGCTGCCCTCTTCTACCGGCGGTGCGGCTACGGTTCGCGCCAGCCCGGAAAGTTCCTCCCCGACGAGGGGTTACAGCTCCTGCTGAACTTCCACGCCTGGAGCCACCACCGCCACCACTCCGTTTCGGGGGTGACTTCTTAGAACGGAGAGCCACATCTGAATGATATTCGTGGTCCAGTTCAGGTGGTACCGGTTTACCAAGCAGGCGTTCAATATCACGCAGATAGGAACGATCTTCGGCGCTGCAGAGGGTAATGGCGTTACCACCGGCGCCGGCTCTCGCCGTGCGTCCGATTCTGTGCACATAGGTTTCCGCTTCCATGGGGAGATCATAATTGATCACATGGGTAATGTCATTCACATCCAGGCCCCGTGCTGCCACGTCGGTAGCGACCAGCACCTTGTAACGATCCCGCTTGAATCCATCCAGGGCTCTGGTACGGGCGGCCTGGCTCTTGTTGCCATGGATGGCGGCACCATTTATCCCCGCCTTTGAAAGTCTCTCCACCACCCGGTTGGCGACATGTTTCATCTGAGTGAAAACGAGCACTTTACTAACCCCGGGGTCATCCAGCAGCTTGAGTAACAGATCATCTTTATTCTTTTTGCCTACAAACATCACTTTCTGTTCGATCGACTCTACCGTGGGTTTTTCGGGAGCGATACTCACCCGCACCGGGTTACGCACCATGGTGTGTGCCAGCTTCTCCATTTTTGGAGGCATGGTTGCTGAAAAAAAGAGGGTCTGTCGTTTTTCAGGTATGAAGGTCAACACCTTCTTGATGTCGTGGATGAAACCCATGTCCAGCATCCGGTCCACCTCGTCGAGAATGAAAACTTCCACCTCGTTCAGATGTATGTAGTCCTGCTGGATCAGGTCGAGTAGACGACCGGGTGTGGCTACCAGAATATCGATACCACGGTTGAGTGCCCTGACCTGGTGACCCTGGTTTACACCACCGAAAATGACAGTGCTGCTGAGACGCAGATGGCGCCCGTAGGTCTGCACACTCTCCCTGATCTGTGCTGCCAGTTCACGGGTGGGGGCGAGGATAAGGGCACGGGGTGTTCCCGGGCGGGGCCGACGATTATGGTTTGCCAGTCGTTGTAACAGTGGCAGTGTAAAGGCGGCCGTTTTACCGGTTCCGGTCTGGGCGCTGCCCAGCAGGTCGCGTCCTTCAAGCAGGGACTGAATGCATTGCTGCTGGATCGGTGTGGGTGTTGTATACCCTTCAGCGGCCACAGCGCGCTGAATCTCCGGAATCAGTGTACCAAAGATACTCTGTTGAAATTCTACCTGTGTTCCGGGTATGAATTGGCTGCCCCGCGCGTTATGCGCGTGTGTGTTCTTGTTCATCTTACGCCTTTCCGAAGCTTATGCTTCGTTTGATCTGAAAGGGTTTGTTGGCGGCGTAAGGCGAACAGGCATCCAGGCGGATGCGCAAAGTTGCTTCCATCGTATGTCTTCTCCTCCGGGACCTGTCTGATTTTCAGTTTTTTACAGGTTGGTCCCTGTGTCCGGGATTCGTCAATCTCTACCCGCCGGACACGTGGAAAAGAAAGGACCGCTGTTTTCGCGGTTTAGAAATATTAGATGTCCAATATGGATGGACAGTGGTGATGAGTGACACGAAATGGTGTCAAATTCATCTTGAGGGGGATAATGATATAGGATTGGAATGGCGGGCGCAAGAGAAAAGGAGGGGGGGCAACTCGAAATAGTTGCGATTCAAACAACCCTCATATATATAATGATGCTTCATTTCGATGCCCTCTCGAAGCCTCGGCTTCACTTCAGACTGGCATCGTTTTTGCTTATTAATAATGAGAACGAATTTGCTGAAGCGATACCTGCGGTATCGATGCAGTGGAAAAGTGATGATTTTGCCGGACTGATCCGGGCCTGCGAGAGTGGCGGAATTGGCAGACGCGCCAGATTTAGGATCTGGTGTCTTCGGACATGGGGGTTCAAATCCCCCCTTTCGCATTATTGGTGATGCCCGGAAAAAGGCTATCACCTGATATTCTATCTGTATCACTGGTGACGCTCAGAAAGAATGGCTTATGCTTTCTATTCCTCAGGCATCATTGGTGACGCTCAGAAGGAATAGCTTATACTTGAAACAGTACAAGCATCATCTTGGCACGAGGCTTTATAATCGCTGTTTTGAACCTGAAGGTCCAGTGCACAAGCCTCGCTTCAGGGTATTTCTGGACCATTTTAATTTGAGATGGATGTTCATCTGGAAATACTTCACATACGCACTAACAACAGGAGAGAACTTTGGAAGTAAAAATCGATCGCAAAGAGAATTCCCGGATCGAGATAGAGGTCACCATTCCGGCGGCCGACATCAAGAAAAAGGTTGACGATAAACTGCAGGAATACCGCAAGAAAGTTGACATCAAGGGCTTCCGCAAGGGTAAAGCCCCGCTGGCTCAGGTGCGTAACGTCGTAGGCAAGGCTGTTGAACAGGAAGTACTGGATACGCTGGTCAGTGAAAGCTATGTCAGTGCCATCACCGAGAACAACCTGACACCGATCGACCAGGGCGAAATCCAGAAACTGGAGTTCGAACCGGGTCAGGATCTGGTGTTCGTTGCACTGATTCCGGTGGAACCGGAAATTGAGATCAGCCAGTATAAAGGTATAGAGGTCGAGGAACCGGAAGCTGAGCTGGACGAATCCCGCATTGATGAAACACTTGAACGGATCAGGCGCGATTTCAGCAGTTGGACTCCCGTTGAAGAGGCGGCAGTTGAAGGTAATCAGCTGGTGGTCGACCTGCAGGAAAACGATTCTCTGGGGCTGCCGATAAAGGACTCCCGCTACACAAATCTTCAGATAGTCCTGGGTGAGAAAACCTACGGTGAAGATTTCGACAATCAGATGATCGGTGTCAAAGCGGAAGAGAACCGCAATGTCACAATATCTGATCCCAACGAACAGAACGAAGAGGGTAGTCCCAAAACCGAGTATTTCACAGTGGAAGTGAAAGAGGTCAAACAGCTTGACCTGCTCCCGCTTGATGACGAGCTGGCAAAAGAGGTGCCACCGGGTTACGAAACACTGGACGAACTTAAAGAGAAAATCCGTCACGATCTGGGTGACATGCTGGAGCAGGACAGGGCCCGGCAGCTCAACGACCGCCTGATCGAAAAGGTTACTGAGCTGAACGCGGTGGAAGTACCACAGCAGATGATCGACCTGCAGCTGGAAAATCTGGTCGAACGAACCCGTCAAGGTTCCGAAAACCCTGTCGATGAGAATGTTATCAAGGAGCAATATGCCGACCAGATGAAGAGCAGTGCTCACTGGTACCTGCTCAAGAAGGCAATCATACGCGCCGAAGAGCTTTCTGTATCGGATGAAGATCTGGAAATGGAGTTGGGACGCCTGGCGGAGCAACGGGGCACAACCACGGAAGTCCTGCGACCACAACTGATGTCCGATGAGAACAGGGATGAGTTCCGGGGACAGGCGCTCGATAATAAGGTTATGACATTACTGCGCGAGAATGCCGTTATGGTCAAACCGGGTAAAGGTAAGAAAAAGACTGCCGGTAAAAGCGGCACAAAGGAGGACTAAATGGGACTGATTCCGGTAGTAGTCGAACAGACGGGGCGCGGTGAGCGCGCATACGATATCTATTCCCGCCTGCTGAAGGAGAGAATCATCTTCCTCGGTACCGGCATCAATGATCAGATCGCCAATGTAATCATTGCGCAGCTACTCTTTCTGGAAGCTGAAGATCCTGACAAGGATATCTTCCTCTATATCAACAGCCCGGGTGGCGCCGTCACTGCCGGTCTGGCAATTTATGACACCATGCAGTACATCAAGCCGGATGTGGCAACTATCTGCACCGGCCTGGCTGCCAGTTTTGGTGCGCTGCTGCTGACTGCAGGCGCCAAGGGTAAACGCAGTACCCTGCCCAACTCCCGTATTCTGATCCATCAGCCGATGGGTGGCGTCCAGGGGCAGGCTTCTGATATCGAGATTCACGCCAACGAGATAATCCTTCTGAAAACACGACTGGCGGAGATACTGGCCTATCACACGGGACAGCCGCTGAAACAGATTCAGAAAGATACTGATCGCGATTACTTCATGTCGGCCGAGGAAGCTCAGAAGTACGGTTTGATTGACGAAGTAATTGTATCACATGAGATCGAGAAGAAGTAAACTCCTGCCGAGGAGTTAAACATCTCTCTCTTCGGAGAGACAGCCTGCGAGGGAATTTATGACAGCCCGGAGCAAAGACAACATGGGTGTGAAAACGCCGCGCTGCTCCTTTTGTGGACGCACATCCGACCAGGTCCAGATCATGATCACCGGTCCTGAAGTCAACATCTGTGACGAGTGTGTTGAAGCTTCAGGACGGATTATCCAGCGCAACCTTTCGCAACGTAAGAGCTTTAACCTGGATCAATTCCCCAACCCGCGCGAGATAAAAGAGCGGCTGGATGAATATGTGATCGGTCAGGATGAAGCCAAACGGGCAATCTCTGTAGCAGTTTACAACCACTACAAACGGATAACCCAGGAAAGCGCCGGCACCGATGTTGAGATAGAGAAGAGTAACATCCTGCTGGTCGGGCCCACCGGTACCGGTAAAACATTGCTGGCTCAGACGCTGGCCCGTTTCCTGAAGGTGCCCTTTACCATCGCTGATGCTACAGTTCTGACTGAAGCCGGTTATGTTGGTGAGGATGTGGAGAACATCCTGGTCCGCCTGCTGCGTGCCGCCAATTATGATGTACCGGCTGCCGAGATGGGGATTATCTATATAGACGAGATCGACAAGATTTCCCGTCGTGATTCCAACACCTCGATCACCCGTGATGTTTCAGGTGAGGGTGTGCAGCAGGCTATGTTGAAGCTGCTGGAGGGAACAGTCGCTGCGGTACCACCGGAAGGTGGCCGCAAGCATCCGGAACAGAAACTGATCAACATCAATACCCGCAACATCCTCTTCATCGTTGGTGGTGCTTTCGACGGCCTGGAAAAGATCATCGAACACCGAATGGCAAGTTCTGTTATGGGGTTTGGTGCCACTGTAGAAAAGAAAGAGAAGTCCCGTTTCGAACTGCTGCAGAATATCGAATACTATGATTTGATCCACTACGGCCTCATACCTGAGCTGATCGGCCGTCTGCCGGTGATCACAGCACTGGATGAGTTGTCTGAGAAAGCACTGATGGATATTCTGCGGAACCCCCGCAACGCTCTTACCCGGCAGTTCATTGAGTTGCTCAAGCTGGACAATATCGAGCTGCACTTCACCGACAATGCCCTGAAGGCGATCGTCAAGCAGGCGAAAATGCGTAAAACAGGTGCACGTGCCCTCCGCTCCATCATGGAGAAGACTCTGCGTGATACGATGTTTGAGCTGCCCGGTGACAAAACTGTGAAGCGGGTAACAATCGATCAGAAGGTGGTGGATGGCAAAGGTAAACCGCGTATCGAGCGAAAGCAGAAACGCCAGAGCAAGACTCAGCCGTTGAAGCGTCAGACAGGTTCAAGTAAGAAAACCGGTTAGTACAGCTTCTGCGATAAGCTTTTCAAGGTGTGTCTTTTTCTTCCAGTATGGCAAACCCCGCCCGTTTGAAGAGCCGCTCTGAAGGTTCGTTGCCGTCAGTAATTACAGCCCGTACTTCCCGGTAACCACTCCTCTGCAGGCTGGCCAGGGTTGACTGCAGGACTACGGCTGCCAGCCCCTTTCCTTTCCACTCACTTCCGGTCATAACGAAGGTGATGAAAGCGCACTTTTCCCCCTGCCAGAGGATTGACAGACAGGCGGCTGCGAGTTCAGCGGCGGAACAGAGCAACCAGCTGCAATCTTCAAGTGATTCCCCATACTTGCCATCCAGGCTTTCGGTCATCTCTTCGCGGCATTGTTCCAGTGTCTCATCCTCGTAGTCGATAGTCCCACGGTAGGAATCCAACATCAGCGTTCCGAGATTATCCAGGTCGTTTTGCGTCGGGTGCCGCAGTTTAAAGCCATCATCCGGAATCGGAAACTGATGGTTGCCGGCAAACTTCAGGAAGTACTCATGGCGTTTTTTCATGGCTTCCTCACTTATTGTTTACCATTCTGCCGGTCGAAATTTCTGACCATCATTCCAGTGGAGGCCTGCATACCGCAACGGGAGTAAAACGGCTGAAGCGGTGGATCGCAACAGAGGTCTATCGAATACAGGTCGCCCAGTCCGGTCAACAAGCGCTCCACCAGCTCCCGTCCGATGCCCTGACCCTGATATTCGGGAAGAACCTCCAGTAGCGGGATAAATGCGCTGAGTACCCCATCCGAAATCGCATTTATGAAACCGACAATCCGGTTGGTAGTGACATCTACAGCAAGTTGGATGTGATTGCTGTTCTTAAGAATCTGCAGGTGAGTCTCTGGTGAGGGGGGATCAGGCCAGCCGACGAAAAAGCCGTGTAATTGATCCGGGGTGATAGTTTCGATTGAGTTTGTGTAGCGAATATTCATAATTTTTCCGCTTCCGGGGTCGGACCAAGTTATGTTCTTGATATTCTGATGTTTAACACTTGGATTCCTGTGAAATACAGGCGATGTCAGGCGGTTTTTCACTCTATTTGGGGTCGGACCTCAGTATGTTTATAAAAAACATTCCATTAGGGTCGTTTTTCACCCATTTATTGCCCTTAGAGCAGGTTTTTCGGCCCAAAAACTGTCGCAAAGAAACCACGAGGTTCTTTCAAACAGGTAGTGTCGGTTCAACCCAGGAGCCCCTTCACCCGCTGCAGCTCCAACTCTGTACCTTCAACCAGCTCGTCAATAATCTCCTGTACCGGCATCACCCGATCTACCAGACCAACCGACTGACCGGCCATCAGCGAGCCGAATTGAACATCACCATCCTGGACAGCATCCCGCAGCCGCCCCATCCAGAATTCTTCCACCCCCTGCTGCGCTTCCTGCCGGGTTATCGCGCCACGATCCAGTTTTTCCATCAGCTGTAACTGTAGGCGACCGAAGTCATCAGTGCCATTATTGCGTAATGCCCGCACTGCAACCACAGGCAGGCGGCTGTCGAACTGTGGTGTTGAAACCGCGTCCCGGGCGTTGGCTTTGGTGAAGGCTTCCTTGAACAATGGGTGAGCACAGCTTTCCTCAGCCATGGCAAAGCGGGTTCCCAGCTGCACACCGGCTGCGCCCATATTGAACAGGTGTGCGCACATCCTGCCGGTAGCGACACCACCACCGACAAAAACCGGTACTTCGGGATCTGTGAACAGTACCTGCTGCAGCAATACCGACAGCGTTACCAGACCCACATGACCGCCCGCCTCCATCCCTTCCAGGATTAATGCATCAGCACCATAGTCCTGCATCAACCTGGCTACGGATCGTGTAGGTGCAAAGCAGATGACTTTTGCGCCTCCCTCTCTGGCTGCCTGTACTTCACGACGACGAGGCAATCCACCGGCCAGGATCACGTGACTTACGCCCATTTCTCGCACCAGTGCCAGATGGTCCTGGTAAGCGGGTGCCAGTGTTATCACATTTACACCGAAAGGCTTATCGGTCAGACGACGAGTTTCCAGTATCTCTTCCCGCAGGATCTCTGGTGGCGCGTTGCCACCTGCCAGGCTTGCGAAACCACCGGCATTACTGACCGCCGCTACCAGCTCCGGGTTACTGACCCAGGTCATGGCGCCACAGATATAGGGATACCTGACACCGAGGAAATCGGCACCACGTGTGACCAGTCGATCCAGAAGATCTGTCCTCATGATCTATCCTTCCAGGTTGATTCACTTTCAGACCACCCTCTGCTGGTGGTTGACAATGCGTTTGTGATACAACCAATATCCAGCACTTAACCTGATAACTCAAGCACAACATGAGATCCGCTGTCCTTGAGTTTTATGTGTGATTTCAGAAACAGTTTCAGCCTCGACCCTGTCCGCGTCAGGTTTTACGCATCAGTATCACATCGTTGCCGTGAAATTCCAGTCCGGCCTGCCAGTGATCCGCCAGCCATTTGAAAGACTGTCGGGAGAAGAAACAGACATGAGTGGGATCGTTTTTGTAGTGCCAGCCGGCAAAAGTATCACGTCCGGTGGAGAGTTTCGTCATCATACCGAGATAACCCTCAGGCCGCAGCAATGACCAGAGCAGATTCAGTTCTGCAAACGGTACATGCAGGTGTTCTACTACCTCGGTGGCGGTGATGAAGTCGTATTGCCCCTTGAGTAGACCCCGGTTGTCAGCATAAAATGGATCGTATACCTCCACCTTATGTCCGGCCTCCTCGAGCATAACCGAGAGGGTCGGTCCCGGTCCGCAACCAAAGTCAAGTCCCTGGCTGCCATCTGTCAGCCGCCCCACCAGCGGTTGCAGCAACCTTCCCAGAAAGTGGCGATAAGCAGGGTCATCCGGATTGTTGCGGTGCAGATCATAGCGGGATTTTTCTTCAGCAGGGGTGAGGTGCTGTCCGGACGGTACGAATATCAAATGGCAGACAGGGCAGAGATAGTACTCTCGATCGTCCTGGAAGATCTGGTCTTCTGTATTTGTATCACAGAGAGGACAACTTAACATCGGTTTCCTGGTTTCTCTAAAAGTAACGGGAGTAAGTTCTAGACTGCGAGAGGTATCACATAAAACAGTACAGCAAAGAAGTGGAGGATACTGCCTGCCAGTACAAAGAGGTGCCAGATCGCATGTCCAAAGTGGAGTCTGCGCCAGGCGTAGAAACCGCTTCCGGCTGTGTAAGCCAGCCCTCCCGCGCCCAGCAGGATCAATCCACCCGGTGCAACATTGGCCAGCATCGGTTTGATGGCAATAATCACCGCCCAGCTCATCCCGAGATAGATGACGACTGAAAGCAACCTGTGCTTACGCAGCAGGGTGGCCTGGAATACGACGCCAAGAATCGCCAGGCCCCAGATGACACCAAAGAGAGACCAGCCCCAGGGGCCACGCAGGCTGACCAGCATGAATGGAGTATAGGTGCCGGCTATAAGGATGAAGATTGCCGAGTGATCCAGCAGACGGAAGATTTCTTTAGCGCGGGGGTGCTGCACGCCGTGATACAAAGTAGAAGCCATGTAGAGAAACACCAGCGTTCCACCGAAAACGCTACAGCTGGTAATGTGCCAGGGATCTCCCAGCAACACTGCAAACGCTGTGAGAATTGCCAGTCCGGCAATCGCCAGGGCAACACCAACACCATGTGTGACGCTGTTGGCAATTTCTTCACCGATAGTGTAGCTGCGTGGGGTATTTTTCGATGAGGGCATAGTATTTTCCTGATTAACCTGATTCAGACAGGGTGGAGTTCGGCCCGGCGGCAGCATACTCCTCCTGCAAACTTGTCATAAGTTCCTGTACGGATACGATTTTGTTCACCCGCCAGGCGTTAGCGCCCATGAAAGCAAAACCATCATCGAGCCTGCCATGCTGTGCGTTATTCAACGCCAGGGCAATACAATAAGGGGCTTTCCGAAAATCGCAAGTATGCAGGCATTTCCAGGGACACTTGAACGGCTTTTTAATCCCCGCTTCAACATCTTCCAGAAACTGGTTGCGCAACGCACGCCCGGGCATCCCAACCGGGCTGTCGATGATGGCAATATCTTCCTGCCGACAATCCAGAAAAGCCTGCTTGAACCTGTCGGAAGCATCGCATTCATCGGTGGCTACAAAACGGGTAGCCATCTGCACACCCTGCGCTCCCATTTTCAAAGCCCTGTTTATATCGGCACCATCGTAGATCCCACCGGCAGCGATAACCGGTATCTGCTTGTTAAAACGTTCCTCAAAGGGCTTGATTACAGGAATAATGTCCAGCACCAGGCGGTCGAGAGAAAACCCGGGGTCCTCGATCTGCTCTCGTTTGAATCCCAGATGACCGCCGGCTTTCGGTCCTTCCACAACAACTGCATCTGGAACAAGATCGAACTTGTTGGCCCAATGACGGAAGATCAGCCTGGTGGCGCGGGCGGAAGAGACGATTGGAATTACAGAAGTTTTGTATCGGCGAAATCTGTCAATTGTAACATCCGTGGGTTTGAGCAGTGGCAATCCAGCACCGAGAAACACCATATCTACCTCTTCCTGCATGGCGACCAGCAACAGATCATCATAATCTGACAACGCCAGCATGATATTGACACCGATGACACCATCGGTCATCTCCCGGGCACGCTGGATTTCTTTACGGAGCGCCCGTTTGTTTGCTTCGCGGAAATTGGTTTTATAATCCGGTTCCATCATACCTATACCGGCAGCACCAATAACACCGACACCCCCTGCATTGGCTACGGCAGCAGCCAGTCCCGCCAGCGAAATCATAACACTCATCCCACCCTGTATGATTGGCAGTTTGATGTTATGGCTACCGATTTTAAGCCCAGGCATTTTTTTTAAATTCATCCAGCTTTACCTTTACAGACTTTGTTCAAAGCTCCGGCAGAATCAGGATTCGTACCGGTCAGCTGTCCGGTCAAAGACAGAACCGTACTTTCCGGATTACCATAGTATTGCATTCGGGGATAACAGCTTTCCTATAGGATTATTTTCATCGACGATTCTAATCTTCGTCCCAAATCAGATTTGCAAATGCTCTATAGGCCATCCATTAAGGGTGGGGGTACCTGCGCAAACTACTCATGTCAGGTTAACAAACCTACATGAATAATTTCTCATAAATCAAACTTCACTCTTCTCCAGCCTGAAAGCAACCGAATAGGGGCGGGTACGGCTGTTGCGCAACAATTTGGTGTTAGTGGCCAGATGATATCGTTCCGGTGTGATATGGGGTTCCTCAAGATCAGTTACCGTGAAACCGGTTTGCCGGAAAACCTTGAAGTAGTGTGACAGAGGACGATGAAACCAGATGAAGTCAGACCTGAAGTGCCCCCAGGGAGGATCAACCCGACGGCTGTTTTCAAAGTAGTTGAAGTTCCACTGGTAGCTGATTCCCACGCTGTCGGTTTCGATAACATCGGCACCAGCCTGTGGAAAGCAGGGGTGTGAAAATACCACTACTGCAGATCCGCCCGGTTTGAGAACACGATAAAACGCCTCCACTGTCCTCTCAAGGTCGGCAACATCCATCAGCACATAGTTCGCAACCAGCAGGTCAAATGAAGCGTCCGCCAGCCCCTGAAGCTGCGAGCAGGATTCAACCAGGAAATCGATATCCTCACTCCGGTTGCGCGCTATGCTGATCATCCGTTCGGAGAGATCAACCCCGGTAACAGATGCTCCCTTTCGCTGCAGCTGCCTGGATAGATATCCTGTACCACAACCTGCATCAAGTACCTGCAGGCCTTTAACGTCCCCCGCCAGTTGCCAGAGCACCGGATCAGAGTTGAGGCGGCGGTTGTTATCACCTTCATTGCCGACCTGCAGATCCCAGTCAACAGCCACGCTGTTCCAGAAATCGCGTATTTCGTCCCTTTTTTCTCGATTCATTCGGATCCACCCGGCTGGTTCACTACTCTGCCAGAGCAATATCTTTTCATCCATCTACTCAAAACAATAGTCAGAGGGAATAACAACGATGCCATTTTCGGTGACCTTAAACAGTTTCGAGTCCTTATCCAGATCGCACCCGATCTCTGTTCCCGCCGGTATCTGAACCCGCTTATCAATGATGGCGCGTTTGATATGACAGTTTCGCCCCACCTCTACATCATCCATCAGAATCGAATCACTTATCTCCGCTCCGCTGTGGATGCGTACTCCAGGGGAAATAATCGAGCGCAGAACTTTTCCTCCGCTTATGATAACACCACCGGAAATGAGGGAGTCATTTGCCTGCCCGGCTCTATCTGTATCATTAAATACGAATTTTGCCGGTGGGTGGTTTCCATGAAAAGTGTAAATCGGCCAATGTGGAGAGTAGAGATTAAACTGGGGGTCCACATTCACCAGATCAATCGCAGTATCGTAATAAGCGTCCAGAGTTCCAATATCCCTCCAGTAGCGGGTCTTGCCGCTTCCGTCCGTAAAAGGATAAGCGAATACCCGCTGCTTCTCAATCATCTGCGGAATAATATCGGTACCAAAATCGTGATGTGAGCTCTTCTTGGCATCACGGATCAGCTGACGCACCAGCTCTCTGGTGGAAAATATATATACCCCCATGCTGCAGAGAGACAGATCATCCCTGCCGGGAATTGTATCCGGGTTGTCAGGCTTCTCGTTGAATTGTATCACACGTTGCTGTTCGTCTACACTCATAACTCCGAATCGGGAAGCTTCTTCGCGGGGCAGGGGCAGGCAGGCTACTGTAAGGTCCGCCTTCTGCTCCAGGTGATATTCCAGCATCCTGCCATAGTCCATCTTATAGATATGATCTCCGGACAGAATCAGCACATGTTCCGGATCCTCATCCTTGATGACAAACAGGTTCTGGTAGATCGCGTCAGCTGTCCCCTTGTACCACGTTTCTGTATGGAACTGAGGTGGCAGAGCAGTTATGTGCTCCCCCAGACGTGAACTGAAGACGCTCCAACCCAGCTTCAGATGACGATCCAGGGAATGTGACTTGTATTGCACTACAAGATTGATTCGCCGCAAACCGGAATTAAGACAGTTGGATAGGGTGAAATCTATGATACGGTACTTGCCACCAAAACTCACCGCAGGTTTTGACCGTTCACGTGTCAACGGGAATAGTCGTTGCCCGACTCCACCGGCCAGCACAAACACCGAAGTTTTCTTGAGTTTCTGAATTGACCTTTCAACGGAATGCATTACAACCCCTTGATAATTTTGTGATACAAATCCCTGTATATTACGGCAGAGCTTTTCCAGGAGTGATCCTCCTGCATACCGTTCTGCATCAACTGCCCCCACTTACTCTTCTGCCTGTACAGCCTGACCGCACGTTCGACTGCCTCCAGCATAGCTTCCGCCGTGAAGTTATCGAAGAGAAAACCTGTACCTGTAGAAGATTCCGGTTCCCATTCTGTGACGGTATCATGCAATCCTCCGGTATCGAATACAACCGGAATTGTGCCATAACGCAGACTGTAGAGTTGGTTCAGCCCACATGGCTCATAACGTGATGGCATCAGGAACATATCCGCACCCGCCTCTATCCGATGTGCCAGTCCATTATTAAATCCTGATACAAATGCCAGTTGCCCTGAATGCCTTTTTGCTGCTGCTGTCAGCGCTTTCTCATATTGACGCTCACCAGTACCCAGGATTACCAGCTGCAAACCTGTAGCCAGCATTCTCTCCAGCCCGGCCAGCAGGAGATCAAATCCCTTCTGGTAAACCAGGCGTGAGACAATACCAGCGACCGGTGCCTGCCCATATTTCAGCCCGACCTCAAGGCAGAGCGCTTTCTTGGCAGCTTCTTTACCGGCCGGGTCATCTGCAGAATAATGTGAGTCGATGTGATCATCTGTTGCCGGATTCCACTGCTCTTCATCGATTCCATTCAGGATACCTGTCAGCTTTCCGCTGTGCTCCTGCAGGACCCCTTCCAGACCAAATCCCTGCTCACCGGTTTTTATCTCTTCAGCATAACGGGGACTGACAGTGTTAACATGGTCTGCAAAGCATATGCCCGCTTTCAACACATTCATTTTTCCATGATACTCAAGTGGCGACATCGGCGACATCCATCCATCATCAAGGCCAACCATACGAGTGGAGGAAGCAGGATAAAGGCCCTGGTAGCCGAGGTTGTGGATGGTCAGCAGGGTTTTTGTATCATGATCCAGATCATATTGTCCCGGTCGCTCGCGCAGCAGCAGTGGAATCAGAGCTGTGTGATAGTCGTTAACATGCAGCAGCTGTGGCTTCAGATCCAACGCTGCCAGAGCGGCCAGCGACGCTTCCTGAAAGAAGAAAAATCGCTCGTTATCGTCAGGCCAGGATTTGCCACTGTTTGGATCAGTATATATTCCGGTACGCTCGAAGAAGCGCTCCTGCTCTATAAAGAATAGCTCCAGGCCTTCCACATCTGAATCAGATCTGTATAGATCCGCGGTAACTCCATAGCGGTTGTTTCCGATTACCAGATTCTGGCAGCTGTTTACCGGCTTAAGGTTGTACTGCTCCCGGTTTATCTCACCGTAGAGTGGCATCAGCAGTGTGACCCTGACCCCCAGACGTGCCAACTCTGCCGGAAGCGCTCCGGCAACATCAGCCAGCCCCCCCGCTTTTGCATACGGAGCCATTTCTGCAGTAATAAATGCAATCCTGATTTCTGTCACCTTTGATCCAGCCCGGCTGTCATCGTTATCTCGTTAATCATCGTAGCCTATCTGGATACCACGCAGGAAATTTGCAGCGTCTTCCGGGGCGGTTGTATTTATGTAGTATCCACTTCCCCACTCAAAACCGGCTACCCTTGTCAAACGGGGGAAGAGTTCCAGATGCCAGTGGTAATCATATTCCAGGGTGTCCCAGTAGCCTGCCCGGCGCGGCTCATGGTGAATATTGGGCACACTGTGCAGTACAAAGTTAAAGGGAGGGTTGTCCAGGCCTGTTCGCATCCGGCCGAGTGTTTCCTTGATGGTTACCGCGAGTGATTGTATCACGTTTTCTGGTGCGGTGGCAAAATCGTGATGGTGCTGTTTCGGATAGATGGCCAGTTCAAAGGGAAAGCGTGACGCATAGGGGGCAAAGGTAACAAACTCATCTCCCAGGGATACTATCCGTGAACCATCCTGTAATTCCTGTTGAATGATGTCACAGAAGATACAGCGTTCCTTGAGTTGATGATGCTGTCGTGCCACTTCCAGTTCAATAGCGATCGTTCGGGGCGTGACCGGTGTCGCTACAATCTGCATGTGTGAATGTACCAGTGAAGCACCCGCGGACAGTCCGTGATTTTTGAATAGCAGTATATACTTAAAGCGGCCGTCCCGTGAGAGATCCAGGATTCGTTGTTGACACACTTTGAAAATATCAGTCAGATGTGCTATGCTCATATCAGCCATATGCTGATTATGGTCCGGTGACTCAATCAGAACTTCGTGCGCTCCCACTCCATTCATCTGATCATAAATGCCCACCCCCTGGCGATTGAGATCACCTTCAATTCGCAGAGCCGGGAATTTGTTTGGAACAACCCGCATACTCCAACCGGAACCGTTTGCTGCTGAGCCTGCGGGACGTGTGGCATACAACTCGTCGGGAGTAGCGTGTTCATTTCCTTCGCAGAAAGGACAGAATTCGTGCTCCGGAAACTCCTCCAGTTTCTTCATGTCCATCGGGCGCTGGCCCCGCTCCGTTGAGATTATCACCCAGAGTTTCTGCAGGGGGTCGTGTCGCAGTTCAGGCATTACTACTCCATGTTATGTGCGATTCTCACAATTTCTTTTCTTTGAATACAATCTGCCGTGAATCGCATTATAGTATTCCCCGGATATGACTATCTACATCAGGTGCTGGTTTACAAATATTCAAATCTTTTCCCGTTCTCCCGGCATTAGTACGGAGAACACTATTCTTGTTACACAAACCAGTTTTCACTTTTAACTCTTTTTGCATCCAGATCAACTTCGGCACTGCCAAAACTCGGCATCACTTCCAGCGTTTCGGTATCTCTGTTTATCCTAACTCTGAAAGACACAATGTCGCGAGGCACCTGTATTCTGTCCAGATTTACACTGGCCTCCAATACCACCTGCTGCCTGCATTCACCGATTTTCTCCGTCTTGAAAAAAGCGCCCTGTCGTTCCGGGTCCAGGAGTACTTCTTCTTCGAGATCATCAAATTCCAGAGCCACCTGCAGCTTATCTGGTAATGGTGTTTTCAGATCACTGTTGAAATCTACTCTCAGGTAAAAGTGCTCGCTGTCAACGCCGAAGCGAACAGCACTCACCAGCGCTTGATCGCGATGGATAGCTGAATAGCGTTGGACAATCTTGCCTGCTGCCAGCCACTCGAAATAATTTTTACTGCAACCGTCGATGTCAGGATGTATTACCTGAACCGGTGGTTCAACCGCTCGTGCAGAACGACGACGCAATACAGGTTCTTTCAGAAAAGCTGGAATTTCTTCACCTGCCAATCTGTATACCTGCTGCTGATTATGGCGAAACAACCGGTCAAACTCCTCCGGATGATCGGTGTGATGATCTTCCCCATACCACCAGAACCAATCTGATCCCTCCGCCGCCAGCATGGCCTGTTGCATCTGAAGCAGCGTCTCAGGTTTGTGTTTACCGTTCCTGCGAGTCTGCTCATAGAAATGCCGGGTCCGTGACAGATAGCTCCAGCCCCGGTTTTTCTCCTCCTGCCCGATCCAGGTAGAAAGTGTGCCATAGATCCAGGAGCCCGCTCGCACCTGCTGCAATGGCAGTTGCGGTGTGCCGGCAGCCAGTACGTTTTCAAACGTGCTCATCTGAAAACGCTCATCTTTATCCAGAGCGTGATACAAACCGGTCAGAAAATCCCTGCCGTTGTTTTCGTAGTGTTCCCAGGCGTTTTCACCATCCAGAATAATCGGTACAACAAACTGGGCTTTATCACCAGGCAGGCTGTCATAAACAACTCCCAACTGCCTCATAAACCGGTCAACTGCTTTTTTGTGTGATACAGTTGCCAATTCAAAACCAATGAGATCGGAAAGCGCATGATCCCGGAAAAATAATGATACACGCCCCTTCCTGCCTGTAAACTGATGCGCCCGATAGAGCTGACGGGGCTCCAACCTGTCCAGTCCAAGCGAGTTTCTTAACACCTCTTCATCACTGGCAAGCCAGGGGATTTCCGCAGTACAGGCCAATTCACAGGTATCCTGGCTGAGTGCCCCCTCCGATGGCCACATACCACATCCCTGTAGATTCAATTCTGAATGCAGGTACTCCTGTGCAAGTTGCACCTGCAGCGCAGCATCTTCGGGGTAGGAAAATTTCTTCTCGGGAAATGGTGCGTTAGGAAGCTGCTCCCGTCCGCTCTCGGTGTTGATCAGCAGTGGCAGGATTGGATGGAAGTAAGGTGTGGTAGACAGCTCAATAACCCCGGCCGACTGCAGGCGCCGGTGAATATCCAGTACACGAGGTAAGAACTCCATCTGTATTTTGAGCAGCTCATCCTTGTCCTGCTCGCTGAAATCACCACCCCGGGAAATCAACCGCTTCACGAGTGGGTCTTCTTTTAAGGTTTCACCACACCAGGCCAGGTGAAAAAGAACTACTACATCCCTCAATTTCTGCTCATCGAAGTGACGGAGCATACGCTCCGGGCGCTCCGGCTCGGGATGAATGGAGCACAGCTTCTGTAATTGCCGGTAACGGGGGATGTGTGACACGAGTGATTCTGCATGTAGTCCGAGAAAATTACGCAACAGGAAAAGCTGCTCTGTTTGCGTCAGCTTTGCTGCAGGACGTCTGGAAATATCCAGCCAGAAATCTGATGCACCGTCGACATAGGCCTGCAGCTGCTCCAGTAATGATGGTACCAGGTTAATCACCGCACGTGCACCCGGGATCTGTTCGATGTACGCAGCCATGTCATAGTAATCCTTAAGTGCGTGCAATCTCACCCAGGGCATAGTTATCTCTTCTGAGATAGGATCGTAATAGTTAGGTTGATGCTGGTGCCAGAGAAAAACTACAGGAAGTGGATTCATATACATTCCATCCAGGGTCAATATTCCGGGGACTCATCTTAAGACGCGCCGACGCCCACCTGTCCCGGGATTGCTCGCTTGCGATAATCAGCTCTTGAATGTATTATGAGAACCGTCTAAAAACCAGACCTTTCCCGCAGGACACTTCCTGACTGCAAACCTCATCCTGCGTTTGGTCACATTGTGGAGATTTTTATGCGTTGGACATTACTGGTAATATTGATGCTGGTCAGCTACCTGTCGCTACCTGCGGGTGAAACGATAGATCGTGTACTGGTTGTTGTTGACGAGGAGATTATCCTGGAGTCAGATGTTCTGGAGATGCTGCAGCAGTATGCCGCTTCACTCAATCTCGATCTGGTCAATGACGCCGGGCAACTGGAGTCATACCGCCTGGAGATTATCAACAGCCTGATTCAGGAAAAAGTGCTGCTGGCTCAGGCCCGTATCGATTCTGTCGTAGTTGATCCCGGCAGGATAGACCGGGAAGTCAATTCCATGTTGATGGAATACATCCGTAAAGCCGGCACGGAAAAAAATCTCGAGCAGATATTCAATCTCACAATCACGCAGATCCGCAGGAAATTACGTGAAAACACACGTAACCGCATGCTGACCAGCCGGGTCACGCAGAGTTATCTTGCTGAGATCACAGTCAACCGGATAGATGTTGAAAACTTCTATGCTGCTTACCGCGACTCACTGCCGGAAGTTCCCGCCATGCTGCATTGCGGGCAGATATTTCTGGCTATCGATGTTTCTGCTGAGGGACGGGAGAGAACACGACAGCTTGCTTTTTCCATAAGTGACAGCCTGATCAGGGGACAGAAAGATTTTGCTACCACAGCGCAGAAGTATTCAGATGACAGCGGCACCAGAGGCCGGGCCGGTCTGGTGGGAGAAACATCCCGTGGCACAATGCTGAAGGAGTACGAATACGCTGCTTACAATCTGGCACCGGGTGAGATTTCCAGGCCGGTACTGACAGATCTTGGTTATCACATTATCCGGTTAGAGGCGCGTGCAGGTGAGAAAATCACAACCAGCCACATCCTCTTTCGCCTCACACCCACAATGGCTGACGAGGAACTCTACAACGACCGTGCCGATTCACTTGTGATCGCATTACGGGAAGGTGCTGACCTTAAGGAAATCTCTCATCGCCTCTCCAGTAATCCGGTCATCAGGCAGAATAGTGGTGATCTGGGAGTATTGGAGCTTTCTCAGTTCACAGAACAGTTGCAGTCGGTACTGGCTAACATGCAGCCCGGTGCTGTCAGCGACCCCATCCGTATGATAGTCGATGGTGAGGATGGTTTTGCGATACTGCAACTCTGGGAGCGCATTCCACCACATATGATCAATCTGGAACAGGATTGGGATAAGCTTGAAGAGTTCGCGCTGCAATTCAAAAAGCAGCAGGAATTACAGAAATGGGTCGAGCAACTCAAGAACGAGATTTACATAGACATTCGTCCCCTGTAATCACATTTCTGCTCCTGCAGCCTCCCTGTTTATAGAGGGGGGTTTATGCTCATGTTTTTGAGTACATCTATGAAACAGTTGTATCACATCACACTGGTTTTTGCTTCTTTGCTGATGGCATTCTCCGGTGGCCTGGCCAGTGATATTCACCTCCTGCATTACAATGATTTCCACGCAAACAACACACCCCGATACAGTGTGGATGAAGCCGGTAACGAAAACTATCACGGTGGTGCCGCCTGGTTGAAAGGAATGGTGGACAGCCTGCGCCTGATTTACGAGTATGATCTTCTCCTCCATGCCGGTGACGATTTCCAGGGCAGCCCCGTATCTGGAATAACATCAGGCGGCTCGCAGGTCACTGTTATGAATGCTATGGGGCTTGATCTTTTCTGCCCCGGGAATCACGAGTTCGACTATGGTGATCTCAATTTGAGAAGACAACTCGATGCAGCTGAATTTGAAGTCACCTGCTGTAATCTTGCTGACAGCACAGGTAACCTGGTCTGGCCGGGATACCTGGTGTTTGAACTTGCGGGATTGCGTCTGGGGTTCATCGGTGTGATTACCGCTGCGCTTCCGGAGTTGATTGTGAAAGAGAACCTGACTCATTCCCGTGTACTTGACCCGATTGAGGGAATACGGTTACAGATGCAACAACTCGAGGAGATTTCAGATCTGCAGTTCTTAATCAGCCACTCCGGCCTGTACGCTGATTCACTTTATGCTGCCAGCGTTCCCGGGATTGATGCAATTATAGGTGGGCACAGCCACTCAGTGCTGCCGGAGGGGGTACAGATAGGCGAGACCCTGATAGTACAGGCGGGCTGTTGCGGAAACTGGTTAGGTGATCTGCATATTTATATTGACGACGCCACTGGTGTTATCAGTATGAGTAGCCATCTGCATGAAATTTCGAAGCAACATGTATCCCCTTCCTCATCAATGCTCAACACTGTAGAGCTACTGGATGAACTGCTGCCGCCGGAACTCAACGAGGTAATAGGTCAGCTGGATCAGCCCTGGATACGAAGACACGGGGAATCCAATCTGGGTGACTGGACTGCCGATGTCATGTGCGATTTTGCTGCCACTGAACTCGCGTTCATGAACCTTGGTGGCCTCAGGCGTGATCTGCCGACGGGGGAGATTACCCGTCTCAATATCTGGGAGATTAATCCGTTCGGAAATCACTATGTTACTTTCGAAATCAGTGGACTTGAATTGTTCCTCTTTCTGCAACGGGTAGCCAGGGGCGAGGTGAGTGAATCTTTTGCCTACAGCGGTGTGCGGTTCTCCATTCATAGAGAACTGAACACTGTCAGCAGCATTATGGTAAACAGTGAAAGTCTGGTGATGAACCGTATATACAGTGCGGTTACCAACAATTTTGTTTTCAGTCACCTGGAGGAGTTGTTCGGACTGAATCCAGAGGAAGTTAACGCCATTCACCTGAAACAGCTGGACCGTGAAGTAATAATCCAGGCAATTCTGGAGCAACAAACCGTTAAGGCTCATAATCATCAACGTATCACATTTTACTAACCACTCCCGGCGCTTCTGCCTTCTGCTGCTGCTTCTACTGACAGTCACGGCGAGCAGTGCTGATCCAGGCGGGTTGTTCACAATTGCCAGGGTTAAGTACCATGGTGGCGGTGACTGGTACAGTGATCCCACTTCGCTTCCAAACCTTCTGCGGTTCATCCGGGATAACACGCCTCTGGCCACTGCTACAGAGGAAGCGGTTGTAGAGCTGACTGACAGCGAACTCTTCAGTTACCCCTATCTCTATCTGACCGGTCATGGACGTATCACATTTTCCAGTGAGGAAGTTCTACGTCTGCGCGAATACCTGAGTGCTGGTGGGTTCCTGCATGCTGATGATAACTATGGCCTCGATAAGTACTTCCGCGATGAGATGAGTCGAGTTTTTCCGGAGCAGGAGTTTCAGGAGCTTCCTTTCGATCATCCGCTTTTTCACTCTCTTTACAGTTTCCCCGGCGGCTGCCCGAAAGTGCACGAGCATGATGGTAAGCCACCACAGGTACTGGGGCTTTTTCATGAGGGTCGACTCTGCGTTGTGTATACCTATGAAGCGGATCTCGGTGACGGGTGGGAAGATCCTGAAACGCATAATGATCCAGCCTCCATTCGCCAGCAGGCGTTACGCATGGGCACTAACATTGTCTACTGGAGATTAAGCAATTGAAGGTTGACCACCAGTACCGTGATGCAATCGCCCTGTTAGCTGGCTTCCGCAGGCAGCGTCATGTTGCGGGCCTGCAGGTCTGGCTTCTGGTTACTCTGACCTTTCTGCTTTTTCTGACAACCAGCCTGGTTTTACTGGAACGGATATCTCCCGGTACAATGGCTTCTCGTCATCTGTTCCTGCTTCTGATCAGCTACAGCTGGCTGGGAGGGGCGGCTCTACTGATTGGACGGGTGCTGTTTCTATTTACAATCCGGCGTCACAACCCTTCAGATCTGAAACTGGCTCAAGAACTGGGCATACGGGATAAGAACGTTCGCGACAGGTTGCTCAACGCTCTACAGCTGCACTCTTCCGCCGAATCTCACCAACTCTACTCCGCTGATCTGATTGATCAGGCTTTAATCAGAATAGTCCCGGAGCTTCCACGTGATACAAAGAAACTGATTTCCCGTCGCAGGCATAAACAGGGTGGCAGACTGTTGTTGCTTGTAGTAGCGCTGCAACTGCTACTGGTGCTGCTGCAGGGGACACCAATACTGAGCGCATTCGATCGACTGGTTCATTACAGAACCGTTTTCGTTGACCCCGATCTGATAACTATTACTCTCGCCCCTGGTGATACAACCCTCATCCGCGGAGATAACCTGCTGATTGAGGCTTTCCCGGCAGGAACAGTTATACCGGAGGAGCTGGAGTTGACCCTGACCAGAGACGGGCAGCAGTTTCTCTATCCGCTTCGCAAAGGAGGCCAGGGCTTCTCGCTGCTGCTGGAACGAATAAACGCTCCGTTTATGTATCATGTCAGTGGAGAGCGCCTGCTATCTGACAGCGGTCATGTCAAACTGCTGGATCTCCCGGTAATCACCGATTTTCAGGCCAATCTTACTTATCCCGCCTACACCGGTTTGCTGCCGCTTCAGCTGGAACACAATATTGGCAGTTTCAGTGCTGTTTTCAGCACCTCCGTGGCTTTCACGCTGAAGACCTCACAAGAGGCTGATGTGCAACTGGTGCTGGATAATGGTGAAGCCATTGAAATGACACCTGGTGACAGCTGTTATCAGGCACAACTTGTTGTACGGGAAGACCGGAGCTACCATTTCCATCTTGTTGATCAGAACGGTCTTTCCAATAGCGATCCTATCGTGTGGCACATCACTGCGGTTGAAGACAGTCATCCATTATTGAACCTGTCTTTTCCCCGCGATGGCGATCAGGTGACAAAAGATGTTCAGTTTCTTGGCAGTGGCGTTGATGATTATGGTATCACACGTTTCCAGCTGCGTTACAGACTTGTCCCACCGTTTCTGCAGGCAGAATACGCTGACTTCAACCTGACGGATGCTACTGCTGAAGAGCTGGCACAATGGGATCGTCTGGAGTTGCCTTTTGAAAAACTGGATGTCGGGGAGGCGCTGCTGGATTACACCTGGAACCTGGGGAAGACCAACGCGCTGCCTGAAGATGAAATCCTGCTTTTTGTGATACTATGGGACAATGATACAGTTTCCGGCCCCAAGTGGACACGCTCACCACTTCTGCGCCTTAACCTGCCCGGAACTGCCGCGCTGTACGACGCTGTACAATCCAGTGAGGAAGCGGAACTGGAGCGGACCAGGGATATTATTGAACGTTCTCGTGAGAACCTGGAGCAGCTGGAACAGATGGTAACCGAGTTGCAGGTTGATCCGGAGCAGATGAACTGGGAAATGCAGCGACAGATTGAGAGCATCGCCCGGGAACAACTCGAGATGGCAGAAAGCGCTGCTGCCATGCAGGAGAACCTGGAACAGCTGCAGCAATCGCTTGAGGAAAACCAGCTCTTCAGTGACGAGGTGATTGAGAAAATGCAGCAGCTCAGCGAACTGTTGCAGGAGCTGATGACCGAAGAGATGAAGTCTCTGCTGGAGCAGTTGCAGGAGGGTAATGAACCAACCCCGGAGGAGTTACAGGCCGCCATGGAGCAGGCCAAACAGGAGCTGGATGCCTTCCTGGAACAGATGGAGAGATTGCTCTCCATACTGGAACAGCTACAGATGGAGCAGAAGCTGGAGGAGTTGGCCCGCCTGGCCGAGGAGCTGCGACAACAGCAGGAAGAACTCAACGAACAGGCTGCCTCCGACTCACCTCCTGACGACCTGTCAGAGCAGCAGGAGAAACTGGCTGCTGCGACAGAGGAGTTGAATAAGGAGATACAACAGGCAAAGGAGGAGTTTGGAGAAAACCCGCACTTCCCCGCCGAGCAGATGGATGCTGCCTCCGATTTCATGGAAGAGCAGGCTCTCGCTGAGCAGATGATGGCCAACGCCGGGCAACTGGAGATCGATCCATCACAATCACAACCTGCCGGGGAGAATATTGCCGGTGATCTGGGGCAGCTGCAGCAAATGCTTCAGGACGCAAGTGATATGGCCGGTCAGAACGCAATGGCAGAGCTGAATGATGCAATTGATCGTGTAATACACCGACTGCTGATCATCTCGGAACTGTTTGAAGTACAGAGGGATGATGTGACAGGACTGCGGCCGGAAAATGCAAGTTTTGGCCGTTGTGCCTTTCAGCAACTCTCACTGACTCGCGCCTTACTGATATCGATAGAAGATGTTTCTGATCTGATGATGGAGAGTTTTTTCATCTCCCGTTCTGTGCTGACATACCTCCAGAAAGCTGCTGCAAAATCTGAATTGAGTATTCAGGATTTCGAGGAAAGACGTATGCACTCCCTTGCGGGAAACGAGGAACAGATCATGGGGTTTGTTAACCGGGCAATTTACTTACTCATGCAGGACCAGGAGAGTATGAACGCCTCTTCCTCATCAACAGGTTTTGAGGAAATGATGGAGCAGCTGATGCAGTGCTCTTCCGATCAACAGAGCCTCAACTCACAATGTAATAAGCTCTTATCAGCTCAGCAGGGAACCTGCCAGAAACCGATGGGTGTTACCCTCTCCGATATGGCGAGCGAACAGGCGAGATTACGGCAGCAGATGGAACAGCTGGCTCAACAGGTAAGCGAAATGCCCGGTGGCCGAAAACCCATGGGCGATCTGGGCGAGATTGCCCGGCAGATGCAGGAGGTTGAAGAGCAGCTGCAGGATAGTCAACTCACGGAACGCACTCTGAAGCTGCAGGAACGGATACTGAATCAGCTGCTTGATTCGCAGCGTTCCATAAGGGAAAGAGAACGAAGCCAGGAGCGGGAATCGAGAACCGCTACACTGATCGAGCGCAGCTCCCCGGAAGAACTGATGCTTGAGATGTCAGCGGATGCGCTGCGCCAGGAAATGATTCGCGCCCTGCGCGAGGGTTATTCCCGCGAGTATCTGGAGTTGATACGTGACTATTATCAGCACCTTATGATGCTGGAAGAGAACACCAGAGAAACCCGGAGCATAGAAGAAACCCCTTAATCTGAGATCACATCATCCAGATACCGCAACATATGAGAAACCATCACCCTTACTTAACCAGTAACATTTTGCGACAGTCAGAAATCTGGCCTGCATGTATTACAACCAGGTAAAGCCCACCGGGAAGATCACCGCCGTCAAACTGTACTGACCGCCCGCCTGCAGCCTGCCATCCGTCAACGAGTGTGACAATCCTTTCCCCGACGAGGTTATAAACCTCCAGCCGGACAGTTGCGGGTATCGTCAGTGAATAACTGATGGTGGTCACCGGATTAAAAGGATTAGGGTAGTTCTGATTGAGTGTGAATTCCTGTGGCTGGCTGGGGGTATTTCCGGCTGATTCCGGCGCCAGGGAACCGTCCCAGTACACGCGTTGGGCGTAGATATCACGGTTGGTCTGGTCCCAGTTACGTTCATCAACCCAGGTTATAATAGCACCTCCATCCCCATCCGTTACCAGTTCGGGAACATCGGAATCGGAGAGCTGGTTGCTGATGGCAATAGCAGCACCCTGCTCCTCCCACATCAGTACAACAATTTCTCCAGTGCGGCAGACACGCTGCGCATAGATATCTTTCTGGCCGGAGCGTTCATCATACCAGGTGATCACTGCACCACATACACCATCGCTGCAGATAGCGGGGTGTTTCTGTTCATGTTCCTCTGTGCAGACGGCCAGTTCGTCAGCTCCCCAGAGAGGGATGCCATCAGGATTCAGATGCTGAGCATAAATATCCCAGTCAGTAGTTTCGTAGTTACGGGCATCATACCAGGTGACCATAACACCACCACTTTCGTCAGCAGCAACCTCGTAGTAAGTTTGTGAGTTAATCGCATCGGTGACGGCAATACCGTCTACTGCCCAGAGCGGAACACCTGTTGCGTCCAGACGCTGCGCGTAAATATCAAACCAGGTCTCGTCGATATTGCGTGGATCCTGCCAGACAATAATTGCACCTCCCGCCCCATCGGTAACGATCAGTGGTTGATTCTGCGCTTCGTCAGCACTACACACTGCAACTCCATCCGCTGTCCAGAGCGGGACACCATCAGCTGAAAGTCGTTGTGCGTAAATATCTGTATCAGTGCCATATCTTTCGTCGGACCATGTGACAATTACGCCACCTGCGCCGTCACTGACAGCCTGGGCAAATCTCTGTGTATGTGATTCGGTACAGACACTCACGCCGTTGGAAGTCCATTGTGGCACACCGGAAGCATTCACATGCTGAGCGAAGAGATCGCGCTGGTAGCCATCCAGACGCCAGTCCTCCCATATGAAAAAGGCGCCACCGGCCCCGTCTGCGGAGATACAAACCATCTCCTGCTCGGCTGCTGCCGTACAGATAACCAGTCCGTCATCCCCCCAGAGTGCGTTACCGTCATCACTTTGTGAGCGCTGGGCATAAACGTCCCAATGAGTATCTTCGAAGTTGCGACGATCCCCCCAGGCTGTGATAACTCCGCCCGCGCCATCCGCGATTGCAACCGGATAGATCTGATCATGCCCCCCGGGTGCCAGCTCCACACCTCCTTCGAGCCACTGCAGGGATCCCTCAGCGGTAACCAGCTGGCCATAGGTACTATTGTAGCTGACGGCGCGTGCATCAGACCAGATGATGATCGCCCCCCCGTTGCCGGTGCTGACGATTCTCTGATCCAGTTGTCCCTGTTCTTCGGTACAGACGGGCAGGTTCACTGTTGGATCGTCAGGCCATTGCGCCAGAGCAATGTTTATGCTCCCTGAAAGCGCTGTCAGTATTATCAGGCCTGTAGAAATAGTCCCTTTCTGTCGCATGATTCCCCCGTAGTTGAAAGTTTGACATACCATAAGATATTCTGGTAAAATCATCAATACTCAGAGATGATACAGATCACATAACAGGTGATCTCTTTTTACCGGAAGGGGGAGAGTTAATGATCGTTTTACTCTCAAAATGCTGCATAATTACGCCGTAAGCACCCGCTGACAGACCTCTCGTGAATTCCCCCTTGCATTTCAAAAAGCCTGCAATGATATTTCATGCACTCATATTCAGGGGTGGCCCATACAGCGGTCACCAGACAGTCAACAAACTCGGAGTACGCAATGCAGGTTCCATTTATAGACTTAAAAGCACCCTATAACGCTCAGAAAAATGAGATCGATGCAGCCTTACAGGACATCCTCACTAATACCGCATTTATCGGTGGCCCCAGAATTGAGGCTTTTGAGAAGAATTTTGCCGATTTCATCGGCACCAGCAGTTGTGTAGCTGTGTCAAACGGCACGGAAGCGCTCTTTGCCACCCTCAAAGTCCTCGGGATTGGCGCCGGTGATGAAGTTATAATTCCGGCCAACACTTTCATTGCAACAGCTGAAGCGGTCAGTCATTGCGGCGCCATCCCGGTTTTCGTGGATGCGTCAGAAGCGGATTATCAGATCGATGTATCACAAATCGAAAGCAGAATAACCAATAAAACCCGCGCGCTGCTGCCGGTGCATCTCTTCGGTCATCCTGCAAATATGCCGGCTATTCTGGAAACTGCCAGGGACAAGAATCTCTTTGTTGTTGAGGACGCAGCTCAGGCACATGGTGCTCTTATTGGAGATCGCACTGTTGGCACCTTCGGTCTGGCAGCCTGCTACAGCTTCTATCCAGCCAAGAACCTCGGAGCCTTTGGTGACGCTGGTGCCGTGGTTACCAATCACCGCGATCTTGAAGAGCAACTGCGTGTATTCATCAACCATGGTCGTCACCCTGAAATGGGACACGCTATGATCGGGACCAACGCACGCATGGTTGCAATGCAGGCCATGGTACTGGATCTGAAACTGAAACGCCTGCAGGAAGCAAATGATAAGCGCCGGGCAAACGCTGCTGTATACAACGAGCTGTTCGCTGCTTCCTCTGTTGCCGATCGCATTGTGACACCACCTGAACGGGATGAAGTCACTGCGGTATACCATCTATATGTGATACAAACCGAGAAGCGTGATGAACTGAGGGCGTTCCTCGGTGAAAACGGCATCGGTGCCGGTATCCATTATGACCAGGCTGTTCCTTTCACTCGCGCTTACGAGCATCTTGGTTATACAGCTGAAGACTGCCCGGTAGCACACCGTCTGCAGGATCGTATTCTCAGCCTGCCGATGTTCCCTGAACTGAAACAGGAGCAGATGGAATATGTTGTTGCAACTATTGAGAAGTTCTTCGCGTAACAGCTGTGAGGTGTGGTGGTACTGTGAAGTAACCTCCAGGTAATTCTTATGGATTATCTCTATCGCATTATGCTTGTGCAGCTGCTTTTTCTGGCTGCATGCGTTCCTGCCGAGGAAGACAGGCAGCAGATCATTGAAGGCACTCTGGCCTTCAATCAGGGGGACAGCGCCAACGGGATAACTGTAGCGCTTTTCCCCGATCCCTCTTTTACCGCCCTGGGAATCGATTCAGTCCAGATTCCCTTCACACTTTCAACTGCCACACAGATAACTCTCGCCAGTGTCATGGATGTTCCTCTGGTAGAAACCACCACCACTGCGGACGGCGGTTTTCAGCTGGAGCTTCCCGGGGATATGGAGGGGTCACTCTGTATCTATGACGCGGATTACATTTATACAATTCTCGACGCGGCTGATCTGCCCGACCTCGATCCATTGCTGCTGAATGCCGGACAAACACTGTCCGGGACCTACGACACTGCTGTAGTAGTACAGGTTGATATCCCGACATGTCTTTCCGGTGATGTGGTGTTCAGTGCAGCCTCATCGTTGACACTGGAACCAGGGGCTCGCCTCACTTTCTCCGGGAATTCAGATCTCCGAGTAGAGTGTGAGTTGATCGCAGACGGCTCGGAAACAGCTCCCATATGCCTGCAGGCTCATCCTCTGGCAACAGACCCCGCCCTGACCTTTACCCTTTTTTCCGAATCATCCGTCAACATGAGTAATCTTGTCGCTGCCGGACCGGTTCACCTTTCCTCACAGCTGCACCCGTTGCACCTGAATTCAGCACTCTTCTTTGATACGGATGGTATTGCTGTCAACCAGTCACTACTGACTGATACGCTTTTCATTGAAAACTGTATCTTCCTCGACTGTGGTACCGGAATTAAACTGTCAGATTCGGGTCTCGCCATGATACAGAACAGCGCCTTTCTGCATTGTGAAAGAGCTGTTCACTGGAATTCCAGCCAGGGAGCGGTCAGGGAAAGTCATTTTTTCCGGGACTCGCTGGGGATACTGTTTGAGGGCTCTGCTACCGGCACTATTGAACAGAATCACTTCCAGTTCTGCCGGGAGGATATATCCCTTTACTGTACTCTCTTCCCTGAAATCAGCTACAATGAAAGCCGCAACTCCCGTGATACGTTTCTGTTCATCCGTGGTGGGGCCCGGCCCACAGTTCGTTTCAACAACATCTTAGCCCCGGAAGATTATCTGGTATACATTTACACCGCTTCTTCAGTAGAAGGCAGGGTTCAGGCACAGGAAAACTTCTGGGAATACTCTGATTCGCTGCTCATCGAGGAGCACATTCGTGATTCTCTCGATCAGCAGGATTTACTGCGTGTTGATGTTTCTGGATTTCTCTACTCGCCGGTGGGGATGTAGTTTACAGCAGAGTAACCGGTTGACCGCACTTACACATCATTTTAGAAAAGTAGCCAGCTCTGTGAGAGGTGTGGCACAGCATTTCTCGTATGAGTAGCTTTCCCTGTATACCCTGCGTGCTCTTGCCTTCATTTCCTGAAAGGCTTTCGGGTCCATACTGAGAAGCCTTAACAATGCCTCCGCCAGTGCGTTGACACTGTCATCCGCAGCACAGGCGCCTATTTCGTTCTGACCGATAACTTCCTGCAGCGAAGCATTTGCTGATCCCAGCAGAGCTAATCCATAAGCCATGAATTCATAGAGTTTTGTCGGAGCACAGTACTTCTGGTTCAGTGTCGGTTCCACACTGAATGCGTAATCGATCACTCCGATGTCCGCTTCCGCAATTGCCGGCATGAGTTCCTGACGTGATACAGCGGTACGAATACAGAAAGAGCCTGCTTTCAGGTTAGCAGCGGCATACTGAGCCAGACGAACAACATCCGCCTCCCGTGCATTGCAGAACGCCAGCAGGAACAGCTCTTCACCTGACTGTGCTACAGCGTCTATAATTCTTTCCAGAGGTTTTTCCTTACCAATTCCACCGGCGTGGAGCAGAACAGGAACACCTCCTGGAAGAGTTGTTTCCGCCAGTTTTGCAAGTGTACCTTTCGGAGCAGCCTTCACAACGCTGGTTTCTGGTATCGTATTCAGAAGCACCAGTGGCTCGTGTGACAAACCCGCTTTTTCTTGACGAACAGCTGCACGCCCCGGCTCAACATCTATCACCAGGTCTGGAATCCTGGCGTAACGATTGTAAATGTGAGCATAATTATTGTCAGGATAATCCTCGAGCAGCTGAAGCTCCTGGCAAAACTGGATGAGGTTCAGCCCCGGTTTCAGCTTCTTCACCCGGGCTGCAACACTCAGGAAAGTTGACTCCGTAACCAGCAGATTAGATGACAGGAGTGCGCGAAATCCTACCTGAAGCTTGAAGTTCAGCCCTGTAATCTTGCGCCAGAGAGTATTACCGGATTTGCTGTAGGGAAAAACCCTGATCCTCCAGGGAAGGCTGCGGTAGCGGGCGGCTTCCTGTATCTCACATCGCACCATCAGTTCCACACTTACGCCCCGTTCGACCAGACCCTCTATCAGGTAACGGGTTCCTGCATACGCGCGCAGAAATGAAGTTCCCGGCACGATCAGACAGTGCTTGCTGTTTTCTTTCATAACGGCAGTTGCTGTTTTTTGAAAGGAGATCGTTTGAGCAGTTCCTTCAGTCGCTCACCCAGAAGTATCCGCTCACTACCGGCAAGTCCCAGCCCCCAGCTATAAAGCACCCAGGCGGCTGCCATGGTCAAGCCATACAGCATTATCTGCCACAAACTGTCCAGTGGCATAAGCCCTTTGAGTAGCACTCCGGTCAACACCAGGCTCGATAACACCAGTAACGGCCGCAGGTATGCCTGACGAGTATAATTCCGGAAAGTCAACTGGCAGACGCGAGCCGTATAAAGCGCCATCAGGGGGCGGTGCAGAGCGGTAATGGTAATGGTTGCCAGCAGGACTCCCGGGATCCCCAGAGAAGTATACCCGACGAAATAGATGGAAAGCAGGAGGTTGATAACGGCTGCCGCAATCAGCGAGAACACCATGACTTTCAGTTTCTTCATGCCCAGCAGCACCCCCCACTGCACGCCACCCAGGTACAACAGGAAATCTATCATTGCCCAGCCCTTCATGATCAAAGCTGCTATCTTGTAGTCCTCTCCAAGGCCGGCGGCAAGCCAGACACGGCAGAAATCATCCGCTATCAGAAAAGTGGTCGTACTCACCAGTGCACCTGTCAGCAGTGTGAAGCGAGTGCCATGAATAAGCAGTTGCTGCATCTTCTGCATATTGTTTTCAACATGCTGCCTGGTCGTAAGTGGGTGCAGTTGATTAGAGAGCATTGTCACCAGCGGACGGGTCATCTGCGATATACGTAATCCAGGGTTGTAGGCTGCTACCCCGAGTGGCCCGAAGAATCTTGATATCACCAGAGGGTCTGAACGGTCCGCCAGCGCATTCGCCAGCTGCACCATGTACATGTATCCACCCAGTTTGAACAGAGCGCGGGACCTGCTCCTGCTGGCAAGACTCCATTTTATCTGCAGGTTTGGACGCTCGCGCCAGGCAGCTCTGATCAGCAGAATCAACTGCGCGATGTAGAACCCTATCATCACAATCACCCAGCCCCCCAGCTGTGCATCGGAGAAGCTCAAGACCAGCAGAAGCCCCGCACTACTGAGTAGACTGGCGATGATGGTGATAGTGTTATAAGTGTCGTAGCGATGACAACCGGTCAGGATGGAACTGAACACAGGAACCATGAATCCCAGAATTGCAGCTGTACAGCCGTAAAATCTGAACAGCAGGATGGTTTCTGCCTGCAGATAGTGCGGTACTTTCATGAACAGGACCAGTGGCTCAGCGCTGATAAAACAGAGGACACTGACCATGCTCCCTATCAACAGATACAGAAAGAAGGCGGTAGAGGCCAGTTCGCTGAAACCCTGCTCATCGTCACGGGCAACCATTTCCGCCAGTTCACGACTCAGCGCCTGCCGCAGCCCCAGGTCAGCCAGCTGCGTCAGACTCATCAGGACACCGAACAGCGCGATGATACCATAACCATCACGGCCCAGCTGAGCCAGCAGAAAGGGAACCATGATCAGTGCGACCACAGCCCTCAGTACAACTGCCACCCAGCCGGTGAAAACATTGCTTATTATCCTACGGGTATCGCTCATCTCCGCCCGCTGTTGAGTTCCTTCTTCAGACTAACCTGACAACATGCTTCTAAAATCTTCCGCCATTCTGGCTCGCTGGATTTCCGCATGATGCATCTCGGTTTTACCGGTTTCATCCAGGTTGCTCTCAATTCTGTCAAAAAGGCTGCATAGCAGATCAGCGCTCAGTTCCGGTTCATTCACGCAGTGATCTGAAAGCTGATACTGCGCCATGAAGTCGTTGGTTTTCTGATGGTACGAGATTGCCAGTACCGGTGTACCGGTCACCAGAGAGAATATTATTGAGTGCGTTTTATGCCCGATGAACAACCGGCATCCCCGCACTTGCTGCAGATGATCTCTTGTGGGAATATCAGCTTCGAGCATCTCAACCTGCCCGGCCTGCCTGCTCATGGCAATGATACGCTGTATCACACCGCGATCATCCCCCTTCTGCCCTTTCAACTGCATAGGCAGGAACAGTACCCGATACCCCCTGGCTGTAACATGATCCAGCAGGCCACTCATGGCTGCAGTGTATGTTTCATGAGCTTCAGCATCGCGGAGAGATCCTGTATAGACAGAGATACCTACAACCGGCTGCCGCTGCGAAGGTGGGGTCCAGCTGCCCGCATCAGCTCCGAACACTGTTTCCTCGGTTTCATGGATACGTGACATTTCCACTCCAGCCTGTTCCAGTTCCGCAACTGATCCCTCGTCCCGTATGTAGATACTGTCAGCTTTCTGCATCAACCGGTTGATAAAGCGGGCATTTGCAGGATTCGAAAACTGCAGCTCTCCAATAGTCTGCGACCACAGTACGATCCTCTTCCCGAAGATTTCAGCTATGGCAAGATCGAAAAACAGCGGTGACACCCCCTCCCGGCTGAACCAGTTGGTAAAGTGATGCCCGCCGGTACTGATCACGAGATCGGAGGCTTTGACTGCTTTGAGATAACTGCTATTGCAGAAGCAGCTGAGAATCTTACTGACCAGGCTTCCGGAGTTTGTCTTGTTTAACGAGTAACGTGCAAGCGGGTAGGCTATCGAACGCATCAACCGTTGTTTAACATGCTGTAACAGCTGATTTCCTTCATATCTGTTCCAGCCCCATGGTACCAGCCTGACGTCCAGGTCGAAGTGTTCGAAATCACTCGCTGACCAGGCGGCGACACGTGAAGTAGCGATGGTTACCTGCTTTATGGCAGCGTTCTCTGTCAGCTGCTCCAGTATCACAGCCAGAACCGCGCGATCCCCTTTATTGTCTGCGAACTGGTTAATGATCAGGATGTTCATCCGGTAGCATCCTTATAGTCGTGGTGATACTTTTACGGGCTGGAGCTTCAACTGAGACAGCGGGATATCCACAGAGCGCACCGGCAACTATCTCATGGTAATCTGGAATATCAAACAACTCGCGTAATGCGGTATCCTCCCCGGCAGTGTGTTGTGCCCAGCTCAGAAATGTCATACTCAGACCGTGAGCATGTGCAACCAGAGCCGCGCTTTGCATTCCCAGTGAAACATCGACCACCGGCAGCATGCGTTCAGCGGGGTAGCTGTATCCACGCATATCAGCACAGAATACCATGAAGCCGGGAACATACTCGCTGATACCTGTGGCACCTTTGAACTGCTTCATACATTCTCGGGCGCCGGCTACAGTTTGTGCCACGTAAACAATTGCCGGTTGCCGATTGCAACTGGTTGGACTCCAGTTCATGGCTTCTACTATCTTTTCCAGAACATCTACAGGTACCGGTTGCTGTATGAAACTTCGTACCGAACGTCTTGTTCTGATGAACTGCTCCACCTGGTCCGCAGTCAGCTTCATCGACTCCTCTTCCGGACGGAATTGCTCAACCGCACCCTGCTCCTGTGCCTGCTCGTATTCCTCTTTCAGGGCAACAGCCCATTTATAAGTGGGGTCCTGAAGCGGTGCACTGCTGTAGTTCTCCATTTCGTCCAGTACGAGGCACAGTTCGCTGTAGTTAGCCCTGCCATGTTCCGGCTCCCAGTCCGGATGCAGCAATCCCTTTTCAAGAATATGTGCCACGCGTCTCAAGTCAAACAAACGTGCTTCCATGTCGCTGACAAATCCACCCTGTGATTTCTCCAGCTCTACCCGGTTGGCTCTGTTGATCATCTCCCGGTAACCGGCGGGTGCTGCAAAATGCCTGCGCAGGCGATGTTGCCACCTGACCGGCAGTCGTTTGCGAATCAGCCGGAGTATTCTTTTCATTTCAGTTACAGACCTCTATAAAGTAGCTGTTTTTTACCATGTCATGTTGGCGATGCAGTCAACGATGCGATTCGCAGCCTGACCATCACCATAAGGATTGCGCACCTGCGACATGGTTCTGTAAACCTGTTCATCGGTCAGCAATTCGTTGACACCATCGATAATGCGTTGTGGATCTGTGCCCACCAGCCTGACAGAACCTGCCTCTACCGCTTCGGGACGCTCGGTTGTATCACGCATTACCAATACGGGCTTGCCAAGGCTGGGCGCCTCTTCCTGTACACCACCGGAATCGGTCAGGACCAGGTATGATCTTTGCATCATGGCAACGAATGGGAGATAATCGAGCGGTTCGATCAGGTGTACATTATCATTTCCGCGGGCTCCCAGAATCCTGTGCACCGGTTCCCGCACTGTTGGATTCAGATGTACCGGATAAAGGAAATGAATATCGCGATGCTGCTCTGCAAGACTGGCGATCGCCTGACAGATATTACTGAATCCCTGTCCGAAGCTCTCGCGACGGTGGCCTGTAATCAATACAACACGCTGATTGGATTCAATCACAGGGCGAAGAGATTCCGGTAGTTCATTTATCCAGTGTGCCTGCTCTTTCACCTTTTCGAGAGTTAACAGCAACGCGTCGATTACGGTGTTTCCAGTCACGACAATATTCTTATCGTCAACACTCTCATTCAGCAGGTTCTGACGATTAAGTCCGGTCGGGGCAAAATGGAGTGTTGTCAATTTCGAGGCAATCTGCCGGTTTCCTTCCTCCGGCCAGGGAGAGTAGAGGTTGCCTGTGCGCAGCCCTGCTTCGACATGCCCCACCGGAATTTTCTGATAAAAAGCTGCCAGGGCGCCGCAGAGAACCGTTGTTGTATCACCCTGTACCAGTACCATATCAGGCTGGTAATCTTTCAGGTAACTGCTCAGCCCCTCCAGGGCACGCGCGGTCAAACCGGACAGATTCTGTCCCGGTTGCATCAGATCGAGATCAATATCCGGTGTAATATCAAACACCTTCAGCATCTGGTCCAGCATCTCTCTATGCTGTGCTGTGATACAGACGTGACATTCAAAATCCGGATGGCTCCGAAGAGCATATATTACAGGCGCCAGTTTTATCGCTTCCGGTCTGGTGCCAAATATCACTGATATTTTCTTCATTGAATTCCAAAGGAGAAAGGGTGACCCGGGTTTCAGATACATCTATGGAGTCAGTGAAATCAGTTCAGCAGTCCACTGTTATTTGCTTCGAGTATAATAGTGACAGTGGCTGGAAAAGCAAAATAGAAAGCTGTTCGGTCATAATGGTCCAGCCTGTCGGGAAGTTATTGAAACGGCTTCTTCGATCCATGCAGCTGAATCCTGCTTCACAATTTCGCAAAATGCTGTCGTCTGGTGCGATTCAGTTGTATAATTGATATTCGCAAAATGGTTCCATTCAGACAACCAACCTAATTTCGGGCAAACGATTCATGTGGACTAAGTGGGCACAACGCATCACTCTGATTTATCTCTATACTCTGGTACTTCTGTTTACGCCGGTGAAGGAATGGATATACTCTACCTTCTCCTTTCGTTTGATGGGTGCTCATCTATACCCGCTTGATCTGTTTGTCTTCATCTTCGGTTTTCTTACGATTATCAAACTTCCAAAGATCCTGCGTACAGCTAACCCCCCCAGCAGATTGCTGCTGCAGCTGATTCTGCTGTACCTGGCTTTCAATCTCTTCGTTCTGGTCCCCTGGTCAATTATCGATGGTATCCGCCTGCCTACAGTATTTCGCATTCTGTCACCCCGTCTGGCACTGGTCCAGATTCCATTTTTCTTCCTGTTGCTTCAGGAGGAGGCCTGGCGGGAGAAGCTTTTCGGACACATCAATTTTCTTATCCTGGCTCTTTTTCTGCTCGCCCTGTTTCGACTGGCTACCGGGCAGATCGGACATACTTCTACGGGAGAGTTACGCCTTTTCTGGGGCGGTGTAGCGTTGGTATTCGGTTTTGGAGCCTCGCTGAATTTCTTCCGCAAACTCAATTATCCCAGTCGTCTGTTTGCAGCTGTTGCCAGCGTTTTCGGTATAATTACCATCAATCATCGCTCCGGATACCTTGCTCTGTTTGTCGCCGTTATCTTCGGTCTGCTGTTCATCCGTAAGCGATTGAACTATCTGTTCATTTTTCTGTACTCCTCGGTAGCTCTCCTGATTATCCTCTACTTCACTGCTCCGGTTGTGTTTTTCGATATGCTTACTCGTCTGAGTCTGATCTCCGACCTTACAGAAGGCAACGCAGTCGATCGATTGCAACGGTGGCAATTGGCCTGGATGTACTTCAAGACCAACTGGCTGCTGGGATCAAAACTCTCGGGGCAGATGTACCTGATGGCGCTGGAGCGCAGTTCACCACCGCATAATTTTCTACTGGAAGTCCTGACCCTGGAAGGGATTGTAGGTCTGTTCTTTTATCTGTTTATCCTTTTCAAAGGAATCACTCTCGGCTTCCGTAACAGTCTTTACAACAACACTTCTCTGTCGCTTTCAATTTCCTTGATATTCTATCTGACCTTCTGCCTGTTCAATACGAATTTCCTGCATCCCAACAATGTGCTTTTCATGACACTACCGTTAGCAGCGATCATGACTATCAGCAATGTGCTGACAACGCAAGCAGCTGCTCAACCAGTAGATAACGATAATCTGAGTCAATGATCAAAGTAGCCATAGTGGCACCCTATCCGGCTGCAGCAGTTTTACCTGAAGAGCGTATCAAGCGGCGTGTTCGTCACCTGTCCGGTAAGCAGCACCCTGCTCCCTGGGTGAATGCACTCTGCCGGGAACTTGGTATAAGGAAAGACGTTGAGCTGCGGGTGTTCGCACACAGCCGGGTAATCTCTCGCGTTCAGCATGCTGAGAAGGATGGCGTTTCATTTACTTTTATACCGAAATATGAACCTGGAAGAAGCGACCCTTACCACCTGCATCTGCCTGCGGTACTGCAGATACTACCGTTGATAAGACGCTTCAATCCTGATGTTGTGCATGGTTTTGGCACTGAAAGTGCTTACGGTTTACTGGCGGTCGCTCAGAAAAAACCTGCGGTTGTCTTTATCCAGGGGATCCAGGAGAAGCTCGCACCCTATTATGATATGCCCCGTATCAAAGTGGTTATACGGAAGATGATGGAACGATATGTTGTACGTAGAGTTGACAGCATAATTGCGGAGACCGGTTTTGCCAGGGAGTGGGCAGAAAGCGTTTCTCCCGAAGTGAACATCAGGGTTATTCCCCACGCCTATACTGAGGCGTTTTTCTCCGCCCGTCCGGAATACTCACGTAAGCGTGTAATCTGTATCGGCGCTCTAAGCAGGGTCAAGGGCTGTGACACAGTCCTGAAGGCTTTTGCACAATGTGCCAGGCAGGATCCGGAGTTCTTCAGTGACGCGGAACTTGTTTTTATTGGTGGTGGCCCACAGGAAGAGGCTCTGAGATCGCTGGCGAGGCGGGAGGGCCTAAATGAGCGGGTACTCTTCATGGGACGCACCCCCCACGCGCAGATGGTTCATGAACTGGAAAACGCCCGGTTGATGCTTATCGGTTCACGAATGGACACATCACCCAATGTAATCACAGAAGCTCACGCTGCTGCAGTTCCTGTAGTTGGCTCGAGAGCCGGGGGTATTCCCGATATGATAGACGATGGCTCTGACGGATTTCTATTCAATGTCGATGACCATAAGACTGCGGCTGACCGTTTGAGCAGTCTGCTGCGGGATCCTTCACTTTGCAAACAGCTGGGTATGGCCGGTCGTGAAAAAGTAAGGGTACTGAATAATCCGGAACGGATTGCGGGTGAGCATGTAAAATTGTATCACGAAATTCTCAGCAGCAAGCGAGGATAATTGAGTTCATCGCCAGGAAAAGAACTTCGGTAATCTGATGTGATTCACCTCTCTCTTTCGCTTCTTGTATATCGCCGGATGAATTCAAACAGACTCTAACCAGGGGGGTTATCATCAAGCAGGTCGTTTTTAAATCAGGCAAAGCTCTGTGTATTGAAACTGAGGCTCCTCAGTTGCCACCGGGGCATCTTCTGGTTGAGGTCCGGGAAAGTTGTATCAGCCCGGGAACAGAGATGACCAGCCTGACCTCCTCGGGTAAGAGCCTTCTGGAAAAGGCAAAAGCGCATCCCGACAAACTGAAGGCAGCTCTCGGTAGAATGAAAACTGATGGTGTACTTTCTGTCATTCAGAAAGCGCGCGACAATCAAAGCAGGGAGGCGGCCAGTGGCTACTCTGCAGCGGGTATAGTCCTGGATGTAGCAGAAGATGTACAGGGATTTCAGAAGGGTGCCCGGGTTGCGGTTGCCGGAGCTGGTTTTGCCAATCACGCGGAACTCGTTGCGGTTCCCGTTAACCTTACAATGGCAATTCCTGACGATGTCAGCTTTCGAGACGCCTCTTCCTGCGCTCTGGGGGGGATTGCACTGCAGGGTGTCCGTCGCGCTGAAACCACACTCGGCGAAACGGTCGCTGTTATTGGTTGTGGTGCTATCGGCCTGTTGACTGTTCAACTGCTCAAGGCTGCGGGATGTACGGTTGTGGCAGTTGATCTGGAACCTCGCCGCCTGCAGCTGGCTGAGCAGCTGGGTGCTCACGCCACCTTCAACGCCAACGATAAGCAGCTTACGGATCTGATCATCCACTACGCTGACGGGCACGGTGTGGATAGAGCTATCATCACCGCTGCGACACAATCAAACATTGTTCTGGCGCAGGCCTTTAACATCTGTCGCCGCAAGGGACGGGTGGTTCTGGTGGGCGTTGTCGGGCCTGAATTTAATCGAGCGGATATGTATCCCAAGGAGCTCGATTTTGTCATCTCCACCTCCTACGGGCCGGGGCGCTATGACGAAAAGTATGAGCGGTTGGGGCATGATTATCCTTACGCTTATGTACGCTGGACGGAAAAGCGCAACATGGAGGCCTATCTGAAACTGATCGGCTCCGGTGCAATTCAATTGGACAACATCATTGAGGATTCCTTTACCTTCGAAGACGCACCTCAGGCGTACGCCAGACTTACAGGTGAACAGTTGCTGCTGGTTACGCTTTCCTGTTCCGGTAATCCGGATACTCTGAATACCGGTGACAAAGCAGTTGAATCAACAGGCGAGAAACGGATTGACTGGAGGGCTCCGCAGGGTGTAATCCGACTGGGTTTGACAGGCGCGGGCAGCTTTATGCAAAGCATGCATATTCCCAATCTGAAGCGTCTGGAGGAGTTGTATCAGGTAACCGCAGTCTGTGATCAGAATGGTCTTGCAGCTCGCCAGGGTGCTCAGCATTTCCAGGAGTGTGACGCGACAACTGATTACGACGGACTGCTGCAATCGGACATCGATATGGTGCTGATCGGCACCCGGCACAACTCGCACGCTGAACTTGCAATCCGAGCTCTGGAGGCGGGTAAAGCTGTTTTCGTCGAGAAACCGATGTGTATTACTCTGGATGAGTATGAGAAGTTAACCAGCAGTGTGGCACAGACCAGCGCGCCCTTCATGGTCGGGTACAACAGACGCTTTTCACCATTCGCTGTCAGAATCAAAGAGCAGATCTCCAGCAGAGTGAATCCTCTTATAATGCAGTACACCATGAACGCCGGATATATCCCATACTCTACCTGGGTTCATTCTGATGAAGGTGGCGGACGGATTGTCGGTGAAGGTTGTCATCTGATTGATCTCTTTCGTTTCCTGACTGACAGCCCGGTGGTTTCTCTGTCTGTTGATGCGATCAAACCACGGACAGCCAGTGTTCGCCCCGACGATAATGTTGTGATTACCCTCCGCTATAAAGATGGCTCGATCGGTACCCTGCTCTACACCGCACTGGGCTCCACCAGCTCGGAGAAGGAAACCCTGAAGGTCTTCTGTGACGAGCAGCTGTTCGAGCTACATGATTACAGAAGTCTTAAAACATATGGCGCAACCTCTGATTTCGTACTGAAAAAACAGGATAAGGGCCATCAGGCTGAGCTGCAGGTCTTCGCGGACAAAATCAGGAACGGGGAGCGATTCCCTATTCCCTGGCCTGAGCTTGTAGAAACCTGGGAAATCACCAGACAGGTTGCAGACATCCTGCGCAAAGGGGATTAGCTATCAAAAACAAGATGCTGTGGCCATGCCATGAACTCAGATAACCACCCGATTTCCATCTTACACAGACTGCGGCGACGGGTACGACAGAAGCAGGAAATTGGTCACCCGAACCGGTTTACGCACAATATGTCGACCGGGCTGAGTTCAGAGAATCTGTCGGATAACTCCATTGAGCAGCGTCTTCAAAGCTATGTGGCACAGATTCCTTTCGCGGATTCGAACTTCAGGGAACTGATAACTCAACCTGACCGGGAAGGAATTCTGCGCTCAGCTGATACCGCTCGCGATCATCACTTTGAACTTCTGGGGAGTGGGCCGGTTAAATTCGGGCACAACATCGACTGGCACAGAGAGTCTGTAACAGGTTTCCGGTGGAACCCGAATGTTCTGTACAGCCGGGTAAACGCACTTACACCACCCGGTTCTGATATCAAACACCCCTGGGAGCTGAGTCGTTGCCAGCATTTCTCTGCTCTGGGGCTTGCCTGGCAGCTTACCGACGATGAGGGCTATCTCCGTGAATATGTGAATGAAACTGTTGACTGGATCTCAAGCAACCGGGTGGGGTACGGGGTTAACTGGGTTTGTGCAATGGAGGTGGCTATCCGTGCAGTCAACTGGCTGGCCGGATACTCACTCCTGCAGGAGGCTCTGCAAAAAAGTGAGCATACCCGGTTTCGCAGGGAGTTGACGCTAAGTCTCTGGGAACATGCCCGGTTCATCAGCACCCATCTCGAGTGGAACGGCCCTTATGCCACAAAACGTGCCAATCACTTCCTGGCCGATCTGACAGGGCTCTTCACCCTGGCTGTTTTGTTTTCCGACACTGCACAGGGTGGTCGCTGGTTGAAGTTTGCCCGGCGTTATCTGGAAGTGGAGATGGCACGGCAGGTACTGGACGATGGTGTTCATTTTGAACGTGCCACAAGTTATCATCGTCTCTGTCTGGAGATGTTCCTCTGGTGCTGGAGTCTCGGTAAAGGCGCGGGAGTTCATTTCAGTGATGCTTACCAGCAGCGCTTGTGGAAAATGCAGGAGTTTGTCCGGGCTTATATTCGCCCCGATGGATCGGCCCCTGTCTGTGGAGATAATGATGACGGCCGCCTGCTCTACTCCGGCGCCAGTGAAATCAAAGATCATCGTTATCTGAGCTCCCTGACGACAACCGATGTGCCCAATGTGGACCGGATACTGCTGGCTGGAAGCACAACGCCACAGCCCGAACAGCAGAACACCGGTTCGATATCTTCAGCTTTCAGGACAGCGGGATACTATTTCCTTAATGGCTCCGGTTACTCCCTGATGATCCGGGCGGGCGCACTGGCACATAACGGAACACATGCTCACTGTGACCAGTTGTCCTTCGAGTTAACCCTGGGAACGGAGTCTGTCTTTGTCGATCGTGGCAGTTATGTCTATACATCGGATGTTGAGATGCGTAACCGTTATCGTGGCACAACTGCCCACAATGTACTTTCCCTGAATGGCGCCGGACAAAACCGACAACTCGGGAATGTGTTCGGTCTATATGATGATACACAGACTCAGGTGCTGAACATCTCCGGGCACACTCTTCAGGCCCGTCACACCGGTTTCAAGTCGCTCGCCCGTCCAGATGTGGCACATACACGCACTTTTCTGATGGACCTGCCGGGGAACGGAATTGAGATCACTGATGAAATCGAGAGTGTACAGGATGGAGATATTGTCGAATGGTATTTCCATCTGGCGCCAGGCCTGACCTCTGAGCTGCTGGGTAACAGGATGACTGTGCGCAGGGGTGATAAAGCGATCTGCATTCTGGAATGCCCCGGTCAAACGAGCTTGAGAATCGAACGGTTTGATCACAGTCCTTCTTACGGCTACCTGCAGGAGGCCGCAACACTCTTTGTTACCAGGCGGATAGAGGATGGTGACACCCCGTACAGGGGCCGGTTTCTCATCTCCTTTGGAGAAAACATATGAATGTATGCTTCACTTACCTGGGACCTCTGAAATACAGGGGAAGACTGTTCAAGCAGATCAGAACACTGCAACAGGCGGGACATGAATGTATGCTGATTCATGGGCGCACTGAGCCGGCAACGCCTGATTATTCAATATACAATTTTCCGGTGTCATCCATCCGGGTAATCCAGGAACGCGCCAAATTGCTGACGCTGGCAAGCCAGTTGAATTTCTGTCGTAAGGCTGCAAGATTGATTGAGCAGAGTGATGCGGAGGCTGTTGTCTGTGTGGCGCTCACCAGTGCGTTATCAGGCGCTCTGGCAAAGAAACGCAATCCCCGACTGCGCTATATCTTCGACAGCAATGAACTGGAACTGGAAAGCTACAGTTCCAGAGTGAAGCAAATTGTGTGGGGGAAAATACAGAATCATATTCTGGGTTTTCCTGATATAGTGATGCACGCTGAGCAACACCGGTTGAATTACTTCCACGAAACTTACCGGACACAGGCTCGTCCTTTTCTGCTGGAGAACCTGCCATTTTTCCGTGAGACAATTCCGCAGCATGACCGGTCGAAAGCAATCCGCTGTGTGTACGTAGGCGGATTCATGCCACAGCGTCATTGTGAGGAGATGCTGGAGGCTTTTTCGGAGCCGACAATGCTGGAGGGTGTAACTTTCGACATGGTCGGTTTCTACGGGCGCCAGAGCTATGAAAAGACAATCACACAGTTGCTGAACAGGATCAACAGTGATCGGATTCGCATTCTACCGCCTGTATCACATACTGACATGTATGAACTACTGTCCCGTTATGACATCGGACTGGCATTCTACCAGAACACTGACCTGAATAACTACTACTGCGCTCCCAACAAAGTGTATGATTACCTCCAGATGGGTATACCGGTTATTACCAATAATTACCCGGGATTGCTCGATATAGTTGGCAGGAACAGGACAGGTGTCTGCCTGCCCCGGGTGGACGCAGAGCATATTCAAACCGCTGTCAGAACTATCGAAGCGGATGATTTGTATCACAATATTACTGAGGACATCCGTAACCGGTACAGCTGGGAACACCAGGAGAAAGCGTATCTGGAGCTGTTCAGTTGAGCTCTCCTGACCGGAGTGAGTCGAAATGCTGAAAGTACAGACAGGAAATTCGAGAATGAGGCTCGTGCCATGTGTGGGATAAGTATCATCCTGAATCGCGCCGGAAAGGAAGTTGATTATACGCTTCCGATGAAGAAAATGCTGACGAGCATGGCACACAGGGGGCCGGATGACGAAGGAGTACTGTTTGTTAACAATCATTCAGTCGTGTCACAGGGCAATACCGATTCCGATACAGACAGCAGGGCCTTTCTGGCGCTGGGGCACAGACGGCTGTCCATTATCGATACCTCGGAAAAGGGACATCAGCCGATGTGTTTTGACGATCGCTACTGGATTGTCTTTAACGGAGAGATTTATAACTACATAGAGTTGCGGGAAATCCTCGAGCAGGCCGGATACCATTTCCAGACCAGGACTGACACTGAAGTTATACTGGCCGCGTACAGCTACTGGCGGGAGGACTGCTTCGAGCGCTTCAATGGTATGTGGGCGCTGGCCATCTACGACTCAGAAGATCAGAAGCTGGTGATTTCCCGGGACAGGGTTGGAATCAAACCACTGGTTTACTACCAGGATGGTGATACAATTATCCTGGCTTCTGAAATCAAGGCGATCATCTCCACAGGCCTCATTTCCACAACACCCAATCTCAGATACCTGAAACGCTTCCTCAACGAGGGATCACTTGAATACCTGCGGGAAACTGCTTTCCAGAATATCTACCGGGTACCTGCCGGTACTTATGGTGTAATTGATCTCACCCGGGAAACTGTTGAGATCCCGGAAATGACTGTCTTCTGGGATCCCGCCGCAATAGAGGCGGAAGAGGATTCCGTCAGTTATAACGAGCTGGAAAACCGTTACCGCAACATTCTCCTTGAGAGTGTCAGGTTGAGATTGCGTTCTGATGTGCCGGTGGGTTCTGCGTTTTCAGGCGGTCTCGACAGCTCCTCAATTGTACTGATGGTTAACCGGCTGCTTCTGGATGAAGGAAAAACAGAACGGCAACAGACCTTTTCCACGGTTTATCGACAGGAGGGGACACAACACTGCGATGAGAGCGACTTCATCGATGCAATGACTGCCAGACTGAACCTGAGTTCACACAAAGTTGAACCGGTGGCAGCAGATGTTGCAAAACGGTACATGGAAACAGTTTACATGATGGATAGCCCGCAGAAGAACTCCCTCATGTCATACATCTTTACCTATGACCTGATAAAGAAGCATGGTGTTACTGTCTCCATTGACGGGCAGGGTGCTGATGAAATACAGGGTGGCTACATTTTCTATCTCGTAAATCACCTGGCCAACCTGAGGTTGCGTGAGCTGTTGAGAACAGCCGGGGATTTCCTGCGGCTCGGGGATTCCAGAAAATACATCGTTTATGGTGTGGCGGTAAATCTGATGCGCCGGGTGGGACTCAAACAGGCCTGGCTGCGAATATTGAAACTAATCGGACGCAGTAAGAATCCATTTCTTACATTGAATCAGCGTCTGGTGGAGGATATAAAGGGGAATCTGGTAAACCTGCTCCATTATGGCGATCGGGGAGCGATGGCATTTTCCGTGGAATCACGATTCCCGTTTCTGGATTATAGAATGATCGAATTCTGGCTCTCGCTGCCGGAAGAGTACAAGCTGAAAGATGGCTGGACAAAATTTCTGGCGCGTAAATCGTTGGCAGGTGAGCTACCGGATAATATTACCTGGAGAAAACTCAAGCTGGGATGGGCGATGCCGGAAGAGGTCTGGTTCAAGGGTGAGCTGAAGGATTGGGTGGTGAGTGTACTTGATAATTCGGAATTCATCAAACAGTTCAAACCACTTAATTACAGACGGATTTTGAGCAAGAGGAAGTCAGGCAGCAAAGAGATACAGAGCGTCATCAGGTATCTGAACACAGCGCTCTGGCATAATATCTTTTTCGGAGAAGATGGACTTCCCTCTGGAGGTGATTGGAAATGAGGATGCTCAGAGAACGGCTGAAGAGCCTTAAGTCGCGTATCCGGTATCCCATGGCCTTTGTGAAGTTCAAGGCATGTGGAAGTAACCTCTGGCTGGGGCGGCGAGGTGTTTTCGGGCGCCCCGGGGAAATCAGCTTTGGCAACAATGTGTTCATTAACGCCGGTTTTCATATCTCTGCGCGCAATCTCGTTTTCGGGAACAACATCATGATCGGACCCAATCTTGTTATCGAATGTGATGACCACATCTTTGACCGCGTCGGGGTTACGATATTTGAAAACCGCGATAGCCGTGAAATCGGTTCTGTAACTATCGAGAATGATGTGTGGCTGGGAGCTGGTGTCACGGTTCTCAAGGGAGTTAAGATTGGGGAAGGGGTTGTAGTTGGTGCTCACAGTGTAGTGTCAAAAAGTATCCCTCCATATACAATCGCGGTTGGAACTCCCTGTAAGCCGATAAGAACTCGATTCTCTGCGGACCGGTTACGAGAACACCTGCAGTTGATCGATTCTCAATATTCTGCGGAAGCGGTTGAAGCAGCCTGGCTGGAGATGGGGCTGGATAACAGATGAAATCTCGCAATGTCAAAGTGCTGATCGTTGAACACTCCCTCCCATACTACCATGTCCCGGTCTGGGCTGAAGTCGCCCGGCATCCGGCTATTAATCTGACCGTCGCATTTGGAAGGGGTTTTTTCACCGGTGCCGGTGGCGTTCCGGAGGGAGTTGTTACTGAAGAGATGGAGTTCAGGACGGTAGTCGAACCCTCAATAGTCAGGAAGATCGCCGGGAAAACCCTGCTGTGGCACAAAGCGGCTCTGGATGAACTTAAGCGAACCGATTACGATGTGGTGATACATCAATTTGAAACCAAAATTCTCTCCCTCTGGCCTGTAAAACGTATTCAGAAAAAAAGAGCCGGGCGTTTCATTTTGTGGGGTATCGGTGAATCTTTGAAACCGACTCCTCTTCTTGATCTCCTGCGCAAACGGCTGGCTGTTTCGACGGACGCAATGGTCTTCTATGCTGACAGTAACCGTGAGCGCTATCTGTCAATGGGATTGGATAAACGGAAGCTTTTTGTTGCCAGAAATCTGATCGATATAAAACCGCTGCGTGAATCCTGTCAATCCTGGAACGAGGAACGGCTGCAGCAGTTCAGAGTAGATCAGGATCTCGGGAAGGGCCCGGTACTGTTGAGTGTTGGCCGGTTGACAGAACGGAAACGATTGGATCTACTCCTGGAAGCGGCAGTGAAACTCCGCCCTCATCTCCCTGATCTCAGAGTAGTCATTATTGGAGATGGCCCGGTGATAGAGCCGCTACAGAGGCAGGTTCAGGAAGCGGATCTTGAAGACACTGTGTTGTTTACCGGCATGATCAGTGATGAAAAAAAGATAACACCATGGTTTCTGGCGGCTGATCTTGTTGTGGCGCCGGCACAAATCGGCCATCTGGCTACCCATGCTCACGGGTACGGTGTCCCGCTTGTGACAGGTGATGATCGCAGCCTGCAGGGACCTGAAATCGAAATTATGATTCCACAGGTAACCGGAATGACTTATGCTCAAAACCAGGTTGATTCTCTGGTCAGTGTCATCCGCGAACTACTGGCTGATGAAAAAAGGTTGAATGAAATGTCGATTCAAGCTACTCGACGTACGGATGATTTCTGCGGTGTTGAAAAAACGGCACAGGGATTTATTGAAGCAGTTCTGCACGTGACAAACCTGGAAGGTGAATGTGAAGCAGATAACCCAGAATCTTAAGAACGGAAAAATGACCATCCTCGAAGTCCCCGCTCCGGCACCTGGCAAAGGTATGGTGATGGTGCGTAATCACTTCTCACTTATCAGCGCAGGTACGGAAGGGAGCAAGGTGATTACAGCCCGTAAGAACCTGCTCAGCAAAGCCAGGGAAAAACCGGACCAGGTCAGGCAGGTTCTGGATTCAGTAAAAACTGAAGGCCTCGCATCCACCTACAGAAAGGTCATGAACAAACTTGATGCGCCTTCACCCCTCGGGTACAGTTGTGCGGGTGAAGTTATCGCTGTCGGGAGTGATATCGGCGATCTTGAAGTTGGTGACTATGTTGCCTGTGGCGGTGCCAGCGCTGTCCATGCTGAAATTGTCAGTGTGCCACGTAATCTCTGTGTACCGGTTCCTGACGGTGTCAGCCTGGAACAGGCGGCATATACCACTGTTGCAGCTATCGCACTGCAGGGGGTACGTCAGGCTGATTTGCGAACAGGAGAGAACTGTGTCGTTATCGGGCTCGGTTTAATCGGCCAGCTGACAGTACAGATGCTCAAGGCATCCAATATCAAGGTGATGGGTGTGGATATCAGCAGCGTGGCCGTTGAGTTGGCGATCTCTTCCGGTGCGGATTCAGCCCGGGTGCGTGACAGCGTAGGGCTTGAAGAAGCTGCGCTTCAACTGAGTGATGGTTTTGGTGTCGATGCGGTAGTTATCACCGCCGGCAGCTCCAGCCTGGACCCGGTGGAGCTGGCGGGACAGCTATGCCGGAAAAAAGGGAAGGTGGTAATCGTGGGTGCGGTACCTACCGGTTTCTCCCGCAAGCACTACTATGAGAAGGAGCTCGACCTGCGTATGTCCTGTTCCTACGGGCCGGGACGCTACGACGCCGACTACGAAGAGAAAGGGGTTGACTATCCAATCGGGTTCTGCCGTTGGACGGAAAACCGCAACATGCAGGCATATCTTGAGATGTGTGACAGGTTGGACATCAGCCTGCTGACAACACACACCTATGCCCTTGATGACGCCATTAACGCTTTCGATATGATCGTTGATAAAAGTGAACCGTTCGCAGGCATCCTGATCAGATATAACATCGAGACGGAACCGGAGACGAAAATTCTACTCCAGGAACCTCCTGCTGCCGCCGGGCAACCACGAGTCGGGTTTCTGGGAGCGGGGTCCTTCGCGCAGAAGTTCCTGCTGCCAGACATCGGGAAACAGGCCGAGCTGATCGGTGTGGCAACAGCCAGTGGCAATAACGCCCGTAATGTTGCAGACAAGTATGGTTTCACCTACGCAACCGGTAACAGTAATGATATTCTGGACGACGATGACATAAATACCATCTTCATCGCCACCCGCCATAACCTCCACGCCGAGCAGGTGCTGGCAGCCCTGCAGAAGGGTAAAAATGTCTTCGTGGAAAAACCGCTCTGTCTGACTACCGATGAGCTTGAACGAATTGCCGGGGCTTATCGTCAGGGAACGGCCCGGTTGATGGTGGGGTTCAACAGGCGTTTTGCACCGCTGCTGCAGAAGATAAAAAAAGCGCTGCCTGATGGCATACCGGTAGCGATGAACTACCGTATCAATGCAGGGGCGATTCCTGCCGACAGCTGGATTCAGGACCCCGATATCGGCGGTGGCCGCATTGCTGGTGAGGTGTGTCACTTTATCGACCTGGTACTCTTCCTTGCAGGCAGCCCGTTTGCACGGGTGGATAGCCACATAATGAAAACCGCTTCCGGGTTGAATGATACTCTGGTAATAGCTCTGGCTTTTGCAGATGGCAGCGTGGCCAATATCAGTTATTTTGCTAACGGCGCGAAATCCCTGCCGAAGGAACAACTGGAAGTTCATTGTGGCGGGCAGAGCTGGGTACTGGACGATTTCAAGCGACTGAACATTTATAACGGTTCCAGGAAGAAATCATCGACCGGCGGGCAGGATAAGGGGCACGCCCGGGAGGTGGAACTCTTTCTGCAGGCTGTCAGCGACGGCTCTCCTGCTCCAATATCATTTGAGGATATCTATCAGGTGACCGCTGCTACCCTCAGTATTACCAGCAGGGCTAAGGAGGAGAGCGCTGATACCCCTGTGGATGGTAGCCTGCAACAGGACCAGGCAGTTTCAACATCAGGAGAATGAGTCACGCATACTTCCACGAGCAATATGATCACCAATCTTGAAAACTGGCTCGTCCGGCATGAATGGCGGGGCTGGGACCCTTTTGACGCGCTGAACTCCCCCTTCCTGAAAACACTCACCCTGGGCGGGCGCTATCCAGGTATCGCCCTGCTGCAACTGTTGAAGCGGCTACCTCTGAATCTGCGCCCACTGTTGCGCGTACCACAGGTACACAATGCCAAGGCGATGGGGTTATTCCTTAACGCACATGCAATAAGACTTGAACGGGATCGCAATGAAAACGATTTGCAGCGTATCACTTTCTTCGCTGACTGGCTCGCGCAAAATGCCAATCGGGAGTATGGTGGCGCTGGCTGGGGTTACCCGTTTGACTGGCCAAATCGAACTTTCAACTGCCCTGCCGGGACACCAACTGTTGTCAACACTGCTTTCATTGGATTTGGACTGCTGAAGGCGTATCAGGTGACACAACGCCCGGCACTACTCGATCTGGCACTATCTGCGGCAGAGTTCATTGCTGAAGGGTTGAACCTGCACAGTGATGACAGCGGGGAGTGTGCCAGCTACACGCCGCTTGATAATGCACAGATTCATAATGCCAACCTGCTGGGTGCAGCACTGCTTCTGGAAGTCGGTTCCCTTCAGCAGAACGGGGAGTTGATCGACGGCGGTAGACGCCGTCTGAACTGGTCTCTGGCCGGTCAGGCTGATGATGGTTCCTGGCCGTATGGGACGACTGAACGCCAGAGTTGGATTGACAGCTTTCACACCGGTTATAACCTTGAAGCACTTGACCGGGCTGTCTCGGTAACACATGATCCAAAGGTTGAGGCTGCCCTGGATCGGGGATACCGCTTCTACATTGATAATTTCTTCCTGCATGACGGAACCGTGAAGTACTACCATAACAACGCATACCCGCTTGATGCCCATGCCTTCGCGCACGCTGTTATTACCCTGACCCGGCTGCAACGGCTGGATTCGCGCAGTCTGCCCTTGCGAGAGCGTGTATTGGAGCAGATGATGCGGCGTTTCTGGAACAAGCGTGGATTTTTCTACTACCAGCAGAAGAAGCGTTGTACCAACCGTATCGCCTATACTCGCTGGGTACAGGCCTGGAGCTACCTGGCGCTTATAACCTGTAATGATGGGAATTGAGATGTCACTGATCTGGATAGATATTGACAACCTGCCGCACATTCCGATTTTCCAGCCTTTGATTAGGGAGTTCGAAGAGGCGGGACATAAGGTTCTGCTTACCGTCAGAGACTTTGCTTACTCTGTTGAAAAGCTGGAAGACAGCGGACTGAGTTTTCACGTGATCGGCAGGCACTACGGCAAAGCGACTGTGAGCAAAGTAGCCGGAACTCTTCTGCGGGCCGGACAGCTGCGCCGGTTCCTGAGTGATTACACTGTTGACCTGGCGGTATCACATTCTTCCCGTTCTGCAATCCTGGCCAGCCGGTCATTACGCATACCAACTGTTGCCATGTTTGATTACGAGCATGTTTCCACAACCCTGCAGGAAAAATTCGCCACTGATATCCTGGTACCGGAGCTTCTGTTAGGGGATGGTTCGAACTTAAGTTCCAGCAAATATCACGGCTACCCCGGGTACAAAGAGGAGATCTACCTGGCTGATTTTGTTCCCGTTGCTGATTTCCGCCAGGAGTTACAGGTACCACCTGATTCGATTCTGGCAGTACTGCGCCCACCTGCGACAGAAGCGCATTACCATAATCCTGAGGCGGAAGCCATCTTTCAGGGGATACTGGAAAGGCTTTCCGCAAACGGTCTGTTCACGCTGATCACACCCCGCTCAACCGCTCAGGCAGCTCAATTCAACAATCTTCCCGGGGAACGATTTCGTGTGCTGACCCGACCGGTTGATGGTTTGAATTTGATATCAGCTGCAGATTTCGTAATATCGGGTGGCGGAACGATGAATCGAGAAGCGGCACTACTGGGAACACCTGTTTACTCCTTCTTCAGAGGTAAATCTGGCAGCCTGGATCGAAACCTGGCAGCATCGGGAAAGCTGGTATTTATAACCAGCATAGAGGAAGTATTACAAATCCCCTGCCAGCGTAAGAAACTCACTCAACATCACGCTGTCGGGCAAGAGGTTAAGAAGTTTGTGTCACGTTTCCTGATTGAGCAGCTACAGTAATGTGATGCGAATTTACGATGGTAGTTACCTATGAGTACTAACCCGGATGTCTTTTCACCTTACACTGCAGGTGTAAGGAGTGTGGTATCATGATCCTTGGAAAGCGACCGGCTTACAAATATTTCCTGGCGTTGATGGATTACATCATCGTCAACTTCTCTTTTGCCCTGGCAATGCGCCTGCGCTTTCGTCCCCGGATTGATATCATAAACCTGAATACGCTTGAAGTCATTCCGGAGATTATCGTCTTTGCGCTGCTTTCGATTCTCTGGATCTGGATCCTCCAGTACCACAATCTCTACAAGTTCAAAGTGTTCCTCAGTGTTGCCCGTCAACAGGTGCTGTTGCTGCGTTCGCTTGCCTACTCGACCCTGGTGATGGTGCTGCTGCAGTACTTTATAAAACCGTCCGGAAAAGTGGAAAGCCGCCTGGTTATACTACTGACCTTCCTGTTCAGCCTGGTACTGCTTTCAATCTGGCGACTCCTCATCTACCGCAGGCTGTATCGATTGTTTGCACGTAATAAGATGTTACGACGCAGTTCAGTAATCGTCGGCTTTGGCGAACAGGCTAAGAAGATAGCCGCCAGTATTCTGGCTGATAAGGAGATCGGTAAGCAGCTGATCGGATTTGTCGATAACGACATTCCGGTAGGTACCCCTGTTTTCAGTAAATTCTTCAATATTGGCACTACCTCGGAACTCGCTGAAATTGCCAGAGACTATCAGATAGACGAGGTGATCATAGCTTCCGAGCATCTCTCTCACGAGGATATGCTCGACCTGATTGATTTATGTCACACCATCAAAATGCCGGTACAGGTATCAGCACCACTCTACCGGGTCATTTCCGACCGCACACAGGTAGAAGTGTATAATGATATTCCGGCTGTTCAGTTCTCCAATCCGCAGATTGCGCCCTGGTACAGAGTCTACAAAAGAGCTTTTGATCTCGTCGGCGCCCTGTCAGGGATTCTGCTTTTTGCTCCTTTCTGGCTGCTGATAATTTTTCTGATCAGGTTGGATTCACGGGGTTCGGTGCTCTTCAAACAGCAACGTATCGGCCTGGGTGGAAAACCATTCAGCTTTTATAAATTCCGTTCCATGCGCACTGATGCTTCTGACGCTGATCATCGCAGGTTTGTTCAGGAGTTCATGGCCAGTAGCGAGACAGATGACAACAAAACACAGAAGATTCAGAACGACCCCCGTGTCACAAGAATTGGCTCCTTCCTGCGCAGGTACAGTCTTGATGAACTGCCACAATTTCTGAGCGTTGTGCGGGGAGACATGAGCCTGGTCGGGCCCCGCCCCTGCCTGCCCTGGGAATGGGAGGAGTACGAGGACTGGCAGAAACGACGTCTCAGTGTAAAACCGGGTTGCACCGGTCTCTGGCAGGTGAGTGGTCGCAGTGAAGTCGGGTTTAAGGATATGGTAGTGCTCGACCTGTATTACGCTGACAATGCATCCCCCTGGTTTGATCTGCAGTTGATATTGAAAACTATTCCGGTAATGTTTTTTGGCAGGGGAGGACACTGATATGAAATGTATCACAATCTTCCTGCTGTTAATTTCTGCTGCTCTTTCTTATGGCCAGACCGAGCACCCCGCATTTCGCCAAAGGCTGGATTACTCCACCTGTTGTGACAGCCTGACAGAGGATCTCAATCGTACTTTCCCCTTCAGTGCCGGTCAACCTGAAGGTGTCAGGAACTGCGGCCATCACAATTTTCTTGATCATGATCTCAATCATAAGCTCGAGTTACGCCAGCAACCCGGTATCACTGCAGGTGTCTGGTTGTTGAGCAGCATGCGTGATACGTCCGCCTGGAAACCGTTGCACCGTTTACAATCGCGGCTGCAGGTTAAACCGCTCACCTGGCTTACACTCCAGCACAGCTTTGAAGTTTACTCACATGACGTTCCTTCCAATCCCTGGTCGGCTGATTGGGGTGGTCTCTACGCCGGTTGCCGGGAGGCTTTTCTGTATTTACAGAGGGGCAGTTTCCGATTACTTGCCGGACGCTTTGCGCCTGTCACCGGCCCACATGGTTCTAACAGCCTGCTCTACTCTTCTCGTCATACACTCGATGGTTATGATCTGGAATTCAGCCTGCCTGTTGGCCGGGGGGTACTCTGGTTTACAGCAAACCACTGGCAGCTTGACGATCAACAATTCGAATCCGGTATCGCCCGGCGCTATCTTGCCGGACACAGATTGGGATATACCCGGACAGGCAGCTATTCGGTAGCTCTGGCGGAGCTGTTTCTCTATGGTGGTATCAATGCAGTTCCGACTGCTTCCACCCTTAACCCCTTCCTGCTGTATCACGCCCTGCAGATGAATGACTTTGAAGGAAACACACTGTATCACCTTTCCGGATGGTGGCGTCCCCGGCGTGGACTGCTTTTAACAACAGAGCTTCTGCTGGATGATTTTCAGCTCGACAACAGCCAGCCATCAGACCGTGAGCCTGCCGAGTGGGCTCTGGCGTTGGGGGTACGTGCAGCACCTCAAACACTACCTGTTGTGGTCGCACTTGAATACACCCGTGCTGCCCCACGGACTTATAATGCTCAGCTTTCCTACCAGCGTTGGCAGCAACATGGTCAACCCCTGGCTCATCCCCGGGGGAGTGATTTTGACAGAGTCTCTTTGCAATGCAGCTATAACGGCTGGCTTTTCCTGCAGCCTGCGTTGATTACGGCCTACAGTCGAACTGGTGAACACGGCCTGTTTGCAGATTGGGACACTCCCTGGCTGGACCCTGCCGCAGGTGATGATTACAGCGAGCCTTTCCCGACAGGTGTAGTCGAAAAGGAATGGGCGACAACATTGCAGCTGACCGGGCTTTGGCATCAATATGAGTTTATTCTCCGGGGCACTTCACTGCGATGGACCAATTACCGGCATTTATCCGGCAGTCAGGACGATTTGCAGATTGAACTTGAAATCAATCTGTTTCTGGAGCAGTTATTTAATCGGGGATTTGCTCCCCGTGACCTATAAACACAAAGGAGTAAGATCATGAATATTGGTATTATCGGACTCGGCTACTGGGGACCAAACATTGTCCGCAACTTTGCTACCAACCCTCGTGTTGAAAAAATCGTCTGTGCAGACCTGCGTGAAGAGGCGCTGCAGAGGGTTAAGGGAATGTTCCCGGCCGTGGAGGTAACAACCGATGTTGACTCAGTACTCACTGACAGTAACCTGGATGTGATTGCAGTAGTGACACCTGTTGACACACATTATGACCTCGCCAGAAAGGCATTGGAGAATGGCAAGCATGTCCTGATAGAAAAACCGATGACCACTACTTCACAGCAGGCTGAGGAGCTGGTCGAAATGGCTGCTGCAAGGAATCTCGTGTTGCATGTCGACCACACTTTCATCTACACAAGTGCGGTTCGCAAGATGAAGGAACTGGTTCAGAGCGGGGAGCTGGGTGAAATCCGCTATTATGATTCTGTCCGGGTCAACCTCGGATTATTCCAGCATGACATCAATGTTATCTGGGATCTGGCACCTCACGATATCTCTATCATGTCCTATCTACTGGACGAGAAACCAACCAGCGTTCAGGCTATCGGCACCCGTACCAGCGAAAGTGACGTTGAGTATATCGGTTATCTGACCCTGAATTTCGACAGTGGCATGATTGCTCACTTCCATGCTAACTGGTTATCTCCTGTCAAGATTCGCCAGACGCTTATCGGTGGCACCAGTAAGATGGTAGTTTATGATGACAACGAACCCTCTGAGAAGATCAAGGTCTATGATAAAGGCATCGAAGTGACATCACGTGAAGGTGCTTACAAGCAGATGATTCAGTACCGTTCCGGTGATATGTGGGCACCGAGGCTGGATAATCTGGAAGCGCTCAAGTTTGAGATGAATCACTTCCTGGATTGCATTGAAAAGGGAGTAGCATCCGACACCGACGGTCAGGCCGGACTTGATGTTGTTCGTGTCCTTGAAGCCTCAAGCCGCTCAATTGAACAGAGTGGGAAGCAGATACCAATAGGCTGATTCCTTTTTGCATGAAGATTCCGGTTTTTCTTACCCGCCGGTCTGCTTATCCTTTTGTTAAGCAGATCGGCTTATTGTATCACATGAGTAGTTTCAGGAAGCAGAACAGATGAACCGTCTTTACATGCTGGGCCCATGCAGCATAGATTCAGAGGATCGACTTATAGCCACCGCCAGTCTGTTAAAGGAACTGGGGGTGCAGATTCTCCGTGGTGGTACATACAAGATGCGTACCAGCCCTGCTTCATGGCAGGGGCTGGGCGAAGATGGATTACGTCTGCTGACAGGTGTGGCTCGTGAACACAATCTCCAGTCATTGACAGAGATAACTGATCTCCGGCATCTCGATCTTTATCTGAAGCATGGTGTGGAGATGCTTCAGATTGGTTCCCGCAACATGTTCAATTACCCGCTGTTAAAGGAGCTGGCCGGTTGTGGTTTGCCTCTACTGTTGAAGCGTCACTTCGCAGCCAGCCTGGATGAGTTCATGCAGGCATCAGCCTACCTTGACGGGGCGCCACAGGTGTATCTATGTGAAAGGGGCATCCGTTCACATGACACCCATTTCCGCTTCACATTTGACATTAACGCCATCGCCTGGCTGAAGCAATATTCAGGACGGCCGGTAATAGCTGATCCAAGTCATGGAACAGGTGAACGTGAGTATGTGATACAAATTGCAGGGGCAGCTATTGCGGCAGGCGCCGATGGGGTACAGGTTGAAGTACATCCTGATCCGGAACATGCAAGATCAGATGCGCGCCAGTCACTTGATCTCACGGAAGCAAAACAAATGATTATTCACTGTGAGACACTGGCGTCTGCGCTGGATGACATGAAATCCTGAGTCCTGGGGCAACCTGTACTACTGAAGCGATGCCCTTGAAATCAGACTACTGGCGGTCATTTCTTCCGGCACATCCAATCCCAGAAGCTCCAGCACAGTGGGGGCTATGTCTGCCAGTTTTCCCCGCCCGGCAAGCTCCAGGCCGTCATCCTTCATGGAAATGTATATCAAATCTACCGGGTTGACTGTATGACTCGTTCTGGGTGCGTTGCGTTCCCGGTCTATCATCTCCTCTGCATTGCCGTGATCCGCGGTGACCAGAATATGAGCCCCTCGCTTCAGAAAGCTGTCTACCAGCCGCCCCACATTTTCATCCACCACTTCAATAGCTCGAACTGCTGCTTCGTAATCACCGGTATGGCCAACCATATCGCAATTGGCATAATTCACTACGATGAAATCGAAATCCGTCTGTTCGCTGAGCTCCAGCAACTTATCTGTTACAATATAAGCTTCCATTTCCGGATGACTGGCAAAGGCTGCCGGGTCAAAACGTCCGGGAATCTCCACCTGCGTCTCACCGGGAAATGGCCTGGTAGACTTCCCGTTAAAGAAACTGGTCACATGACGAAATTTCTGGGTCTCCGCAATCCGCAGCTGTTTCATGCCGGCCTGTGATACAACCTCCCCGAGGAGTTTTGTTAATCCTCCGCCTGCGTCTATCGGCTCCATCAGGTAATTTTCAAACTCATCATAATATCGAGTCAGCCCCTGGTAGATCAACTGCGGCCGCCTGGTTCGTACACCCGGATAAGTTTCCTCAATAAAAGCCTTCGAAAGCTGTATGGCTCTGTCCTGGCGATAGTTTGTATGGAGTATAGAATCACCATTCCGTACTCCGGAGTATTCCCCGATTACATGTGGTGGAATGTATTCGTCTACCATTTCTACATCATCAGGCGTCCGATCATCCCGATAAGAAGTCGCAATTGCTGTATGTACCGCAGGAACCCTGCGACCGATGGCATTTGTAATACAATCATATGCGAAATCTGTCAACTCCCAGTTTTCAGAGCGATCCATAGCGTAGTAGCGTCCCATCAATGTACCTATCCGGCAGTTGCCGACTTCATCCATCACAGTTGTAAGCTGGTCTATAAAATCACCTGCGCTGCGTGGCGGTGTATCACGGCCGTCCAGAAAGGCATGAATAATTATCTCGCCTTTCCCGTAGGCGGCACGCGCCTCCCGGATAAACTGATAGAGGTGCTCCTGATGTGCATGCACACCTTCGTCCTGTATAAGCCCCATGAGATGCAGGCGTGATTTCTGCTCACGCCAGTTGCGAATCAACTGTTGCCAGTTATCTCCATCGAAGAAGTCTCCCGACTGCAGCGAGTCATCAATCCGCTTCAATTCCTGTATCACAACCCTGCCCGCGCCAATATTCAGATGGCCCACTTCACTTGAACCCTGATAGCCCTCCGGCAAACCTACCGCTTCACCGGAACACTCCAACAGGGAACGTGGATATTGTGATTCGTATTTATCGTGATTCGGAGTACCGGCCGACTTAATCGCGTTGCCGTGAGTTTCATCGCTGATCCCCCAGCCATCTCTTATGATCAGGACCACCTGCTTTTTCATATTCATGGACCTCTCCCGTTCCTGCACCTGCTTCGTTGCTTCCATCTGACCTCTTCCGGTTTGAAGCATCACCTCAGCTTATGTGAGCAATTTACCACAGGATAATTGTCGCTCCAATCATCACATTTGTTTTCCATGCACTGGAGCCGGGCGAAATATATATTGAGAGTTACAAAATCACAATCCAGCAGGTGTGTCATGCGATCGTTCTTCTCTCTGTTACTATCGGTGATCCTGTCATTATCGGCAGCAGGCGGACAGTTGTTACCTGATTCTCTTATCTGCTTCATTGATTCAGCCTGTGCTGAAGCGGGTCTTACTATCCGGGAACTCGGGTTTGAAAAGAAATGGGTGGAAGATGACACTTTCCGTCTGGCTCTTATCGATCAGATTCTGGATGAACCGTTGTCGCTGGCTTCTACCGGTGATCAGTTCAACCGTGTGTTTTCAGACAGCCTCACTCCGGGTCAGTATCTGCCCACACTAACCGACATGCTCGGTTTACCAGTTAACCAGCTCACCTCGCCCCCTGTACCGGTCAGCCTTAATACGTTCTCAAAACAACCATCTCTTCCATCCGGAGTGCCCCGGGAAAACAACTGCCCGCAATCTGAATTACCACCAGGTATGAATCTGTTTCTCAGCCATGTTGCTCACGCCGACAGCCTGTTGGCGCTTTTCTACAATCAGCTTTCAGTAGAGGACCGCCGTCACATACTATACCAGTCTGTCGCCACCTGGAGTGAAGAAAACGGTGAGAATTACGAGGGTTTACTCTATTCACCTCCTCCAGAAAGGGACTCGCTTTATGCTGATGTCGGATATGACCGGCTCTATGATATTGCAGCACGCACTGACCTGACTCCACTGTTTCAGGCATTTCAGCACTGTGTCAGCGGTGTGGAAGCTATCAGTCGTGATCCGGGTGATTATGAAACACCCTGTCGCTACAGTACGCCCTGGGGCAGTATCCGGGTAGGTTCTTTTACTGACGATCGCCACACAGAACAGGACTACCTGCTGTTGATAGATCCCGGTGGCAATGATTGCTATTCTGATGGAATGCCACGCGCAGTAGGTGATGAGACACATCCGGCCATGCAATTCTGTATTGATCTCTCCGGCGATGACCTGTATCACGCTGCCGGTACAGCTGTCAGCCAGGGTTCGGCAGTTCTTGGAATTGCCATTCTCAGTGATCTCGATGGACGTGACACATACCTGGCTGACATGCACACACAGGGAAGCGGGCTCTTCGGCGGTGGACTGTTGTTCGATGGTGGTGGTGACGATAGCTACCGGGCTGATTACTTCGCACAGGGCGCCGCACACTTCGGAATCGGGTTGCTTTTCGATGATGAGGGTGACGATTTGTATCACGCTGCAGCCTGGTGCCAGGGTATGGGGGGCACCTTTGGCAGTGGTACGCTGGTAGACCGCCGGGGTGATGATCGTTACAGCGCGGGTGGCGCCTACCTGCACAAGCCTCTGAGGCCACAGGACTATCGCTCCTTCGCTCAGGGTTTCGCCATGGGTTATCGTGATCGTGCCGGTGGTGGAATCGGTCTTTTGATCGACGGCGATGGTAATGACTTCTACAACGCGGAAATTTATGCACAGGGGTGCAGCTACTGGTACTCGCTGGGCATACTGATCGATCAACATGGCAATGATCACTATCAGGCCACCCAGTACGCACAGGGAGCAGGTATACACCTCTCCTGTGGCCTGCTGGCAGATTGCGCCGGCGATGACCATTATTATTCACGCTTCGGGCCATCACAGGGAACGGGCCACGACTACAGTGTCGGTATGCTGCTGGACAGGCAGGGTGATGACAACTACCAGGTTTCAGGTGGTATCGGAGTTTCTCTGACAAATTCTTTTGGTATGCTGCTGGATGGTAGCGGCAATGATATGTACAGTTTCAGTGAGGTCTGGGGGCTGGGTGGCGTGCGTCACGGCCGCGGGTATGCAGGTGCCGCCCTGTTTCTCGATCTGGGCGGGGTGGATGTTTATCCGGCCGCATCTCCCGCAGGTAATGACACACTATGGCATCAACACGATTATGGTATAGGCTGGGACCGGCAGGAAAGCGGTACCCCGGGCGCTACATCCAGCCAACCTGCGGCCGACTCGCTGCAGAACGGAAAGACTATGCCTCTCGATTCCCTCTGGAACATAGCGGCGGAATGGGGTGTAGGAGAAAACCGGGTTCGTGTACCACAGGCGCGTAGAGCGCTGGCGGCCCGGGTTGATTCAGTAGTACCTTTTCTGCGGGAGGAGCGAAAACTGGACAGCACCTCCGGGCTGGTGCGCCGTGCTCTGAAGGTGATCGTAGATGCTGAACCGGATGCCATGGCTCCGCTTCTGCTTGAGACACTGACAGACAGCTCCCGGGATGCTCGTATTCAGGCGTTGGGATTACTGGCTGATACCTTGTTTGTGACACATGCCACCAGAGTTGCGACCAGAATAGACTCACTAAGCGGTCGGGAACTTCGAACTTCACTACTCACCCTGGGGACCATGCGCAGTCTGAAACACCTCCCTCTGATCGCAGGCTATCTGGATTCTGAACAGGAACGTTTACGACTTACAGCTGTACGCGCTCTTGCCGCAACAGGTAGCGAAGAAGCTTTGCCGTATTTGATAATGGGACTTTATGACCCCATGTTTACTGTTCGCTCAGGTGTGATCGATCGATTGGGGCGTTTTCCACTCAGGAACATCCTGGGGGAGCTTCCACCGGATGTGCCACAATATGAGCAACGGCTTGTGCTGGAGAAATGCCTGTTGCGTGCAGAAGATGAAGGTGGGTGGTGGATGAGATGGCGGATCAGAAAACGGCTGCGGGCACTGGGTGGAGGGGCATAGTTTACTAACGATTAAGAAACAGGATTCGGCTCAATGAGTCAAAGTACATAGTACTCTTAGATTCGTGAACAAATTTATTGATTAACAACTACACGGATTGGATTGGCAGTTGAATCTTCAACATCCCGGCCTACAGCATCTTGGAAGTCGCTTTCAGACCAGAACGCTTCTCTTGTACTCTCCTGCACAAACTCTATGTCGGCGCGCTGAGTGCAATACTCGATAACCTGCTCCGGATACTGGTGCTCAAATATCCTGAATGCTTTCGGCGTTCCAAGCCCTAACCTGTCCTTTAGATACCTTCTCCCAATTTTGTATTCTAGCCTTGTGTAGTTGTATGATGCAAAACGATGGTCATCAAGATGGTTTGGAGCATATCTCTTGTCGTAGACAGACAACCGGAGACCAGATTTACCGCGCTTGCCGATGACATATCCCGTCATATTTAAAAGCTTAGGTTCTCCAATATACCAAACAGTCTCCTCAAGTAAGTCGCTAGATTTATGCATGCTAAACTCATGGGTGTTCAGGAAAAGTGGAATGTTGCATGCTAGGTCAATTCTAGATACTGTCATTTTTGTGAAATCAAAATCGTCTTTGTATGACCCATAGATAGCATTCAGCACATGGTATATCTGTGTTAGATTTTCTGTGAATTCATCAGAATCGAAATAAAGCCCCTTAATATGCAGGATCAAGCCCCCATGATGGAAGTGCAAATGAAAGAACGATTCTAGGCTTAAATGGGGCTTGTTTATCATCCGCATCCTAATGGTATCGTTGAAGAGCTTATCAATGATGTACTTCTTGACCCTTGATTTAGCCTCCGGATCTTTCATTTCCGCTTTGGCAAATGGAAGCCACAATTGAAAGTAATCTATGAAGTATTTTCTCATGTCAGTGGTATCTGGTTGTTAACTAACCATTTCTCCGGGGTTCTACCTAACAACGCTTTGATTTTTACAACTGAGTCCTCGTGGCATCACCTGCTTTTCTAAGTGGCTTTCTTCTTCCCTGTCAACAGCTCTCTGCGCTGTTTATCAAGTTTCTGAATCTGCAGCAGTAGTTCATCCCTTTCCTTAGAATTCATTGTTTTATCTTCACGCTTTCTTTCTATCTCCTTTATCTCTTCTCCAATGAAGTGGCCCCTCAGTACTAGCAGCTGATCTCCGAGTTCATGATGATCGTTTGCTTGCGGTGGTTGATAAAGGATATCCAATAAATACTTCTGGGTTCTTGTTTTCGAGAATTCAGTGTGAATCGTTTCCTCATTGATACCATGGTTTTGATTCAACTCCATGAGTTTTATCAACGCATCACGCATCCTTTCATGAAGAAACCATCGTTGTGGCTCTGCCTGCTCTATATCAGATCGCAACTCTGGGTTACTCATGTATATCTCAAGAATTCGCGTGGCGGGGATATGCTTCCTGCCTGAAGGAGATACATTATCATCGGAGGATCCGACTTCTCCTTCTACTGTAGTGGTTTTGGTTCGAACCATTTTTCGTAGATGTTCTGTCAGCTCATCCAGCGGCAAACCTGAAATCCGTTTTAACTGCTGCACGCTCTGCTGCTGTTCAAACACATCATCAATCTTAATGATGGTTGTTAATAGTGACTTCACAAAATCACTGAACTGCCTCTTGGATGCATCTGGATTTTCTCTACGAAAACGATTTATACGCCAATCGAATATGTCCTGCCCGCTTTGCAGCAGATTTTCAAAATCATCTTCACCACGACTCCGAATAAACGAATCCGGGTCCTCACCTGATGGCAATTGTACAACGGTTACTTCCAGCCCGGCTGTCAGCATTAAATCAGCCCCCCGGGAAGCAGCGTCACTACCGGCAACATCAGCGTCATAAAGCAGTGTCACCCTGTCGGTGTAGCGCTTGAGTAGAAAGGCCTGCTCGCGAGTCAGCGCAGTTCCCATGGAAGCGACCGCATTGCGCACATCAAACTGGTAGAGGGCAATCACATCCATGTACCCTTCCACCATCAGTGCGAAACCAGCTTTGCGAATTCCTCCCCGGTTCTGGTACAACCCGTAAAGTTCCCGGCTTTTGTGATACAGAGGATGTTCGGCTGAGTTTATGTACTTCGGCGCATTGTCATCAGCACCGGGCAACACCCTCCCCCCGAAAGCAATTACTTTTCCTGACAGGTTCACCAGTGGAAACATCAGCCGGTCACGAAAAACATCATAAAGCGTATCACGCTTGCTGCGCGCGAACAGCATTGATTTAAGCAGCAGCTGTTCACCGAACTTATCCTGACGAACTCGCTTGAGGAGGCCGTCCCACCCGGCGGGTGCCAGCCCGATCTGAAAATCCGCCAGTGTGGCGTCATCTATACCACGTCCACGGACATAATCAGCAGTGTTGTTTTCTGATTTGCCGCTTTCATCGCTGTCACCTGTATCATCTGCACTCATCACCCCCTGCAATTGCTCGCTGTAGAACCGTCCCGCCAGGGCGTAGAGATTTCGCAGCAGTTCCTTTTCTCCGCGTTGCTCCGGTGATGGCCCCTGTCCACGCTGATAGCGAACCGTTACACCAGCCTGCCCGGCAAGAAACTCTATTGCCTCAGGATAACTCATCCCTTCGTATTGCATCACAAAACTGAAAACGTCGCCGGAAGCGCCACAGCCGAAGCACTTGAATATCCGCTTGTCCGGGGACACCATGAATGAGGGGGTTTTTTCCTCGTGGAAGGGGCAGCGCCCCTTGAGGTTGGAGCCGGAGCGCTTTAACTCGAGATAGCGCGATATCAACTGACCGATGTCCAGCTGCTCTCTTATCTGATCGATGACTTCCGATTCTATGTACGGCATTTATTTTTCATCTCTCATATACTATTTCATTACTCATCGATGCGAAGTGAAACCACCGTGATGCCATCGCCACCCTCCGGCAATGTACCTCGCCGATACTGTTTCACCTGGCGCATATGTTTCAAGTACTTGTGGATGTTTTCCCGCAATACACCGGTACCCTTTCCATGCAACAGTGTCACTTCCTGCAAGTCGTTTAGAACGCAGTTGTCCAGGTAGGCGTCAATCTGCTCCAGGGCTTCTTCTACAGTCATTCCCCGCAGGTCCAGAGTCGGCAGACTGCGTGTTGAATAGCTTCCACCAGCTCCACGACTGCGTTTCCTCTGATCCGGGGGAGCAGCTTCACCGGTGACATCACTCAGGGCGAAAGTCATTTTAAACGGTCCGGATTTACCAACCAGTGTGCCGGCATCACCGTCAAGTGATATGATCTGAACCGGTTCGGTAATATCAGAGATACGCACCCAATCACCTTTATCAAAACCGGGCTCATTTTTCGCTCGCTCACGACGACGGAGCTTCGATAGTCTCTGTTCGGTCTGTTTTCGTCGGGTGGTCAGCTGCTCCCGTGCCGCCCTGACCACTTCCGTATCTGCGTCTTTTGCACGTATCTCGCGAATTGTGTTTTCCACTTCCCGGTTGGACTCCTCCAGAATTCGCTTCGACTCTTCAAGCGCCTGGCGCTTGATGTCACGTGTCTCACGCCGCACACCTTTCAACTTCTTCCTGTATTCTTCGACCTGTGCTTCCAGTTCTATTTCACGCGCTTTTACACGGGTGTTCTTGGTTTGATAAATCTGCATACGGCGACGCAGAGAGGTGATTAATTTTTCCAGAGACTTCTGTTCGGTACCCATGAAAAAGCGAGAACGATCAACGATAAATTTGGGTGCACCCATCCGTTCAGCTATCTCCAGCGCGTAACTCGATCCGGGCACTTCCGGTATAAACCTGAAAGTCGGCTCAATCCTCTCCTCGGCGAACGACATTGACCCGTTGCTGATGTGGGGCTCCTCGTGGGCGTAGGCCTTCAAACCACCCAGATGTGTGGTGATAATTGTGAGACCCGGACTCTGCAGTAACCGCTCCATAATAGCCTTCGCAAGGGCTGTGCCAGCTTCCGGATCAGTTCCCGAACCCATTTCATCTATCAGAAACAGGGCGTTGTCACGGGAGTGCCTCACCATTCGCATGATGCGCTGCATGTGCGAGGAGAAGGTGGAGAGATCATTATCGATCGATTGCTCATCACCAATGTCAGTGTAGACCGCTACGAAAAATGGGATACGGCTTTCTGAAGACGCTGGTATCGGCAATCCGCAGCGGGCCATAAGCGCCAGCAAACCTATCGTTTTCAGGGCAACTGTCTTTCCACCAGCATTTGGACCACTGATCAACAGCATACGTGTGCGTCCGCCAATCTCCAGATCGAGCGGCACCACTTTCTGCTTTTCGAGCAACAGCGGATGCCTGGCCTGTTTGAGTACAAGTTCCATCTTCTCTGTTACAACCGGAGCACATCCTTTGAGATGCCTTCCGTAGCGAGCCTTCGCGCTTAAGAAATCAAGCCTGTGGAGATGCGCTACCGCGACTTCGATCATCGGCAGGTGCTCTCTCAGCTTCTCTGTAAACTCCCTCAGCAGGCGTGCTATTTCCTGCTGCTCCTGCCCCAACATCCGCTGCAGCTGGTTCCCGGCTTCTACAGCCACTTTCGGTTCCACGAAAACAGTTGCACCGCTGTCAGACTGATCAATAATGATTCCCTGCACCCTGCTCTGCATATTCTCCCGCACCGGGATTGTCAGGTGACCATTGCGATACGTGACCAGGTTTTCCTGTGCGACCTGTTGGCGTGTCAGCTGTTCCGCCAGAGAGATCATCTTCTTCTCGAGTTGCCGCTTTTCCTTCTTGATGGTACGGCGAATTTCACCCAGCCTGCGGGAAGCTGTGTCGAGTATCTCTCCATCCGGATCGGCTATCTTATCAATATCGCGCAGTTGATCGTTGAAATCAGCCAGCTCCTCCAGCAGGGCGGCAATCCCGGGGAATGAATCACGCTGCTGTTTGATAAAACCGGATAGTCTGCTGGACATCTCCAGCACTATCCGCAGGTGACGCAACTGTTCACCGGACAGAAGCCCACCTGCGGTCGCCAGCGTTTTCAGTTCCTCTGTAGCCGGGTGCAGATCTTCAAGCGACAACCCGCCCTGATTCTCATGGATGTCCATCATTTCGGCCAGATAACCGGCCTCCAGGTGTACGTCTGCTATCTCCGGCATCGGCTCCAGTTGCAGCAACTGTTCCTGCGTCTGCTGTGATGCAGCTCTGGCGGCGACGTTAGCGAGCACTCGCTCGAAGGCGAGCGCCTGATGGGCGGTCATCTTTTTATCCCGGCTATGGTTTTGTTCTGCTATGGTCATTCCTAATACCGATGCCCACATGTGTGGTGCTTTTGCAAACGTCAATTAAAGCATCGGTTATCTCGAGGCTTGTAGATACTAATAAGGACACTCCCATGGGTTCAAGCCTCGCTTCAGTATAGTACTACTTAGAAAATCTATTATGAAGCGGTTAAGCATATCTGGTAGTACTATAAATATATCAAAGTCGGAAGAAAGCATCCAACATTCATGGCAATCAGATGTATCACGCGCATTGCGGAAATCGATTCTGCAGCTCTATTGCGCACCTCTTATGTGTGCTCAATTGCAATGGTGATATTTACTATCCTGCACTACATTATATAGTGAAACCAAGGAGTGATCAATGAATGTAACACCACCACCCCGCTGGCTGTTCACAATACTTGCCTGTGGCGGGCTCTGGGCGTCAGGTGTTTACCTCGGCCTGACCATGGGCGGGGCAGCGACTACCGGTACAGTGATTAAGCTGGTCCTCTATGGGGCCTTTGGCCTGGTGATGCTCTGGGGGGCGCTGGGTAAACGGCAGTGATCGCACAACGTGCTGAACCTGATTATTAACTTTCAGGATATCCGATCATGCAAAGTATAAGCGTAGCACAGGTCAATGACCTGGATTCGGTGCTGAGCTGTCACAAGAAGCCCTATCATACTGATCTACGGCAATGGTTGAGGAGCAGGATCGAGGCTGGCAACTGCCACATTGTACAGCAGGAGAAGGAAACCGTCGGCTACATCGTAATAGAGTATTCCTTCTTTGACTTCGGCTTCATTTCGATGCTTTGCACTGCTCCCGGATGTCGGCGTCAGGGTATTGCATCCCTGTTGATACAGCATGCTGAGAAGCTTTGCCGGACAGAAAAGATCTTCACTTCCACCAATCGCTCCAATCAGCCGATGCGTGCCCTGCTGGGCAAGCTTGGCTATTCTTACAGTGGAGAAGTCGATAACCTCGACAAGGGAGATCCGGAGCAATTCTTCTGTCGATGGTTACCTGCTGACAACTCCCGCAAATCTCCAGGTTGAAGTAGTAGCGCTTTTTCATTGATGTACTACAAATGAACAATGAAACTATCAAGGGAGTGTGTTGAAAAATCTTCTGATCGTCGGGCTGGGTGGCTTCACGGGATCAGTTCTGCGATACCTGCTCGGTGGCGCTGTACATCAGTGGCTGCGCAATCCCTGGTTCCCTTACGGTACACTGGCGGTAAACCTGCTCGGTTGCTTCTTCATTGGCCTGCTGGGCGGCTGGAGTGATAACCTCGATCTGCTGGCACCCGCCACCCGCCTCTTCCTGTTGATTGGCCTGCTGGGCGGATTCACTACTTTCTCTACTTTCGGTTATGAAACCCTGGCGCTGTTGCGGGACCGTGAAGTAACTGCGGCTCTTCTGAATATTGCCTTGCAACTGCTGGTCGGGCTGACCGCTGTCTGGCTGGGATACATGTTATCAACAGTGCGAGGTGGATGATGATTTCCGGTGATGGTAAGCTGCTGCGTATCTTTGTCACCGAAAGTGACCATTATGGCGGTCTGCCACTATATGAGTGGATTGTGAAGAAAGCGCGGGAGGAAGGTCTTGCCGGAGCCACTGTTATCAGGGGTCTCGAAGGCTACGGTGCTCACAGTCGTCTGCACACCGCCAAGTTGCTGCGTCTTGCCCAGGATCTCCCCATCATCATTGAGATCGTTGACCTCTCCGCAAAAATTGATGCTTTTCTCCCTCTGATCGATGATGTGATCGAGGAGGGGTTGGTTACAATTGAGCCGCTCCAGGTACATTTTCATCGGATTCGTAAATCTGATGCTGATGACAGTTAAGAGTCAGGAGTAGATTATGCAACTGCGAACCGCTGCTCTATTGGTGATGATCGGAATCCTGCTCACTTCACTTATTCGGCTGATGGGCACGTTCCTGCCTGATGTTCTGGCCGCTCCCGGGCCGGTTCTTCTAACTATTATTCTGCAATTGTTATCTGATATGGCAATGATCACTTTTTTCATTGTCTTCCGTACATCTGCTTACACCAATAGCAACTCAGGCCTGAGTACAGCAGCTACAATTGGTGCAACCGGTGCGGCTGTCGGTATGCTGGTACCGCTGAAGGGGCTACTCTTCCACACTAAAGTGTTGGTTTTTCTACCACTGCTACTCACACGCAGCCTGCAGCTACTGGCACCATTGATAACCATCATCAGTATACTCTATTTTCTGGTGGTTCTCCTGCCGGAAGCAACCGTACGCGGGAACAGACGTCTGGTGGCTGGAATTCAGATCGGTCTCGGTGGCGCGGCCCTTTTTCTCCTTATGCACCTGCTGGTCGTTCTTAACTTTGTGATACATTACCAGTTTAACTGGTTGTCGCAGATATCCCACTGGGTGGCCCTGGCAACTCTGCCCTTCATTGTCACGGCGACTCTTGCGTTGCTCTACTTCTTTTTTATCATCTGGAGTGAAACGGAAAAACCACGAATCAACACTGATAAACACGAATAAACCTGTACATGGATTCTATCATAATCTTACAAAAATCGCTCTATCTAAGTCGATGAGTAGTACACTGATTAAAAGTTCAACAGTCTGGTTTTCTTTCATAGATTCGTGTCCATCAGTGGTTCAGGTAATCCATAACACACGCTATGTAAGACATCGATAAAGGAGACCGATATGACTTTTCTATACCTGTCCTCAGACAAGATGGGGGAAGGCGATCCGGATCTGGGGCGTAGGTTGATGAAAATTTTTCTCAGGGAAATGGCTGCTTCTGATATTCAGGTGGATATGATCGGTTGTGTTCATAACGCTGTTCTACTGACAACTGAAGGTAGCGAGGTGATAGAGAGCCTGCGGATAATGGAGGCGCGTGGCGCACGCATTTCCAGCTGTGGCACCTGCCTGCAGTACCATCAGCTTGAGGATAAACTGCTGATTGGCGAGCCCGGCACCATGGCACAGGCAGTACAAGTTATGGCGCAGGCAGATCGGGTGATTCGGCCCTGACTTTTCAGCTATCTGTTTTCTTTTCCTACACTATTGAATCTGTTTGCATTTATCCCTGCCAGCATGATATTATTTCCTCTCGACATTTGAGCTCAGATAACAATTCATCTTTAACTATGGAGAAACCATGGGCGACAAGAAAGCTGATCTGGCCGGACCAGGTATTGGCACTTATGAACAGGTGGAGCAAGTTCTCCCCAATGACTATGAAAACCTGCTGACTCCAAAAGAGACCCAGATGGCAATCACGACTGTAAAGAATGCTATTGAAGACGGTCTTTGCCGTGAGTTGAACCTGATCCGTGTACAGGTACCTCTGATCGTAGATGTTAACGACGGCGTCAATGATGATCTGGATCGTGACGGCTCACGCACACCGGTGGGATTTCATATTTCCAATGACTATGAAAAAAACCCGATCGATGCACAGGTCGTACAGGCCGCTACCAAGTGGAAGCGCGTTGCTCTGGCTCAGTTCGATATGAAGCCTGGTGAAGGGCTCTACACCGACATGCATGCTGTTCGTAAAAACTACTTCCTCGATCATGACCACAGCGCCTATGTTGATCAGTGGGATTGGGAAAAAGTGATTAATGACGAAGACCGCAATCTCGAGTACATGACAGATGCTATTAAGAAGATCTGGAAGGTCCTGCGGGAAGCGCAGATGAAGGTCAACGAGCAGTTCCCGAAGCTGAAGGACAGCAAGTACCCGGATATGCCGGAAGAGTTGACTTTCCTGCATGCTGAAGAAATCCTGGAGATGTTCCCTGATTTGCCACGCAAGGAACGTGAGACAGCAATCCTGCAGAAGTTCCCTGCCGTGTTTATCTATGGCATCGGCTGGACTCTCAAGGATGGTTATCCTCATGAGATGCGTGCTGCCGACTATGATGACTGGGTAACTGAGACTGTTTCAGCCAAGGGTGAGCCGATGCACGGTCTCAATGGCGACATTCTGGTCTGGAACCATGTCACCAAACGTCGTCACGAACTCACTTCGATGGGTATCCGCGTCACTGCGGAAACGCTCAAGGTGCAGCTCAAGATGACCGATCAGGAAGATTTCCTGGAGCGTCCATATCACCAGTCTATCATCAATGGAGATATTCCGCAGAGTTTTGGTGGTGGTATCGGCCAGTCCCGTACCTATATGTACATCCTGAAGAAAGCTCACCTCGGCGAAGTCAGTGTCACTGTCTGGCCGAAAGTGCTTAAGGACATGTGCGCCAAGCGTAATATCAACGTGCTTGAATAGTACATAATCCTGCTGAATAGATCTGGGGTGAACTTCCCGGCCAATGTGTCGTGTAAGTTCGCCCCTTTTCTATGCTCGACCCCCGGTGCGACAACAGGAATCACTCTGCAGGGTGGAAAGCGCTTACGGTGATTGTGATTCTCTCTTTATCGTACTAGTTTTACAATACGCAGCAAATCGGGACGATCATTCTGAAGGAGATGCACCATGACTGAGTTTCTCATCGGGCTATTGGCGGGTGTGTTGGCCGGGGGTGGTTTCTGGCTGTTCCGCCGGAAACGCCACGGCAGCAAAGGCCCCTCGATAGACAGCCACTCATTTATACAGGAACTCCGCTCGATCGGGGAACTGCGTGTATACAAGGCGCTCACCAAAGAGATTGTTACCGCCAAGGATCACTGGCTGGGAGATACCGGCAAAAAGTACTTCGAATGGTTGACCAGCACCAAGAAGATGGTGATGATTTTTGAATTCGACATCGGGTTTGCCTACGACCTGACCCATCCTGATTTTGCTATCGAGGAGACCGGCATAGCGCAATTCAGAGTCACTATGCCCCGCTGCAACTACGAAATTAATATACGTAACATTACTTTCTACGATGAGCAGAACGCCCGTTTTCTGCCCTGGCTGCTCCCGGAGTTCGTCGGCAAAATATTCGGTGATGGTTTCAATGAGGATGACCGCAACCACCTGGTAGCTGAAGCGCGTAATCAGGTGAACTCAATTGCAGGTGAACTGGTGGGCAAGCTGCAATCTGAAGTACAGACTTCCGCCAGAAATAATCTCGAAGCTCTTTCCCGCGGATTTTCAGTCGATCAGATCCAGGTAGATTTTTCTAACCATATCATAGCGCAGGAACAGATAGAGTTCGCTGAAAATTAGATGTGCTACTGATAGATTACCAGGTGTCTGTTTCGCTGAAGTAACTCCTCTATCTGTCACTGTCGGGCCATACTGAATACTTACCTGATTCTACCTTTGTTAATAGTTCAAACTTCTGACCATTCCCCCTATTTTCATTGCCTGTGAATGCTGCTCCACTTATCCTTTTTGTTAACTTTTCCGAACAATCGGTACTTGCGAGGAATCTATGAAATTAAACAGTTTTCGTGGTGGTATTCATCCCGCTGAACATAAGGCTCTGACCGAGGATAAATCCTTCGAACAGATGCCACCGCCTGCCACTGCCATGCTCCCGTTGAGCCAGCATCTGGGCAAGCCGGCCCGCCTGTTGCTGAAGAAGGGGGATTATGTCTGTCAGGGCGCCCTCGCTGGTGAAAGCGATGGGTTTATCTCTGCAAATGTGCATATCCCGATCAACGGCCAGGTGCAGAAACCACTGCGTGGTGGTACTCTCAGCGGTTTCCCGGGCGACTTGATTGCCATCAAGGCCGGTGACCCGCCGGAACCGGAAGAGGGCGAGGAACCTGTTTCTACAGACCCGGTACGATTGCCTTCATATGATCTGGAGAATGCGACCAAAGAGCAGATTATCGAGGGTGTGAAAGCTGCCGGTATTGTCGGACAGGGTGGTGCTGCTTTTCCAGCCAATGTCAAGCTGATGCCACCTCCGGAAAAAGAGGTAGAAGAGCTGGTCATCAACGGCTGTGAGTGTGAACCCTATCTGACTCGCGACTTCCGCCTGATGATGGAGCGTACACAGGATCTGCTGGAGGGGACGCGTCTTATCTGCCGTGCGCTCAGCATTACCAGAGCAACTATCGGTATAGAAAACAATAAACCTGCTGCCATCAAGGCGCTGCAGGAAGCGGTTAACGCATTGCAACCAGCCCGTACTAATGGTGCTGACTGGCCGGAAATCACTATTCTCCCCCTGAAGGTGAAATACCCGCAGGGTGCTGAGAAGATGCTGATAAAGGCGATTACCGGTCGTGAAGTCCCGCCCGGTGGCCTGCCAATGGACGCAAAAGTTGCCATCCAGAATATCGGCACCGTCCTGGCCATGAGAGACGCGATCCTGCTGGGGTTACCGCAGACTACAGCCGCCCTCACAGTGACCGGTCGTGGTATCAGAGAGCCTAAAAACCTGCTGGTCCATGTCGGTACTCCTGTTTCAGAAGTGCTCGACTTCTGTGGCGGTATGACTGAAGATGCGGCCAGGGTTGTTATCGGTGGTCCGATGATGGGTACTGCTCAGCACGATCTCAACGCGCCGGTAGTCAAAGCTACTTCCGGCATCCTGGTACTGACAGAAGCGGACATCGCTGAACCGGCTACTACTGCCTGTCTCAGCTGTGGTAAATGTGTCACAGTCTGTCCGCTTAACCTGTTGCCAAGTCGTCTGGCTCGCCTGAGCGAACTGGACCGTTTCGAGGAGGCGAAGGATCTCGGACTCGAGACATGCATGGAGTGCGGCAGCTGTTCTTACACCTGCCCGGCTCACATCCCGCTGGTACAGTGGTTCCGCATGGGCAAACAGGGTATTCGAAAACTTAGTTTATAGATAGCGGTTCCTCTTTTGGGGTATTACCAAACCGGAGTTAATAACAGATGAGTGAAACTGAGACCAGGCCACAGGAAAAGACAGTCCCGGTAGTTTCCAGGATGCAGCTGGTTACCTCACCACATGATCATACCGGCTGGAGTACTGCCGCCATGATGTGGATAGTAACTGCCGCACTGGTACCATCGTTGCTCGCCGGTGTGATTTTCTTCGGTTGGAGTGCCCTGCTGCTGGTAGCCGCCAGCATCATTGGTGCGGTAGGAACCGAATGGCTGATCAACATCTGGCGCAAACAGCCATTCTCACTGGGTGATGGCAGCGCGCTGCTTACCGGCCTGCTGCTGGGGTTGATTCTACCACCCTCCTTCCCGTTACCGGGAGCATTGCTGGGTGGCGTGATTGCAATCGGGCTGGGTAAAGCGGTTTTCGGTGGCCTGGGTGCCAATATATTCAATCCGGCTCTGGTCGGTCGTGCCTTTTTGCAGGCGGCTTTCCCGGTTGCCATGACCACCTGGACCATCAACAAGTTGACGGTTGACGCTGTCAGCTCCGCCACTCCGCTGGCTATCATGAAATTCCGAGACGCCGGTGTTGCTGCTATTGAAGCGATGACTCCATACAGTGACATGCTGATGGGAACTACCGCCGGCTGCCTGGGAGAGACTTCCGCTGTAGCTGTGCTGATCGGCGGCGCTGTACTGCTCTTCACCAGAGTCGCCAACTGGCGCATCCCGCTGGCAATGGCTATTGGCGCCGTCTTTCTGGGCGGTGTTTTCTGGTTGATAGATCCCGCGCTTTATCCCAACCCGCTCTTTCACCTGCTGTCAGGTGGTTTCCTCTTCGGTGCCCTCTTCATGGCAACCGATCTGGTAACCTCGCCGCTGACCGGTAAGGGGATGTGGTACTTCGGAATCGGGATCGGCATTCTGACCGTCCTGATCCGCCTTTTCGGTGGCCTGCCGGAGGGTGTCATGTATTCCATTCTGCTGATGAACACCGCTGTCCCGCTCATTAACCGCTGGACGCGACCAAAAATCTTCGGGGAGGCCAAATGAAAACAATCCTGCAGATGCTGCTGACGCTGTGCTGTATCGGTCTCTTTTCCGGTGGCGCTCTGTCGCTGGTGAATAAATGGGCTGCACCGAAGATTGCCTACAACGAGTTGCAGGAAAAGCTGGCAGCAGTGATGGAAGTTATTCCCGGTGGAAGCGATTCCACACCGTTGGACTCGCTGCTGACTGCCACTGAGGATAATCCGCTCCCTGATGCCTTCCGGGTAATGGACGCTGAAGGTAAACCGCTGGGTTGGGCGTTGACCGGTGCCGGTAACGGTTTTCAGGGTAAAATCCACCTGATGGTAGGCCTGTCCAACGACCTGACAGAAACGCGTGGTCTCAAAGTGCTCAAGGACACCGAAACCCCCGGTCTCGGTACCAAGATCCGTGACGGCGCCTTTCCGCAGCAGTTCTACACCATCGACGGAGACGGCCACCTGCAGATCAGTGAGGATTTGTATGTTGTGAAGCGGGCGCGTGAAAATGCCCGCGAGGTGGAATACATTACCGGTGCGACCATCTCCTCCAAAGCTGTCGTAGATATACTCAATGATATCGTACCGGATTTGCGCGGCCTGCTGGCTGATGGCAACCTGCTGGAAGCATCTACCGGTACTGCTGTTAATGCTGAAGGAGAAGGCGATGAGTAAACAAGCGACTAGAGCAACCGAACTCATGAAGGGGCTCTGGGATCAGAATCCGGTCCTGCGTCAGCTGCTGGGACTCTGCCCAGCACTGGCGGTTACGGTTTCCGCCCTCAACGGCATGGCCATGGGTCTGGCTACTACCTTCGTGCTGCTGTCAGCCAGCCTGCTCATTTCCCTGATTCGCAACCTGATTCCCTCACAGGTGCGTATCGCCTCCTTCATCGTCATCATCGCTACCTTTGTGACAATCGTAGACCTGGTAATGAAAGCGCAGTTCCCCGCCATGAGTAAATCGCTGGGTGCTTTTATTCCTTTGATTGTTGTCAATTGCCTTATCCTCGGTCGCCAGGAGGCTTTCGCCTCCCGCAACAAGCCGGGACGCGCTCTGCTGGATGCTCTCGGTATGGGTATCGGATTCACAGGAGCGCTGATCGTGCTGGGCGGCATCCGGGAATTGCTGGGAACCGGTAAGCTCTTTGAATTCACAGTGCTGCCCGTTTGGGAGCCGTGGGTGATTATGATTCTACCTGCCGGCGCTTTCCTTACGCTGGGTCTGATGCTGGGAACTGTCAACATCATCAACCGCAATCGGGAGTTGTCACAACGTCTGGCGCTGGTGCCTGTCACCGTACCGGTTCCTGTCATTGAGCCGGAACCTGAAGCGGAAACCGGCAGTGACAAACCTGAAACTAAGACCGGGGAGGATAACTGATGGAATTCTTTCTGATTTTCCTGTCCGCGGCGGTCGTCAACAACTTCGTGTTGAGTTATTTCCTCGGTATCTGCCCCTTTGTCGGTGTCTCCGGCAAAATCAGCAGCGCCGTCTCGATGGGGTTGGCCACAACTTTTGTCATGACTATGACCGCAATGGTCACCTGGCTGATCAAGCACTTTATTCTGGTGCCGTTGAATATCGAATTCCTGGAGACGGTGTCGTTCATTCTGGTGATAGCCTCGCTGGTGCAGTTCGTCGAGATGGTGATTAAAAAGGTGAGTCAGCCGCTTTACCGCACCCTCGGTATTTTCCTGCCGCTGATTACAACCAACTGTGCCATCATGGGACTGGCGCTTTTCATCCAGCTTCGTGAATACAGTTTCATCGAGGGATTGATTTACGGTATCGGTGCTGGTGCCGGTTTCACACTGGCGATTTCGCTGATGGCCGGTATCCGTGAGGAGCTGGAGCTGGCTGCCGTTCCCCGCAGTCTGCAGGGAGCCGGTATCACAATGATTGTCGCCGGTATTATGGCGATGGCTTTCATGGGTTTTGCAGGTATGATTTAGCTGCTTTAAGCTGGTGGGAATCCCGCTGTTCCCAGAGCTGCTGTTTGGTGATGTTAAGGACGCAAGGAGTCGACGAATGGATGCAACGCTGACCTTATCACTGTTGACCATGGGTGGATTGGGAATATTCTTTGCCGGAGCGCTGGCTATCGCCGACCGCAAGCTGCGCGTTGAAGAAGACCCCCGTATCAATGATGTGAACGACGTGCTGCCTGGCGCCAACTGTGGTGCCTGTGGAGAGGCTGGCTGTCAGGCTTTTGCCGTCAGTGTAGTTGAGGGCCGTCAGGAGGTAAACGGTTGTCCGGTGGGCGGTGCGGATACTGCTGAAGCGGTTGCTCACGTCATGGGTGTAGATGCTGGTGATACAGTGAAGATCGTTGCCCGGGTGCACTGCCGTGGTGGTAAAGGGCTGGTCCAGGAAAAAGCAACTTACGACGGCCCGCAGAAATGCTCTGCGCGTGTACTGGTAGCCGGTGGTGAGCAGACATGCATGTGGGGTTGCGTCGGTGGTGGTGATTGCGTCGAAGCCTGTAATTTCGATGCTATCTTTATGAATGATGCCGGATTGCCGGAGATTATCGACGAACTCTGTACCGGCTGTGGAGCCTGCGCCCGCGCCTGCCCCCGTGATGTTATCGAAATGCATCCGATCACACGTGAACACTTTGTTTTCTGCCGCAGCCATGACGATCCTAAGACCTCCCGTAAGACCTGCAAGGTGGCCTGTATTGGTTGCGGTATCTGTACCCGCAAAGTTGAGGATTCCGCCTACATGGACAATGGCCTGGCGGTCATCGATTATGAAAAGCTCAACCCGGCCATAGTGCCGTTCGAGAAATGCCCTACCGGCGCTATCGGCCCCTATACGAAATATACCCAGGTGCGAGCGGGACAGCTGCGTGGATCGCTTTCGTCACCCATGCCACAGCCACCAGCCTGATTTCCTGAGAGCGCTGTCATAAACAGACCAACATCATAGAAGAGCAGAACATGAGTAACCGGACCAGAGGCGAACAACTCCATGAAGAGGGAATTGTGGTGGAGGTAGAAGATGGTGTTCAGCGTCGTGCCCGGGTGATGATGATTGCGGGTGAAGCCTGCGCTTCCTGTGCGGCTAATGTTATCTGCAAACCGGAGGATGCTGAACGACGCACACTGGAGGTCGCCGATCCGATAGGTGTTGAGCCCGGTGACAAGGTTGTTATTGCTGTGACCGGTGGCGCTGTGCTCAAGGCCAGTTTCCTGCTGTACGGCCTGCCGCTGGTGATGCTGGTTATCGGTGTGGCCGGTGGCATGTGGTTGATGCCCTCCGAATTATCGGCCAGAGAGCCGGTCTCTTTTGCGCTTGGCCTGGGATTGGTCGCATTGTCGTTATGGGTCGTTCACCTGCGGGAACGGACAAGGCGAGCTGCCGGTCGAGAAGTTCTGCCGGCGACTATACTCAGAAGAGCTTGACCCCCCGATTTACAACCACCACCCTGCAATATTGTTACAGCCCACTTATTGGGCGAAAAAGTGCCAACTTCGACTTATCTCAGGTTGTTTTAGCACCCCATCTTATTGTTTCTTCGTGATATAACCTGGTCCGACCCCGGAAATATGTATCATATTGATCCTTATAGGTATACGAAAACCATCCTCTTACGATATCCGCTGGCATAAATGTTGCCTTTCATTGCCATGTTCGGTAGTCAAAAAATGACTCATACAAGGAGACTTTATAATGCAAGTCACTGAAACTCAGGGTTTTAACCCTCAGGAACTCATCTCTCAAATGCGGACTCAACCGCTCACCGAGGATCAGATCGCGGCAACAAAGGACATTCTTGCCAAGTATGACCCGGAAAACTTTTCCAATGCTGACCGGGCGGCAATGCGCAAGGACATGAGGATGGCAGCACTTCCCCCCTCTCAGGAGCTGTTTCAGATGATTGAGGACGGTGGGTTTACCCGACCGGTTGGTAAAGGCGCACTGCGGGGTGGTGTGATTTCAAACGCTGCCCGCAACAAGCACACTACATTGATGGAATCATTGCAGGCGTTCAGAGATGGTAAAATCACTGACGAGGAATTTGCCACTGAAGTGGAGCGGGTTAAGGATCAGCTCGGTGTTTCGATCGGTGAGATGATCGATAATACAATAGGGTAGCGGCACTCGTTACCTGTTTTCAGATTTAATACCCGAAGCTGAGACCTGTTTCCTGAGAGATGGTTTCAGCAGACAGGTATATTACTTCCGCACCCGTGGCAGGTGCAACAGCTATTTCCCGGGGAAATAGAAGCGCATAAAGACCTTGGTCACCGTTGACTGATCTTCTTCGTGCGTTGTGTACCAATCATCGTCATCTTCTGTTTTGCTATCCAGCAGGTACTTCACGCCTAACTCTCCACCCAGACTGAAAATCTCTGAGAAAAAGTATTCTCCCCCAAAAGTCGGCGTCAGTAGAGTTTCCCAGTATTGAAACTTATCATCGTGCAGGGGGTCCTCATAGGTTCTAACGCTCTTGCGATGATTTCGAGTCAATCTGATGCCGCCATAAAAGTGCGTTCTGGCTCGTTCAAGGACACCGAATAGACCTATCTCAAGCTTTACTACTTCATAGACGTATGTATAGTCGGGATTCTTGTCCTTGTCTTTGTAGAAAAACAGCGCAGGTTCGATCATGAACCTGTCGCCCAGCTGGATAGGAAAATAGAGGGGAATCTGTTCTCCGAAATAGTAGATATCTGACCAGTAGTAAGGCACCTGAATACCTATACCAACACGAATATCCTTCCATGATCTGGTTTCCTCTTCGCTATCTTCCTGAGCCAGTACCGGGCTGGAAACAGCCATTATGGAGACAACCAGCAGTGTGAACAGGTAGCGTATCATTATATACTCCTTATGATTCAGTGGGAAACATGTATTCCAGTCCTGTTTAACAAATCACTGTCCGAAACTTATCCCAATCTCCTGATACACGGTTCCACTAAACGCGTGATGTTTACCATCCCAGCTGCTGTAGTTGTAGAACAGATTGAACCGGGTTAAAAAGAGATTCAGATAGCGGTTCTGCTGCAGTTCTGGCAGATAGTCCAGATAACTTCTGATCCCCAGAGTCTGTACACCCCAGCCCCGTGTAGTAATACCGGAGTTCCGCCAGTCCTCATCAAAAATACCGGTGCGCCAGGTAATTATATCAGCGACTGTAAACTCCCTGCCAATATGACTTACGTCTCCACCATTGGTAATGGAGCTGAGAAACGGCTTATAGTCCCCATTCTCATCAAGCAGGATGATATCTCTGCCCCATGCAATATGTACCCTGCCCAGGGGCAGTGTGTCTAATCGCCATTCAACAGCACAGGCCAGGCTCCAGCTGGCTGTGCGTGGCAGTGGATCAGCGTGTGCCACATCAACATAGTAGATATCCTGGTTACTGATGAAGTTCTCCGCAACCTGCATACCGAGATCCAGGCTGACGTTACCGTCTGACGATTGCAGGATTCGGGATGTTGCACTCAGCCCCCAGTCCCAGCATGTTGCCTGCCCCGCATGTGCCACCTGACTTCCTACCTGAACCCCGGTAGCCAGATTGCTGTAAACAAAATCCAGACCCCAACCGGCATTCAAAGTCGTCTGGTTCAGCCAGTTCCGCTGCCACTGTTCTCTCCAGCTGATGCCGAAGCGAAGTGCCCGCGCCCTGTCCCAGCTTTCAATCGTTCCCATGGTGTTTCCGTTCTCATCTGTCCATGGTTGTGCGCCCATATCGAACAGGATACTATAGAAACTGAAGCTGAAAAGCAGACTGTTGACTCCAGGGCAATTCATCGGTAATCCGACCTGATACGCTTCCATGTCGTAGTACAGGTCGTCAAACCCCCACGATGGCAACCAATCTACCTTGAATCCATTGGTCAGACTGACACCGTGCTCAATGGAGGATCCTGGAAAGAAGTAGTTCTGGAAACTGTCGCTGAAGCTCAGGGGGGAGTAGGTTTGCCCCATACCGTTGGCAACCGTTGACGGGGAGATTCTCAGGAAGAGTACGGCTGCCTGGCTGACAGTAGTCGCACTGGCTGTACTGTAGGCAACAATGAAGAGCAGCGCGGTAATTGCGATATTGAGGGATTGCTTGAGGGAGAACACTGGCGCCTCTCAGATATAGGTGTTTACTGGTCCTGGCAATATGCCGTCCACAGCCCCCGGATTTTAACCCGGGACGAAACAACGATAAGCTGTTGGAATTACCTGTTCCTCCGGGCGCGCTTCCCGAAGTAAACAGACCAGAGTATAATCACACCTGCCAGAATCAGGGCCAGTGGTATCAGGGCTATCCCGAATGAGATCAGTTTCCCCAGGCTGCCAAGCAGCAGCAGCACACCGACCAGCACCCAGAATCCTTCTACCTGCAGTCCGGACATCTTGCGCGCCATCTGTACGCCCAGTGTTATAACACCAACACCCAGCATGCCAACACTTGCGCCGAGATTCAAACTGAAGACTATGCCGAGCCAGATGAAGAACAGTGCCCAGCCGGTCATACTCATCTTATGGGCTTTTCTGGTCGCCTCGATATCGATTTCCTCTCCGAGCTCTTCGCCAAAGGTCTCTACGAATTCATCCTGCTGTTTTTCATCCATGGAATAATCTCCCCGATTTCCATTTGTATCACATGCTGTTTCAAGCAGATCATCAGAGCAGGCGGACAGGTACTGTCAGCTCACCGCGCCAGCTTGTCGAAGGCTTCCTTCAGGCCACCGTGCAGTGCTGCTATCTCCGCTTCTTCCCATTTATCATTCCGGATAAAAGAGGTAAGATCGTTACGGTTGTCAAAGCGCCCTACCGGCAGATTCCAGGAGCGCCAGACATAAACCTGCTCCCCTTTATCGTTCGTAACCAGCCGTGGACGACTGATTTCAACCGTATTCGGTTGACCGGACTGTTCGATCAGATACTCCATGTCATCCAGCCCGTACTCCCCGAGCATGACCTCCATCGGCACGGAGTGATGCAGGATCGAAGACTGCCCGTCCGGTTTCCCCCGCTCGATGTTCTTGCGCCGGGAATCCTCCGGGGTAACCCAGACATAGAGAATGCTGGCCCGGTCCAGAATATCATCTGAAAACTCACTGAGAGAATACTGATACCCCTGGGGAGGTGTCAGCGGGAAGGTGGCTCCATTGGTCCCGCCACGTGCAGCTTCGATGACAATAGTTTTCCCTTCCAGCCCACCGCTGCAGATCTGATTGCGATACTTCAATTCAGGAGCTATTTCCGCCTCCATCACTTCAGCGATTTCACCCCGAATCCGGTATGGCACTTCGCCCAGCGCCCTTGGCAGGCCAACTGTGGCATGTGCTGCGTCCAGTCGGTCAAAGAGCCATTGTGAGGCAGAGTGGGTTTCCACCGTACGCTGTGCCCGCAGGTCGTCATAGTCTTCGTTGAGCATATGCACCAGGGTTCCCCATTCGAAATTATCGATAAAGGGGCGGGTTGGCCCACGGAAAAACACATAGGGTTGCCCACGCAGCATCAGCTCGTCATCAATGCGGTGCATAAAGTGGACATAGGGATAATCATCCAGCTGGACTGTGGATCCCATGTGGAAATCGCTCTGACAGACATCGCCGGAGAGTCCATCCAGATATTTACGTACTTCTGATTTGCCGGAAGCTGGCAGAGCCAGCAGCAGCACGGTGTCGAGCAGTTTGGTCACAATTCCTCCAGTGGATTGGGTCATCATTACTAGCAGGTATACCCCGTTTCACTGTTTTTAACAGGGTCGTGTTCATGTAGAGAAATTAAGGGTGGTGGGAAATAACAGCAAGTGTATTCGGGTAAAGAGGAGGTGCCAGGGTGCTTGAGGAGATGCTTGACTGGTTCGAATAATACGCTTGCCAGCTTCTCCGCCCCGGACAGGGAGAACAGGTCAAGTAATAACAACCGCTGTACTGTTTATCAGGCCAGTTTAAGCAAACGGCTTTGATCGACATCATCTTCAGAGAAAGAATCCGCTATTTCGATTACTTCGTCGATCGATTTGAGAAAATGCCTGACAAGTTCTGGATCCAGATGCCTGCCAGCGGAATCACGCAATATCTCCAGCGTCTCCTCAATGCTGTAAGCGCGTTTGTATATCCGCTTCGACATCAACGCATCGAACACGTCCGCCACTGCCACAATGCGTCCGACCAGAGGTATCTCCTCAGCCAGCAGGCCTACCGGATAGCCGGATCCATCCCACCACTCATGATGGGATATTGCGATAGTCTGTGCCATCTTGATCAGATCCGAATCTGAATCAGCCAGGATGCGGGCACCGATTTCAGTATGCTGTTTCATGATACTGAACTCCTCCTGCGTTAGCCTGGCAGGCTTGAGTAGAATGTTATCGGGAATGCCGAGTTTGCCCACATCATGCATGGGGCTGGCATGACGAACAAGCCTTACATCAGTTTCAGAAAACCCGCAACGCTTTGCCAACAACTCGGAGTAGCGGCTCATCCGTTTAATATGATTGCTGGTCTCGTTGTCCCGGTACTCCGCTGCTACGGAAAGCCTGTACACGGAATCATAATAAGTCTGCTCGATCCGTTTCTGGGTAGTCTGCAAATCCCCCACAACCTGCTCCAGTTCCTTGGTGCGGGCAATTACACGCCGTTCCAGAGTTTCATTGCTGTGCAGCAGGTCGTCCTGGTAGCGCTTGATCAGGAGTAGATTTCTCACCCGGATGTAAACTTCGGTAAGATCAAACGGTTTGAAAATAAAGTCCTCGGCGCCCAGCTTTAATCCAGCCACCCGGTTGCGTGTATCAGCCAGCCCCGTCAAAAACACGATGGGGATAAATTCTGTGTGGGAATCGGCTTTTAACCGTTTGCAGACTTCATAACCATCCATCTCCGGCATCACAATATCAAGCAACACCAGATCCGGCTGAAACTCGGCCACTTTTTGAAGCGCCTCTAATCCGTTTACCGCACATTCTACGATATATCCTTTGCTCTGCAGGAAATCCTGCAACATTTCCGCATTGGCAACAGCGTCCTCAACCACCAATATGCGATTGGACGGAGACGATTCAATCATACTATTTACCTTGCTAAACCAGCCTGTAGATCGACCGGGATTTGATTTGTCCCCCTATCAACTTTGATTATCGACATCAGCAGTTGCCATCTTCATAACCACCAGGCCGTTTTTTAATTTCTGTGCGGGCGACAGATGTATGCGGAGTAAGCTGTGAAAATGCCAACTCCTTTCCGTGATCGCTGTTTTCTACCGGGAAACCGGGGCAGGCATTATTTTACTTGAGAGAGTATCGGGTCAACCTGTAAATTGTTTCTTCACCAGCAGTCGGTTCTCATCACAACTGACTTACAATTGCACCTGAACGGGAACTGTTCCCGGTTAAGCTTAAGGAAATCTCATGTTCAAAATCACTCAGGCCCGCTTTCTTTCTGATGATGTGAAGCACTTTTTCATCGACGCTCCCAAAATCGCCCGTAAGCAACAACCGGGGCAGTTTGTCATCATTCGTGTGGATGAAACCGGCGAGCGGATTCCGTTGACTATCGCCGGTGGAAATCCCGAGGAGGGCACGATCGAGCTGATTGTACAGGGAATAGGCAAGACTACCCGCCTGCTGAATCAGCTGGAAGCGGGTGACGAGATACGAGATCTGGTTGGCCCTCTGGGACTGGCTTCCGAACTCGAGAATTTTGGCCATGCTGTTGTTATAGGTGGTGGTGTGGGAACCGCGATCGCTTATCCCACAGCTGTCGGCCTCAAGAAAGCCGGCAACAGGGTCAGCGCCATCATTGGCGCCCGTACTCACGATCTGGTCATTCTCGAAAAAGAGATGGAAGCACAGGTTGATGAGACTTACATCTGCACAGATGATGGCAGTTACGGCATCCATGGCTTCGTCACCCAGAAGCTGCAGGAGATGATCGATTCCGGCGAGCAGATTGACTATGTACTCGCTATCGGCCCCATTCCGATGATGAAATTCGTCGCCGAGATAACCCGTAAGCATGGTATCAAGACTGTGGTCAGTTTGAATCCGATCATGGTGGATGGTACCGGTATGTGCGGTGGCTGCCGGGTTACTGCAGGTGGAGAGACGAAGTTTGCCTGTGTTGATGGGCCGGAATTTGATGGCCACGAAGTTGATTTCGAAGAACTTACCATGCGGAATCAAACCTACTTCCATGAAGAGAAATGCTCCCTGGACAGTTTCATCGAAACATTGGACAGGTAGCGTAATCGTAATAGAGAAGCCCCGCGGCTTAAGCGAAAGGAAAGCAGATGGCGTTCACCTATGATCCTGACATGAAAGCCAAGGAGAGAATGCAGATCCCCCGACAGCCAATGCCGGAGCAGGATCCGCAGGTTCGAAACACGAATTTCGAAGAGGTGAATTTCGGGCTTGAAGAAGAAGCAGCCCGCACTGAAGCGATGCGTTGTCTCCAGTGCAACCCACCGAAGTGTGTACCTGGCTGTCCTGTCACTATCGACATCCCTGCTTTCATTAAGCTCATTGCCGCCGGTGAGCATATGCTTGCTGCCGCAAAACTCAAAGAAGATAACAGCCTGCCGGCAGTCTGTGGTCGCGTTTGTCCACAGGAGGAGCAGTGTGAACAGCTCTGTATCATCGGGAAGAAGGGTAATCCGGTAGCAGTTGGAAATCTGGAACGATTCGCTGCAGACTGGGAGCTGAAATACAGTACAGAAAAACCGGAACCTGTCAGCATCAGGACCAGACGCAAAATTGCCATCGTCGGTGGTGGCCCCTCCGGGCTCGCCTGCGCCGGTGATCTGGTGAAAAGCGGTCATGAAGTACATGTCTTTGAAGCACTGCACGATATCGGTGGTGTGCTGGTTTATGGTATTCCGGAGTTTCGACTGCCCAAGAGTATCGTTCGTCGTGAAGTGGATAATCTGGCAGCTGCCGGTGTTCATTTCCACACGAATATCGTCGTGGGTAAGCTGGACACTATCGACGAGCTTATGCAGGATGAAGGTTTCGATGCTGTGTTTATAGGGGTTGGTGCGGGATTGCCTTATTTCATGAACATCCCCGGAGAAAACCTGATCGGAGTATACAGCGCTAACGAATATCTGACCCGCGTTAACCTGATGAAGGCTTACAATTTCCCGGATGCGGATACACCTATGCTGGATCTTAAAGGGAAGAATGTAGCGGTTGTCGGTGGTGGTAACACAGCTATGGATGCTGTGCGTACTGCGCTGCGCCTCGGTGCTGAAAACGGCTACCTGCTCTATCGACGTTCCGATGCGGAGATGCCCGCGCGTGATGAGGAGATTCATCACGCCAGAGAAGAGGGTGTGCAATTCAAGATGCTGCAGGCACCGACTGAGTATATTGGTGATGAGAGTGGCAGGGTTGTTAAAGCCCGTGTTATCAAAATGGAGCTGGGTGAACCGGATGACTCCGGGCGCCGCAGGCCACACCCGATGGAGGGTTCGGAATACGAACTCGATATTGACGCGGTCGTGGTCGCAATCGGTAACGGCAGCAACCCGCTTTTAAAACAGACCACCCCGGATATGGACTTCAACAAGTGGGGTAACATTGTGGCGGATGAAGCCACCATGCGGACCAGTAAGAAGGGAGTCTTCGCCGGCGGTGATATCGTTACCGGTGGCGCTACAGTTATCCTGGCGATGGGTGCGGGACGAGTAGCCGCCAGCTCAATCGAGCAGTATCTCGAAGATGGTAAGTGGTAATTCCGAGATAAATGTGATACATTGAGGGCGATTCCATTGTATGGGACCGCCCTTTTTTATTCTCAATAATCCGCTTCTGATAACTTGACTATCCGGGGGATTTATGCGCCGACTGCTGATCATTCTGCTTTCTATCACACTCCTGCCAGCGCTGCTCCTGGCAAGCATCACCATCAACCAGGCGCTGCAGGATACCCTTACCACCCACGCCCTGACCAACATCGAGCCGTTACCGGATGATCTGGCCGATGTCTATAAATCCTACCTGAACGAATATCCCGACGGTGTTATGGCATACCTGATCATGGCTGAGCGGAGTGCTACTCTCTGGAACGCGGACCCGGTGGACCTGTTTGCGAATTATCTACGGATTCAGCAGCTGCTGGAGCTTGAGGATTTTGACTGCTCGGCTGAGTTCTTCCTCTCCTACATCGCGAAAATAACCATAGGCAACGAGAAGCTGACTCCCTACCGTGACCGGTTTTCAGAACTGGGCTTGCTGAAACTCAGAGAGCAACACCCGGATCTCCTGGAACGGATTCGGGCGGTCAACCTCTGGTGCCGGGAAAACATGACATTTGTCTCCACTTCCGGACGCACACAGGATCCTCTTTCCATTGTTGACAAGAGTCATATTGGCCGTTGTGGCGAAATGCAGGTGTTCTTCATCTCTGCCTGCCGGACTGTCGGCATCCCTGCCCGCCCGGCCTGGACCCCCTGGTGGCCACACACCGACAACAATCACGCCTGGACTGAGGTCTTTGTCGATGGTCACTGGCACTATGTCGAAAACGCGCAACCGGACTACCATCTGAACTCGACCTGGTTCAGCGGCTCAGTTAACAAGGCCCTGCTTGTACTGGCACGCAGCAGTTTTCCGGACAGTCTGGATGAGGTCGTATCCGAGACAGGCAGTACCAGCTATGTCAATTCAACCCGCTACTATCAGCAGACCCGCAACATCGCCTTTTCTGTGATTGACGCAGACAACTCTCCGGTTCCGGAAGCTGCTGTGAATATCATGGCTTTCAACTTCTCCCTCCTGAGGCCACTGCTGGAAATTAAAACCGACAGCTGCGGAAGGGCGAAGCTAGATATCAGTACCGGGGGTTTCCTGGCGGTTGCATTCAAGGACAGCCTGTTCGACTACGTACTGGTGCCATACGACAGCAGTGGTGCGCCTGCCAGCTACACTTTGAGAATTAAAGAGCGTAGCTGGGAACATGAGGAGCTCCTGCTGGAGTACCCACCGGGCAAAGGGCAACGTCAGGATGATCCTGAGTTCTTCGCCGCGCGAAAGCGGCTGGCGGCGAAGCGGTACAATGCTCTGATCGACAGCATACAATCGCAGGAGGTCCCCACCGGGGCGCCTGCGGCAGACTCTAACTTCGTAGAGCTTTTTAATCAGTCACGTAACAATAAACTACCGCTGCTGAAGCTGGTGGAAGCGCATCCGGATATCCCGGCCGACTTCTGGGTGAAGGCGCTGATGATCGATGCAAAATTCTACTGGCAGGCAAATCTGCTGCAATGGGAGCAGCTCTATGCTACATATCTCGATCTGGCCACCCGGCAGTTGACAGAGGACTCATGGAGCAGCCTGCTCGCACCTTCGATATATTATGAACAGTTACCGCTGGTGTCTGTTCCGGCAGAGTATATTGTCAATCACAACCTCTCAACAGGAGAAAGAATCCCTGCAGTACTGGACGTGATACATTCGCGCCACACGATTGACGAGGAAGAAGCTCCCGGCGGCCTGCTTTCGCTGGGCAACATGCTTGCAGCTCCTTTCCTACAGGACTACCAGTTCAAAATGCTGAGCTGTTATGTACTCAAGGCCAATCAGATTCCAGCGCAGTACACCCGTATACCCTCAACCATCGCCCTGCTGTCGGACAGCGTCTGGAGTAACTACGATGTGAAGGAGAACCGTTTCACCACACAGGCACCGGACATTGACAGCGGCACCGGCACCCTTGTTGATGTTGCTTTCAAGTTGCAGGATGAAGCGGGCCTGCCGGTAACTCTCAATCCGGATAACATTGCAACGACGCTCTTCCAGGAGGGCAGGTTCTACTACAACGATAGACAGTTGGACTATGACCGGGAGAACAGCCGGCTGGCCGGTCAACTTGAACCGGGTGATTTCCAGCTTCAGATCTGCATTCGGGAAAGTGGCGAAGTTACGCGGGTGAAGCTGGTCTCGCTGCAACTGGAAGCCGGGAAAACAATCGATGATACGCTTACCTTCCAGGAATTCCAGCGCAGATGGGAATTTGCAGCTGCCGTGTATCACGAATTTCTCAATGGTTTCATGACAACTGAGAGCGGGGACCTGGTCGTGCTGCTGGGAGATTATGATAACGAACCGGTACAGCGGCTGGCCACCCGGGTCCGGAGTCGGTTGACCGGGCAGAGATTTGTCTGGGTGGGAGGCAATCCCCCCTCTGTGGAGGTTGCTGACTATTCTGTAGACGCCAGCTATACCCGGTTCCTCGAGAAGCACCCGGAACTGAAACATCGTCTCATTACTTTCTACTACGACAGGGAGAATGATAAGTGGTCCATGTTTGAAGGCATCTGGGACATTCTTTATAAATAATCCCGGGTCAGGTCAGAGCGAAAGGAGAGAGGATGGGGACTGATCACAAGCACGCTGTCTGTACCTATGAGGAGGCACGCGCAGCCATAGAGGCACATGAAGAGATTTTTGTCAATAACTGCTTCTGTCGTACACCTGCGCGTGATGGCAAGACCAGCTGGGAATACTGCGGTCACCCGCTGGAAACCTGTATGGGTTTTCACCGCCCCGATCCTGCAGATCAACAGTATGAGTACCGCCAGATCAGCCAGCAAGAGGCGCTGGCTCTACATGCAGAGTGGATGAAACAGGGTAATCTGTTCAGGTTTATGGAAGATGAGCAGTGGATCTGCTTCTGTTGTTCGTGCGGCTGCATGTGGTTTCGTGACCAGGAGGGCAACCGGGTTCAGGACAGCTGTGATAAAAGTAACTGGATTGAACAGACGAATCTGGATCTCTGTAATCTCTGTGGTCTCTGCCTTGATGCCTGCGTTTACGATGCCCGTTCAATCGAAGATGGGGAAATGCTCGTTAACTCCGGGCAATGCTGGGGTTGTTCCGCCTGTAAGTATATCTGCCCGGAGGATGCTATCGAGATGATCCAGCGACAGTAAAGACCGCTGCTTCGAATCATTGTTCTGGTAAACAGAGTAGTTGCGGTAATCTATGAGGTGTTCCTGAAAAACAGGAGTCGTAATGACTATTCACAGTTCTTTCCAGAGGGGATTTCCGTCAGCTGGCCCGATACTGATGTTCCTGCTACTCGTCGGCTGCACACCTGCCGAGGAGGACCCGGTCCTGGAAGTTCCACACGTGGACCGGTTTGGCATCTACGCCCTGGACCTGGCTACGGAAGAGGTGGACTTGATTGCCAGTTCCGCGGATGGCTACAACTTCCTGCGTCTCAACAGCGCTGGTGATCGCTTCATTTTCACACGCCAGATAGACGATAACGGTGGAGTGCCGGACAGCCTGGACGAAGAAATTTGCTCCATCGGCATTGATGGTGAATCATTCCAACGTATCACACACAACGACTACTGGGACATGTATCCCGCCTTTTCCCCGGTTGATACAACCCTTGTCTTTCTCTCCAGCCGGCAGGAAGTTTTCAATCTGGACCTTTATCTGGTTGATAGCGACGGGAATAACGAAAGGCTGCTTTTTGATTCAGGTACTCACGATGCGGATGTACACTGGCGTAACGAGTTGATCGCATTCACTTCCGGTAGCAGTATCTGGACTATCAATGCAGACGGCAGCAATCCCGCACCACTGACTGATCCGCCCAATGCAGGCGAATGGGGTGATGCTCCCCTGCCTTATGGCGATTACGATCCCCGCTTCAACCCGGATGCTACTCAGATTGCATTTTCCCGCATGGTCGATGTGACTAACCCACATGGAGGCTATGATATCTTCCTCTGCGACATCAACGGTGGCAACCTGTCTAATCTGACCAACAATGGTATAGAGGGTTACACTCAAGGTCTGGCCAGCTGGTCGCATACGGGTGATCGGATCGTCTACGAAGTATCAGCCATCAACAGCGTGGGCAAGTACGACATCTGGATGATAAACTATGACGGTACTGGCCTCCATAATGTTACACCCGGCTATTTCCCGGCAGAGTTTCTCTGTCACTCACCGTTGTTCTCTCTGGATGATTCTGTAATCTATTTCGTCGGTGAATGGTGGCAATGATGACTATACTTGCGCAAAGAGCTTATTCCCTCTAATTATTGATAACTTTTTGTTATCGTGTCGTTCACGACCTTTCAGGTAATACTCGACCAGCAAACACCCTGAACAGAAAGCACTATCTATGACCGATCAACCTGATATCTTCAAAACCATCAGTGAGTTCGATGCACTGATTTCTCACCTGACCAGTGATCAGATCATAATGGAGGTGTTGCACTTTCTTGATAAGCGCCTGCATCTAGTGAGCGCTTCTGTAAACCTGCTTACTCCGGACGGCTCCGGTTTCACTCCTGTTGTTATCGATCCAGAAGTCTCGGAGGTCCTGGTTCCAAGTTTCATTCCAGTTGAGGTGACCCATCTGATTGAAATAATAAACATTAACCAGCCAATCTATCGTCCCGATATAAGTAACCATGAGACAAAATATGCAATTGACCATCAACTGACTAAGCTGGGTTTGAAGTCTGATTTTGTAGTACCTCTGAAGATTAATAATGAACTGATCGGAACTTTGAACTACGGATCGGAAGTTGTTAATGGAATTGATGAAGATACGCGTCAACTGCTGATACTGGTGGCTTCACGGTTATCCTATGCTTTACATGTCGCTCGCCTGCTGGAACAGACGCAGTTGAGCGAAAAGAAATTCCGTGATATTTACGAGCACTCATTAGCGGCGATCTACACCTTTAACCGGGACAAGAACTTCATTGACTCTAATCAGGCCGGTCTGGATCTGCTGGGATACTCCCGCGACGAATTGCTGCAGATGCATATTTCGGAAGTGGACGCCAAGCCAAAAGAGGTACTCCCGGCTCATAAAGAACTCCTGAGTGGAAACAGCCTGTCCAACTTTGAACATCAACTCCGACGTGAGGATGGCCGAATTATCACCGTCCTGAATAACTCAATTCCGCTGTATGATGGGGGTGGTAACTTGACCGGGATGCAGAGTTACCTCTTTGATATCACCGAGCGACGTCTTTCTGAAGAAGCCCAACGTATAAGAAGAGAGCTGGCTCTCGATGCTTTGCAGATCACAGACATAGATAAAATTATCAGGTTGTGCACTTCCGCTGCTATCAGGATTGCGGGGGTGGACTCCGGTGGTTTCTACCTGTTTGATGAGACTTCCGGTGATCTGCAATTGCGATATTCGGTAGGTCTCGGAGAAGATCTGGTCCGCACGATCAGTCACTACAGCGCTCGTTCGGTTAACGCCGATCTGGTAAGAAACGGTAAAACCGTTTTCTTAACCGGCACTGAGATGGAAGCCATCCTGCCTCCCCCTTTCCGGGAAGAGGGAATTCGCAGCGCTGTCACCATACCTTTCCGAAACGACGACAGAGTAGTGGGTTGCATAAATATCGCCTCTCATGAGCACACTGAAGTACCAACTGTGGTCCGCGAAGATCTCGACTCACTGAGCCTGCAGGTGAGCAGCATTATTAATCGTGTGTTAAGCGCGGAGAAACTGCAAAGAAGTGTTTCGAAGTATCGTCACCTCTTTGAGCAGACCTCTGATGGTATCCTGATTTCAAATCAGGAAGGTGTGATCACCGATGCCAACGAGGCAGGGGCTGTTATACTGGGCTACGACGGGCCGGGTGACCTGGTGGGTACCAATGTGCTGGATCATTATGCTTACCCGGAAGATCGCGCCGGACTGATCGGGCAGCTCGACAATTCAAACTCGTTTTCAAATCTGGAACTCAATGTACGTCATCGGGATGGAAGCCTGATTACTGTACTGGCCTCCGTCGCTATAGAACGTGATAGAAAGAGAAATCTTCTGCGTGGAAGTTTCATATTCACAGATATCAGTGAGAGCAAACAGGCAGAAACGGCTTTGCGTAAGAGTGAAGAGCTGTTCCGCACCATCGCCTACTTCAACTATGACTGGGAATATTGGATCGATCAGGAGGGGAAATTCCGCTATATCTCCCCTTCAGTTGAACGCATAACCGGTTACAGTCCTGATGAATTTACGCAGGATCCTGATCTGTATCGCCGTATTGTCCATCCGGATGACCTGCCCGGGGCATTGAGCCATCGGCATCAGGTCTCAGATGATGGCAATCTGAAACCTATCCTCTTTCGTATAACCCACCGTGACGGCAATGAACACTGGATCAGCCATCACTGTGTTCCTGTAGTAAGCAATCAGGGTGAAAATCTCGGACGCCGGGGAAGCAACCGGGATGTAACTGAACAGATCAAAATGGAGCAGGCGCTGAAAGAGAGCGAGGCGCGTTTTCGCAACCTGACTGAGTTGCTTCCACAACCTGTCGTAGAAACCGACCTGGGGGGAAAACCTGCTTATGCTAACCAGAAAGCTTTTGAGGCTTTCAGGTATGACAAACCGGACCTCGCAGGAATTGACAGTATTACAGAGATGGTGATCCCTGAGGACCGGAAGCGCGTTTTCGCAAATATCGCCCATCGTGTTGCGGGTGAAAACCTCGAAGGCAATGAGTATACAGGTCTGCGCAAGGATGGTACCACTTTCCCGATTATCTTGTACACTAATATTATCAGAGAGGCTGGTGAACCGAAAGGAATTCGCATAATCGTTGTTGATCTTTCCGTCAAATCCTGATAACCCGGCTGTTTACATGAGATTAACATATCCATCAAACCCGATCTGATGTGCTGATGCCCGCTTTTGTTACCACCGCATCACGGTCGAAGCTTTGAGAACGTATTTACAAAGCGGGTCTCGTCTCGTCGCCGTATTCGAAGCTGCAAGCTTCGCTTCAGGCAGGTAACGCTTCAACCACCTATCATTAATTTGTGGAAACACTTCAACATGAACGGACAACACAGATGACAGACAACAGTATGCAGCTGAGTGGAAAAACCGCCCTGGTGACAGGTGCTTCCGGAGGTATAGGGCGGGTCTGCGCTCAAATGCTGGCCGGCCAGGGTGCTGATGTGATAGTTCACTATCATCGTAACGAAGCAGCGGCAACCGCAACAGTTGAATCTCTACCTTCCGGGTCACACACCATGCTGTCGGCCGATCTCAGACAGGCGGAGGAGGTCAGTAAACTGGTGGGTTCCTCACTCGAGCTTACCGGCCAGCTGGATATCCTGGTCAATAACGCCGGTGTTCATATCGAGCATCCCCCTTTCGATTGTGACTATGGGGAGTGGCAGGATGCATGGCATAAAACTATCACGACCAACCTGATCGGCCCGGCAAATCTCAGTTGGTGTGCCGCACAGCAGATGAAGCAGCAGGGAGGCGGCAGAATTATCAATGTGTCCTCAAGAGGTGCGTTCCGTGGCGAGCCGTCCGGTCCGGCCTACGGTGCCAGTAAGGCGGGGTTAAACGCTTTTGGACAGTCGCTGGCCAAGGCGGTCGGTGGTGATAATGTATTCGTTTTCACAGTTGCTCCCGGATTCGTGGAAACTGAGATGGCTGCTGCTACACTGGCTGGCCCGCGGGGTGATTTTCTGCGGGGTGAAAGCCCGCTGGGACGGGTTGCCCGCCCGGAAGATGTGGCACATACGGTACTCTTTCTGGCTTCTCCCGGTTCTGAATTTCTCACCGGCTGCATTGTTGATGTGAACGGTGCTTCATATTTACGAACCTGATCCAACAGGAGGATAGAAGCCTGGTCGTTTCAGGTGGAAATACACTGTTGTAATTTTCGTAACAAAACAGATATCTCGCAATAATCGCTAATCATAGAGGAGACCTTATGTTGAAAACAAATGAGAAGAAAACCGTCCAGTTCCTGATGCAGTGTCAACCGGGACAGCCCCGTAGTGGTGGTCGCTGGGGAGTGGATCACGGGGGAGTTCCGTTTATTCTCCCTTCGATCGGTGGTATCACACTGAATGTGCAGGCGGGTGATTCCGCATTCGGATTGGCCGGCGACCATATTGAATGCGGGGTAAGCTGTCAGGCAAACAGCAGCAAACCGTTCGAACACCCTAACAATTCATTGCAACTGTTCGCCTGTGCCGGCAATAAGGCTAAAGTTGTTTCCGGTGCTGCCAAAGGTGCTGTCGGTTGGGTAATTGGCCACCACGGTGGATCGGAACATGTGATTGTAGAGTTCTCACGCAAGGTGAAAGAGAAGATGACCTATGACGATAAAATCATGATCTACGCCCATGGACAGGGACTTCAGCTGCTTGAGTTTCCTGATGTCAAACTCTTCAATCTGGATCCGGCCCTGCTGAAGAAAATGCGCATCAAGACCACTAAAAAAGGGGTACTCCAGGTTCCTGTCACCACTCTGGTGCCGCCGGCCTGCATGGGTTCCGGTGTAGGCGCCTCACATGTAGCAGCCGGTGATTACGATGTCATGACCAGCGACCCGAAAACCGTTAAGAAGTACGCGTTGGACAAAATGCGTTTCGGTGATTTCGTGGCTCTGATAGATCACGACAATCGTTATGGGCGGGCTTATCGCCAGGGTGCGGTCAGTATCGGTATCGTCGTGCACAGCGATTGCCTGCTGGCAGGGCATGGTCCCGGTATTACTACACTGATGACCTGCGACGCGGGTCAGATCGAGCCGGTAATCAGTAAAAAGGCCAATATCGCCGATCTGCTGCAGATCGGAAGTGCTGCGAAAGCCCGGAAATAGCTGGATTGGGAGAATTCTGTTTTACCGGGCAGCATTTCACAGGAAATCATATCCTGTCTTAACCTGTGCAAACGCTCGTGTTTCAGCCAATTCTCATCATAAGCGAGGATCTCTTTGTAACCCCTATGAGTGAAGGCAAGAACAGCTTTAAACGTCCCCCCGGGAGATATCAACCCAGAGGATTGTCCATTCTCTATGAAGATCGCGATATCCTGGTGGTAGACAAAGCGAACGGCCTCTTAACCATAAGCAGCGATAAGGTGAAGGAGAAGACAGCATACTATCTCCTGAATGAGTATGTGCGCAAAGGGAATCTGAAATCGAGAAAAAGAGTGTTTATCGTACATCGTCTGGATAGAGACACTTCCGGTGTTCTGGTTTTTGCAAAGAGTGAGGCCGCCAAACGCTACCTGCAGCAGAATTGGCAGGGATTCGAGAAAACATACTACGCCGTAGTATATGGAGTCCCTGGAGAAAAAGAGGGGGTCATTACTTCGTATCTGGCAGAAAATCGGGCTCGTAGAGTTTACTCTACTGATGACCCGCAAAAAGGCAAACTTGCCAGGACCGGATATTGTGTTCTGCGAGAATCACCAGAATACAGCCTGCTTGAAATAGATCTGGCTACCGGCAGGAAGAATCAGATCCGGGTCCATCTTGCAGAGAAAGGGTATCCCGTAGTTGGAGATAAGAAGTACGGGAAGAAGGATACCGGTATCAAGCGTCTTGCACTTCATGCGGCTACCCTCACAATTTCACACCCACATACAAAGGAAGAAATGACCTTCAGGGCAGATATCCCGGATTACTTCGCTTCACTCTTAAGCAGTTAGCTCTACTGGTGTGCGAGAGATATGGCTTCAAGCTGGAGCGCAACACCGCTTTGCCAGCTGGTCGCGTTAATGTCGAATCGAATATAATGAAGAAATATCTAAACAGGATTGATACAGAACCAACCGGTAACCGGAATGATGTGACCCCTCTTTTTGCCGATGCGGTGGATTTTTCGCAACTCGTTCTGGACCTGGCAGATCCATTTCTGCAAACCGAAGTTGACTTCGTAGCCTGTGTAGATGCTCTCGGATTTATCCTGGGGGCCGCTATTGCCCGTCATCTCGATGTGGGTGTTATACCTGTCCGGAAAGGGGGTAAGCTTCCGGTTCCAACCGATAGTGCAGACTTCCGGGACTACTCTGGTGAACTCAAGCGACTCGAGATTCGCAAGAATGTTTTTCCCCGGGGGGCCAGGGTTCTCCTGGTGGACGAGTGGATTGAAACAGGTTCACAGATTCAGGCTGCTACCACATTGATTGAGGCTCAGGGTGGAATAATTATCGGTATTGCGACAATCAGTATGGATAAGTGTGAACAGACATCAAGGCTAAGTAAAAAGTACCGGATTCAGTCGGTCTGGGAAGAATAACACTATGGAATTTTTCTCTGAGTTTGGGTATGTCGGATGCTTGCACCATGCTTGCTGCCGCTGCGCAAGCCGCAAGGCGAATTAACACTATGGAATTTTTCTCTGAGTTTGGGTATGTCGGATGCTTGCACCATGCTTGCTGCCGCTGCGCAAGCCGCAAGGCGAACTAACACTATGGAATTTTTCTCTGAGTTTGGGTATGTCGGATGCTTGCACCATGCTTGCTGCCGCTGCGCAAGCCGCAAGGCGAA
>CAZCRT010000004.1:0-116874 GCA_964501185.1 uncultured Bacteroidia bacterium
TAAAAAAAGCCCGGCGTCAACCGGGCTCTCTGTATTCGCTTGAAAGAGGATTAATAGTCGCGGCCGAATTTGTAGCGATTATCCTCGATAGTTGCTTCATCGGTTAACATCGTTATGAAACGCTGGTAAGCAGTGCGGTTGATGTTTTCATAGTAAGTTGTACGGAAGGTTTCAGCATCCTGCTCGAACTTCTCCAGCATGGATTCATGATCATCCCGGTTGACTACCTGTAAAAAGTAACTGCCATATTTGCCGTGCAGCGGGCCGATAATCTCACCTGTGGGAGCATCGAACGCGGCGGCATTGAAGAGATAGTCCTTACCAAGATCAGTGACATAATCAGTCATCTTGAATGGTGTCTCAGTCAGGTGAACCTGCAGCGTAGTGTCAGTCAGTGCGAAGGATTCAAGGTCATCGACACCACTGTTTGCAGCCAGGATTTCCTCAGCCTGCACCTTGGCCTGTGTGATCTGTTTATCCCGTTTTACCTGAAACCAGAGCCGGTTGCCGAGTTCGCTCATGGGCTGTGCACCGGGCTCAATGAAGCGGTCTATACGGTAAATGTACCATGTATCCTGATGAACGATGGGGTAAAGTACTTCACCAACTTCAGAGTGGAAGATCAGATCCAGGGCTCGTTGATGACGCCCCAGTCCTGGCAGAAAGCCATCTTCAGTAACCTCACTTGTGACTTCAATTCCGTAACCGGCATTTTCAGCACAAATGTCAAAACCCTTTTCATCTGCGTCGAGTTTGAAGTCTTCAACCAGGGAAGCCCAGTAGGAGTAGGTAGCCTGTGAAGGTTCCATTTTCAGGAGGATGTGAGCTGCGTGAACTTCCTCTTCACCGGCATCGTTGGTCCGACGCTCTATCATCTTGATTATATGATAACCGAAGCTGGTCTCGACAATTGGTGAAACATCACCCGGTTCCATGGAAAAGGCCTGTTCCTCAAAAGGAGGAACCATGTTGCCACGTCCGAACCAACCGAGATCACCACCATTTTCTGCATTAGATTCATCACCGGAGTAGGCTGAGACCAGTTCATCCCAGTTATCTCCGTCCTGCACCCGCGAAAGAACATAATTGGCATCATCAAGGATGTTGGTGGAGTCTTCTGCGGATGTAACGATCGGTAACTTGACAAAAGAAAGAACAGCGCGTTTGTCGAGTTCATATTCATCTATATGCTCGTGATACCAGTTTTCAAGATCAGCTTCTGAAATCTCACTGGAGTCAATCTGCACTCCCTGGAAAGGAATCTTCAGAAACTTTACCTGGACCATCTGGTTCTTAAGGAGGTAATCATTCCATACTTCCAGATCGGAATGCAGTGGCGATGCGAATACCAGCGAACGGTACTTGGTAAGAGCGAGTGTTCGTCGTGTATTCTGCTCAAGCTGTATCACGAAATTCTCATACTGGGGATCAGTAAGAACTTCGATCCACTTGCTACTGTCAAACTCACCCTCTACCAGGAACTCGGGATTCTGTACCAGATCACCGGGGGGGTTGTAGCGAATATGTGATACAATTTCCTCATCATAGGGGCTCATGCCACAGTTGTCAGCCCATTGACGCTCAAGAGCAAGATTGAGATAATCGTTCCAGGCTCTGGTGCGTAACTGCTTTACTCTTTCTGCAGTTACTGGTGCTGAGCTATTCTGGGTCTCCTGATTGATACGCTGAATGACGCCCTGTTCAAAAGCGCGGTAATCAACTTTCTCACCATTAACGACTGCCATGACACCCTGATCACTGGGGCCCTGGCTGTTATCGAAACCGCCCATTCCCCAGGCGAAAATAATCGTGGCGACAAAGGCAAAGACAAGGATCCACAGAATAACAGCGCTGCGTTCGCGCAGTTTGGTCATCATGAGGTTGGTTCTCCTGAGTTCTTAAACTTTTAATGAATCATATATTATAGGTAACGAGTAAAGCCGATGCAACCTTTTGCAATCAGCTCTGAAGATGAAGTCGGTCTGAAAACGGGTCAAGTTTAGAAAAAGTTCTGAAGTAAAGAAACTGAGTGACAAAATTACCGGTGTGGTTGTGGTGGTTTTTTTGTAGAATGACTGTGAAATTATAAAATACTCTCCGGGTGACACACCTGTGGCGGGTGCCAATTTCGGTAAAAGGGATGATCTGCATGACACATAGAGCCTTATCAAGCTTCCCACAACATAACTCATCTCTTCTGGCAGGCATTTGTATCTACCTGCTGCTCGCACCTCCCCTTCAGGCTGCTGCACCAGGTGCCCTGGCATTTATAGACAATGGCGCCGGTGCCTGGCATCAGGCGATAGGTGGCAATGGTGTAGCAGGCGATAATCCTGAGTTTGCCGCTTTCTGGAATCCGGCTCTGACAGGAGTCAATCATGGTTATCTGCTGACTGTTGAGCATGGGGAGTGGTTTGCAGGAGAGATGCAGAAAGATATTCTTGAACTGGATGTTCCCGCAGATAACGGCAGAGCTTATGCCGTAAATGTGATAAGAAATTCTGTACGCCGAATTCCTCTGAGCAGCACACTTGAAGGTGATGGTGAGATAAGCGCCGGTAACCGCCCTGTAATTGAAAAACAGGCTAACAGCTCACAATGGCAGATGGGTATGACTGCTGCTACAGAGGTAAAAGAGGGTTTGCGGCTCGGTGGAACCGGAAAGCTTATCTATGAGAGTCTTGCTGATCTGAACGGATGGGGCCTGGGGCTTGATCTGGGTTGCTGGTATCAGTTGCAGGCGCTTACCTTAGGTTTTGTTGTGAGGGATGCAGTGACTACCCGCCTTTTCTGGAACACCGGTCTGCAGGAAGCAGTCTTGCCTTCTTTAGATCTCGGTAGCAGCTGGCGTCTACCTTTGTCTACCTCCACTTTTTTACTGCATGCTACTGTGGCCCATGACCTCAATGGTGCTAATTATAATGACAGGGGTGAAGAAGCTGCCCTGGAAATCCGTACAGGATTAGCCTGGAACTTTCGGGAGCTCTTTCATATTGGTTTTGGATGGGATGGGAGTCGTCTCAGTGCAGGTACTGGTCTCAGAGTGAAACAGTATGGCCTCAACTACGCCCTCTTCAAGCAGGAGGTTCTGGGAACCACGCATCTGGTCACTGTTACCGCAGACATATCTCAATTGGTAGCCAAGTAGCTTTCTGGATGTATTGTCATTGCTGCCTGCTGTGATGAAGCTGCAGGCCCTGTCACAGAACGCAGGAATTGCGTAATGCCTGATAAATCAGACCGTTGTCACAGTAACCTTCGTGTAGAAGAGCAGACCTGTGCCGGGGGCTTCAACCTTATCGCCGGTATTGATGAAGCGGGGCGGGGTGCCCTGGCAGGACCGGTGGTTGCAGCTGCTGTCGCTATCTATCCACATGCATATCACCCTGTAATCACTGATTCCAAACGACTTACTGCAGCTCGACGTGAAGAATTATATGACTGGATTGAAGCTAACGCTCTGGCCATAGGTATTGGTCAGGTTGATGCAGCAACGATAGATAGTGTGAATATACTCCAGGCTACTTTCATGGCAATGAGGCAGGCGGTCGAGGAGATGAAAATAGTGCCCGATTTTCTGCTTGTTGATGGACGAGATTTCCCATTCCCCGGCCGACAGGGAGCCGCGCTGGTGAAAGGTGATCTGCTCTCATTCTCAATCGCCTGTGCGTCCATTGTGGCCAAGGTAACCCGTGATCGTATCCTGATAGATTACGATCAGCGTTGGCCCCAGTACCAGTTTGGGCGACATAAAGGTTATGGTACGTCAGTACATATGCAGACGCTGCTTGAACATGGCCCTGTGGAGATACACCGTGATACATTTCTGCCTGCAAAACAGAAGCGGGCTGAGGCTGACCAACCAACATTCTGGGAGGAATCGTGAAAAACAATGCGGGAAGCCTGCTGACAGTAATGTTCATATTCTGTCTGACAATTGTATTACAGGCGGAAATAATTACTGAGTACGGGGAACTGCAGGGTTTCCTGCTGGGTGAAGCACCGGGTTGTGCCTACGACAATTTCGTGACACACATCACTGAGCGTATTGTAGAGCCGGATTATAATGACTACAACCCACATGATCCACAGACAGAAGGTTTTGGCAACTACGAGCTTATTCCGAATGGTGATACAGGTGATGTATTACTCGGCCACTGGCGTCATCTGTTTACATTCATGATGCACCAGGAGTGGGAGAGCGCTGAGCAGTTACGTCAGGACGAACTGTCTGAGTATCCTTATCAGATAGTGCACCTGGTAGATACACTGGCAGCCGCCGACTGGTATCTGGTTCGCGAGGAACTCAATCCAGACTATTATGATGAGAACCATCCTCTTATTCCTGAAGATGACGAGTATGGCTCTTTTGACTACAGCTGGGGGCTCTATGTATTTGCTACAGAAGCTGAGCATTCCAGAGTAGCTGTGGAACTGGTGCATCCCAACGATGACTATATTTCCCCATATACAGGTTACGATATGTTTATGACCCTGGACGCCGGTGCGCTGTTCGTCTGCAGCGCCGGCAGGGAAGCTGCCTGGACAGAGGATGGGGGGTACAATAACGGCAAATCGCTCAGCGATCCTTCGCGTAACGCGCGGCATGTGCTGCAACAGGCGCACATCGCTTTTGTGGACTACTGGGTTTACGAACTGACCAGTAATCAACAACCGCTGCCGATACAGGTACACAGCTACGATACAGAGGGCCGTGATCTGTACTCAGTGATTATTACTCCATCCCGTTATGATCGTCAGTATAATCTGCCTCTCTTTGACTGGTCCGGCCAGCTGGGTGGGATTATCGACCGTACTCCATGTGCTGTTCATCCCCCCGGATTTATCGGTAATGCGGATACTGTATGGATTTCAGATTACTATGGTGCCAATGCGATGCCAAGGCTTGAAGTCTGCGAAGGGGTACTCATAGAGAATTCCCCGGACCTGCTTGGCTATGGGCAGAACAGGCAGCTAAACTACCTCGATGGAATCCGTGATTATTGTACAGACGAGGAATGGGTCTTACATGTCGAGATGGATGAGCTCCCTGATTGCATACGTGATTCAACCGAGTATGCGTTCTATGCTGCGCCTGGATATCCAATGACCTGGCAGAATTTCGTTGCGGTAACATCCTATTACCATCCTGTTGCCAGTCATCTGCGTGAATCACTTGATACACTGGCGGTCTATGAGGATATATATCCACCTGACCCACCACAGAATCTGCACCTCATCCAGAGTCATGGTGACCGTATTGATCTTGCCTGGGAACGGGCGAGTGATCCCTGGTTTGGTACATACCGTCTCTATTACAGTACTACACCGGGTGTCGATGTCACCTGCCCGAGCCTGTCCCGGGAGGATTACTATCCCTTCTGCATTCCGGCCACAGAAGGATTTACATTTGGAAATCTTGAATATGGAACTACCTGGTATTTCAGGCTGGCTGCCTTTGATCGCGACCTGAGGATGTCACCGATGACTGCAGAGCTTGAGGTCACTACGATTGATACCGACCCGCCACTGCTGGTTGTGGATCTGCCGCAAGGCTACGATTTCACCTGGTGTAATGGCAACAGCGGTACTGTCAGGGTCTCGATAACTGACGACTTCAGCCTGGTAGATGGCGCGTCAATCGAGTATCGATGTGACTTTGAACAGGATGGTGACTATGATGATCTGAACGACTTCTGGAGTACTGCACCGGTTATTCAGGATGGTAACCCTGTGACTGTAGAAATCGAGTTTGAATATCAGGACCCACCCCAGGGGGCCTGTTTTGAGATACGTGCCCGTGATCTGATCAGTCAGGTCTGGGGATACAGTGGCAGGACTGACCAGGAAGGAATTGATGATGATTATAAACTGTTTCAGGATGATCTTGCCCCCGAGCCCCCCGATGCTTTCTACGCTGACAGCCTCAATCTGTCCGGGTGGTTTAACATAAACTGGCTCGGTATTGCACCCGACACAACATTTGCCTCCTATCTGCTCTTTTACAGCCAGCAGGAAGCCGATAGCAGCGCCCAGTACCTTGACAGATACGATCTTGAAGAGCTGGGGGATATCAGCGCCAGCAGCACCAGGATTACACAGATAACTGATCTTGGAGTGTGGTGGCTGAGGATGGCTGCAGAGGACTGGGCTGGAAATCAGAGCAGCCTGACCGCCCCGGTCAATATACAGCATCCCGGTATCAGTGGTGTGGCGATTACCGATTTTCGTATCAATTACACCGGTGACAGCGTGTCTCTTTCCTGGAATCTGATCACTGCTGAAGATTTCACTGGTACTATTACAGGTTTTGAGGTTCATCGATCAGATGAACCCGGTTTCCAGCCATCATCTGAAACACTTTTAACCACTGTAACGCAACAACTGTTTGCCGAGCCATTGCAGGGTCAACTGGCATTCTATCGTGTGATTGCGCTGGTGGAAGATTGATAACCCAATTGATCTGTAATAACAGGCGGGTAATTCACAAATAATTCTAAAACTTCAACTGATAGTTGCCGATAGTTATGCTATCAGTTGAATCGACATATAGAATGCATCAGCTTTATGCGGCTGATAGTTTTCTGGTCGCTGGGAACAAAGCAATGGTGATTAAGCAGTGATGAAACATCATCTGCTTGAATCACCACCTGGAACGCAGCTTTAGACTGCGTTCTAATATTTAGCTTGACAAATTTCCTTAACACCACCTTTTTGTAGCCCAGATCGGCATACAGTTCGACAGGGGTCATTGTCTGCCGGAAAAGTGGAGTTTCTATAGTTTCATTTGTTAAGCTGTTGGTTTTAGAACGAAGATAACTACTCGAACCAGCCAGGAGCTTGGCAATAGAATTCGCCGGAGGTTCAAGTAGTTGGATTTCCGGCTTTTTGGTTAATGACAATTCGAAGGAGTAATGAAATGCGGAAACTCACCGTACTTCTCACCAGTCTGATGCTGACCGGCGTGTTGACACTTACAGCAGCCGCTGCAACTGTCAGCCAGGCTGCTGTGCTTTTCTTGATGATTTCACCAGGCGCCCGTCCGGGCGGTATGGGGGAGTCATTTGTTGCTGTTGCAGATGATGCCACTGCTACCTGGTGGAATACTGCCGGCCTCGGTTTTCAGCGCGGTCTTAAGATTTCCGCGATGCACTCACAATGGTTACCACAGTTTGGTTTCAGCGATCTCTACTACGATTTCCTCGGTGGATCAATGTTCATTCCCTCCCTTGGCGGAACTGTTGGTGGAAACATCATTTTCCTCAACATGGGGTCCCAGCCCTGGACTGATTCAGCCGGGAATAATAAAGGCACGATTGAGTCATATGATTTAGCTGTTTCATTGAATTACGGAACCCAGCTTTCTCCCAATCTGGCTATCGGTATCGGCGGAAAATTCATCTACAGTAACCTGGCAACCGGCGTAACAGTTGGTTTGCAGGAAGCGCATGCCGGTATGGCCGGCGCACTGGATCTCGGTGTCCTTTACAAGGCTCAGTTAACACCGGCTTTCAGTACTAATCTCGGTGCCAGCTTGACCAATATGGGTAACAAGATATTCTATGCCGATATGGCTCAGGCTGACCCGCTGCCTACAAACCTGAAAATGGGTTATTCGTTACGCTATGATTTTGATTCCCACAATGAGGTGAGTCTTAACACTGATCTCAACAAGCCGATGTATCACGCCAATTATGGCCCGATTGACGGCATGATACACGCCTGGTTCCCAACCGGTGTGAAGGATGAATTCCATTCATGGGTGTACAACATGGGTACGGAGTACTGGTATGGAACTGATCTGAACCGCCCGGGAAGTGCTGCCTTTGGTATGCGAATGGGCTATTGGCGTGATATTGCCGGTCATATTACTTCAGTCACTTATGGTGCTTCCGTTAAGATATCGACTTTCGTTTTCGATTTCTCATATGAAACTGCCGGTAAGAACCATCCCATTACTGACACCATGCGTTTCTCGCTGGCATTTGAGATGTAATCGCTAAATGCCAGAAACGTCACGCTACTTATTGCTCGCTCTGTTCGTCAACATTTTCTGCAGTGTCGGTGTGTTACGGGCAGAGCAGTTGAACCTGCTCGCGATCAGAGTTGATTTTGCAACTGACTCCCTGGCCACAACTTTTGGTGACGGGAGTTTCAACTCCGGCTTTGACAGCGACTCTACAGACTACAACTATCCCTTTGATCGTACACCCCATGATTCCCTCTACTTTGCCCATCACCTGCAGTTTCTGGATTTCTATTATAACCGGGTTTCAGGCGGTGATCTGAATATCACGGCAGCTGTCTATCCACATGGTGCTGAAGCTGCCTATCACCTGCCTCATCCGATGTGGCATTACAACTACAACAATCCCGACCTGCTGGATCTACAACTGGTACAACTGTTTCGAGATGCTGTTCTCGCCTGTGCCGACGATACGACAATTGCGTTCAGCAGTTTCGACAGGTTGTTTATCTTTCACGCTGGAACCGGTCAGGATTTTGGCCAGGACCTCACCCCTTTTGATATTCCATCCGCATATATATTCTCAGCAGACCTGCAATTGTTGTCTGAGGAGAACCCTGAGTATGTAAATGGCATACCTGTCTGGGATGGTACACTGATAAGTGAGGGAGCAATACTGCCTGAGGCGGAGCATCAGGAGCAGATCGCTCATGGACTTGCCGGAACTATAGTCTTACAGTTCGGTCACGCAATTGACCTGCCAAATCTTTATAACAGTGAAAACGGGCGCACAGCAATTGGCAAATGGGGTTTGATGGATCAGGGTTCTGCCAATTTCCGTGGTCTGATACCGGCTCAGCCATCAGCCTGGACCCGCCTATATAAAGGTTGGGCCGTGGCCGAGGAGCTGATCCATGATACTGACTCCCTGCGTATCAGATCGGTAGGTACTGTCAGCAGTGATCCGGAAATATACCGGGTGCAACTGACAGACCAGGAATCCTATCTGGTGGAAAACCGCATCCGTGACCGTAACGGTGACAGTGTTACCTGGGGTGTGGACAGTGACGGTGATACAATCTACTTCCATGAAGACTACTCTATTACTTTCAGTGGCGATACAACCGGTGTGATTGTAGAGGTAGAGGATCTCGATTACGATATTCCCGGTTCCGGATTGCTGATCTGGCATCTTGATGAAAGCCGCATCACGAGCCAGACCATAGCTGATAACTCGATAAATGACGATCCGGAACGTCGTGGCGTCGATCTGGAAGAGGGAGACGGTGTACAGGATATCGGGCACAATTACAGCTCCTTTCATCCACGTGGTGGTGCTGTAGCCGGCAACTTCTACGATGCCTGGTGTGACAGCAATGAGGCATTTTTATATGTCAACAGGCAGTTGTCAACAGTCGAGTTCTCCAGTCACTCAATTCCGGACACCCGCACAAATGACGGGTATGAAACAGATGTCCGGTTTTTTGACTTCAGTTCTTCCGATACGGTTATGACTTTCTCATTTGACCGTTCGGGACGCCTGCCTGGTTATCCTGTCAGCAGCGGTGATTCTCTGCGGTCCGAAACTGCAACCCTGCTGAACAGTGGTGAAAATGATCTTCTGCTCTCCCTTACAGTTGAAAACTGGCTTGCCGGATTCATTTCAAACCAGACAGAACTGTACTCTGATCCTGCCGGAAGTAACTGTGGCGCTTTGCCGCCACAGTACAACAGCGAGCTGACAGCTTTTGCTGTAAGTGATCAGCTGCTGGCAACGCTTTCAACCGATGGCAATGATATGCTGCTTCGGCAATTCAACTGGCATCTGGACCAGGAGACAGGAGATTATAGTGTCACCTGGTTGCATTCAGATAACGTACTGGATACACATACTGATCTGCTGACACTGGCTGATGGCTGGCTGCTCTGGGGTGACGATCAGGTTCAACTCATAACGGATACGGTGCAACAGTACTGGACGCTTCCGGGACAACTGCTGGCTGCGGGGATTTTCGGTGATGATCCCTGGGTTGTGGTAGAGAATCTGGGCCTTTTCCGATTAGAACTGGATGAGTGGGTGCTGTTTTACGAACTATCCCTGCAGGAAGATTCTCCACCACCGGTAAGCGGCAATATGCGAATGATGTCACTTCCCCGGCTGTTCCTGGTGGATGAGAGTGGACTCATATGCATTGACAATAATGGTGATACGATCTGGCAACAGCATCAACCTGGTGTCAGCAGGCTGGCTCTAGGTGACCTTGATTCCGATGGTGTACTGGAGGTACTGGCCGGTACAGACAATGCTGTATATCTGTATAACCCTGAAGGGCTGTTGATCGGTCAGCGTAGTTTTGATTCAGCCCGCCAGTTGCGCCTGTTTCCCGCACCGAATGGAAACAACGCACTCTTTATGGTCGGTGAAGCAGAGCTGAATGGCTGGGACTACGATGGTGGCTGGGGGCCGGTTACCGGATTCCCCCGTACTATGCCGACCGGAGCAACAGAACTGCTCTACTCAGAAGCCGGCCGCTATTATCTCTGTAGCGCAACTGAGATAAGCGCATACAGTGCGGCAACCGGATCAGGGCCATACTGGTCACAACGGGGGGGGAGTGCCAGGCATGATCACTATCTGCCGGGATCTCCGCATGTATCCCCGTCAAGAGAGGAATTTGTTTCCGGCCGTGTTTATAACTGGCCCAACCCTTCCCGGCATAACGAACCGATTCACATTGTCTATACTGCCGCAGCAGCGGCTACAATAGAGATCACAATATACGATCGTACCGGCAGGATTGTGCAGAGCAGCAGCGATAGTGTCAGCAGGTGGACCGGTGGCGAAACTGTCTGGGATGTGACATCGATTGCATCCGGTATTTATTATGCCCATGTGGAAGCGAGTTTTACCGGTGGTGGCAGTACCAGAGAAATCCTGAAAATGGCGGTAATCAAATGAGCAGTCAGCTGAGTGGCGGCAAGACTGCCTTATTAATGGTGTTGACTGTGCTGTTGCTGGTAGCATCACAACTAACCGCACAACCAATTGCTTATAATCATCCGGAGCTGGAGTGGCGCCAGACAGAGACAGAGCACTTTGTGATCCGTTTTCATCAGGGTGAGCAGTGGATGGCAACAGTTGCCGCCAGGGTTGTCGAAGATATCTATACTCCGATTACCAGTTTCTATGGTTACGAGCCTGACACGAAAATTCATATTATTCTCTACGACACAGACGACTATTCCAACGGTGGAGCCTGGTACTACAACAACAAGATCTATATCTGGGCCACCAGTCTCGATATTCCGCTGCGTGGTTCGCACAACTGGTTGCGCAACGTTATAACCCATGAATTTACTCACATGATTCAACTGGGTGCTTCCCGTAAAGCTCCCCGCTGGCTGCAGGCTGTCTACCTGCAACTGATCGACTACGAGCGGGAAACCAGGGAGGATGTCCTTTACGGCTTTCCCAATCATATCGGTGCCTATCCGCTTCCCTTCACGCTGGTTCCTTTCTGGTTTGCGGAGGGGACAGCGCAGCTTCAGCTGCCGGAACTCGGTTATGACAGCTGGGACAGTGAGCGGGATATGCTGCTGCGGATGAAAGTACTGAACGATGACCTTCTAAGTTTCTGGGACATGGAGTCATTTGGCCATACTTCTATTGATAATGAAGCAGTCTATAATCAGGGTTTTTCTTTTGTCCACTATCTGAGTGACAGATTCGGGCTGGAAGTGCTGTCAGAAATCAGCGATGAATTGAAGCGTCCCCTTACCATCTCTATGAATCGGGCTCTCAAACGGGTTACCGGCACTGGAGGGCTTGAACTGTGGCAGGATTGGTACGATCAGTTGGCCGGGGATTATAACAGTAAACTGGCGGTGATTCAGGATCATCTGCAGGATGGGGAGCTGCTGACCACAGTTGGTGACGGTAACCGCTATCCTTTACCCGCACCGGGTGACAGCCTGGTGTACTTCCTCTCTAACCGTAATGCTGATTATCTCGGCCTGACCTCTCTTTACCATATTGCACCACCTGATTCCGAACTGCAGCTGGATATTGCAGGAGCACGCGGGAAGTATGCTGTGCTGCCTGATGGAGCAGGGTGGGTGTTCACCCGGACCTCACCTGTAACTGAGTGGGGTCATCATTTTCGTGATCTCTATCTTCAGTATGAGGATGGCAAAGCTTTACAACTGACCAGACATCAGCGGCTGACACAACCGGCTGTCTCACCTGATGGCAAACAGATCGTCTGTGTGCAGAATGAAGCTGGTTCCAACCGCCTGGTACTGCTGGAAATGCCGGCTGTAGATGCTGATTCGCTGGCTGAACTCTCAAAAAGGGAACGGAAAGCCAGCACAGAAGCGCCGTTACAAATTCTGGTTGATGTTGAGCACGGGCGACAATACTACTCACCCGCCTGGCTTAATGACAGCACCATTGTTGTCGCTACCGGTTATCTGCAGGGACGTGATATCCTGATGGTAGATGCAAACAGCGGTGAAGTCACCGAGATCCTTTCCGAATGGTACGACGAACGCGATCCCTGGCCGGCAGCAGACGGCAGCGGGTTCTATTATGCATGTGACAGGACCGGTATCTATAACATATATTACTACGATCTTGCACAGGGCAGTCATACCGCTCTGACCAATGTGCTGGGTTCAGCCCACCATCCCGCTGTCGACAGCAAAGGTACTCTTTATTTCACCCGCTACACAGGTGACGGGTTTCAGATTGCGCGGCTGCATGAACCGCAACCGGTCGATCCCGCCCATATGGTTTATCGCGATGCTGCTGATGTGACTTGGTACCCGGAAGTTACATTTGATGATACACAACTGGAAACAATAGATGTTGAACCACAACAGCTGACTTTTGAGTCCAATTTTGTAGTACCCCGTTTAGCATGGGACGGTGGCAATTTCAAACCGGGTGGATTTGTCTTCACCAACGATGTCATGGGTGATATCGACTTTCTGCTGGCATTCGGTGTCCATACCCGGGAGGACTATGATCTCTACGGCAGGGCCGGTTTCAACCTTGGCCGCTATCACTGGTACCTCGAGAGCTTCTTTATCGGTCGTTTCCTCGATCAGGAGTTCGACGACCCCTTTGTAATCGTTGATGAGGACGAAGCTGGTAACCCGGTCTATGAACGCTTCAAGATTCACTACCGTTTCAATATGATGGAAGTTTCGCCGGGGATTACGAGGCGATTCAATGACCATCTGGTTGGCGATATTGGTTTAAGCTTTAACCGCTACGCCAATTTTATGGATTTCGGTGGTGGTGCTGTTTTCCGCTACACCTATCTCAAGGGTAGCCAGTTGCGGGCCTCAGTTGACTGGGAACTACAACGACGAGACATCTCGATTGATGGTGATATCAGCCCCCGATCGGGCGAACGGCTGTTTGTTCGCCTGCAGGCCAATCAGCACCGATTCATTGATGATTTCGCTGTAGCAGCCAATGGCCTGCTGGATGAACTCTATACTGACTATAACTTTCTGGATCTGCATTTTTCCTATCATCGCTACTTCCCGTTGCCGAAGACCGATCACTGTGGCTGGGGGCTTCATATGCGGGGGGATTTTCTCGACCGGGATAATGTAGACGACTTTTTCCATGTCTATCTCGGCGGGTTGGAAGGAATGCGCGGCTACTCATACTACAGTATGGGTGGTACCCGTAATGCGATGTTGAAAATGGATGTGACCTTCCCACTCTGGCGGCATATCCACTACAAAATCGCGCATCTCTACCCGAAACAGCTCTACATGGAGCTCTTCAGCGCGGCCGGATCTGCCTGGACAGGTAATTTCAAAACAGATGAGATTCGTCGCGAGGCTGGTGGTGAGTTGAGGCTGGCCATGACAAGCTGGGGCTTGATGCCGACAGCTATCACCTGGGGTGCAGCCTGGGGTTTCGATGAATTTCAGAACAGCACTACTCTCGGCAAAGTTAATTATGGCCATGAGTGGCGTTATTATCTGAAAGTACTGTTTAACTTCGAGGAAATTCAACGTGAGAATGACTCTCATCGCCTGCGTAATCTGCCTTACGGCAGATAACCTGAGCGCAGTTACCCTTCAGGAACAACTTCTGTGGGACAAAAAGAGTATCAGCGACAGCTATCCACTTGGCAGCGGAATGATCTCATCTGAAAGTGATGAATCAGGACAGAACAGCAAAAACAGAAGCCGCTTTCTGAAATCTCTGCTGGTTCCAGGCTGGGGGCAGCTGGAAGAGGGACACTGGCTCAAGGCATCTATCTACCTGGCAGTGGAAGCGACCTTTGTTACCGGCGCTGTAATGGCACACAGACAGGGTGTAGAGCAGGATAGGGAATTCAAGGAATACGCAGATACTCACTGGTCATTTGATGATTACCGCCTGAATCGTGTCGACACCCACGAATGGGGCAATAATGAAGTGATACCTGAATACAGTTATTACGGTGAATTGGTGACCGGTAACTTAAGCGGTTCTCACGCACTTCCCGGTTACTGGGACGAAGGATACGACAGCGCTACCGATCCCTACCTGGAACATTTCAATGTCGACCCGACACAACAGTACTACGAGATGATAGGCAAGTATGCCCAGTTTGGCCGTGGCTGGGATGATTACCCCAGCGGTGAGTGGCAGGGTGTTAGTTATTTTTCACCCAATAACCTGAACTACATGCACCTGCGGGATCTGAGCAATGAATCATTCAGGCTGTCCAGCAACCTTATCATGGGGCTTTTGTTGAATCATCTTGTCAGTGCAACTGACCAGCTGGTGTTCGGAGATAACGATAAGGTGGAACTCACTGCCGGTGTCACTGCACAGAGCACAATGATAACACTGCGGCTGGATTTTTAGTTTTGGAGTAACCATGTTTTCAGGCATGCCAATGAAACCTTTCACACTCAGACTGCAACGAAGTACTCCCCTGGCTTCTGCCCTGATTGTGTTGCTGTTGTTTTCCCAGCTGCTGTTAACACCTGCGATCGCAACAGCCGGGAACGATTTTGCAGATGAGTCCACTCATTCACCCGGTGGTGCGTTTATTCGATCGCTTGTTTTCCCCGGTTGGGGTGAGAACTATGTCGACCGGCCTACTTCCGGAAAATGGTTCCGTGGAATTGAGTACGCACTGCTGGCCGGAGTTGCCGGTTTTTCAGTTTACAGTTCCTGGCGGGTGGAGGAATACCAATCCTACGCTGAAGAGCATGCCGGAATCAACAGTGACGGTCGCGATCATGCCTATTTTGTCAACATTGGTATTTACAACGATGTAGATGCTTATAACCAGGCGATGCGTCGTAACAACAACTATGATGCCTGTCTCTATGATGCCGCTGATGCCTGGCAATGGGATAGCCGGGACAATCGTCATCATTTTCGCAATATCCGACTTGCTGCTGATGATGCCAGAACCAGGGCTACAATTCTGGGTGGTGGCATCTTTCTCAACCATGTATTCAGTGCTATTCATGCTTTAAAACTGGCTCGCACCGACAGGATTGAGCTCTCACTCAACCCGGCAGACAGCAGACAGCTGGTGACCCTGAGCTATACACTTCCTTGAAAAAAACACCTCTGCTGATCACCGGTGTATCCGGTTTTCTGGGTGGGAAACTGGCATCTCTCGCCAACGATGACTTTGAATTCCATGGGATTTATCATCAACACCCGGTTGAGTTCGCTGCCTGTAAAACTCATCAGTTGAATCTTACCAGCCCTGAGCTGGAAACGTTACTGGATGAATTGCGACCGGCAGTTATCATCCATACAGCTGCCTGCAGCAGTCCCGCTCTGGTAGCGAAAGATCCGGAAGCTGCCCGGCCGCTGAACCTGGATGTGACGCGCAGGCTGGCACTGTGGTGTCGTGATAACAGGAGTCGTCTGCTGTTTACCTCTTCTGACCAGGTGTATGATGGGGGTCACAGTGACTGGCACGAAGCGGAAGCGGCATTGCCGATCAATCCTTACGGCTGTCAGAAACTGGAAGCTGAGCGGATTATCCAACAGCTTCTGCCTGACCTGGGACTGGTGTTGAGGATATCGCTGTTATTGGGTCCCCCTGTTGCAGGTGGAAGCTCTTTCAGCGAGTGGATTCTGGAAAGGTTGCGTAAACAACTGCCGGTACCACTCTATACCGATCAGATACGCAGTGCAATCAGTGGAGATACACTGGCAGGCGGCATCATGAGAGCGGTTCAATCAGGTATCTCCGGTCTGTACAATGCCGGAGGCCGATTGGGAGTCAACCGGTTGGAAATAGGGCAAACTCTTGCTGCTGTCACAGCAATATCGTATTCTAATCTGCAAGCGGTTGAATATGCAGCAGTGGAAACAACTGATGGAACAGCGCCGCTTGATATTTCAATGAATTCAGAGCGCTTCTGGAAGGCTGTGGGTGACAGCCGTGGTACGCTGCTTGAGGAACTTACCTGGGAGTACCGGTAATGGATAAACTGTATGTGGCGATGGCTGGCAATATCGGAGCTGGTAAAACCACATTAACCCGTTTGATGGCTGAACACTATAACTGGGAACCATACTACGAACCGGTTCTGAACAATCCTTATCTGGATGACTTTTACAGTGATATGAAGCGCTGGTCCTTTCATCTGCAGATTTTCTTTCTTGCCAAACGCTTTGAAAGCATGATCGAAATCCAGAAGAGTGACATTTCTGTAATCCAGGATCGTACGATCTATGAAGATGTAGAGATATTCGCCCGCAACCTTTTCCGGCGTGGTGATATGAATGAGCGTGATTTCAAGACCTATTCAGATCTCTTTTACGATATGGTGTCATTTATAATTAAGCCTGACCTGGTTGTGTATTTGCGTACCAGACCTGAAGTACTGGTTGAACGTATCATGCAACGTGGACGGGAAAGTGAGAAGAATATTCCTATCGGTTACCTGAAGCAATTGAACGAAGCTTATGAAACCTGGATTGCAGCTTACGCCGCAAAGAACCGGGTGCTGGTAATCGATAGTGAGGCTTTTGATCCCAATCGTGATCTCGCTATACTGGATCTTATTGATGATGAGATTCAGGGGATGATTGCAGAGAAAAAGTAGCAATCTGATGAAGGCAAGGTCGGGATCGACAACTGCTGAAACACAGTGAGGCCAAATGGACTGGTTCAAGCGCAAAGACAAGACCCTGGAAAAACAACCACGGACAAATGTACCGGATGGGCTGTGGTTGAAATGTCCCGGTTGTGGTGAGATTATTTACAGACAGGAGATGGAACGGAATTTCCATGTCTGCAGTGGTTGCCAGCACCATTTCCGTATTGGCGCTGACCAGTACCTGCAGATTCTCTGCGATGACGGGAGTTTCAGCGAGCATTTTGAAGAGATAGTTTCAACAGATCCACTCAAGTTTCGTGACAAACAGAAATACAGTGAGCGTCTGAAGAAGGCTCAAAAGAAATCAGGACTCACCGAAGGTATCAAAACCGGTCTGGCTAAATCTGATGGCAGGGAAATTGCTATCGGTGTCATGGACTTCAGTTTCCTGGGTGGTTCCGTCGGGTCTGCGCTGGGTGAGCGACTGGGACGGTTGATAGCCCTGGCTGAAGAGAAGAGAGTACCATTGATCATTATCAGTTCTTCCGGTGGCATGCGGATGCAGGAGGGTGCGCTTTCGTTGATGCAGATGGCAAAAGCGAGCGCGATGCTGAAATCGTTTTCTCAACTCAATCTGCCGTTTATTTCAATTCTGACAGATCCGACCACCGGTGGTACGACGGCCAGTTTTGCCATGCTGGGCGATATCATTTTAGCTGAACCTGGAGCATTGATCGGTTTTGCCGGCCCAACTGTTATTCGTGATACCATACAGCAGGAATTGCCTGAGGGTTTTCAGCGTTCGGAATTCCTGCTGGAGCACGGTTTTCTGGATGCGATAGTTCCCCGCCGTGAACTTAAGAGCAACCTCAATTCACTGCTGACACACCTGATGGAGACTGATGCGAATTCTGTTGACTAATGACGACGGTGTTCACGCCCCCGGCCTGTATGCACTCTGGGAGGAGCTCAGACACGAACATGAGGTGACAGTAGTTGCTCCGGACCGGGAACGCTCCGCTGTCAGTCATGGGATCACCCTCAACAAACCGCTGCGTATTGATGAACAACGCATCAACGGTGCGCATTTCCACGCTGTCACCGGAAAACCGGCTGATTGTGTGAAACTGGGACTCAAACTACTCTATAACACACCTCCAGATCTGGTCATCTCCGGGATAAATCGTGGCTCCAATACCGGCATTAATGTCATTTATTCCGGTACTGTGGCTGCTGCAGCTGAGGGTATGGTGTCAGGAATCCCATCACTGGCGGTATCACTCTGTTCATTTCAGGCGGTGGATTTTAAGCCGGCAGCCATTTATATCGCCCGCATTGCCGGGGAGGTTGTAAGCAAACCTTTTCCCCGCTGGAGTATCCTCAATATCAATATCCCAGACCTGCCGCTGGATCGGATTAAAGGTGTCAAGCGGACCCGTATGGGAACAGCGAGGTTTGAGGAGTTCTTCATTCAGCGGGAGGATACCAGGAAGCGGCACTATTACTGGATGGACGGCGAAGAAGTTACACTCAGGGAAGATATCCGGTATGATGATGCTGCCGTTCAGGCAGGTTGGATATCGATTACACCACTGAAATATGACCTGACCGATGATAGTTTGCTGGAAGAATTACAGGACTGGAAAATAGACAGGGAAAAAGACTGAAATGGAGCACCCCCGAAGTATTGTCATTCTCGACTTTGGCTCACAGTACACACACCTCATAGCACGGCGTATTCGTGAGTTCAATGTATTTGCTGAGATTCTTCCCTGCGATACATCTGCTGCAGAAATTGAGCAGATGCAGCCCTGGGGAATGATCTTCTCCGGTGGCCCTCACTCTGTTTACGATGAGGATGCACCTTTACCAGACCCGGAGCTGATGCAGCTTGATATTCCCCTGTTGGGGATATGTTACGGTTTGCAGCTGCTGGCCCTGCTGGACAAAGGGGGTGTGGATTCTGCCGCCCGGCATGAATATGGTTCAGCCCGGTTGAGAACTGTGGAGCAATCTCCATTGCTGGAAGATTTTCCCACTCCGGCCACCGTCTGGATGTCACACGGTGATCACCTGACCAGACTACCCCCGGGTTATAAAATACTGGCTGAAAGTGAAAACTCACCCATAGCAGTAATTGCTGATGAGGAGAGGCATCGGTACGGGGTTCAGTTCCATCCGGAGGTTGCTCATACCAGTCATGGTGACAGGTTGCTGCGCAATTTTGTGAGCAATATCTGCAGGGCAGAACCGAACTGGACACCGGAAGCGTTCATTGACAGTCAGATCAGGACAATTCAGGAACAGTGTCCGGAAGGAAATGTGATCCTGGGGCTTTCAGGCGGAGTAGACAGTAGTGTAGCGGCACTTCTGCTTCACAAGGCGCTGGGAGATCGATTACACTGTATCTTTGTGGATAACGGTCTGCTGCGGCTCAACGAAGCGGAAGAAGTGGAACGGGTGTTTAGTGATACATTCAAGCTTCCGCTGCAGGTTGCACATGCTGGAGAACGATTTCTGGAAGCACTGGCGGGCATTGCCGAACCGGAGCAGAAACGGGTCATTATCGGTCATCAGTTTGTCTCGGTTTTCGAAGAGGAAGCACGCAAGATTCCTGATGTGCGCTGGCTGGCTCAGGGAACCCTCTATCCTGATGTGATCGAATCAGTTTCGCAGAAGGGACCTTCGCATACTATTAAAACACATCATAATGTCGGTGGTTTGCCGGAAGTGCTGGGGCTGCAGCTGTTGGAACCACTGCGTGAGCTCTTCAAGGATGAAGTACGCGCCGTCGGCAGGGAACTGGGGTTGCCGGATGTTGTGATTAATCGACATCCATTCCCCGGCCCGGGTCTCGGTGTACGCATTCCGGGGCCGATTACGACTGATCGTGTCAAGACGCTTCAGTTGGCTGACGATATTTACATCAGTGAGCTGCACGCCAACGGATGGTACGACAAAATATGGCAGGCAATCGCAGTTCTGCTACCTGTGCGTAGCGTTGGTGTGATGGGTGACAGAAGAACCTACGAGGAGGTTGTTTCCCTGAGAGCTGTAAACAGCGAGGACGCCATGACTGCCAATATCACCCGTTTACCCTGGGAGCTGCTGGAACTGGTGTCCAGTCGCATCATTAACGAAGTACCGGGGATCAATCGTGTGATGTATGATGTCTCTTCCAAGCCTCCGGCAACGATAGAATGGGAATAAGGAGAAGCCAATGTGTGGTATTGTAGGTTACATCGGTAACCAGAAAGTCCTGCCGATACTGATTGACGGGCTGAAGCGGCTTGAATACAGGGGTTATGACTCCGCTGGAGTAGCCTGGCTGGCCGATGATGATATCAGGGTGGTGAAGAGTGTCGGCAAGGTCAATCAACTGGGTCGTAAAATCGATTACGGAGTAACTTCCGGATTGGGAATAGGACACACCCGCTGGGCAACTCACGGTGAACCGACGGAACCCAACGCTCATCCACACCGTTCTGATGATGGCCGTGTTGTTCTGATCCATAACGGAATCATTGAGAATTATGCTGCCATAAAGAAGAAGCTCATTCAGCGGGGCCATACATTCCAGAGCGAAACCGATACAGAAGTCCTCGCCAATCTGATCGCAGAAAACTACAAGGATGATCTGGCTGCTGCGGTCAGGGCGGCCTGCAATCTGGTAGAGGGCGCTTATGGTATCGTCGTGATTTCGCCGGAGCAACCGAATCTGATGATAGCAGCCAAGATGGGAAGCCCATTGGTGATAGGCGCCGGTAATGGTGAGAACTATATTGCCAGCGATGCTATGGCACTGGCAAAGCACACACAGAGCATCATTATCCTTGAAGATGGTGAGATGGCTGAGCTGACCTGTGACAACATCATCACTAAAACCATTGGCAACCGTCTGATCACCAAGGAGACTGAGGAAATTGCCATTGAGGTGGACAGGATAGAGAAGGGTGATTACCCGCATTATATGCTCAAGGAGATTTTTGAGCAGACGCGCACGGTACAGGACGCCTTTGCCGGTCGTTTGCTTCCTGAGGAAGGAACCGCACATCTGGGTGGTATCAACGAAGTGATGCCAAGTCTGCTGGAAGCAGAACGTATCATCATTACCGCCTGCGGTACATCCTACCACGCTGCCCTGATTGGTGAGTACTATCTGGAGGAGTTGACCCGATTGCCAGTCGAGGTGGAATACGCTTCCGAGTTTCGGTATCGCAACCCGATTCTGAATGAGAAGACGGTAGTAATTGCAATGTCGCAGTCTGGCGAGACCGCTGACACGCTTTCCGCTCTGAAAGAGGCACGTCGGAAAGGGGCATTACTGCTGGGCATCTGCAATGTTGTTGGTTCCAGCATCGCCCGTGAAACTGACGCCGGGATATACATACACGCCGGGCCTGAAATCGGTGTTGCCTCAACCAAAGCGTTCACATCTCAGGTGGTGGCGTTGCTGACCATGGCACTCAATATTGGTCGTCATAAAAGTGTTGGTATCGCTGCCGGCAAGGATATCGTTGAAAGCCTGCGCCGTTTGCCGAAGGATATTAAGAAAATTCTGGATCAGGCCGATCAGATCAGAGATATCGCTCTGCAACTCAAAGACAACCAGAACGCGCTCTATCTGGGCCGGGGGCTCAACTTCCCGGTGGCTCTGGAAGGGGCGCTCAAGCTGAAAGAGATATCCTATATTCACGCCGAGGGTTATCCCGCCGCGGAAATGAAGCATGGTCCGATAGCACTGATTGATGAAAACATGCCAGTTATTTTCGTTGCACCCAGGGACGACATACATGAAAAAGTGATCAGCAATATTCAGGAAGTGAGCGCTCGCAAGGGGAATGTGATTTCAATCGCTAATCCAAATGATGAAAAGATCAGAGAGCTTTCTAATCACCTGATTACTGTCCCGGATACACATGCCTTCCTGGCCCCGATACTGACTGTGATACCTTTGCAACTGCTGGCATACTACATTGCGGTGGAACGCGGTTGTGATGTGGATCAGCCACGCAACCTGGCCAAGAGTGTTACTGTAGAGTAAGAGCTTACGACAGGTCGATTTTTCAGGAGTGATGACCGATGTATATTTATATGTTGCGCCGGTTCCGACAGCCGGTGATCTGCATTGTGTTCGGCCTGTCAGTAGTGCTTGCTCAGGCCGCACCCCTGTTACCGGATCTGCCGGCTGAAAACCATGATTCACTGCTGACAGCCTGGTCAGGCCAGGATATCCCGGAGTACCTGTTGCTGCGGGGACATATGGCTGAAGGGGCTGGAAACACTCTGTCTGCCCGGGCAGATTGGATTGACTTCCTGGATCGCTATCCATTTCACCCGCATACTGATTATATCCACTACCGGCTGGGACGCAGTTATGTAGCTCTCGCTGATTGGCAGGCTGCAACCGATCAGCTGTTGCCGATTTTATCAGCTGCTGATAACAGCCTGTTATCTACCAGGGCCGAGACAGCACTCTGCGAGCTTTACCAGAGACTTGCACCGGAAGATGGTTTACAGTTACTGGAATTGCTGCCGGCAGGAGTGGTGAGTCGCTGTCGTATGGAAGCGGATGCTGACAGGGGGCTTCTGTATATACTGCCGCTTTCTGGTGCAGATGAAGAGCAGGGCAAAGACCTTATACGTTCCATCCGGATCGGGCAGGGTTTGCGTGGAGAATCCGGGAAAAAGCTGCGCCTGATTGACAATCAATCCAATCCACTGGTTCATACACGCATTCTGGGGGAACTGGCTGCAGATCGGGATTGGACGATATTTCAAAGGAATACTCCTGCAATGCTGGCACCGATGCAACTGTTGCCACGCGTTCACACAGTCTGTCCTGATCTCAGCTTACCTGCTACCGTTTCTTTAGCAACTGTCAGCCTGCATCTCGATCCGTTGCTGCAGGCACGAAGCCTGGCATCCTGGGCGCGTGATACACTCGGATTGCGCAAAATTGCCCTGCTGGCTCCGGCGGATACAATCGGGCGAAGTATGGCCCGTGAATTCAGCAGGGTGATAGAGAGCAAAGGTGACACTGTTCTTTTCAGCGGATATTTCTTTCCGGGTAGCGATGATATCGGCAAGCAGTTACAGGAACTGAGGCAATTCGGCCTTGAGCTGGATTTCAGGGATTCACTACGCTGGAGTTATGCAGATACAATACCTGCCATGAAGTATGATATGGAGCTCCTTGACTGGAGCAATGTCGACACACTCTGGGTGCTGGATGCCTTCGGGCTGCCAACTGGCGACTGGTACCACGAGCAGGAACTCTGTTTTCCTCCTGACACTGCCGGTCTGCAGGCGGTTTGCCGTCTTTTCGCCCGCACTGATACGGTCTTCCAGGTCATACCTGTTGACAGTATACCGTTGCCGCCGGAAATACTGCCGGATCTCTTTGATGCTTACGAACGCAGTCACCCGAGCAAGAATTCTCCTGTCCACAGTATTGATGCGATTTTCTTTCCGCTCCACAGTGAAGATGTTCGTCACATGGCTACTCAACTCGCCTACTATAATTTCGACGCCCAGCTGCTGGGAAGTGAATTCTGGGTTGACTGGTCAACCAGGAAAGAAGCAGGATCGCTGATGAAGGGTATGATAGCACCCCTGCCATTTCAACCGGGGGATCAGGTGGAACAGTTTATCACTGAATTCTATGATGCTACCTATCGCTATCCGGCGCTTGAGCAGCTGATTGCATCAGCCACACCACCTTTGATGCAGGGGCTTGCCGGTCGTGAATCTCTGCGTAATGCGTGTGATACAACAGGTGTTCAACTTGATTCCAGTTTTGTATTCAACCCGGGTATGAGAATTGCTGAAGGTCTCAATCAGACACCGAGAATGGGCTGGTTTGATGGCCGCAGCTGGAACCTTATCAGAAAGAAGGTTCCATGACACAGTTGACTGCTTTCCTGCTGGGGATAGTGCAGGGACTTACTGAATTCCTGCCGGTATCTTCATCCGGTCATCTGGTAGTGATACAATCGTTTTTCCCCGGTTTTCATGGTGAGGAGCTGGCATTTGACGTGGTACTTCACCTGGGCACTTTAATGGCGGTCGTAATCTATTTCAGAAACGATCTGCTGGCTCTCACCGGTGCGCTTAAACCGGGTGCAGAGGGAGGCCGTGAACGCATGTTATTGCTCTGGATTATACTGGCCACTATTCCAACCGGGCTGATCGGTTTTCTGGGTAAAGACATCTTCCGTCAACTGTTCAGTATTCCCCGTCTGGTCGGGGTGACCCTTCTGATAACAGCGTTGTTACTCTGGCTGGCAGAGAGAATTCCCACAGGCAAACGTACACAACATGAATCAGGCTGGTGGCGCTCACTGCTTATCGGCCTGGCACAGGGACTGGCTATCCTTCCCGGAATCAGCCGCTCGGGTGCTACAATAGCCACAGCAATGTTCACCGGCCTGGATCGGATTGAAGCCGCTCGTTTTTCATTCCTGATTTCTATTCCGGCAATTATGGGAGCGACTCTGCTGGATTTACCGGCTATTACCCGTCTTTCCGGACAGGCTACCGTCCCCCTGATCATCGGTTTCATTACTTCGCTGTTAACCGGATACGCTGCACTGGGGTTGCTGATGTTTGTGGTCCGTCGTGGACGGCTTGTGTATTTTTCAATCTACTGTGTCATTGTTGGTGTTACTGTATTGCTGTTCCTATGAAAAAATTGTTACTCGGCATCTCCGCCTCCAATATGCATGTTGAAATCAGTCGATTGCGTCGGAAACAGCATCGTCTGGCAGTAAATGACGAATACATTAAACTGATGGCAACCGCCGGCTTCACAACATTGCTACTCCCCTATAGTGAAGATCCTGCCCTGGCACTGGAACTTTTTCCACTACTGGATGGAATACTGCTGTCAGGCGGTGCAGATCTGGATCCTTCGGCCTGGAGAGCAGATACGACAGAGGATTTCCTGCTGGATGGTATGCGGACACGTGCTGAGAACAGAATGCTGACTGAAGCGCTGGAGCGCGGCATCCCGGTATTCGGTATCTGCCGGGGGTTGCAGCAGATCAATGTTTACTTCGGCGGTACGCTGATTGAGGATATTCCGACAGTTTGTGAAAACACACTTGAGCACAAACAGTCATTACCCGGCAACATTACAATACACGATCTCGAATGGACGACGGGCAGCTGGTGCGGCAGGGTTGTCACTGAACCTGTTACACCTGTGAACAGTTACCATCACCAGGCTGTTGATAAGCCGGGTGACGCTGTTTCTGTTACAGGCCGCAGTCCGGATGGGATCATAGAAGCAATTGAATGTGATACAAAGTCCTTTGTTGCCGCTGTTCAGTTCCACCCGGAACGGATGCCGCTCAGTGAAGGTGTTCAACAACTCATGCGAGGATTCTACGATGTGTGCAAAGAGTACAGGACAGAGCGCAAACGCTAAAAGCGGTGACTGGCCTGTTTTGCTGAAAGAACTGGAGAGTGGAACACGGGCTCCAATCTATCTCCTGACCGGCGAGGATTATGGTCGTCGCAGCTCTGAGGAGACTATCCTCGACCTGCTGGTTCCGGAAGAGATGCGTGATTTCAATTTCGATCTGCTGGATGGTTCAAGACTGGAAGGGTACCATCTGGCAGTTCTCTGTCGTGAATACCCGATGATGCATGATTGCCGTATAGTTATGGTCAGGGATGCTGATAAAATTAAGGCCGCCGCCTGGGATGAGCTGTTGCCATATTTCGAGAAGCCGAGTGAAACTACGGTTCTGGTATTTTCTGCAGCGAAGCTCGATAAACGACGCAGCTATTATAAGCGGATCAGTAAAATCGGCCGTATCGCGGAGTTCAAGGCACCCTCGCCGGAACAGATGCCGGGTTGGATCGAATCATGGCTGTCAGAACATGGTCGTCAGATAAGCTGGGAACAGGCGCAGACACTGGCTGACCAGATAGAGCCGAGTATGAATCTTGTTGTACAGGAGCTGGAAAAACTACTGACCATCAGCCAGGATAGTGATAGTATAAGCGACGATCATATTGAGCAGTGCATCGGGGTGTCAAGAGACTACTCTGTGTTTGAACTGACCAATGCCTTCTTCCGCCGCGATTATGAAAGAACAGTTACGATCTATCATCATACCGCACGCACTATAGCACCACAACAGCTTCTGGCAGCGCTATCCAACAGCCTCACCCGGCTCTGGAGTGTATCACGTCTTCATGCGCGTGGTGGTGATTACCGAAACATCGCTGCCTCATTATCGCTCAATCCCTGGGCAGTGAAGTATGATCTTGAAAGATTGCAGAGCTTTACAATTCCGGAGATCGAGCAATCAGTCAAATGGTTACTCGAAGCAGATGAAAAGCTTAAAAGCAGTAGTATTGATCATCGCACTTACATGGTGGAATTCCTTTTCAAAGTCTCTCAGCAGCGTCAGCAATAGAGTCTAAGCTGCCATTATCGATGAATTACTTCAAATTCGGGGAACAAATCCACGGTGTCGGCATCTAATCAACAAATCAGATCGGATAATGAACTGGTCAGGAAAGCCCAGCAGGGTGATGGCGCAGCTTTTGATCAGCTGGTCATGCAGCACCAGAACCTGATTCACAATCTGTTAAGACGACTGGGAGTGCCGGCCCAGGATGCTGAAGACCTGCTTCAGGAAACATTTATCAAGGCCTGGAGATCCTTGAAGCGTTTTAACTATGAAGCGGCATTCTCAACATGGTTGTACTCCATCGCTTTGAATGAGTGGCGTTCATTCAGGCGAAAAAACACAAGACGCCGTCTGCTTCCTTTTCCGGCAGGCAAGGGGTCCGGGACTGATGATGAGGGACCACAGCTGGAGCCACCGGACCTGACGCAGGGTCCGGAGCAGATCACCCATAACCGGATGCTGATGGAGAGAATTGAGTTGCTGATGGAAAAAATGCATCCGGTACTGCGGGAGGCGATGGTCTTGAGAGATATTCAGGAACTGGACTATCTGGAGATTTCGAAGATCATCGGTTCACCTATTGGAACTGTAAAGAGTCGTATCAATCGGGCCAGAAGTTTTCTGGCAAAACGGCTGGAGACAGATGAATGAATAGCGAACGATTAAGGCAGAAGCAGATCAGCAGCTGGCTCGATGGAGAGTTATCACCAGAAGAGCTTGCTAGCTTTGAGCAGAAGATGCGGCAGGATTCTGAATTGGCAGTCCAGCTGAAGGCTAATCTCAAATCATATGAGCTGATAAAGGGATTACCGGAGATTCCTGCACCTGGAGGTTTTCAGGAACGTATCAGGAAGGCACGTGCTGAAGTGGTGATAAACAGCGGTACAACTGTCAATTCCAGAGGATGGCGTCTGGTATTGACAGTAGCAGGTGCGACTTTCCTTATCGGCCTGTTCTTTCAAACTACCGGCATTCAACAGAATATGGGCCCTGTCGCAGAACTGGACATGCCTGTTTCGGATAAATATGCTGTTGTCACAAGCGACAGTACTCATCTGCATCACGACAGTTCCACTACACTGCCGGAATTCCAGTTCACACCAGTATCAGGTCATTAAACCTCAGTTGTCTGCGAGACATCTGAGTTGAAGGCAACACTCCCCCTCTTACCTCGACACTTTTATTCCCACAGCTGCAATTCTCACAAAAAGTATTACATTACTTTCTTTCCGGACCATTCTATAAATACTGATATCCTGCGAGACTGACATCAAACAGCGGATCTATCATGACCCTTACTCTGGTTGACTGGATTATTGTTGTCGCTTACATAGTGTTCTCCCTGCTGGTAGGCCTGTATTTCAGGCGACGGGCCGGGAAGAATCTGGAATCGTATTTCATTTCAGGCCGCAGCCTGCCCTGGTGGCTGGTTGGTACTTCCATGGTAGCGACAACCTTTGCTGCTGATACACCATTAGCCATCACAGAGATGGTTCGAAGTCACGGAATCTGGCGCAACTGGTTCTGGTGGAATCTGGCACTGGGTGGAATTCTGAGTATATTTCTCTTCGCACGTCTCTGGCAACGAACCGGCGTACTGACTGATAATGAGTTGATTGAACTGCGCTACAGTGGTAAGCCGGCTGCCTTTTTGCGAGGTTTCAAAGCCACCTACTTTGCCACGCTTTATAACTTCATCGTTATGGGATGGGTCATAAACGGAATGGCTACTGTCATTCGCCAGCTTACCGGGCTACCGGCTGAACTGGCAATAATCAGTTGTATCACAATTGCACTTATCTATTCGGTAATGTCCGGCTACTGGGGAGTGGTGGTAACGGATCTGGTCCAGTTCGTACTGGCTATGGCAGGTTCCATTATTCTGGCAGTTATAGCGGTTCAACACGCTGGCGGGATGGATGCGCTTATGGGCAAACTGTCCATGACCAGCGATTTCAACAGTAATACGCTCTCGTTTATTCCCGGTCCCTCTGATGGTGCCGCCTTCATTCAGTTCCTGCTCTTTATCACTGTGATGTGGTGGTCATCTCATAACGCCGATGGTGGTGGCTATCTGATCCAACGTATGCTGTCGGCGAGGAATGAGAAGCACGCCACCCTGGCGACTCTCTGGTTCAACGTTGCCAATTACGCCCTGCGTGTCTGGCCCTGGATTCTGGTAGCACTCGTATCAATGGTACTTTTGCCTGAAATTGCTGAGAAGAAAGATGCCTACCCGGCTGTGATCAAAATGGTTCTGGGGCCCGGATTACGAGGCCTGCTGGTGACTACATTTCTGGCAGCATTCATGTCTACCATAGACACCCATATGAACTGGGGTTCTTCCTATATCGTCAATGATGTATACAAGCGCTTTATCCGTCGGGATGCCACTGAAAGGCACTACGTATTTGTATCACGTCTGGTTGGAGTACTGGTAATAGTCCTGGCAGCAGTAATCGCTTTCTATCTGCAGTCGATTGAGAAAGCCTGGATATTTGTCTGGGCCATGGGTGCTGGCATAGGTTCAGTGTTAATTCTGCGATGGTTCTGGTGGCGGGTCAGTGCCTGGTCTGAAATCGCTGCGCTCGGTGCATCCATTGCGGTCACAGTAGGGCTGGAGGTCACAGCATTTGTTCAAAATGCCGGACAGGGGACTTACAGCCTTTTCGCAACAGCACCTGTGATATTCGGCACTGAGATCGGATTGCACCACAAGATAATAATGATTGTACCATTCTCGGTTTTATGTTGGGTGAGTGTTACCTTTTTAACGCCACCGACGCAGCGAGAAACCCTGCACAGTTTTCATAAACTCGTTAAACCGGGTGGATTATGGCCCTGGCCAACCTCAAAAGAGCATTCAGTGCTACGTGACTTTCTGCCACTTTACCTGAGTGCGGTGGCACTGGTTTATGGTTTGACTTTTGCCATCGGCAATTACATTTTTGGCAGGTTTGTAGCCGGAAGCGTTCTATTGCTGATAGCATTAATCGGCAGCGCAATCATCACCAGGTTCTTGAACCGGCAGAACTGGTCGGTAACTACACCTGATAAACAGGAAAACGGAGTTTAAAATGACGATGCTCAAGATCGCAGAACGAAATCGCCAGCGACTTCTGGAGAACATGGAGGATGGCCTCCTCCTGCTAAAAGCTCCTCCGGAAATCTACCGTAATTCCGATATCAACTACACCTTTCGGCAGCATTCAAATATATACTTCCTTACCGGACTAAGTGATCCTGATGTAGTGCTGGCGATTGAGAAGAAGGGCAAACGGAGTCGTTTTACTCTTTTCGTCCATCCTTTCAACCGTAAGCAGGCGATCTGGACTGGCAGCCTGGTTGGTCCCAGGGAAGCGCGAAACAGATACGGTGCACAATCAGCCAGATTACTGGACAGCTTTAAACAGGCGCTGCCGAAATTACTTGACGGACAACCGCATCTTTATCTGGATTTCGAAGAAGGAAGTGCATTTGCTGCTTTCATGCTTAAGGAACTCGGGAGAATGAGTGCGAATAACCGTGATGGGAAAAGTTATCCCACCAGCATTACAAATGCTGCGGCACTTCTGTCGGAGTTACGTCTGCGCAAGGAAGACGATGAGATTCAACTGATGCAGAAGGCTGCTGATGTTACAAGCGTCGCTTTCAGGAAAGCACTGAAGTCCCTGCGTCCAGGTATCAAGGAAGTTGAGTTACAGGCTATTCTTGAGCATGAGTTCAAGCGCAGTGGCGCTGATTGGGCGTACGGTACGATTGTGGCTGGTGGTGACAATGGCCTGATACTGCACTACATAAAGAATTGTGATACATTGAAAGATGGTGATCTGGTTTTAATCGACGCCGGTGCCGAATATATGAATTACTCCGCAGATGTTACCCGCACCTGGCCGGTTAACGGGAAGTTCAGTCCCGCCCAGAAGCAGGTATACCAGGCGGTTCTAAAAGCGCAGAAAGCTGCAATTGCAGTTATAAAGCCGGGTATTTCCTTCCAGGAGATAGACCGTGTCGCGACGCAGGTACTGGTAGAAGAACTTCTGCGAATGAAAGCCTTGAAAGGAAAACCGGCGGAGATTATCCGTAATAAGCGTCATGTTTCTTTCTATCCGCATGGTACCGGTCACTGGCTGGGACTGGATACACACGATGTGGGTCAGGTAAAACCGCATGGAAAGGAGAGAATCCTTGAAGCAGGTATGGTGCTGACTGTTGAACCGGGTCTGTATTTCCAGAGAGATCGTCGTCAGACGCCCCCACGTCTGCGGGGAATTGCTATTAGAATAGAGGATGATGTGCTGGTCACTCCTGATGGGCACCGTGTTCTCACCGCCGACATTCCCAGGGAAGTAGAGGAGATCGAGCAGATTTGTGCGCCATTAGCGAAGGGGGCGAAAAGGAAATAATGGCAGGCTGGAGCAAACAACCGCTGGCGGTGAAATTCAGTTTACTGCTGGCAATACTCGGTTTACTGGGCACATCCCTCTTCCTTTACGAGATTCCGGCCCTGGTCTCCGCACGCAAATTGCGTCTGGAATGTGACTCATTACGTTATCAGGCATCCACCTGGCAACGCCTGCAGGTTGAACTGAGGCAACTGCAGGGCAGGGAACAACGATTGCGCACACTGCTTGCTACCAGAATGGATCTCGCAGTCGATTCAGCACATGATCGCAGTGATGTGGGAAGATTGTTGTTGAGCAAAGTGGAATCAGGTGGTGTGTCAAGCCGGATACCGGTGATAAACCCTGTGCGTGGCGTACTCAGCAGTGAATTCGATCCGGATGCAGCACCAATGCACGGTGGTGTGGATATTGCCGGTGAGGAGGGGGATCTGGTTGTTGCGACTGCCAATGGGACAGTCATCTTTGCCGGCTGGTCTCCTGAATATGGAAATATGGTAATCCTGTTACATCACGACAGTTTCGTCACCCGCTACGGACACTTGAAAACAGTGCTGGTAGAGGAGGGTGAAACTCTCTTTCAAGGCCAGTCACTGGGTGAACTCGGTAGTACTGGTTTCTCAAGCGCGCCCCACCTGCACTATGAAATCTGGCAGGGAAAGCGAAGGCTTGATCCTCGTTTATTTCTACAATACTGAACCCCTGCGCAGTCATTTTCATCCCGGAATTTCTTTCGTTTACCCCGCCTGCAGTATAGCTTATATAATGCTCTGACCGACAACAAGTTATAATAGGGGAATGAACTGACCCGACCTGCTATCGGTCTCCAATAAACACATTTGAAAGGAAGGTAAAGCATGGTGCATTTCCTCGCAGAGGCTGCTCCCCAGGGTGGTAGTTCCCTGATGATGTTCCTGCCGTATATACTCATTTTTGCGGTTATCTGGTTCCTGATGATACGACCACAGGCAAAGAAGCAGAAAGAACACCAGAAGATGGTAGCTGCCCTGCAGAAAGGTGACAAAGTGGTTACTGCCGGTGGCCTGCATGCTACTGTTGCTGATGTTCGCGAAGATGGGCAAAGTGTCTGGATAAAGATTGCTGACAGTGTGAAAGTTGAAATCGAACGCAATTCTGTACAGGCGGTCGTTCGTTCTAAAACCACAGAATAGAATGCTGACAGGCAGACATCTGAAAACATGAGACGATGATGACTTCAGAGATTCGCATAGTTGGTGATCCTGTATTACGTCAGCGCGCTGAAAATGTTACCCTGTTTAACAGTGATCTGATCCAACTGGTGGATGATCTCGTTATATCAATGCGTGAAGCACAGGGCATTGGATTGGCAGCACCGCAGATTGGTGTTTCCATGCGTGTGATACTGGTAGGTCATTTTGATGAAGATGATACCATACAGATACAACCGATGATCAATCCCCGTGTAATCGATTCAAGTGGAAACTGTGAGATGGAAGAGGGCTGCCTTTCAGTACCGGGGATTCGGGAAATTGTAACTCGAGCCGAAACCGTTACAGTAGAATTCCAGGACCTCGATGGCAGGTTGCAGCAGCGTGAGTTGACTGACCTGGAAGCGAGGGTTTTCCAGCATGAGTATGATCATCTGGAAGGGATTCTCTTTGTTGACAGGATTTCACCTGTTCGCCGTGGCTTGATCCAGAACCAACTCAAGAAACTGACTCATGACAGGAGTTGATCATGAGTATCATTTTCATGGGTTCCCCGGAATTTGCCGTAGTTTCCTTGCGTAAATTGTTACAGGCCGGATTACCGGTCAGTGCTGTTGTATCACAACCTGACCGCCCGAGTGGAAGAGGCAGGAAAGTGCAACCTACTGCTGTAAGCGCTTTCTCACTGCAGAAACAGATACCCCTTTTCAGGCCGCAACGTCTGCGTAACGAAGAGACCCGAGCACAGTTATCACAGTTCAATCCCGATCTGTTTGTTGTTGTTGCTTACCGGATATTACCGAGGGCAATGTTGAGTATACCATACCGGGGATCGATCAATCTGCATGGATCTCTGTTGCCACAATACCGTGGTGCTGCACCAATTCAACACGCGCTGCTCAATGGTGAAGTGAATACGGGACTCACCACCTTTCTGCTGGATGAGCAGATAGATACAGGTGGAATTCTCCAGCAGGAGCAGGTTGTGATACATCCTGGCGATGACCATGGCTCTCTCCAGTCGAGGATGGCAGAGCAGGGAGCTGATCTGCTGCTCGAAACAGTACAGAAATATCTTGCCGGTGATTTACAGCCGGCACCGCAACCGGCAGGGGAATATAGAGCAGCTCCGCGAATCGGATCTGCTGACCGTTTGCTGAGCTTTGATCAGAGTGCCGGCCAGGTGAATAATAGAATCCGTGCATTATCACCGGCACCCGGCGCATACTGCCAGCTGGATGACAAACAACTGACGATATTTGCAGCAGTGGTGGTCGAGCAGGATGCTTCTGAGGAACCCGGTACAATCCTGCAGAGTGGTAAAGAGGGAATTCTGGTAGCTTGTACTCAGAATGCTCTGTTGATTAAAGAGCTGCAACTTAAGGGACGCAAGCGGATGGCTGCCGCGAGTTTTCTCAACGGTTACAGACTGACCCCCGGCATGAGACTGCTGGAGGGTGCCCAGTCATAAGTGAAAATGTATCACGTTTCCAATAATGGAGGATGAAATGAAAAAGTACTTATTGATCATGTTACTGCTGGTCAGCAGTGCAGCAGTTGTCTGCGCCGGTACAATTGAAGATGAGCTTAGACAGCTTGCTGAAGCGGAGCTGGCTGAGCAGGCCACGCCTGTGGTAGAGGCATTTCACAGCCTGATTAACCAGGGGTTGTATCACAACGCGGCTGCTCACGGTCTGCCTGGTTTTGATATCGGTTTTAAAGCATTGCTGGTGCAGATTCCTGATGACAAGCAGACGGGGCTGCTGGAGACTACCGAGCTTTCCACTCTGCTAATGCCGGTCGTACAGGGATCAATCGGCCTTATCAACGGGTTTCAGGTTACCGGTCGTTTCTTCACTTTAGATATTGGTGATGTCGGTAAGATGACCCTGTTTGGCGGTGGTGCCCGTTTTGAATTGAATGAGATTGTGGATATTCCGCTTCTGGCCCCACGAGTTTCGCTCCAGTATTTTTTCAATCACTTTGCAATGGGTGATGTTGCCACTTCCAGCAGCAGCAGTTACGATCTTATCGTAAGTAAAAAACTGTTCGTCATCGAACCCTATGCAGGTATCGGTTACTCAACTACCAAAATGGGTTTTGAATACTCTATTGAGGATATTCAGCCGGTAGTTGATGTCTCTTCAGAGATTGAAACCAGCTCGACACGGATGGCTCTTGGCTTTAACTGGATACCTTTCCCGCTTCTGCGGATGAACGCAGAGTACTCGCTGCTTTCCGGATACCAGCAGGCCAGTATGGGACTGATAATTTCATTTCTATGATCTATAGCTGATGCCCGGGTTTTTAATCAGAGTTTCTCGAAAGCCTGTTCCGGGATACAAAAGTGGAACGCAATTGCAGAAATTGATAATCATTGGGTCTACCGGCTCAATTGGCAGAAGTACGCTGGATGTTGTCAGACAGCATCCGGAGCGATTTCAAGTTACTACACTTGCAGCCGGCAGTAATGCTGAACTGTTAATACGGCAGGCGCTGGAGTTCAAGCCGTTGCTGGTGCATATAGCTGATGCTGAGCATTATCCACAGGTTCGTGATGCGCTGAAGCCGCTGGGAATAGAGGTTGCTAACGGGCTGGAACAGCTGCAGCAACTGCCAACTGTGGGTGTTGGTGATACTGTTGTCAACGCAATCGTTGGTAATCGCGGGCTTGGAGTGGTAGTTAACGCCATCGAATCAGGCAAGCGGATTTGCCTGGCCAATAAAGAGCCTCTTGTTTCAGCAGGTAAACTGGTGCGGCAGATGCTGGAAGAACGGCAGGTTGAGTTACTACCAATCGACTCTGAACATTCCGCCATTTTACAGTGTATTCAGGGAGAAGATCCCGCACAGATCAAGCGTATGATCCTGACGGCATCCGGTGGGCCTTTTTATAAACGAACATCACTGGAGGGGATAAATAAAGCTGAAGCATTGCACCATCCAAACTGGTCTATGGGTTCAAAAATAACAATTGACTCCGCCACTCTTGTAAACAAGGGGCTGGAGCTTATCGAGGCCTACTGGCTTTATCCGGTTGCAATAGATGATATCGATGTCGTAATACATCCACAGTCAATTGTACATAGCCTGGTAGAATTCAGGGATGGATCATTCAAGGCTCAATTAGGTCTACCCGATATGCGGATTCCGATTCAATATGCCCTGACATTTCCGGAACATATCGATCTGCAAATGGAAAGTCTTGATCTGGTTGCTGTCGGGGAATTGACTTTTCATGAGCCTGATGAAAGTCTATTCCCTTCAATCGGCTTTGCCAGAGAAGCGCTCAAAAAGGGTGGAACCTATCCTGCAGCACTTAATGCCGCAAATGAAGCTGCGGTTGAAATGTTTCTGTCGGGGCGAATTGAGTTCAACATGATCTTTCAGATGATTGAGGATACACTCACCGAACATATCTCTATTGATAATTACACGCTGGAAGATATTTTCACACTTGATGTGGAGATCCACCAGAAACTTACTGCGAGCTGATTTATGACCCTGTTATATTTTGCAATTGTCCTGAGTCTCATCGTCTTCGTCCATGAACTGGGACACTACATAGCTGCACGTCTCACCGGGGTCAGAGTTGAGGTGTTTTCACTGGGTTTTGGCAAACGGCTAACCGGATGGCGACATGGTGATACCGATTACCGAATCAGTATGTTTCCGTTGGGCGGATATGTTCGCATGTCAGGTATCATTGACGAGTCTGCCGGTTTGCCGGACGGTAGCGGTGAAGCGCTGACAGGTGCTGACTGGGAGTTCATGTCAAAGAACTGGTTACAGAAAATATTCATCCTGGCTGCTGGTGGCATCATGAATTTTGCCCTGGCCTGGTTCATATTTGCCATCCTGATCGGCAGTACCGGTATCAATGAAGCGGATAATCAGCCGGTTATTGGCCAGGTGTCACCGGAGTGGCCTGCTGCGGAAGCGGGCTTGCTGCCTGGTGATCGTATCATCAGCCTGAACGACCTCCAACTCGACTCATGGGAAGAGATAAGCAGTGCAGTACATGCACATCCCGGGGAAGCTGTTGTACTGACCTATGAGCGTTCCGGAATGGTTTTCTGTGATACAATTACTACCAGAGCTGAGCAGCAGATAATTGACGGGCACCTACGGGAAGTAGGATTAATAGGTATCGTACCATCCTTAACGCACAGGCAGGTTGGTCTGGTTGAGGCCTGCCTGCTTGCAGGAAGCCGCTCGTACGACCTCCTGCGTTTATCTGCCGTTCAACTGGTCATCCTGGTTCGCGGAGAAGCATCCATGCGCGATCTGGGTGGGCCGATTTTCATAGCTCAGCTTTCTGGCGAAGCAGCCCGCAACGGACTGGTGTCATTCCTCTCCTTCATTGCAATCATCTCACTTCATATTGGATTTCTGAACCTGTTACCTCTACCGGTTCTCGATGGTGGGCACATTGTCATCACCAGTGTGGAGGCCTTGATCAGGCGGCCGCTGTCGATGAATCTGAAGCTGCGTATTCAACAGGTAGGATTGATTCTGTTACTCTTCCTGATGGTGATCGCATTGCGAAACGATCTCCTGCGGTTTGGACTCTTCGGGGGTAGCGGGTGATTCAGTTCAGACTACTACTTATAGTTGCTTTGATCTCCCTGCTGTCAATAAGCTGTAGTCAGCTTGGTTCAATGCACAGAAGCAGCGATCCGCAAACATCTGAAGAACTGCTGCTCGATAAACAGGCTCTCCATCATCTCGTGAAAGGTGCATTCCTGGAAAGCGTAAATGAACCGAGACGAGCTGTCTACGAATACAATCTTGCGTTGCTGCATGATTCCACATCAATAGAAATCAGGCGAGCACTTGCTGAAAACTATCTTCTGCTCGGTGAGTATGAATCCTTTGTCGTTCACGCGCAGACCATTTTGAAGAGTGAGCCTGACAACAGGAAATTGCGTGCCCGGCTGGCTTTTGTTTATCACTATCTGGATGATCTGTCTGCCACAACAGTAGAGATCAAGTATCTGTTGCGGGATATGCCAGTGGAAGAAAAGAGCGATCCTGAAATTGGTGAAGCAATGCTGCTATCACTACTTATGGAGTTGCAGATAGCACAATCCGACAGCAGCGCTTTTATTCATGTGTTCCACGAATACCTGAGTAAAGGTTACCTGCCGGAACCTGAATTTATAGAGTTGTATCACGTTGTGATCAAGGACAAAGCCAGCTATGAGGATGAAATAGCCTTCATGCGTGAGTTGCTACAGAGTAAGCAGAATCCGTTTTACCTGGAACTGATGCTGGTAGATCTGCTGGCTGTTGCAGAGCGGCTGGATGATGCCGACAAACTGCTGAGGGAGGCCTGTCAGCGAAATGAGGAGTTGGTGGAATCCTGGTATTCACTGGCAATATTCAAGCGTTATCGGCTTGATGATTCTGAAGGTGCACGCAGTGTACTGCAGGAGGGATTGAAACGATTTCCCGATGGTGTAACACTCCTGCTGGAGTTATCAGATCTTGAGGAAGAGTCCGGTAACCTGGTGATTGCAGAACAGTTATTGCTGGACTTGATTGATATAAGTGATGACATTGGAACGGGAAATCTCTATTTAAGCGATTTCTATATGCGTCATCCTGTATTCCGGGACAAGGCTATCGCGTTGTACAGGCAACTGTTGATAGAAGAGAAGCTGGAAGATCCTACACTGATGAATAACTACGCCTATCTGGTTGTAGAGGACAGCACTGATCTGACACAGGAGCTTTTACAGGAAGCACTGGCACTGTCAGACAGATCTCTTGCCATGCAGCCTGAGAATTCCTCATTCCTCGACACAAATGGCTGGATACAGTACCGTCTGGGGAATATCAGGGAAGCTGAGGTGAAGCTGCGTCTGGCGATGCGATATGACCCGCAACAGCCGATAATACTGGAACATCTTGCCAGTGTACTGGAGCAGAGCAATCCTGAAGAGGCACTGATATTGCGTCGACGCGCGCAGGAGTACCGTCGTATGATTGAAACAGATGAAGACCGTGAATAGACTATATGTAAACAGGTGGAGCACCATATGAGTGTTATTAATAGCAGGAGCAGAACCGAGATACAGGAACTGCTGGACACTGTGTATCGTTATTCCGCTGCTGAAGAGACGGAAGCGGTGTATACCAGTGGTACCAACAGCCTGTCCCGTTTTGCCAATAGTGAAATCAGGCAGAATATTTCCCAGGGGTCCGAGTCACTCTCGATTCGTACTATCAGCGAAGGCAGAAGTGGTGTCGTCAGAACAGGTAAACTGGATGAGGAGTCAATTAAGCAGGCGGTTGCACAGGCGCATATTTCTGCCCGTGTACAGAAGGCTGATCCTGATATACTTCCTCTGCAGCAACAGATCGAAATTGGTGAGCTGAGTAGAATTGACGAAGCAACAGCACTCCTCACACCGGCAGCAAAAGCTGATACAATCAAAAAGACAATTGCCGCACTGCCTGGTACAGACCTGGAAGCAGCTGGAATCTTCAGCAACTCAGATTCTCAATTCGCCATCGGTAATTCTGCCGGTATGTTTCATCATCACGCTTCTACTGATGCGGAATTCTCGATTACGGTTTCCCGGGGTGATACATCCGGTTGGGCGGAAAGTGTATCACGTTGCGTTGGAGACCTGGATACAGAGCGTTTGACAGCAGAGGCAATTGACATCTGTCAACGTGCCGAAAGCCCGCAACCGATTGATGCAGGGGAGTATACTGTTGTCCTGCCGCCGGCAGCTGCTACGGATTTCATGCTGTTTCTGTCCTTTCTGGGATTGGGTGCACAGGATTACCTGGAGGGCACCAGCCCGCTCACCGGAAAACTGGGTGAACGGATATTCGGTGAGAACATTACTATTATTGATGATCCTTTCCATGCTGATATGAGTTCTGCGCCCTTTGATGGCGAAGGTATACCGAAGAAGGCGCTACCCTTTATTGAAAATGGTGTTCTGCAACAGATGGCACACGATCGTAAAACAGCCATACAGGCGGGCGTTAATTCCACCGGCCATGGCTTTCCAGCACCGAATCCAAGCGGTGGGTATCCCTCAAACCTCTGCATGAAACCGGGAGAATCCACTCTTGAGGAGATGATAGCTTCAACAGAAAAAGGGCTGATGGTTACTCACTTCCATTATACCAATGTTGTCAATCCCCGCGATCTTTCGCTTACAGGGATGACGCGTGATGGTGTGTTCCTGATTGAAGATGGGAAGCTGTCCAGACCTGTACACAACCTGAGATTTACCGACTCCGTACTGCGCATTTTCAACAATGTGGAGATGATTGGACGTGACACAATTTATGCCAGCGCTTTCTTTGGCGGTGGTTTTGTCGTTCCCGCGCTTAAAGTGAACGGTTTCAGGTTCTCATCAACTACGAATTTCTAGGAGCGTAATAATGAAAGACTCTTGCAAACTGGCATTAGACAGCGCTCTTAAGCAGGGTGCTGACTGGGTTGATGTACGTATTGTTGATATTGTAAGCGAAGGCCTGTACACCAGAAATGGTCAGATCGGCAGCCACGCAAACAGTGAAAGTATGGGGTATGGTATCCGGGTTCTGGTCGACGGTGCCTGGGGATTTGCTTCCAACAATATCTTCAAGAAAAATGTTATTGAACAGACTGCAGCCACAGCAGTTGCCACAGCGCGTGCAGCAGCTTCCCTGAACAGGGAAAAGGTGCAGCTGGTTCCAGAACCGGCACATAATGATTTCTGGCAGACACCATATCAGGAAGATCCTTTTTCCGTACCGTTAGAGGAAAAACTGGATCTGCTGATACAGATTGATGAAATCCTGCGTGCGGATGACAGGATCAAGGTAGCGGAAGGTCGAATGTCATTCCGTCGTGAGCATCAGTGTTACCTCTCCAGCGAAGGTGCAGATATTGAGCAGGTTCTGCTTCGAAGCGGGGTAGGTTATTCAGCAACAGCGGTAGGTAATGACGATGTTCAGATCCGTTCCTGGCCCGGAGCACATGGGGGCAATTATCGCGGTGAAGGGTACGAATTCATTCGCTTGCTGCCACTGCTGGACAATGCGGAGCGTATCCGTGAAGAGGCAATAGAGTTGCTTACTGCACCACCGGTTCCATCCGGTAGTAATGATCTGATACTTCATCCCAGCCAGCTGGTCCTGCAGATTCATGAATCGGTCGGACATGCTACCGAACTTGACCGTGTGCTGGGTTACGAGGCCAATTATGCCGGCACCTCATTTGCCACCACTGATAAGCTGGGCAACTTCCGTTATGGATCTGATATCGTTAATCTGGTTGCCGATGCAACACTACCCGGCGGACTGGCTACTGCAGGTTATGATGATGATGGTGTGAAAGCACAGCGTTGGCACATTGTTAAAGATGGAATCCTGACCGGATACATGACCAATCGAGAACTTGCAGACCGGATCGGTCTGGAACGCAGTCAGGGGTCAAACCGTGCAGAAGGTTGGCATCATCTACCGATTACCCGCATCTGTAATCTGAGCCTGATGCCGGGTAGCTGGGAATGGGATGATCTGCTTGCTGATTCTGAAGGTGCCATCTACATGGAGACTAACAAGTCCTGGTCCATTGATCAGGAGCGTCTTAATTTTCAGTTTGGTTGTGAACTGGCACGCGAAGTCAAGGGTGGGAAACTTGGCCGCCTGCTGAAGAATCCAAATTACCAGTCACTCACACCTGAGTTCTGGGGCGCTTGTGATGCAATATGTAACTACAAGCACTGGGAACTTCAGGGTGTGGCAAACTGTGGTAAGGGGCAGCCCGGCCAGACCGCCGAAATGACTCACGGTTCTGCGCCTGCACGTTTTCGTAGTATCGAAACCGGAATCAAGTAGTCAGCTGTTCTTTGCAGTGATGAAAACAGGAGCCTGTGTGGTTGACGCCACGCAGGCTTTTTCATTTCAGTGCAGCCATACTCTTCAGTAAATCTTCAACAGGTAGAGGAGCCTGTCAGTAAAAGCCATACCGCTTTCATAGTACAGGAACAGCAGTAACATTGTGAGTAACACCAGAACGAGAATCACAGCCAGTACTTTCCCCAGATTTGCAGGATAGGCAAAATGTGATACTCTGGCCAGACGAATCACAAACCAGAGTGAGAACATCGTCAGCAGAAATAGAATTATTGCTGTACCACCCGGGAAAGTGAACAGTTGCCCGTAGATCAACGCAGCCGGAAGCAGGAAGAGCAGGGGTGTTGCTGACCAGAACAGGTATTGCAGCATCTGGCGCAGTGTGGTTAAGCTGCCGAACATAACACCGATCAGGAAGAAAACAATTCCGGTAAACCACTGCATAACAAAAAACAGCAGGCCGGCGTATATCTGCGTAAGAAGCGGATGCCAGCTGAGGAAGACGAATAGTGTCTTGGCATTTGCGTTAGGAAGAAGCAGTGTCAGAATCTCATCAAAGAATAAAGTCTTCCGGAAGTAATAAAAAGTGACTGCGACAAATGAAGCCATCATCAGGCTGTTCAATAACGCGATAAATGCGCCCTGACTCAATTGCTGTGAGCGTCTGGACTGAATGTCGCGATAGAAGCCCTCAGTATGTACCAGTGACCGTTTAAGGTTGAGTGAGAGGATATTGTTGTACTTCATTGCAATAACCAGGAGCAGTATAAGCAGCAGCGGTATGAGTGATGGCCACATCGGTGCAGTCTGGCTGAAATCTCCCCTGGTCAGGGGTGGCAGCACTGTTCCGGTCAGATGTGAATGCACGACCCTGGCGGCGATTTTCTCCTGGCGGTCAAGTGTGTAAAGGCCGTCAGTATGTAACGATAAATCCAGGGAGTGGGTTCTCCAGAGAAGTGGATGCGCGCTATGCCAATCAGTAAAACTGTGTAACAACAGACCGGCATATTGATCTGTATTGTACTGCTGCAGCAACAAATCAAGTTGTTGCGCCTGATGTATTTCCGACCATGGATTTGCAAATCCGGAAAGGTTGCCCGCTTCTGCCGGTAATCCGATTCCACTTACTACTAGTGGTCCTTCACCGGGTAAATTAGAAGGCATTTCCGTCAGCAACTGCTCATCAACCAGTATCAGGGATGGTAAGACTTCCGGAGTTCCCTGAATTGCTGCAAAATGGGCAGTAGTCAGAGGTGCATCTTCAGGTAGCCCTGACAGCAGGTCTGCCATGAAGTGGTCGGTGGCAGCTGATCCCATAATCGCATCTGTGAGCAGGTTTATAGCCAGTAATGATGGATGGTTTCTATCCCGCTCCAGTAGAGCATGCAGATAGGCTCCAGCAGCCTCCTTGAAAGATTCACGATTAAGAAGACCGGCAAGAGGTTGTTCAACCGGCAGGTTATCAATCAGAAAAAGTCCATTACGGTCGCATTGATCGAGCAGTTCAACAGGTGCTGGAGCGCCACGCAAAAAGATCGTATTGCAACCCATATTCTTGATAAGGGCGATATCGGTTGAAAGCTGCTGCTGATCCAACAGTTGCCCCCGCACTCCATCCAGATGATAAACCAGCGCTCTCAGTTGAAAACGGTCCCCATTCAGCAGAAGTTCATCTGAAGAGATAGAGACATCGCGTATTCCGTACTGTATTACCTCCCGATCCAGTTGTTCATCACCCTGCGAAAGCAGAACTTCAACCTGCAGTAAACGGGGTTCAGAGCAGCTCCAGAGGGGCGGGTTATCAAGCCTCAGTTCAAGTGTACTGCTCTCAGTAGATTGAGGATGCAGCAGAATATTCTGACTCACCGACTGCTGACCGGGAACGTCAATAGTCAGTGTGAATTCCTCTTCCAGAGCCAATCCGGCTGCAGTAGCCGCATTGCGCAACAGTACTTCAGCCCTGAGCGTATGCGTATCATCACCAGGCTGATCCTGACTCAGCTGTACTGAAGATATATGGACCTGGGATTTACTTATCAACTCGATTGAGCGGGGCAGGCCTGTTTCATTGCGTGGCTGTTGAATACCACCCAGGACCGGAATGGTCCTCTTGTAGTCCAGATGGTTATGGATATCTATCTGCAGCTTGTTGATTGTTCCAGGCCGCAGAATATCACCAGGGATCTCCAGCTGAAACGGTGCATACCCCAGCGCATGACTGTGCAGGAAGTGATCATTGATAGTAATTCTGCAGACATAGTTTACACCATCAAATCGCAGCAGATAAACTGAATTACTGTCTGCGGGAAGTGCAAACTCACCGGTAAGGGTGATTTCCTGAAAAGAACCCTCGGTCAGTACAAAGGGAAGGGTTATCCGCCTGTAAGAGCCATCATCGGATTCAAACTGCCACTCCAGGTTGTGCAGGAGGTTAGCTGTAACTGCAGGATCTTCATTCAGCGCAGCAAACAGGGGTGTTACGGCTGTCAGAAGGAAGAGTGCCGTCAAAAGCAGAAGCTGCAGGCGTGATACAATCGACTTGAAAACTAAGGAAACAGATGAGACTGTTCGGTGTAACACAGGCTGAGTAGTCAAACTGTTCCCATGAATTATTAATGCCGTGAGGAGCAAGTATGATGTAGAACAACTCAATTACGGAAAAATGGGACTCCATGTCAACAGATCATTGTCTGAAGCTGTAGGGTGGAAATGTTTACAGCAATCGCTTAATGATCGCGATAACCTTTGCCGGGGAAACTGGTGAAACTCTGAAAACAGGTCAAAAATGCCTGCAGTGAGTGTCATCGATGCCAATAGGGCAAAAAGTAGTTTCACACACAAGTTTTCCACACGGCAGAGGGGGGCCTGAAAGCGGCTACAGGAGCCTCTTTGCAATATGCACATGTTCGTATAAGGGATATTATGTAAACCAGTTAGGAAATCGGGGCGACTGTCTTCTTTCTGACTCAATCTTTTTATTGTATAATGTGGCTATCGCTAACATTCCTAATGTGACACATTAACATGGAGTCGTTATTCTATTCCTATATCATTGTAAACTGTCGGCTATGATTGATGCATTATCTCAAACTCTAAATCCAGACTGGCATGATAAGTTACCAATATCCGAAATTGCACCTGCTGTGCGGCTCGGAAACCATCTGAAGCATCTGCTTTCAAGTTTTACTGTCTTTTTCTCCATTCAGAGACCGGACATTTAAGACTGTCTATCAATTCGAGTCATATGCACGCTATCAGCGGATTTCTATAAAAGCCTGTTTTCACTTCTCACTAAAGCTAAGCCACATAAATACCGATACTTAAGTATACATATTACCCGTCTGTAGAAATGATTCTCAGCCCTCAGTATGCATATATCCGTATGTGATGTAATAACAATAAGATGCAATCATACCGATTGTTTATAAGTGTATCTGTTTGATACTTCGACCGTACTGTGCCAGACAAAACTGGCCTTTTACTGTTTCACTTTAGTTCACATCATCGTCTGCCACTGAGGCAATGGGCTCATTAATCCTTGTAATTCAATGACTATGACGATATTTTCTAATTGATAGAGTATGCAGCTGTACTATTTTGAGAGAGACAGTTTCAGAGGTCATTTCTAATCTGCGTTTTCCGCGCGCGAATTCGTTATCTGTATGCCTGTTCACAATTATTGTTAAAATTCCTGACGGATGATTGATGCATGTCTGACAATACTTCTCTTGTATTGAACTGTGCTACCCGGCGAGCTGAAATTGCTATTTATCAGGGTGATGCTCTGGCCCTGTCCAGGGGCTGGGGAAATCCACGCAGCAGCGGTAATCTTCTGCAGAGTAGCCTGGAAAGCATGTTACAGCAACTTGAACTGGATCTTACCGATCTTGATTCTGTGATCTTTGCACATGGACCAGGTTCATTTACCGGTTTACGGGTAGGTTTGTCGTTTCTGAAAGGACTCTTCTTTGACCTTTCACCCGATTATGCAGGTGTTTCAACTCTGGACGCCCTTGCACATAATGTTAACGCTACAACAGCTGAAATATACCCCTGTATCTTTTATCGTCGTGATGCTGTTTTCAGTGCCGGTTATCGAAAACAGGATTCAATAGTACAGCGTTTCCGGGATCCTTTTGTTATGACAGCTGAAGAACTGGCTGGTTTATCAGATGATGTCTGGCTTACAGGTGACTTTGACTCTTTGCTGCCACAGGTCCCAACGCGCCTGGATAGTTCTCGTTTTAATCTCCTGCCACCACCGGATCGGGATCTGTCGCTTGACTGGCTCTACATGTTGGGCAAACAGGAGATCATCAATCATGGTGGACGGCAGCTTGCATCGGCCGAACCACTCTATCAGGTTGAGTTTGTACCAACTCCTGCCGGGAAAGGAAAATCATCATGACACTTTTCCATATCGGCTTTATTCCTTTTACAATATGGGATCTGTTGGATGTGATGCTGGTTGGCACCCTTTATTATCAACTGCTGCGTCTCGTGCGTGGAACACGCGCATCTGCAATGGTTATGGGACTGGTATTGTTGCTGCTGATCTCCTTTGTTGTCAGGATTCTGAATCTCTCTATCATGTCTGTGATCTTTCAGAATTTTGCTACTATCTGGGTAATCTCGCTGGTTATCATCTTTCACCCTGAGTTGCGACGCTTTCTTATCCAACTTGGACAGACGAATTTTCTGCGTCGTCTGTTTAACATCAGTGAGGAAGCCCCGATCAATGAGATTGTTAACGCTGCTAAAGCACTTTCGCAACGTCGCTATGGCGGGCTTTTTGTGATAATAAGAGAAGTAGGCCTGAAGATGATCAATGAAACCGGTGTGCCAATAGACGCTACTGTAAAGGCACCCCTGCTGATCTCAATATTCTTCCCCCGAACTCCCCTGCATGACGGTGCTGTCATGATTGAGCGAAACAGAATTGTGGCAGCCAAATGTACACTGCCAATTTCCCGCAATACCAAATATGAATCAATACTTGGCACCAGACACCGTGCAGCACTGGGAATATCCGAGGAATCTGATGCTGTGACGGTAATCGTTTCTGAGGAAACAGGCCGGATATCACTGGCGCTGGCAGGTGATTTCATACAGGTTGCCAATGTAGAGCAATTACACCAGTACCTGACTGAACTCCTGACCGGTGAAGGGGTACTCAGCCCATCAACCAGGATGCAACAGGCATGAAGCGTGTTTACGCCTGGATCCTTTATGATTTTGCCAGCTCCTCGTACGCGGTCATTATTCTGGCAGTCATCTTCAGTAAGTACTTCGCACAGACCGTAGCAGGTGGACCGGATGGGTTGGAATGGCAACTGTTCGGTATGACCATTCATATCCCCGGTGCTTCCCTCTTTACATTTATCGTCGCGTTATCGATGCTGGCAGTTGCCATCGGGTCGCCAATCCTGGGTGCGCTGGCTGATTATTCTGGACGGCGTCGCCGCTATCTTATCTGGGGCGCTCTCATCGGAATGGCTGCCACCGCTATGCTCTACTTCAGCGGGCCGGGAACAATAAAGTGGACAGCCTCCTGGTTTATCCTCAGCAACATAGGTTTTGCAGGCGCCAATGTCTTCTACAACTCATTTCTGGTAGACATCTCATCCCATCAGGAGTCCGGTTGGGTCTCCGGTCTGGGATATGCTGCCGGGTATCTGGGTGGTGGACTACTGCTGGTCATCAATTATCTCGCTTTCCGCATGCTACCCGGCTACACAGAACAGATGACATTTCTTACCGTCACTGTCTGGTGGCTGCTCTTCAGTATTCCTCTTTTTCGTCATGTTCGTGATTTTCGCCCTCTGATTCCGGCAGGTGAGATGGGTGGCTACTTCAAAATTGGCTGGCGCCGTCTCGCAAAGACTTTCAGGCATATGAATGAATTGCCGCAGTTACTCCGATTTCTGGTTGCTTTCCTGTTGTACAACGATGGTGTTGAAACGGTCATCATTATGGCCGCCATTTTTGGTGCTCAGGTTCTCGGTATGGATACGGTGCAGCTTATACTCTTCTTCCTGATGATACAGGGGACAGCGATGCTGGGTGCCCTTCTCTTCGGTAAACTTGCTGACCACTTCGGTCATCGCCCGATACTGCTGCTGCAGATGGGGCTCTGGTCTCTTTTACTGCTGTGGGCTTTCTTTCTGGGGATAATATTTGAGCCACTGAAGGAATTCTGGATGCTGGGGATTGTGGCCGGCCTGGTAATGGGTGGATCGCAGACTGTCTCACGTTCCCTGCAGCGTCTATTCACACCTGAACATATGAGTGCGGAGTTTTTTGGTTTCTTCGCTGTTTCCGGCAAGTTCGCTACTATCCTGGGGCCGCTTCTTTATGGTTTGATAATCATCTGGACCAATGATATTCGCAGCGGAATGCTTGTCCTGTTGCTTTTCTTTTTCGCGGGAGGGCTGATTCTACTGTTTATAAATGAGCAGGCTGGCATAGTTGAAGCCACAAGCTTTGACAGACAATTCAAGCCTGTATCAAGCAGATCTACAACGGAAGGAAACTGATGCCACGTCAGATTCGTACCGGAAAACGCAGACGTCGCCAGCGACAGCAGGAGCTGGATAAACATGATGCACGACGTGAAGCAGCGCGGGTAAGGGCATTAAGTGATGCTGCCCGTGATGGTGATGATCTGGAGGAAATTGCGGATGACATAGCCGAGGAGATGCAGCGCACTGTGCGGGATAAATCCTCGACTCTCGACGCCGAAACCGCTGTTCGGGAAGGACGTGTTGTTGAATACATGGGAAGAACTGTACGGGTGCGGCACGGAGGAGACAATTACAGTTGCCGCCTGCGCTCGACAACCCGGATTGCTTCCAGTGATTCGACACCGGTAACAGTTGGCGACAGGGTTCATTTCCTCCCGGCAGCGGAAAACGAAGGTGTCATCACAGAGATACTACCCCGCACTTCCCGACTGAGCCGTGCCTCCCGCCTGCATAATGAAATCGAGCAGGTGCTGGTTGCAAATGTAGATCAATTGTTACTGGTGACAAGCGTAAAGGAGCCGCATCCGAAACCGGAGTTCATAGACCGGGTTTTAATAGCAGCTGCCTGCCAGTCGCTGCCTGCGATTATCTGTTTCAATAAGATTGATCTGGAGGATACTGAAAACGATAACCTGGTAAACAGCTATCGTGAAGCCGGTTACCAGGTGCTGCGAACCAGCGCTACTACAGGAGAAGGGTTGGATCAACTTGATACGCTTCTGAGGAGTAGCCTGACAGTTCTGGCCGGTCAGAGCGGTGTTGGTAAATCATCACTGGCCAATGCTCTGGACACATCACTGGATCTGAAGGTGGGAAGAGTGATAGCTTCATCACAGAAAGGCCGGCATACAACTACCCGGTCGATTCTACTGCCATTTCATGACGACGGTTTTATAATCGATACACCCGGTTTGCGGATTTTTGAGTTATGGAATCTCGAACCGGAGCAGTTGCGTGACTTCTTTCCAGAGTTCAAACGACTGGCACCTGAATGCCGTTTCAGTAGTTGTCAACATAGATCAGAGCCGGAATGTGCAGTTAAAGAAGCGCTTGAAAGAGGTGATCTCTCCGAAGAACGATATCGCAGCTACTTACATATCTGGGATACACTGGATGAATAATCCAGATATTCAGTTTGAAAAGAGCAGTTTTACGAAGTGGGATTTCAAGCTTATGCCGTAGGCATAAATCAATTGCTAAGACGCTCCGCAGGAGCATCAATCAACCATACAGAAATGACTCAGCTTCGGCTAACTGCTCCTTAAGTTTTTCAACCAGTAACGGAAGCCGCTCCAGATCTATTCCCGCATCGCTGAATTTCTTCTCATCAAAGGGATAGCAGGCTGTTTCACGCAATGCCTGCAGTCCGGCTGATTCAACAAGCATATCTGAAAGCTGAATGATATCGGAGAGATCACGACTCACCTGATTCTGCGCCGGGCTATGATGCCAGGCTACAGCCTGACTGATTTTCGCAGGAAGCTTCCAGGCAGTCAGAATCGCTCCTCCTGCCTGAGCGTGATCAACACCAAGGATCTTCTGTTCCGCATCACAGAACTTCAGCTCACCCTCTGTCTGAAGTTGTTGAAGTTCTTCCGCTCTGGGTGCCAGATATGGGTCCAGGATCAGCTTACCGACTTCCTGAAGCAAAGCAGCTGTATACAGCGATAGATGATCCTCGAAATCAAGTTCCTCGGCCAACAGCTTTGAAGCAACAGCGCAGGCCAGCGAGAAGTGCCAGAGTGCGCCTTTAGGCAGCACATATCCCAGGCGTGCTTCAGCCAGGTAATTGCCGGCTATTGCAGTAAGAGTGAGCTCAAAGAGGACATCGGTACCCAGCAACACAGCTGCATGCTGAATTGAATCCACTTTGCGTGGCAGCCCGAAGTAGGCTGAATTGCACAGCTTCAGGACGTCTGCAGTCAGCCCCTGGTCCAGGTTAATCAGCGATGAAACATCACTGACACCGGTGTCAGGGTCCTCAAGCAGGCGAAGCAATCTCGTGACAACAGAATTCAACACCGGCAGTGATTGAATATCACCGGTTACTTCAGCAAGTGTAAGCATAAATCACCTTTACCAATCGGTAGTGATTGTAAGAAGCCAGCAGGAAACCCGGCTTCATTCTGAGAAACCGGGTTCATATCAGAAATTCTAGTCACCGAACTTGATGCCCTGTGCGAGCGGCAGTTCATCTGACCAGTTGATAGTATTCGTCTGACGCCGCATGTAGATTTTCCAGGAATCAGAACCGGATTCTCGACCACCGCCGGTTTCCTTTTCACCACCAAAAGCGCCACCAATTTCAGCCCCGGAGGTGCCGATATTGACATTTGCAATTCCACAATCAGAACCTACATGTGAGAGGAAGTACTCACTCTCCTTCAGGTTCTGTGTGAAGATAGCAGAGGAAAGGCCCTGCGGTACATCATTGTGCAGTTGCAAGGCTTCCTGAAGTGTCTCGTATTCGATGATGTAGAGGATGGGGGCAAATGTCTCATCCTGTACGATCTTGAAGTCATTGCGTGCTTCTATGATACAGGGATTGACATAGTAACCTTCACCTTCGATAACATCACCACCGTAGACAACTTTACCGCCTTCTGCGACCGCTTTTTCTATTGCGTCCTGCATAACCTGTACAGCAGATTCGTCAACCAGTGGCCCCATCAGATTTTCAGTCTGCAGCGGATCACCGATTGTCACCTGAGCGTAGGCGCTCTTGAGACGCTCAATCAGATCAGCTTTCAGGGATTTGTGGACAATAATGCGACGGGTTGAAGTGCAACGCTGACCCGCAGTGCCTACTGCACCAAACACGATAGCCGGGATGGTAAGTTTCAAATCGGCATCAGGGGTAACGATAATAGCGTTGTTACCACCGAGTTCCAGCAATGAACGGCCCAGGCGGTCCGCTACAATGTTCCCGATCCGGCGACCCATGCGTGTTGATCCGGTAGCCGAGATCAGTGGAAGCCGCCTGTCAGAGATCAGCCTCTCACCGATGCTGCTTCCACGACCGACAACCATATTGAAGAGCCCGTCAAAACCACTATCAGCCATGACAGGTTGTATGATATTCTGTGTAGCGATAGCAGTAAGCGGGGTTTTCGAAGATGGTTTCCAGACGCAACCATCACCACAGACACCGGCAAGTGCCACGTTCCAGGCCCAGACAGCCACCGGGAAATTAAATGCGGTAACCAGTCCAATTACACCCAACGGATGATACTGCTCATACATGCGGTGGGTGGGACGCTCGGAATGCATGGTAAGGCCGTACAGCTGACGGGATAGACCAACCGCGAAATCACAGATGTCGATCATCTCCTGTACTTCACCCCATCCCTCCTGCAGACTCTTGCCGCTCTCCAGTGTTACCAGTCGCCCGAGTGCATCCTTGTTTTTACGCAGGGCTTCACCAACCAGGCGAATTATCTCACCGCGCTTGGGTGCGGGATAAACACGCCAGCGCTCATATTGCTCCTGTGCTACTTTTACTGCTTCTTCATATTCCTCAGGATCTGCCTGCCGTACAGTGGCGATCAGTTCACCATTATGGGGATTGATACTCTCCAGCTCACCACCCTTGCCTTCCAGCCAACGGCCGGCATAGACACCGGAATTCACATTCTCAATACCCAGTTGTTTCAGAAAATCACTCATGCGTTTTATTGCTCCTTTCAAACCCGGTCACATCCGGGAGTCTGACATTAATCGACGTTGGTAAGCCAGTTGTGATCATCTTCACTACGACCATACTGGACATCGGTGATATACTTGTAAAAGCGGCTGGCCAGAGGGCCAATCTCATCAGTAATACTAATCTCTTCACCGGCGTAATGAATCATACCCACCGGTGAAATTACAGCTGCCGTACCGGTTCCGAAGACCTCTTTGAGTTTACCTTCCCGGCTGGCCTGGAACACCTCATCAATTGTGAGCTTGCGCTCCTCAACCTCAAGACCCCACTCTCTTGCCAGAGCGAGTACTGACATTCTGGTGACACCACCGAGAATAGTACCCTCCAGTGGGGAAGTTATCAGCCTGTCACCGATGTAGAAGAAAATGTTCATGGTACCCACTTCCTCGATGTACTTATGCTCCAGTGCATCAAGCCAGAGTACCTGTGTAAATCCCTTCTCAGTAGCCTGACGGGCCGGATAAAGACTGGCCGCATAGTTAGCAGGTGTTTTTGCTTCTCCGACACCACCGACTGCCGCCCGCACATAATCAGAGGAAGCCCATAGTTTCACAGGTTTGATCCCCTCAGCATAGTAAGCGCCTACCGGGGACAGAATCGTGAGAAAACGATATCTGCTGGCTGGTTTCACACCCAGAAAACTTTCATCTCCAAATGCAAAGGGACGAATATACATTGCCTGCCCATCCTGACGCGGAATCCAGTCCCGCTCCAGCCGCAACAACTCACGCAAAGGTTCGCCGAAGAAATGATCCGGAACCTCCGGGATACAGAGTCTCTTGCATGAGCGGTTAAAACGAGCGAAATGCATTTCAGGCCTGAAAATATTGACGTGGCCCTGATCAGATGCAAAGGCCTTAAGCCCCTCGAAAACGCCCTGTCCATAATGCAGCATACAGCTACCGGGATCCATGGAAAGAGGGGCGTAGGGGATAATTTCCAGCTCACTCCAGGCGCCATCTTCATAGACAGCCTGCATCATATGATCGGAGAAAATCAAACCGAATCCGGGATCGCTTAAATCTGTGTCATGCAGGCGACTGCTACCAGCTCTGGTTATCGAGATGCTCATACCTACTCCTTATCATCTTATATGTTCTTTAACAGTAATAGTGATCTGGAATTGTTACCACTGCATTAAAGCGGGGTAATTATCATCATAAAAAAATATAGTCTGACAGCTGCATTTCCAAGGAAAATCAGTTATATCTGCTCTGGTGAATACGAGCTGAACGGGCTACTAAAGCCTCCTCAGCTACTGTTCACTCTAATGCCAACATGATATTTACAGTCAGTATCTTCCTGTTGAAACAGTGATAGAGCAAACCATCCCTCCCGGTAGAAAGATGGCTGCAACAACGGGTGATCTGAAGATATGAGGTGAGTTACTGGGGTTGAAAAGCGGGCCGGTGCAGGTTGACACGGTAGGACACCCGTAAGACAACCGTTAACAAACTTCATGCCAGTTACAGATTGTAGCGTATTGTAGAAATAGTAAGGGATACGGATCGTGATATTGAGTGTGAGATTACCTTTTCATAACCGATTAATGACAGCTCCGGACCTGCTCCTGGAGCCTTACGGGTGATCGTCATTCTGGAGAATGGCTTCAGCAGCGTCGCTTGCAACTGTCAGGTTTTTCGGTATCTGTCCAGTGTCGATCACCGGAGAGTGACCTGATACATGTGTCAGAACCTTTGCGATAGAAGTAGAATCATTGTCAATATGAAAGTGTTGTGGTAACTGATCAGTTGAATCGCTAAACTACTATTCACAGTTGGATAGAGAAGTGCGGATTCTGTGAGATGAAAATGCGAGTCTGTTTGAAGCGGATCACTATTACTTATCTACTGCTGGCTGTCAGTGTAACAACATCAGCCCGGCAGACAGCTGCCTCATTTTCCCACGCTGATCTGGCAACATATCATAACCTGCCATTACTGCAGCTTGAAATGGTTGCGGAGTTACACCATTCCACAGCGGCATTTACACAGGGATTGTTGCTGGCACCTGACGGACACCTCTACGAGAGCACAGGCAGAAAAGGGTATTCTGAGCTGCGCCAGCTGGACGCAGAAACAGGTAAAGTGCTTTCGCAGAAGCCTCTGTCGAGCGACTATTTTGGTGAAGGGCTAGCCTGGCTCGACGGTACTTTCTTCCAGTTAACCTGGCAGGCAGGTGTTGTCCTGCGGTGGGATGCTGAGTTGAATCCACTCACTGATCTGTATTGTGATACACCTGGCTGGGGATTGACGTCATATGACGGGATGCTGTTGCAGAGCGATGGGTCCGACCACATTTTCTGGCGCAGCCCACACGATTTTGGTGTCATCCATCAGCTGGAGGTTACTCTGGGTGGAGTTCCGCTTCACGGCCTGAATGAGCTGGAAATCGTTCAGGGAAACATCCTGGCAAATGTGATCGGTGAAGATTTTATAGTTCGTATTTCACCGCAGGATGGCACTGTGAATGCGATTATTGATGCCGGCCCGCTGAGAGACCGAATACCCCGACAGACACCCACTCACGTCCTCAATGGTATCGCCTGGGACAAACAGCAAAAACTGCTCTATCTGACCGGTAAGAACTGGCCGACACTGTTTATTGTACGAATCGCTGAAAGCCAGATTCGCTGAAAGCTGGAATCACGCTAGCCGGTTCAATGGAAAATCGATAGTCAAACCAGATTGCAGCCTTAAAGCGCTTACCGGAATTATCCCACGCAGAGAATTACAGAGTAGCAGCCGGTCACACCCCTGCAGACGTTCCACAGTCACAACCTCCTCCTGCACTGGCTCCTGTGTATGATACAGATGCTGTAAAATCAGTGTCCTCATTATCCCGGGAAGAATTCGACCATCGAGTGGAGGTGTCAACCAGCCTGATTGATCATGCATCAGAAAATTGGTGAAAGTTCCTTCAAGCACTTCTGCACCCTGTACCAGCAGTGCTTCATCAGCACCCAGCTTTTCAGCCAGTTGTAACATCTCAGTATGCCTGGCTCTCTTTCCGGTTTTATAACATCCCAAAGGTTGCGGTACTTCCAGAAGTGTAACACGCATTGGCCGGCAGGAAAGATGTTCAGCCTGAAATGTCCAGGCACTACTGCCATCAGCGAAGAGCAGACACCGCAGGCGCCCTTCCTGAGTACGCAGGATCTCTGAGAATTCAGGTAGCATCTCTACAGGTTGAAATTCTGAATTCCATAGCTCAAGAGCTGCTCTACAGATGCGCGCCAGATGTCTTTCCAGCCAGACCGGCTTGCCCGCGCGCACTGCGATCGTTTCCAACAGGCTTGTCCCGGGGAATGCAAGTTCAGTTGGCAGCTCCTCGCCTTCTGATACAATATTCACATGCTGCCAGCAGAACGCCTGTTTCATAACTCCTCAGGTAATTGCAGACCGGAAAACGAATAGAGCTTGTGCAGTGTCTCACGATATTCCTCTTCCGGATCAGAATCATATACGATTCCACCACCCGTTGATAGATACCATTGTTCCCGATAACGTTGCAGAGTCCGGATTGCGACATTGAACTCCAGGTCACCATTCAACCCGATCCAGCCAATAGCACCTGTATAAACTCCCCGCTGATGCTGCTCGAGTTCGCTGATGATCTGCATGGCGCGTATCTTGGGTGCTCCGGTGATCGATCCTCCGGGGAAAAGAGCCGGCAACAGTTCAGTAACCGGTGCGGACAGCGTTCCGGTGACTTCGGTACAGAGATGATAGAGAGCCGGCAGTTCAAGCAGGTGCGCATGGTCATTGACCCGGACAGTGCCGGGAGCACAAACCCTGCCCAGGTCATTTCGCTCCAGATCTACAATCATACTTAGTTCAGCCCGGTTCTTGACGCTGATTGACAGCTGTTGCTTTGCCTGAAGGTCGATCACAGGATCTGCGTGCCGGGCGCAGGTGCCTTTAATGGGGCGTGTCAGGAGCTGATTACCTCTCTTCTCCAGGAAGGATTCCGGTGAGAGCGATACAACCTCGCTGTTACCGTCTCGCAACCAGGCACCATAACGACAGCCGCTCTCCAGCATCAACTGACCGATGATTCGGTCACCGGTGACTTCCCCATCTGCCAGGGCTGCAACAGGATAGGTGAAGTTTGCCTGGTAGATCTCACCAGCAGCAATGTACTCCTTGATGCGCACCACTCTGTTGATGTACTGTTGACGCGATAGCAGTGGCTCCAGAGTATGGAACAGGCTTTCAGCAGCGCCGTTCTGCATTGTGGAGTATTCAGGAAGTCCGGGATATTTCGCGATCTGCCTGTCACAATAATCCAGCCAGAACTTACGTCTCTGTGCTACTGTTTCGGAACTGTAGTTTGTATCCAGCAGCAGCAGTTCCATTTCACCGGACGAGGAATTCTGACAGATATAGCTGTCTGTCAGTTGAAAGGAAAGCTGTGGTGCCTGGAAGAGGTTCAGCGCTGGTGAAAAGATGTCTTCATACTGATGTAGCGCCTCGTAGGAAAACGCACCTATCCAGCCACCGACGAACTCACCGGAATCGTCTGTCGTTTCATGATGATGGAGGAACTGGAGTGTATCCGCCATACTCCCGATTTGTATTGTGCTATCCTGATAGTGGACAGCCCCTGAATTATGACGCATTTCCACTCTTAACACACAGTTCAGGGCGAGTATGTTGCAGCGCCAGCCATCACCTGCCAGCATAGCTGATGAAGTTTGAGAATCAGCAGGTAACTGTGATGCAAGATGAAGCAGGGGAACGGCTCCCAGTGGAATCCTTGTAACAGAGAATACCGTTGGCAGGGCAGGTTTAATGTTCACTGCGATCGAGCCCGGTTGCGAGGAAATTACGGAATACATCTATCCCGGACAGTGTCATGAATGACTCCGGATGATACTGAACACCTTCCAGTGAAGGTAGCTGACGGTGTCGCAATCCCATAATCAATTCAGTTTCACCACCGGTGGCAGTCACTTCCATTTCCTCGCCCGGCTCAAGAACAGCGAGTGAATGATAACGGGCGGCAGTGAAATCTGCGGGCATCCCCCGGTGCAAACCACAATCGAGATGGCTGATTGTATCACATTTACCATGCACCGGTTTCACTCGCCCCACCCTGCCGCCATAGATTGTTGCCAACAGCTGGTGTCCCAGGCAGATTCCAAGTACAGGGATATTGCCGGCACATATCTCAACCAGCTCTGCTGCGTTACCGGTCTGCTCCGGACCACCCGGGCCGGGAGAAATGATCAGATGCGAGTAGCGCGATTCCAATGGATGAACAACAATCTCATCATTGCGATAGACGGAAACAGCTGCTCCAAGTTGCAATAGCGACTGAACGACATTGAAGGTAAAGGAGTCGTAGTTATCCAGCAGCAGGACATCAGCGGACTGTTTGACAGCGGGCATGAACCTACGCAAGACTTTCCCCCCGCAAATTGTGCTGCCGCAATCTATCCAGGAGAATGACAGCCAGCAGCAGAATTGTGCCCAGGATTATTATACAGGGCCCGGAAGGGAGATTGAGATAGAATGAGGCCACCAGGCCGCCACTGGTCATCACCAGACTACACAACACTGATACAATCAGCACCAGACGGAAATCGTGTGTCAGGCGCAGCGCAATGAGTGGTGGGATAGTGAATAACGCGATAACCAGTATAATTCCAACTACCTGTATCAGTAGTACTACTGCCAGAGCGGTAAACAGCAGCAGCGCAGTCTGCAACCCCTTAACTGGAACACCCTGTATTCTGGCGAACTCTTCATCAAGTGCCATTGCGACCAGCTCTTTATAAAAAAGCAGAAGAAACAGAAGATTCAGAATCGTAAGTATCGCCAGCAGGAAAAGATCCCATCCCCGTACTGTGAGAATATTGCCGAAAAGGTATCCCAGCAGATTCGGGGCATACCCGGGTGTCAATGATACAAAAATGATGCCGACAGCCATCCCGGCGGCCCAGAGTACGCCTATGAATGCATCAGTGGAGTAGCGACGTGATTCCGGGATGGCTGATAGTATACCGGCAGAGAGCAGAGCGCTGACAATACCACCCAGCAACGGACTTAAACCGAGATAATAAAACAGCCCCAGGCCACCAAAGGCGGAATGACTTATGCCACCGCTGATAAATACCAACCGGCGTACTACAAGAAATGTGCCCAGCAATCCGCACAGGAGAGAAGCCAGAAAGCCACTGTACAGCGCATAGCGGATGAATTCGTAGGAAAGCAGGTCAGTCATGCTGATGCTCCTCTCCTGTATCGTGATGATGACCCAGTACACGATGTGGGACTCCATGAGCCAGCAACTCGACCGGGCATCCGTAAACATTTTCTATTGTCTCAGCGGACAGTTCACCTGCACGATGCAGATAGAGTTTCTGGTTCACACAGGCGATACGATTGACATCAGAAGCAACTGCGGTCATATCATGTGTAATGATAATGATGGGGATATGCTGGTTAAGGTCGGTTAACAGACTCCCGAGTTGCGTGCGTGATCCGGTGTCAATAGACGCGGTTGGCTCATCCAGCAGTAACATCTTCGGCTTCGCAATCAGGGCACGAGCAATCAGAACGCGTTGCATCTGGCCACCAGACAGTTCACCGATCCGCTCTTTCGCAAGATGATTGATGCTGAGTTGCTCAAGCACAACATTAACCCTTTCCCGGTCTTCGCGCCGGAAAGGATGCATCAGCCCCCGCTGATACTGAAGACCGGTTCTCACAACCTGCTCGACTCTCAGCGGAAACCATTTTTCGAAACTTGAGTGTTGTGGCACATATCCGATGCGGTGTTTCATATCCGGCAGATGATAGAGAACTTCACCTGCCTGCGGTTGCAACAGGCCCAGCATAATCCTTGCCAGAGTTGTTTTACCACCACCGTTGGGTCCCAGTATTACAAGGTAATCCTGCTCATGGACAGTGAGGTTAATTTCCCTCAACACTGCAGTACTGCCATAACTGAATGACACTTCCCGCAGCTCCAGTACAGAATTAGAATCACTCATGTGACGTTACCAGAGTGGTTTTAAGTTGGCCGGTGATGTGATACATATTCGCCAGCCAGTCCCTGGCCAGAGGGTCCATCTCCAGCAGTTCAATATCGAGTTCGCGAGCGAGCATGGTAGCAGAACGGCGTGCAAAACCAGCCTGTACAAAAACCGCACGTAGCTGTAATTCGCGAGCATTTTCAATCAGAATAATCAACTCTGCCAGTGCAGGTTCCTTACAATGATGTTCAATAGAAAGCTGTTCCAGTCCGTATTGTGCAGCGTACCAGCCCCAGGCTGGATGCTGTACCATGAAGTGTCGCTGTGGTAGCGAATCAAGCGACAACCTGATATGATTATCAAGGCTGTCAAGTCTCGCTGCCAGCGCTATGCGATTTGAGTCGAACAAATCTGACTTATCTGGAGCAATCGCTGTCAGAGCTTCTGTAAGGGCCGGTAATGAATTCTTAATCACAGCCGGACTCAACCAGACATGTGGATCCAGTTCACCCCTGTCACCCGGTTTCAAAAACCCTACAGAATCAGATTCAACATAGAGATTGACCTGGAGCAATTCAGGATGCCTCGCCAGAAACGGTTCAATCAATCTCGTTTCCACCAGGAGATAAGGATGTCCGATTTTGAAATACAGTTGAGTGTCAGCCAGTTCACGGTACTGGGCAGGTGTGAGGTTCCAGGTTTCAGGTGAATTTCCAGGTGGAACCATTATTGTGACTTCCGCTGCGGGCCCGGCTATCTGCTCAACCAGCCATGCCTGTGGCGGCACACTGACGGCTACCCGCAGATCCTCACCGGAGGCAATTGCTGCAGTCAGCAGATAAGATGATAGCAGAATTATTTTATACACTTCAGGCTCCTGTTTATATTCTTTCCGGTGTGGGGATTCCCAGCAGTTGCAATCCCCGCTTGAGAACTTTATGACATGCTGCTGTCAGTGCCAGGCGTTGCTGACGAATATCAGCTTCTGCTTTGAGTACCGTCAGGTCATGCCAGAAACGATTGAACTGGCGTGACAACTCATAGAGGTAGAGCGCCAGTCGGGAGGGATTATGCTGCTCTGCAGCCATGACTACTACAGCACTGTAATCCAGCAGTTTCAGCATGAGTTCACGTTCAACATCACTGTCAACAGTGAAATTCAGATCTGGATCATAATGATAGTCGGCCTTGTTCAAAAGTGAAGTCATGCGGGAGAGAGCATACTGCAGGTAGGGGCCGGTTGTACCGTTAAGATCGACAGATGTCTCTGGATCATAGAGCAGGTCCTGACTGGCAGAAACGCGCAACAGGTAGTATTTAACTGCTCCCAGTGCCAGATCCCCGGCAACATTGTCAGCTTCCTCCTCGCTGAATTCCTGACGTCGGTTGGATGAAGACATTACCTCACGCGCGCTACTCTTCACACTCACCAGCAGGTCGTCAGCGTCTACGGCTGTCCCCTCGCGGCTCTTGAGTCTCCCTTCCGGTAGATTAACCATTCCATAGGCAACATGCTCCAGCCTGTCTGCCCACTCATGACCGAGGTGCCGCAGTATGACTTTCAGAACACGGAAATGATAACGCTGCTCATTTCCGACGACATAAAGCTGTTGATCGAAGTTGTAATCCTGATACCGGAGAATTGCCGTTCCCACATCCTGTGTCATATAGACTGATGTGCCGTTGCTGCGCAACAGCAGTTTATCTTCAAGATCATCTTCCTGCAGCTTTATCCATACAGACCCATCATCCCTGCGTTCTACCAGGTTCTGTTCCAGCGCATCAATGATTTCACTGCGACCATGAAGATAGGTGTCACTTTCATAATAGGTTCGATCAAAACGGATACCGTAGCTGTTGTAAGTTTCCTGAAAACCTTTGTAAACCCAGCCATTCATGGTATTCCAGATGTCACGGATTTCCTCGTCACCGTTTTCCCAGCGCTTCAGCATTGCTTCCGCTTCCTGTTGCCAGCTCGACTGTGAAAGAAACGCCTGTTCAGCAGCGATCGCCTCTTTTTCATCGAGGTTTTGCAGGTTTATGCTCTTCGCGGCAAAATACTGTTCTCGCTCCAGATTCAACTCTTCTGTGAAACGGACATAATAACGGCCGACCAGATGATCACCTTTTTCCCCAGTAGATGAGGGAGTTTCACCGTTACCCAGTCTGGTCCAGGTAAGCATCGACTTGCAGATGTGAATACCACGATCATTGATCAGATTCACCCGGCTCACATCGTGGCCCACAGCACTCAGCAGGTCAGCCAGCGTCTGCCCCAGCACATTGTTACGCACATGCCCCAGGTGCTGTGGTTTGTTGGTATTGGGTGAAGAGTACTCGATGACGATTTTCCGTCCCGGTGCACTACCCTGCTCCAGTTGCTCTGTAGTCATGAGGTGGCTTATTGTCGAAGGCAGCCATACAGCCAGATCCAGAGTCAGATTCAGATAGCCACCGTCAGCCCGGACTTCCAGGACTCCTGGCAATGTATCACGATTCCATGCTCCTGCCAGATCTGCCGCAATCTGTTGTGGTGCCCGCCTGGCCAGTTTAGCCAGAGGAAAACAGCCAAAAGCCAGATCACCGGCAACCTCCGCCGGTGAGTTGTCCAGACGGATTTCAGCTGAACTGAAATCAACATCAAGTGTTCGACTGATAAATGCAGCCAGTTCCTGGTGCAGGCGCTGTTGTAATTCTGTTTGCATTTGGATTCCCTGTAATGAAACTGATGCATGGTGTTGTAGAATCAACTATCTGATGTTGATATAGTCAACCGATCTGATAGATCCGGGGTGTCAGTTATAATCAGTTCAGACCGGAACCGCCCAACTGTTTTTCCCGCGCTGTTCAATGAGCCGGACTTTGACAATCTGGTTAGGTTCTAACTGTCTGTCCGGCATCAGTACGGGCAGATAGTGCGGTGTCCTTCCGGTCTGACAACCATCTACCAGCTTACTCTCTACCAGCACCTCCTGTACAGTATTCATGAAGCGAACACTGAAGTTACCTCGAAGCTGTTCGTCCAGCTTCAAAAGCCTTTTCACCCGGTCAGTTTTCAGAGAAGATGACAACTGAATATCCATACTGGCTGCAGGTGTCCCGGTACGGGCAGAAAAGGGAAATACATGCAGGTAAGATAACTGCTGCTGCTTCAGAAATCTGTAGGTTTCCTCAAACTCGTCATCCGTTTCACCCGGAAACCCTGTCAGAACATCAGTCCCCACTGCAGCGTCCGGCAACAGTTCACGTTGCATGGTCATCAACTCTTGCAAGTCGTCTGCACTGTTACGACGTCGCATCCTTTTGAGTACCGGATCACTGGCAGACTGAACAGCAGTATGCAGGTGCGGCATCACCTGTGCTGTTTGCGACATTGTATCGAGTAGCCGCTCTGAGATGTCCCAGGGTTCGATGCTGGAGATCCGAATTCGCTTAAGCAGTTCAATTTCTGACAGCATTTCCAGTAGTGCTGCCAGATCAACCTGCCCCTGCAGGTCACGTCCGTAATCCCCGATATGCACCCCGGTCAGTACCAGCTCTCTGAAACCCTGCTGTGCCATTTCCCTGGCCTGTATTATTACATCACGCGGTTCAAGTGAGCGTGAGCGTCCACGTACATGTGGCACAATGCAGAAACTGCAGAATGTATCACATCCATCCTGTACTTTAAGGAAGCCTCGTGTCTGGTTATGATAATGTGGCAGTGATACTGCTGGAAGGATATCCCGCTTCTTCCCATTGAGTTGCTCCACCTGTACAATTGTTGCATCAGCAATATGCTCGAGGTCCACATAGGAAAAAGGATCCAGCTTTTCGCGGTTTCCCAGAACCAGATTGACACCGTCAATGTCAGCAATCATCTCCGGATCTCTCTGCACCAGGCAGCCACTTACTATCAGATATGCGGAACTGTTTTCCCGCAAAACTCTTCTGATCTTGCGACGGACCTTTGTGTCTGCTCTTTCCGTCACAGTGCAGGTGTCAATAATCACCAGATCCGGTTGATCATTCAGCTCAACTACTTCCCAGCCGGCACTCACAAAGCGGCCAATCATAACCGCTGTCTCGTAATGATTCAACTTACAACCGAAAGTATATGAGGCTACGGTTGGCATACAGTCTTCCCTCTTCTTAACGCACATCTTCTCATCTGTCCGGTACAATCCACGAGGCGTCAACAGGGTTCGAAATCGGGCTCACTTCAAATCCCGGATTTTGAAAAGTGATATTCAAAAAAAAGCCTGCCCCGCCGGAGCAGGACAGGCGTAAAGCATTTATCGGAAGAGTTTATTTTTCTTCCGGTTTCTTCTCAGTGTCATCAGAGTCTGCGTCAGGAGTTTCCTCAGCCTCTTCAACTACTTCCTCAGTAGTTGTGGCTTCAGTCTCAACCACCTCTTCAACTGCCGTTTGATCTGCAGTTTCTTCCGCTACCTCTTCAGGTGCGGCATCCTCGGTCTCAACTACAGTTTCAGGAGCAGTTTCAGTCTCTTCCACAACCTCTTCAGTGGTTGCGGTTTCAGTCTCAACCATTTCTTCTTCCGCTACCTCTTCAGGTGTGGCATCCTCGGTCTCAACTACAGTCTCAGGATCAGTTTCAGTCTCTTCTACAACCTCTTCAGTGGTTGCGGTGTCAGTCTCAACCACTTCTTCTTCAGCTATCTCTTCAGGTGCGACATCCTCTGTCTCAACAGCTGCTTCAGGAAGTGTTTCAGCTTCCACTACAGGTTCTGCTGCAGGTGCAGCCTCAGGAGTATCCAGAACGGTATCACCGGATTCAGTTACCTGTGATTTCAGCAGCGCTTCACCGATAGCATCACCAATAGTTCCACCGGCTGCAGAACCACGCGACTTCTTCTTATACTCGGCAACATCCTTTTCATCCTGTGACAGGCGTCCAACCTGTGATGAGAGGATCAGCTTCTTGCTGCGTGGTTCACATTCCAGAACCTTGGCGACTATGGTTTCACCTTCCTGCGGGGAGCGACGTTTACCTTCATCATCTACCAGGGAAAGCTTGGAGTTAGGTATAAAACCTTCAAGGTCGTCGTAGATCTTTACCAGTACGCCCTTTTCGATAACCTTGAGAATCTCAGTTGAGATTGAATCACCAACATTATACTCGGTGACAAACTTGTCCCAGGGATTCTCATGCAGTTGCTTATGTCCCAGTGAAATCCGTCTCTCGTCCTTGTCAAAATTCAGGACAACCACATCGATCTTATCACCCTTCTTCACAAGTTCACCTGGATGGCGAACATTACGTGTCCATGATAGATCGCTGATATGAATCAGTCCATCAACATTATCTTCCAGTTCGACAAATACACCAAAGGGAACCAGGTCGCGGATAGTTCCGTTGTGCTGGGAACCCTTGACATACTTGTTTTCATATTCGATCCAGGGATTAGTCTCGGTCTGCTTCAACCCCAGTGAAATCTTGTGATCGCTTTTCTGGATTGCCAGAACCAGACATTCAATCTCGTCACCGATATTGACCATCTGAGAAGGATGCTTGATATGCTGTGTCCATGACATCTCAGAGATATGGACCAGGCCCTCAATCCCCGGTTCCAGTTCAACAAAGACACCGTAACGGGTGATGGAGACAACCTTACCCTTAACCCGACCCTCAACCGGATAGCGATCTTCGATGCCATCCCATGGATGTGGCTGCAGCTCTTTGTAACTGACAGAGATGCGTTGTCTTTCCCTGTCGAAATCGAGAATCTTGACAGCCATCTTCTGATCCAGTTCGACAACTTCAGAAGGATGATTGATACGGCCCCAGGAAAGGTCAGTGATATGCAGCAGCGCATCAACACCACCGAGGTCAATAAAGACACCGAAGTTGGTAATGTTCTTGACTACACCTTCACGAACCTGGCCCACTTCCAGTTCTTCCAATACCCGTTCGCGGACTTCGCGCATATCTTCTTCGATAATCACCTTACGGGAGACCACGATATTCTTGCGCGCTTCATTTATCTTCACAATCCGGCAGTCCATGGTTTTACCGATCAGAGCATCGAAATCGCGAACCGGATGAATATCGATCTGTGAACCTGGCATGAAAGCTTCCACACCATTGATATCCACCACGATTCCACCCTTGATCCGACGAATACAGCGTGCTTCGAGCGTTTCACCACTCTTGTCCTTGGAAAGGATGTTGCCCCATGTACGCTGAAAGTCAGCCTTCTTCTTGGAAAGCAACAACTGGCCATCAGAATTCTCCATCTTGTCGATGTAGACTTCCAGTTCGTCACCGATTTTATATTTCGTAATATCGTCAACTTCATCACGGGGGATTACACCATCAGATTTGAAACCGATGTCGACAGAGATCTCACGGTCTGTGAGTCCGACAATGCGGCCGGGAATAATGCTCTCTGCATGGATCTCCTGCAATGTATCGTCATACATACGTGCCAGCTCATCACGCTCGGCATCAGTATAAACGACATCTTCTGTATCGATCATCTTTTCCATATCGGCGGAAATCACAGGTTCTGCAGGGGGCGCAGGTACAGGAGATTCTTCAGGGGTTTCTGCTGTCGCAGCTTCTTCAGATACCTCTTCACTTACTTCTTCAGTTTCAGGCTGTTTTTCCTCAGTAGTTTCTTCCGTAGAAGTCTCTTCCGGTTCTGCTGCGGTTTGGTTGTTTTGATTTTTTGTTTCTTCGGACATTCCTTTGATCCTCCGTTAACGGTAGAGCTGTCATAAACAGCCCCGCGGGTTTAAAGATGTAACTGCCGGTTATTACCGGATTATTAACTACCGGTACTATGCCGGTTTATTGATCTCACTCAGAAAGAAGCGTTGTCTGTTCAGATCTGATTCCTGTCATCACCTGCTGACTCAGTTGACGAATCAACTGTCGTCGTGGTTCAGTGGATTTCAGGTACGGATCTATCGAAATCACCTCGCCAAAACGAATCCTGAATCGTCGACGGTTCCACAACCTGGGTTTTGAACCACGAGTACCGGTGAGGTAAACCGGAACCAGATCGGCTTTTGTCTGCAGGGCCAGCATGCCGATTCCGTCGTGTCCCTTTCCAAGTTCGCCATTACTTGAACGGGTCCCTTCCGGAAAAAGCACCAACACTCCGCCACTGTCCAGTACGGTCTCCATTAAACGCAGGCTACTACGGTCAAACCCTCTGCGGTCAAGCGGGATTGCGTTGAGGGCACGCAGAAAGTAACCACCTGGCTGACGATCAAAGAGTTGCCTTTTGGCGGCAAAGAACACAGTTCGCCTGGAGGCAATGCCTACCAGAGGTGGATCCCAGTTAGACTGATGATTGGGAGCGAGAATAATACGACCACTGGTGGGTATACATTCCTGTCCCTGAATCTCCAGCTTGAAAAACAAACGGAGTATTACCTTCATCAACAACACAGAAGTATAAAGAATAAAAGACTTCATCTACAAGTGTATTCTCTTTTGTCACATTGTTTCTTTTCCTGCTGGTAGTATTGCGTTCCTGCAATCGAACCAGCTTGTGGCCATAAATCTAGCTGGTATAGCACACTTCATGCAAGCCAAACAGTAGTATTGCTCTATAATTCATCATTTCCAGCCATGCGCGAAAGGCACCTGCTGACACTGTACTCATCCAAATGCTTATGAGATATCCACTTCGTGACTTACGTTGTGATTTGTACCCCTCCCGGGGGAATGTGTGTCACTTCGAAATGCAGGAGATTATAATGCCTTCCGCTTTACGCACTTTTCAGGTTAAACCCCGTCTGCCTGAGCCATTGACTCCCCTGCTGGGATTGGCCCACAATCTGGCCTGGGCCTGGCATCAGGAAACGCGTGACCTTTTCGGTAGAATCGACCGGGATATCTGGGAGAGTACAAACCATAACCCGATACTCCTGTTGGGAAGCACTTCCGAAGAACGTCTGCAACAGCTTGCCGGTGACGATTCATTTGTATCACATATGCAGGAATGCCATAAAACGCTGGACCAGTATTGTGCTGCTGATTCCTGGTTCCAGAGCAATCACCCTGAGTTTTCCAACCGGACGATTGCGTATTTTTCCATGGAGTTCGGGATTGTGGAGAGCCTGACTATCTACTCCGGTGGACTGGGAATCCTGGCAGGTGACTTCCTCAAGTCTGCATCCGATCTGGGTGTACCCCTTATCGGTATCGGCCTTCTCTACCAGGAAGGATACCTTTCGCAACAGTTGAATATTGACGGTTGGCAGCAGGAACGTTATCCTCGCGCTGATTTTTACAACCTTCCGATTAAAACGGTTAAGGATGATAACGGCAAGACTCTACTGATCGATGTTCCATACCCGGAACATACAGTGAAGGCACGCATAATAGAGGTTACTGTCGGCCGCGCGAAACTCTATCTGCTGGATGCAAACCTGGAGATAAACAAACCTGCAGATCGTACAATCACACGCAGGCTATATGGCGGTGATCGGGAAAATCGCATCCGTCAGGAAATCATGCTGGGAATAGGCGGAGTCAGAGCGCTGGCAGCTATGGGATTAAAACCATCATTGTATCATATGAATGAAGGTCATTCTGCATTTCTGGCTATTGAAAGGGCGCGCCTGTTGATGGGGCAGGAAAAACTGAACTTTGCAGAGGCGCAGACGCTGATTCGCAACACTACTCTTTTCACAACTCACACACCGGTACCTGCAGGTATTGATCAGTTTCCACTCGAACTGATTGACAGTTACGCGGATTCACTGTATCGACCGCTGAGTATTGAAAAGAAGCAATTCCACAGCCTGGGTCAGCTGGCCGACGCATCAAGAAATACTCCCTTCAACATGGCTTACCTGGCGATGAATTTCGCCTCTCGAATTAACGGTGTCAGCCGTCTGCACGGTGAGGTAGCCCGCAGCATGTGGAAGCACCGCTGGCCGGCTGTTCCGGAAGATGAAGTACCGATAGACTCAGTTACCAACGGTATACATATCCCCTCCTGGATCAGCAGGGAGATGGTCTGGCTGTTGAACCGTTATCTGGGACAGAATTGGCAGCGGAGTTCTGCTGACCCTGCCGTATGGGAAAAAGTGGATACCATTCCTGATCAGGAGCTGTGGCGGGTTCATCAGAATCTTCGCAGTAATCTGGTATCCTTTTCCCGCAGGCATCTGACAAAGCACCTGCAGGCGAAAGGTGCTACCACGCATCAGGTTGAAGAAGCTACCACTCTGCTGGACCCGGCGGCGCTGACAATAGGATTTGCCCGCCGTTTTGCCACCTACAAACGGGCAGGCCTGCTGTTTCGGGATCCAGAGCGCCTGTTAAAGCTTCTGCAGAACAGTGAGCGACCGGTGCAGTTCATCTTTGCCGGCAAGGCTCATCCACTCGATGATAGTGGCAAAGAGCTTATTCGGGAAGTCATACAGTTTATCAGAAAGCATGACCTGCAGGGAAAGATGGTTTTCCTGGAAGATTATGATATGAATCTGGCGCGTACAATGGTACAGGGTGTTGATGTATGGCTGAACACTCCAAGACGGCCCCTCGAAGCATCCGGTACCAGCGGTATGAAAGTACTACCCAATGGCGGTCTTAACCTGAGCGTGCTTGATGGCTGGTGGGTTGAGGGATTCAGCGCTGAAACCGGCTGGGCAATCGGTCAGAACGATGAGCTTAACGAACCGGACCAGCAGGATGAGATGGATGCCAACAGCATCTATGATTTACTGGAGCATGAGATAATTCCACTGTTCTATCAAAGGGACAGCAACGATGTACCGCTGCAATGGGTGGAGCGTATGAAAAACTCATTGAGAACTCTTTCACCAAAGTTCAACAGTGACCGCATGATTCAGGAGTACAGCGATAAATTCTATCTGCCGGGACTAAGGAGTGCTGAGCGCTTCTGTGCTGACAACTGGTCAGTCACACGTGACTTCAGTGCCTGGCGGAAGAAATTGAATAAGCACTGGACAGAGGTCAAAATCAGGGAAGTGAATACTGATGAGCAACCGGAACTGGCAAGCGGTGACAGGATTGCAGTCAGTTGTACCGTGGAGCTGGGGCATCTGACTACCAACGATGTAACCCTGCAGCTTTATTATGGAAAAGTAGACGGTGATGGGAATCTGGCACAGGGCAATACAGTGGATATGGAGCTGGTTGATGGTGCGTCACCTGCCAGTTGGCGTTGTGAGCTGCCCTGTTCATCCAGCGGCCGTTATGGTTTCAATGTACGCGTAGTTCCAAATCATCCCGAGATGAGTAATCCACTGTGTCCCGGAATGGTTGTCTGGGCACAGGTATAGTGCGGCAGTATTCGGAGCTGAATGGATACAGTTTGAAGTAATTTTCAGAAGGAACCGGAAAACAATGCAGGAAAAAAGAGACCTACTGAAGCAGAAGCGTGAAGAAGCCCTTCTGGGTGGTGGTGAGAAACGAATAGCTAGTCAACATGACAAAGGCAAGCTGACGGCACGGGAGAGAATTGATCTGCTCTGCGATCCCGGAACTTTCCATGAACTGGATATGTTTGTGACACATCGTGCTACAGATTTCGGACTGGACAGACATCGTATTGCCGGTGACGGTGTAGTAACCGGATACGGCTATGTTAACGGACGGTTGATCTATCTCTTCGCGCAGGACTTTACTGTCTTCGGCGGCTCGCTGGCAGAAGCGCATGGTCAGAAGATTGCCAAGATGATGGATATGGCAATGAAGAACGGAGCACCGGTGATCGGGCTTAACGACTCCGGAGGTGCGAGGGTACAGGAAGGTGTTGTGTCACTCGGTGCCTATGCTGATATCTTTCTGCGAAACACTCTGGCATCGGGAGTTGTGCCACAGATCTCAGTCGTCATGGGCCCTTCTGCCGGAGGCGCGGTCTATTCACCCGCCATCACTGATTTCGTAATGATGGTGCGTAAGAGCAGCTATATGTTTGTTACCGGGCCAAAGGTTGTCAAAACCGTCACGCACGAAGATGTCACTTCTGAAGAACTGGGTGGTGCCGATACACATTCCTCCCGCAGCGGTGTATCACATTTTGCGGTTGACTCCGAGGTGGAAGCGCTGGAGGAGGTTCGTCGCCTGCTGAGCTTCCTGCCCCAGAACAACATGGAGAACGCGCCACGTCGCAAAACAGAAGATCCTGTCAATCGTCAGGAAGAGAGTCTGAAAACGGTTATACCGAACAATCCCAACCAGCCCTACGAGATGAAAGCAGTTATCACTGCGGTTGTCGATGAGGGTGATTTCATGGAAGTGCATGCCGATTTTGCCACTAACATCATCGTCGGTTTTGCACGGATGAATGGTAATCCGGTAGGTGTAATCGCCAACCAGCCGGCACAACTGGCAGGAGTGCTTGATTGTGACTCCAGTCGGAAAGCGGCGCGCTTTATCAGGTTCTGCGATGCTTTCAATATACCGTTATTGACCTTTGTGGATGTGCCCGGCTTCCTGCCCGGGACTGATCAGGAATGGGGCGGGATTATTGCTCATGGCGCCAAGCTGCTCTATGCCTACAGCGAGGCAACTGTACCCAAGGTCACAGTTATCACCCGTAAAGCCTACGGTGGCGCTTATGATGTTATGAGTTCCAAACATATCCGCGGTGACATCAATCTGGCCTGGCCATCTGCAGAAATTGCCGTCATGGGGCCGAAGGGAGCTGTTGAGATAATATTCCGTAAGGAGATAGCTGCCGCCGAAGATCAGGAAGCTGTCGAAGACAGATACATCGAAGAGTACACTGCCCATTTTGCTAATCCTTACCGGGCTGCAGAACGGGGCTACATAGACGATGTGATTGAGCCTGAAACGACAAGGGAAAATGTGATACACGCACTGCGAATGCTCGAGAACAAGGCTGACACCAATCCCGGGAAGAAACATGGGAACATTCCCCTCTGATGTCTGTACGACAAAAACTATATCTGTCACATAAAACGCGTCTGCTGCTACTCGCTGTGGTATTACTGGTACTTCTGATTATTGGTACTGTTGGTTACATGCTGCTGGAGGGTTGGAGTTTTCTCGATTCTCTGTATATGTCGGTTATTGTGCTGACAACTGTCGGTTTCGGGGAAGTTCATCCCCTGGGTATAGCCGGTGAGCGCTTCACGATTATGTATGTGGTTACCGGTGTTGGTATGGCAGCCTTTATTCTCTCCAGTATGACTGCCGTTATCACATCCGGCTCCATACGGGATTTCATGCGAGGTAGAAAAATGGACAACCGGATCAGTAATCTTAAGGGTCACTATATCATCTGTGGTTATGGAGGTGTCGGTGCGGAACTGGTTCGTTCCTTTTCTGAATCACATCATCAATTCGCAGTTATTGAACAGGATCCTGTCCGTTGCGAAGAAGCGCGTGAAGAGGGCCTGCTGGTGCTTGAGGGAAACGCGACTCATGAAGATATACTCCTGCGCAGTGGTGTGTTGCAGGCTCAGGGACTGCTGAGCACACTCGATAATGACGCCGATAATCTCTATGTCGTGCTGACCGTGCGGGACATGAATCCGGACATACATATTATTACCAAAGGAATAGAACCGCATGCCGAGAAGAAACTGCTGCAGGCCGGTGCTGACAAAGTTGTCTCACCTTCATTGATCGGTGGCCGACGTATGGCTACCATGGTATTGCAACCGGCAGTTATAGATTTCCTCGATGCATTTGTCAGCAGCAGTGAGACAGAGTATCGTATGGTACAGGTAGAAATCCCTGCCAACGCACCCTGCGTGGACTGCAAGCTGCATGATACCGATCTGCGCGCTAAAACAAATGGTATCCTGATCATGTCAGTCAAGAAACCGGTGTCCGGAGAGCTGACCGTACCTACTGCTGATACACTCCTGGAAGCTGGTGATGAACTGGTGGTGTTGGGCACAGAGGATCAGATTACCAACATGCAGAAGTATCTGGATTAGATGTTTAAACCTGTCAATCAACCCTCACCGCACTGACTTTATAGAAACCACTGTTGTCCCCAACAGCAGCTGACACCCGAAATGAACTGACAGCTGTTTGTCCAAGCAGGTTCGCCGGCTCAACGGGGAATAGTGGATCGTCACCAGCGTAAACAGCATAGTGATCGATGATAATCAGGTTTCCCTGTGTGTCAACTGTTACCGGATCCCACTCCAATACAACATCCAATCCATCGATATACAGCGTCAGGTTTTCCGGAGCCAACGGTGGTGCACCACCCAGAAGTTCATAAATACGATCTATTACAAGTTGTGGCTGGTGACCAAAAAATGGTAAGTCAACAGTTCCCGACTGGTCAATTATGAATCCCCGACCAAATGGTAAACCTGTTTGTGGTTGTTCATAAAGTGTGTCAATTGAACCATCGACATCATAGAGGAAACTTCCGCGCAGGAAGTTGTTATCCCAGAAATGTTGTGTCCATTGCAGTGATTCATTGTGGCTGTCACCAGGGTTAAACACAGCTACAAAAACCTGGTCGTTATCCTCAAACTCCCTGATGATACTGTTCTGCATATCCGCGACCGCGGGTGTGCAGGCCGGTCACCAGCTGCCATAGGCCTGGAACCACACTACTTTTCCCAGCTGTTCTGAGAGGGTAAATGAATCCCAGCTATAGACACCTGTCTGATGATCACGGCTGTATAGTGGTAGTGTAAAATCGGTGGCCAGGTCTCCGGGATCCAGGTAATCAGTATCACCAAAAAGCTGAATTGGATATGGACTTTCGTCCGGGTCGTTGGAGTGTATACGCACCATGCCACTGCTCTGAGCCTGCGAACCATTGTAACTGATATGGAACTCGATTGTATCTCCGGGTGCAACAGTTGCCGGCAAGAGGTCAGTGCTGAATGAAGGAGGTTGCACATTAGCACCGGTGATCTGCAAATCTGTCGCTCCATTATTCCAGAGGATAGCGGAGATAGACTCTCCCGCCGGATGAAAGCGAACCCGTTGAGGGATGCAGCAAATATCCGGTTGAACAGCTGTATCGAAATCAACCAGTTCATAAACATCCATACTGTTCCAGTTAGCACACAGCAGAAGACTACTCTCAGCGGTGCCGATAGCGCCACAGAGCCGCAGGCGTGCATTAATGCCACGTCTCCCCATCAGCTTACCGGTAACAACCTGATACTCACTATCTATTTCCTGAAGAATCACTACCCCGTGGATGGTCGATACAGCCAGCTTATCCTCAATCCAGGTAAAAGAACGAGCGACACCACCTGTGGCAATCATAGTGCGACTGGAGAGATCAGCCCCGTCATAGACTGCAACACCGGCAGCACCTGCAGCCAGGAAAACCTTTCCGTCGCGACAGGCTACATCTTCAGCCGTACCGATGGCAGTTGTCATTGTTTCACCGGCAACCAGTACCGGATCATCCGGGTTGGAAATGTCTACAACTTTCAGACCACCGGCTCCGTCTGCAACGTACGCTGTATCACCCACAACAGAGATGGCAAAAGCATCTACAAACCCTTCCTGGAGCTGACCTGCGAGATATGGGGTTTCAGGATCTGTGATGTTGTAAACATGTATACCACCACTATGAGCAGCGACATAGAGGTGTTCACCGGATATCGTCATCTTCTCCAGAAAAGTATCAGTTGAGCTGACGATGGCAACCTGAGCAAGTGTATTGCCATCAATTCTGACAACAGCAAAACCTGCTTCATGGTTTTCACCAGTACCATTCAGGTTTACAAAAAGGTAATTCTGCTGATACAGGTATACTTCACGGGCATTCAAACCGGTCAACCTGTGAAGCAAACTGTCAGATCCTTCTGGAGTAAGCGAAGACCTCTCGACCAACACCAGTCCCTGATTGCCACCGATTACAAGCCTGTCACCGCTTACTTCGATGACACTCAGCAGGTGGTCCGGATAATTGGGGTTGCAGTGATAGCGATAACGGTATTCAAGAATCATCTCCTGATCACGTTGTTGAGTCCTGTTATCGGAAGGTGATGATTGCAGAGTGAAAGGCTCATACTCATTTTGAGAAAACAGGATTGCATTACTGAGTGGCTCAGCGCTGCTGCTTAATACAGCAAGCAATAATAGAGGAATCACAAGTCGACTACTCATTTTCATCATCATATACGTGAAAAGGATCATGCCCTCCTCCATACATAAAATAATCGTAACATTACTATCGACAGCATCGGGTTACAGAATCAGCAACAGCTGGAATCACTATCCCGGACAACAAAGGGCGCTCCCGATATATCGGGAACGCCCTTCTCAAATATAGCTACTCGTCTGCTCTAGTCAGCAGGTTGTCTGACAGTCTCCTAATTCAACGCAACCACCTGGAAGAACATGTAGCCGGTTGAGGCCAGTGTGTAAGTAGTAGCACCACCGGTCAGTGTTCCGGCATCCCAGCCACTGTATGGATCACTACTGACATGAACGCGATAGTCTGTTGCACCATCAACAGGGTCCCAGCTCAGCTGAGCGTTGCCACCGGTGTAGGTGATGTTGACCACCGGAGCATCCAGCCCGGCACAACCGACGATATCACCTGCTTCACGCGGTTCAATCTTATAAGCGCCATAAGCGTAGTCCAGAGCACCCTGGACCAGTTCAAAGCACTCATCAAGCGTTGGCAGATATGGGAACATCAGGTCATTAACCATGCCAAAATTTGGACCATCGCTGATTTCCCATTCACCATAACTATCCGCCTCGACAGAACAGGTGACATTCTCAACACCGACGAGAACACCTTCGTAATCCTCCACATAAATTGTGGGAATCGTACCTATTGTTGGCGCAAAGAGTGGATTGCCACTTGAAAGGATGGTGTAGTCGGCGGAAGATGCTATTGCCAGTTCGGTCAGATTGTAGTATTCGGCAACCGTACCGGTAATCTCGATCTCATCACCTACGGCCAGGCCATCATTAGCACCGTAGACATAGAGACCGTTCCAGGCACCTTCAGCATCATGCATGAAGAAAGCGTAGGTGCTGACCAGACCGTATACGATACCACTGGTAGTAACTTCCTGATCCATGTAAGGAGAATCGGCAGGATCAGCAATAGTATACTGAATGTCGTAGATTGTTACTACAGGGGGTTCCGTTCCCATGCCCAGGTCGTCCAGATTACGGGGGGAGAGATTATAGCCCTCAGTCCAGGGTAGAGTGTTATCATACTGACTGATTACACCAACCAGATCGAAGGGGGCCGCAGGGGCTGCAGAACCATCGATATTAGTATCACGGTCAATGTACATGGCAAAGGTCTCTTCACCCTGTTGAACGGTAACTGTAGCGTAGTCCCCTTCAGCCGGCCAGTTCTCAGGATCGACCAGTGTGACACCCTCAACCAGGAACAGCTGTGCTTCATAAGACTCAGGGGCGAGATTCAGATCTGCCAGAGTGATGGTAACAGGTGTCGGTTCACCTGCAAATCCGATATCATTGATGAGAACTGAGTTCGTTACCTGGGTCAGGCCGTTGTAAGCACCGACGATACCGATCACTTCAACCTCGTCACCGATTACCAGTTCAGTATCATCACCGAAGACACCACCATGAAAAGCAACACTGCCGGTTGCGTGTGTCAGATATGCGGGGCCACTGTCACCAAACTCATGGGCAACAGAAAGCACACCACAGATCATAACAGCCTGGCCATCCATCAACGGTACACCATCAACGTCATTGGCGCGAATATCGGCAATATCAGCACAGGTGTAACTGTCGATGACATTGTATACATATGTTTCACTGGTGGAAGTATCACCCTCTGGTGTGTCTGTAGCTTCTAAGTAATACTCGACCAGCGAACCGTCAGGCTGCATGGGGATAACAGCACTGTAGTCATCACCGTCTACTGTCATCAAAACAGGCGGTTGTGGAACGCTATCTACACTGTAGTAGAGATCCACATGATCAACAAGGTTATCGTCAATAACTGTTGCAGTTACTGTGACATCATCAGCACTGGTCGGAAGCAGTGGCAGGTGATAGATATTGGAAATTGCAGGTGGGAGATTGCCACCGCCACATGGTTCTATCTCATCAAGACTGCGAGGATTAAGCTTATAACTGCCATAAGCGTAGTAGTTCAAACCCTGTATATCATAACACTGATCCAGTATGGGTGTGTAAGGCGTAAACCAGTCATCAACATCACCTGTGTCAACACCATCTGTGACCTGCCATACACCATAGCCATCAGGCAAAGCGCTGCAGGTAACACCCTCTACTCTTACCAGCATAGATTCATACGGCTCGTCAAGAGCTACACCGAGGTCGTTCAGTACCGGCTCGTAGGGAGTATTACCGCTGGAATTTATTACAAAGAAACCACCTGCGAGCAGTATCTCTGTCTGGCCATAATACTCTTCCACCTCACCTGTAACTGTAACTTCATCATTCAGAGCAACCAGACTGTCACCATAAACCTGAATACCGGACCAGGGTGTGTCAGCATCCTGTAAAAAGAAACTGCCACTTCCTGATGTGCCGATGGCGGTGACGATACCGGTGATGGTTACAACAGTTCCATCCATCAGTGAAGGATAAGTTCCATCATCACCGGGAACAGTTGTGTACTGGATATCGTAAATGGAATATGTCGGAATATCCACGACTGTGTAGATAATCGGACCATGAGTTGTAGTCTGGTCCATGTCGTCCGTGGCTTCAATACGCCAGGTGACAACTGCGCCACCTGCCTGGGCGGGAATCATCTCACTGTAGATGTCACCGGCAGCACTCATTGCCAGGGTGTTTTCCGGGCCGCCATCTACATCATAGATAAGATTAACATCAACCAGGGTACGTACTTCAGGATCGGTAACAGTAGCACTGATATCTACGTCGTCACTACTGCCGGGGTTACTCGGATTCTGCGTTACATCGCTGATAACCGGGAAACCTACCAGGCTGTTTGGAGATCGGGGTGTACCATAGTCACCGAGACCATAGGTGTAAGTAATCTCCTCATACCAGCTGGAACCTACATTATTGTTATCATACTGATCACTTAGGAGAGCCATACTGGCACCGTTAGGATCAGGGAAAGTAGCACCGTTATCATACCAGACTTCATCGATAATTGTTTCACCGTCACCATCGATGATGATTACTTCATCGACACTGTTGCCGAGGTAGTAACCACCCGGATAGACATAATCCACAGTCGGCAGGCCACCGTTGGTCGAAGGATCACCATTGTTGGACAACAATGCATAGCTGCCTGCATCCACAGGAACATCCACTGCAATGACAAAAGTGTTTCCACCACCATCTTCTGTAAAAGTAAGACCGTTAAGGTTGACGGTTCCATCAGTAGCATTGTAGAGCTCAAACCACTCACCATTTGCGTCACTGACAGCGGCGGGATTCTGCATGATTTCTGTAATTACCAGGTCGCCCGGTTCAAGCGCCAGGGCAAGTGAAACTGTAAACAGTACAAGTAGACTCGATGTGAGTTTACGCATGATTCCTCCAGAAGTTTAAAGTTATGTGATTTATCGTAAAAATGTGAAATTGTAAGTGAGTGTTATTTATACAGAGTATCAAGTTCATTAACAGTTCGACAGCAAGAATCAAGCCGAAACCTGTAACTTCCTAATGCTATATATTACAATAACATACCTTCCCTATTATTATCAAATGTCAGAGTATTGCCCAGAATTATACTCCTGATTACATATGTTATTGTTATTGCAGCATATGCAACTGTACAATATCTATCGCTTCTTACAATCAGAGATGTTACCTGTAGCCGACTGAATACAATTCAGCTGGTCGAACAGGAACCCGGAGGTAGATAGCAGTAGAGCGCTGCCTGTTGACACTTTTACCGGATAGAACTACTTTCATGGAACTACCAGACTGAATTTCAGATACTATGCGAATCGGTCACAACTTCACAACTAATAGAGGAGATTGCATAATGAGAGTCAAAGTTACATCAGCTGTCTTCATGATTCTGCTTCTGCTGCCTTCTCTGGTTTCTGGAAACTGGGAGTTCGAAACGATAGACTCTGAAGGGCTTGTTGGAGGGTATGTTGATCTGCTCTTCGACTCCCAGGGGAATCAGCATGTTGCATATCGTGACTACGGAAACGATGATGTCAGGTACGCATACCGGGATGGTACGAGTTGGCTGATAGAGATTGTTGACAGTGAAGGAGATGTGGGCAGTTTCTTGAGTCTCGCTCTGGACGCCGAAGACCATCCCCATATCGCTTACTATGAGGATACTGGCGACTATACAGGAAACCTGAAGTATGCCCACTGGAACGGTGATTCCTGGTCTATTGAGACAGTTGATTCCGGTGAAGATTGTGGCACAGATACTGCTATTGATATTGACTCTAACGGCTATCCTCATATCTCATACGCCGATAACAGCAACGCCCATCTCAGATATGCGCGCTGGGCTGGAAGTGTCTGGCATCTGGAGACAGTCGACGACGGCAATTATGTAGGTTTCTATGGTGACATGGTCCTCGATACAGACGATCAGGCTCACATCTGCTATCGAAACAATGAATCGGGAAATCTGAAGTATGCTGAGTGGGACGGTTTTGAGTGGCAGATCCAGACTGTAGATAGTGAAGGCTCAGTTGGTGCATTCACTTCCATCGCCCTTGATGCTGAACAGAACACGCATATCAGCTACTATGACTGGCCTGACAGGTCAACAAACCTGTCAACCGCTGATGTGATACCAGCAGAATCTGGATAGTAAGCTGCAACCGATATTTTGATAATAGGTAAGCAGTTCTGAAGAAACCTGTATTTCAAACCTGCTGTAGCTGGATTGCTGCAGAAGGTGCAACAGAAAGGTGCCGCCGAGCCTGCTGCCACGCAGTTCAGGCAGTAACAGCAATCCTCCTCCCCAGGCACATTCTCCAGTCGGATAGAGAATATCCAGTTTGCCAACTATTTGCTGTTCGCGGAAGAGACCCCAGCACTGGCCATGTGTGTTAACTGCGTCGAACTGTTGCTGTGGTTTAACTTCACTGACTGCCAGACCCTGCTCCTGCTCAAACAGAGTGAACAGACTACCGACATCATCACTGTATTCAATCAGAGGCGAACAATAGAAACCTGAGGGTAGGACCACCGGTTCCTTAGGAGATTGACGCTGGATGTGGTGCAGATGTATCACATCAATAACGGTAACTGAACTGTGCACAGATAACTCAGCAAGCGGCTTCTCCCAGTCAGGGGGTGCCAGAAGCCAGATACGACTACTGCCGGTTAATTTCTTCAATTCCAGTTTCAGGCTTTCTGTGGGAAATGCACCCCAACCGAACAGTTGATTGGCGTATCCATACAACACACAGCCCGGTTCATTGCAGATGCAGGAGCCGGAGGGTCGCAGGCTGGAGAAATAAGTCAGCGGTACCTGTAACGGTGTATCAGCCAGCCAGTCCGGGGGAAAGATCTGAGGATGCATCAAGGGGCAGGGGATTTGTGTTTGGCTTCATTCCAGAGAATATCCATCTCCGTCAGAGTAGCGCTGGCGGGGGAACTACCCTGCTCTGCCAGTCTGTTTTCGATATATTGAAAACGATGCATGAATTTGTTTACTGTTCCACGCAACGCATCCTCCGGTGATAGCTTGAGATAACGTGATACATTGACCATGGAGAACAGGAAATCACCCAGTTCGTCCAGCATTCCATCACGATCACCCTGTTCCAGCCGTTCACGGAACTCACCATATTCCTCGTCAAGCTTCAAAACTGCGCCTTTGATATCATCCCACTCAAAACCAACACTGGCTGCTTTCTCCTGAACACGATATGCACGTACCAGTGCCGAAAGACTGCGGGGAACACCACCCAGAACGGAGCGTTTTCCCTCGCGCAGCTTCAGCTTCTCCCACTGGTTCTCCACCTGATCGGGTGTGGTCAGCCGTTCCCCATCTGCAAATACATGCGGGTGACGGCTGGTAATCTTGTGTGAAATGTGATCCAGTATATCTGCCATGGTGAACTCTTCAAGTTCGCGGGCCAGTTGTGACTGAAAGACAATGTGAAACAGCAGGTCACCCAGTTCCTCTTTTATCACCGGCCAGTTTTCATCATCCATGGCATCAATAAGTTCGTAAACCTCTTCCAACAGGTAGACACGTAGTGAATGTATATCCTGTTCCCGGTCCCAGGGGCAACCCTCAGGACCACGCAGACGGGACATAATCACCAGTAGTTCGCTGAACTGTTCAGCTGCGGACACTATTGAACCTCAATTCTTTGACGTCTGTATTCATAGAGGACAATGGCGGTAGAGACAGACACATTCAATGACTCAAACCCACCCGGCATCGGGATCGCAACGAGTGTATCACACAGATTCTTCAGTGTGGTGGAAAGCCCCTTTCCCTCGCTGCCCAGCATGAGAACTGTTCGATCCGGGAAGGTCGCCTCAGAAAGGGCTACAGTACCATTACCATCCAGACCATACAGGCGGTATTCACTTTCCTGCAACATCTCGAAAAGGGCCTGCGGGTGGTCAATCTTCACTACCGGTATTTTCAGAGCGGCCCCCTGACTCACTTTAACCACGGTATTGGTCAGGCCAACAGCTTTACGAGCAGGAATAATTACCGCCCGCACACCAAAAGCCAGTGCGCTTCGTAGAATCGCACCCAGATTCTGAGGGTCCTGAATTCTATCCAGGTAGAGCAGTAGCCCCGCTTCCTCAAGTATCGGTTCAAGATCTTCCATAGTCAGGGTACTGACCGCAGCCAGCTCCAGAGCAACACCCTGGTGCGAAGAGACCTGTGTGATACGCTTGAGTGCTGCCGGTGGCAGATGTGTTACCGGGATATGAAGCCTGCGCGCCATACGCACAATCTGCAGCAGGCTGCCGGTTTCCCGGCCCTGTTGAATCAGAAGTCGCTCGCCTTCCTGGTTCTCCTCAAGTGCTTCCCGCACTGCGTTGCGACCTGTAATAAACGTGGCACTCTCTGATTGAGTATGCTGTTTGCTCTTCGGGATAGCATCACCCTGATTTGTTAATGTGATACAATAAAACTGGCAGTATTCCAGGAAACTGCCAGTTCATTACTGAAATTATAGAATCAATTGTTTCACAAACTCACGAGCGCTCATTTCCTCGCAGTTGAAAATAACCTGCTGCAGCTTCTGCATGCGGTCTGTGTCCATCCGTTCAGCTGCCAGTGAGTTGAATTTATTCTCCAGGTCACCCATAGTCATCGGTTCACGTGGATCACCCTTCGGGTACTCGAGGTACTGCTCATACTCATTACCTTCAACTGTTCGAATGACAACCCTGGATGGCTGTTTTTCAGGGAACATCTCTTCAAACTCAACAGAGGCCTCACCCTTGATCCTGTCAATAACCTGCCAGATACGGTCGTCTTTGAGTTTTTCATCTGAGAAGGATTCGGTTGTGATCTTGCGGTCTACGATTGCCGCTGCCAGACAGTATGGCAGTGAATGATCAGCTGTCTCACGGGATTCAGGCCGATACTTCTGTGGGTCGAAGAGAATATCCACAGCACGGGCGATTGATGTCACACGAACCTCTTCGATATCATCCGGTTTGATGTCATGCTCAGTAATAACCTTGAGGGTGGCTGAAAGGTGAGTATGTGTCAGAGCTTCTGTTGGAAACGCTTTCATGCTGCAATTCAGAATGCGCCATGATTCCCCCAGTCCATCTGTCATGATATTCAGATCCCAGTCCGGGCCGAAAACATCCATCAACCCCTCTTTGCCTTCGAATACAAGTTCTGTACCACTGTATCCCTTCTGCGCCATCAGTGCAGCAAAAACACCACTCTGTACGGCCATCGGGTCAACAGTATTTTTCATCATGGTCAGTTTGCCGGCAGTCGGGCAACCGATAGTATGATTGTGTGAGCCGTTAATACCGATTGCGTTTACCAGCTGATCCACATTGAGACCGAGCATTTTGCCGGCAACCAGTGGTGATACAAACTGTGTCAGTGTCGCGTGATGCCATTTACGTTCCCGTACACCAGGCTTGGCAAATTCGCATAGACGTTGTTCGAATTCATATGCCAGAACGATGCCGGTAATCACATCCTTCATGCTGCCATCCACCTTCTCAGCGGTACTTAGGGCAGCCGGTATTATATCAGATGGATGGGATGGATCTTCTTTCCAGTAGATGTCATTGAAATCGAGAGCACGGATCATCAGGGAGTTGATCAGGGCAGCATTTACTACAGGAAGTTTTTCGCCAAAACCTATGACAGTTGCTTCAGCAGTACCTCCCATTTCATCAACCAGATCCCGCATCATACCGACATCCCTGGTCCCCATCGAACCATAGGCACAACCGATAGAATCATAAAGATAGCGTTTCACCTCCTGTATCACGTTTTCCGGAAGGTCTTCGTAACGCAAATTGTCAGCAAATGTGGCCATCTGCCGGGCCAGTGATTGTTCCATCAGGTACTCCTTTTATGTGACTGCTGCCGTCAGCAACAGTGTTTCTTATAGATTGCTCTTCACCCAGTTTTCCAGACCACCCAGAAGAATGAGCTCCTGAGCAGCCTTTCCGACAGGTGCAATAGTGTATTCTTTTCCAGAAACTGTGACACAGGCTTTCTTGAAGTCAATTACAGCAGTATGGCCGGTTCGCATTGTCAGCTCCTTATCGCCAAACTGCTGCTTCAGGTCATCTGTCAATTGCGGGGCCTCGATAACCAGAAAACCGTTATTGATAGCATTACGCTTGTAGGTTTCGCTGAAAGAACCGGCAAACACCAGTCTCAAACCCCTGTGTTTGAGGGCTGTTGCCGCCTGCTCACGCGAACTGCCGGTACCGAAATTGAAACCACCCACCAGAATATCACCGGTAGCTGCTTTCCTGCCAAACTCAGGATCGTAATTCTCCATCACAACCTCCGCCTGCTGCTGAGGTGTAATATCATCCTGATAAGTATATTTACCAGGGTAGATTCCATCTGTATTCAGATTATCCTGATGACAGAAGAGTAATTCGGCTGTAATCTGAGCCGGGAACTCAGGCAGCAGTTCTGTTTCACCACCGGAACGGGCTGCTGTTTCCTGGCGGTTTATTGTCCCACTCGGATCACCCTCTTCTGCGACAGAGTAGTCGATGTAACCAGCGACTGCTGAAGCTGCCACAACCTGTGGTGAGGCAAGATATGCCAGAGCGCTGCTGTCACCCATCCGTCCCTTGAAATTACGGTTGGTAGCAGATATTCCTACTTCGTCCGGACCCAACAATCCAATACCCAGTCCAATGCAGGGTCCGCAACCGGGCGCCAGTGTAATAGCGCCTGCATCAATGAGAGTTTGCCAGTCACCACTCGCTTCACAAACAGCCTGCACTTCGCTTGAAGCAGCCGCTACATAGAATTCAACACCCTCAGCGACTTTCTGTCCACGCATTACTTCGGCTGCCGCAGCGATATCCTCCACCCTGCTGTTCACACATGAAACAAGGTAGGCTTTATCGATGTTGATTCTCTCTGCTCGAGCTGCAGCAACAGTCTTAACCGTTTTTACATTATGTGGCCCTGCTACCTGCGGCCGGATTGTGGATAGATCCAGTTCTACTTCCAGAGCATATTGAGCATCTGCATCTGCCTCTGGCAGGTTCTGCTCCAGCTCCTCAATTCTTTCCAGGTTCATACGGGAATGAATTGAACCGTTATCAGCATCTGAGGGCACACCTTCCGGCGATCTGCCGGAAACAACAGCTTCTCTTGCGCGCAACCATTTCAGCGTAACCGCATCTACCGGGAACAAGCCTGCCAGCGCACCCCACTCCGTGGTCATGTTGGATATTGTCAGCCGTTGATCGATTGAAAGCTCTGCCAGTCCGTCACCGGTGAATTCGATGGCATGATTGAGTACTTCATCCTGGTTGAAAAGCCCGCAGAGAGCCAGAATTACATCCTTCCCACCAACACCTTCTGGAAGCGAACCGTGCAAAACAACTTTTGCTACCGGTGGTACCTGCCACCAGGTCCGGCCTGTCGCCCAGATAGCAGCAGCATCTGTACGTACTATCGGAGTACCGAGACACCCCAATCCGCCATACATGTTAGAATGGCTGTCGGAAGCAACCATCATCGTTCCCGGCCAGGCGTACCCCTCTTCACACATGATCTGATGACCGATACCACGCCCGGCAGGATAGAAATCCACACCCATTTCATGTGCAAATTCTTCAATCCGTTTATACTTCTCCTGGTTGGCGGCGCTGCTGTCCTGTACATTGTGATCGAGTGCAAAAACCGGTTGCCGTGGATTATCCATACGACGTGCGCCAATACTGTGGAACTTGGGAATTACAGCACCGGTGTTATCATGCGTCATAACATGTGCCGGCCGCAGTGAAATGTAATCACCACTTCTGACTTCCGTTCCCACCGGCAAACCAACGCTGAAACTCTGTGCGATTTTCTCTATGAGATTCTGAGACATGAACCAACTCTCCTGCTACGCTATGTTACAATACCGGATGACAATCATCATTCAACTTACCAAACATCATCAGCTATGGGCAAAAAATATAGATGACAGTTTGTGGAGAAACAATAAAATCAGAATACAGAAGACAGGAGGCAGAAGACAGCATTCGCCTGAGCAATCGCTACAACCTACACTAAGCTTCGTGTCACCTTTTTACAGCGGGCAACTATGCGATAGAGCCTGGTGACTCATTGTTTTCTACGTTCTACCTTCAGGTAAAACCAGACTCAACAGTGGTACTGAAACGAGTGACAAAATCATACCGATAGTACCGGCTTCCGGTGAGGAAAAGCCACCGAAGTAAAGACCAAGACAGACACCGAGCGATAGTATTGCACCGACGATAGCGCCATTACGACTGGCGAAACTGCTGAACAGCCCCCAGAGGAACGGCCCCAGGAAAGTAGCGCCGATTGCACCCCAGGAAGTACCGAGGATTGTCACAATTGTGTCGGGCCGGAAGTATGCAAGTATAACAGAGAGTAATATAAAAAGCGCGCTGGCGATACGCATCAGAAACGTGAGACGTTTATCACTGACTTCAGGATTTATAAATCCGGCGTAGAAATCACGAGTCACAGCCGAACTGGATATCAGCACCAGAGCCGCCAGAGTTGACATGGAGGCGGAGATAATCAGTAACAGAATCAGGATGCTTAACGATTCAGGTATCACATTCGCGATCAGCTCCGGCATCAGTGCATCGAATACCGGTTTGCCGGAACTGAAAGCAGCCGGTGTTCCGTCAGGTGTCAGGAATAATCTCCCGGCAGCACCTGTAAAGTAGCCGATCCCGCCGATCAGTAAGGCAAAAAGTGTCGATGCAATCATACCGATCCGGATAGACCTGCGGTCCCGTATGGCGTAGAATTTCTGGATCAGCTGTGGCATGGCAAAGGGAGCTACACTGGTCAGAAAGATGAGACTGAACAGTGGCCATAAACCGGGAGGCCCTATCGGAGCTGTCAGCCGAGGCTCTATCAACCTGAGCTGGAAGGTAATTTCATTGAAACCGCCACCTGCGTGAAGGACACTTCCCAGCATCAATAAAACACCCACACTCATAATCATACCGAAAATCACATCTATCATTGCCATTGACTTGTAACCACCCATAACCAGATAGATGGCTGTAAAACTACCCATGAACAGCAGTGCAACGGTATAGCTGACACCAAAGTTCGAAGTGAATAGATAGGAAAGGCCCATGAAAACGGCAGCGGAGTATGGAATAAAAAATACGAAAATCACCAGAGCGGTCAGCAATTTCATAAAGCGACTGTCATAGCGCTTTTCAAAGAATTCAGCCATGGTGGCAACCTGATAGGTTTGTGCCATCTGCTTGACCCGTGGCCCGATTAACCACCAGACACACAGAACACCGATAAACGCATTACCGGCGGCTATCCAGAGTGCGGACAGGCCAAACCCCCACCCTATCTTGCCCGCAAAGCCGATAAACAATACTGCCGAGAAATATGCGGTACCGTAGGTAAAAGCAGACATCCAGGGACCTACATTTCCACCACCGAGGAAGAAATCACTGAAACTGCGGGTGCGCTTCATTCCGAGCCAACCAATAAATACTATCATGCCTGCATATGCAGCCAGCACCAGAATCCTGATTGTCATCATATTGTTAACTCCAGTAATATGCGTTGAACTATAACCAGCGAATGTAATTTATCCAAGTGCTGCAGTATTATATTTGCCCTGTGATGAACTCTCTGAAAGCATTACTGGAAAATAAATGAGAAAGTGTATTAATTCCGGCACTCTGCAGGTCGATAAATATGTCGGATATTGGACAATTTTTAACGAAGATTTGCCTGAAAGGGAGTGAAATTGTATATTTTCTGGACACTCAAAGCAAAAAATAATTACTGTCAATGCCAAAGCTAAAGAATATTCTAGTTGTCGATGATGAGGCAGATGCCCGTCAGGTTCTGGTGGAATTTCTCAACAGCGAGGGATACAAAGTAGAATCTGCCAGCGATGGCATGCAGGCTGTGCAGATGTTGAAAGATAATCTACCGGTTGATCTGGTCATCACTGATCTCAATATGCCGGTAATCTCCGGTCTGGATGTGATTGATATTCTGGCCAAACAGTATCCGACAGTGCAGATCATTGTTGTCACCGGTTTCGGAACTATGGATACTGTACTTCAGGCCCTGCGCTGCGGTGCTGTTGATTTTCTGCAGAAGCCCTTTCTGCTGGAAGTTCTCAAATCATCCCTGCTCAAAGCTGAAGATCGTTTTCAACTGGTGACCGGTGAGCAACCAACAACAGGGTCTGTAGCTTCTACACCTGACGGAATGCTGACCAGCTGGGGAATGGCGGTATCATTCGACATTTCAGGAGAAATCGGCAACGCTACAGCTGCATTACTTGAGCTGCTGGGCGAAAACAGAAAAAACCTGTTCAGCGGCCTGACACCACTTGCAGGTGAATGGCAAGAGCACCTGCTGGCAGATGACAGGGGTACTTTTCAGGTGAGAACTGTTGCCGGTGAAAAGGATGAGCTGCACTTCTCCTATCATTATCATGCTGACAGTGATCTTTACTCTGCCTGGATAACGCCAGTTGAAGAAACCACTGAATCCCGGTCTGTCCAGATCGATACTGACGACACTGCCGGTGATGTTGAGCGCAGGTTGCTGCTGGATATTACAAGAGATTATCAGATCCGGTTTATTTCACCACCTGCTGCCAGGCTTATCGGCCTGAAATCAGCAAGCATCGTCGAGCGGCCACTATCTGAAATTCTGGGTACGGAAGCAGAATCATTGATGGCAATTGATATTGACAGCCAGCTTGATGAGACCCTGCACGCAAATGTCACATTCCCGGATGGTTACTCTTTCTGGGCGGATGTGGTTTTCCGAAAAGCAGATGATGAAGGGACCTACACCTGTGAACTCACTGATGTAAGTTATCGCAAGAATCTGGAAGCTGAGATTGAGCGTCAACGCAGCGAGCTCAGTTTTACCCGGCAGAAGCTATCTATGATTGTAGATACTACTTCACTGATGAAGCAGGAAGCTACCAAACATGACAAGCTTAAAGTTATTGCTGAGAAGATTGTACTGTCACATTCCTTTCAACGAGCAGTTATCCTCCTGCTTGACGGAAGTGAGCTGCGCGAGAGTTATCATGCCGGCTTCACAGACAGAACGCTGGGTGAGCTGCTGCAGTGCATTGATCTGAAACAGCTTCTAAAAGTCACCGCTGAGAGTGATGACCAGACTGAAGCTTTTGTGATACATGACCAGCAGGGCCTCTGCAAGCTTGAAAGCCTCGATTGGAGTGAGTCACACCATCTTATACTCCCGGTCAATCAGCAGGACAAGACTACCGGTATTATTCTACTCGATCAACCGCTGGATCACCAGCTCCCTGACGCTGTTGTTATAGATCTGTTATCGCTCTTCGCCGCACAGATTGCAGCTTACCTGGAAGAGGTTGAGTTGCGTCAGGAACTGCAGATGAACGAGCAGAACTATCGAAATCTATTTGATAATTCACGCCTTTCCATACTGCTGGCAGATACAAAAGATGGCCGTATTATTGATGTTAACCGGCAGACGCTGGAGTTGTTCGGATATGAGCGGGAACAGATGCTGGCAATGTATATCTGGGATCTACGACCGGAAACCTATCGCGAAGAAGCGATGCGCAATTTCCGGGAAGCTGTAAGGCGCGGCTACGGACAGTATGATAATATCCCTATTCGCCAGGCTGGCGGAAACGATATTGTAGTTGAGTACGATGCGCTTGTTACTCAGTTCAGGGGGCAACAGGTACTGCAGAGCTACTACCGTGATATTACTGAACGGCAGCTGATGGAATTTTCCGTGATACAGAGCCAGAAGCTGGCTGGGCTCGGGCAGCTTTCTGCCGGTGTCGCACATGAGTTACGCAATCCGCTCGGCATCATCAATTCCTCCCTCTACTACATCAACAGTTGTGTTAAACGTGACGAACAGGCCTTTACAGACAGCATCCGGAAGCACCTTGCAATTATCAAATCCGAGGTGGAGCGATCACGAAGAATTATTGAGAACCTGCTCAGTTTTTCCCGTATCTCAAAAGCTGAAGTAGAACCGGTTCACATCAATGAGTTGCTCAAGAATACGCTGGATCTTGTTCAGAAAGAGCTGCTTGTAAACGATATTACGCTGGAAACTGGATTGGCACCGCTCTCACCCCAGATGTTGAATCTGGATCAGCTGAAGCAGGCTTTCCTGAATATCATTTTGAATGCGACACAGGCTATGCCCAATGGTGGTGTACTGAGAGTGGAAACCTCTATTGAAGACGAGCTTGTTGTGATCCGATTCAGTGATACCGGTATCGGTATTCCTAAAGAACAGCTGAGTGATGTTCTCAATCCGTTTTATACGACAAAGTCACCAGGTGAGGGAACAGGACTGGGTCTCTCATTGACACATTCAATTATCCAGCGTACCGGTGGAAGTCTTCACATCGGTAGCGAAGAAGGTACAGGAACAATAGTCACAGTAAAAATCCCACTAAAATGACAGGCAGGAGCAAACATGACTGCTGACGACAAATTGAAAATCTTGATGGTTGACGATGAGATCAACATGCTGGAATCAATGGGAGATGTCCTGCGTGATAAAGGTTATCTGGTATCAACTGCATCATCCGGACAGGAAGCTCTGGAGAGATTAGAGCGGGAAAGCAATGACTGCGATCTGATGATCACGGACCTCAAGATGCCGGGAATGAATGGCATGGAATTGCTTTCCAGAGTACATGACCTCTATCCGGAGATCAAGGTGATCGTTCTGACCGGTTTCGGTAGTGTTGATGGTGCTGTAGAAGCTATGCGCAACGGCGCCTGGGATTACATTCTGAAGCCATTCAATCCTGATGATGCACTCAGCAGTATCAAGCGAATTGAAGCGGAAAAAGATACCCTGATGGACGATAACTTCTTTCTGCCTGAACTGAGTCGCAAGTATGGCTTTGACAGTATCATTGGAAATTCTCCTGCCATACAGGATATCTTCCGTAATGTGGCAACCGCTGCCAAGAGCAATTCCTCAATCATGCTGACGGGGGAAAGCGGCACCGGTAAGGAGTTAATGGCTCATGTTATACATTATTTCAGCTTCAGGTCAGCACAACCATTTGTCAAGACCTCCTGTGCTTCCTTCTCAGAGGGTGTACTTGAATCTGAACTTTTCGGCCATGAGAAAGGTGCTTTCACTTCAGCTGTCTCCAGGCGTAAAGGCCGCTTTGAGCTGGCTGATACCGGCACACTGTTTCTCGATGAAATAGGTGATATCCCGTTGCATACCCAGATCAAACTGGTGCGTGTACTTCAGACGCAGGAGTTTGAGCGTGTGGGTGGCACAGAATCGATCAGAGTTGATGTGCGCCTGATTTCTGCTACTCATCAGGATCTGGCACAATTGATCAGAGACAAGACCTTCAGGGAGGATCTTTTCTACCGCCTGAATGTTATTCCTATCGAAGTCCCGCCACTGCGGGAGCGTCGTGAGGACATCCCTCTGCTGGTGGATTATTTCCTGAAGCAGTTTGCTTCTGAAACCAAGAAGAGAATTGACACTGTCGGAAAATCAGCCATGAATGCCCTGGTCAATTATGACTGGCCCGGTAATATCCGGGAGTTGCGTAATGTTCTGGAGCGTGCAGTTGTTCTGTCAGACGGGCGGAAATTGTCACTTTCCGATCTCTCCGGAGAAATCGTTCACAAACGCTACCGCAATGAATTCACACTGCAACTCAAGTCCCATACATTACTGGAAGCAGAACGGGCATTGATCGAGCACTGTTTGAATGAAACCAACTGGAATCTCTCCAAGACTGCCAAAGTGCTTGAGATCAGCCGGGGTACCCTCTACTCAAAAATGATGAAACTTGGCTTCAGGAATGGCGAAGCAAAGGAAGATGAAGAATAGCAGCATCATTTCCGTTAAACAGTTTGCCGATCAGGGCAGGAGTGGGCTTCCGCGTTTTCTGCTCAGCCTGCTACTGGAAGAACTCCAGGCAGAGGTCGGGTCACTACTGCTTATTGATGAGGAAGAGAGAGAGAGCTTCACTGCGGCATCAGTAGGCAATCTTCCAGGTCTCCTTAAAACGAAGACCACCCTCGATGAAGCAAACCTGACTGATCAGGTTATCAGTTCGGGAAAGCCGTTTCACTTCCAACCTGACTCACTTGCCGATATTGTATCTCCACATCAGGAGCCACTGCAGGATGCCTGGCTGTTACCACTCCAGTCTGACGGGGAAGCAATTGCTCTCCTGTATGCTGCTACTTCCACCGAACTGGTACTTTCACCTCAAGAGGAGCAGTTCCAGAAAACGCTGCTGGAAGTGACATTGCTGCTGAAGGAACATCTACACTTCCACCAGCAGGTGCGGGAGGAGTTCTCACAACAGGAAGCAGTTAAAATCCTGCGGGTTTTTAATTCCACACGTGATTTTAACAAATTGATTGACCTGACATTAAGTCTCGGGCTGAAGATGCTGCACACCGGCATGGGGCTGCTGACCCTGTTCAAGGAAAGCGGCCGTGAGTATGACACCTTTGCCGCACGGGGTATGGAGGGGGAACTGCTCGATCACCTGGTGGTCAACCTCAAGCAGAGTATAGATCATCAGTTCTTCCATCGTGAACGTGACACCATGGTGGAAAATATCAGTGAGCTGTCCGGAAATCATCCATATCATTTTCTCTCCGGTATAGATCATTTCAAATCGGTACTGGTCATCCCCCTGCTCTACGGTTACCGCATTATCGGACGGCTGCACCTCTTTAACCCTGCACAGAGCGCACTGGTACCGGAAAACATGCGCAGGATCATGTGTCTCGCTACTGAAGCAGCAATTGCTCTATCGCAGGGTATGGAAAGCCGTAACAGCGATCGCAGAGCTCATCTGGATGAGCTTACCGGCCTCCTGTCACGCGGAAGCTGGCTTCAACAACTGGAACAGGAGATACACCGTTCACGCAGGCAGCAGAACTCACTGGCAGTTATCCTGGTGGACATTGACTTCTTCAAAGCTTATAACGATACCTATGGACATCAGACCGGTGACCAGATCCTGCAGATGCTGGCCGGTTTGTTTCGGGAGTCTTTGCGCGATGTAGATAGCGCCGGTCGATATGGAGGTGACGAATTCGTTTTATTGCTGCCTGATACTGATCTCAAGGGAGCAGTGCTGGTAGCTAACAGGATCCTTGAGGAAGTTCGTCAGCTCGAACTGGGTGACAGTCATTCGTCACTCTCAATTTCTATAGGGATGATAGCACAACCTCCGGTTGATATGGAATCACGGGAGATTATTCATCTTGCAGATCAGGCACTGCTACAGGCCAAGTATCGGGGCCGCAGCCAGATTATTGCTTATACTGAGAATGGGGAATTTCATGACTTTACCGGTATGAGCATTGAGACAGAACTCTCAATGGAGGAGATGGCGGAAAGCGACTTGTCGGATACTGCACCCGCTACATCATCAGCTGTCAACCGTGTTTTCATGATAGACAGCGAAAGCAATCAGAGACAGGTGCTGGCTGATGTATTCCGTAACTGGGATTACGATGTGCTTACCTTCTCCAACGGCGAGGAAGCACTTAAGTCACTCAAAAAGAATGCCTGCGATCTGGTTATCACCAATCTGCAGCTACCCGGTATCAAGGGGCTCGAAGTTGTCCGCAGTATCAAGCAGTTTGACATGACGATTCCGGTCATTGTTCTTACCAACTACGGTTCAATTCAGACTGCGATTGAAGCAATCCGTCTGGGAGCTGATGATTATATTGTGCATCCCTTTTCGCTTGAAGAAGTTCGCAACAGTCTGGAAAACGCTGTCAGCCGTAAGCAGAAGTACTTCGCCGGTGAGATGGCGGATCATTACATTGAACCGGGACAGAAAACACATCTGCGGGATACACTGCATCGAAGTGGTGCGGAACTTACCTGGGAAGCGCAGCAGCTGAGAATACTGGAGGAGTTCAACCGCCGTTCACTGCAGCAGGTTGCCAGCGCACTCCTGCTGCTGGATAATCAGGGCAAGGTGATACACCTTAACCAGCGCGCTCGTGAACTGCTGAAGGCGAAGGCTGACATCGCAGATCGGGACAGCCTCTTTCAGGTCTACCCTGATCTTCAAGAGACACCACTGCACCATGGTTTCAGAATCTGTTGCAAAACCGGCAAGCAGTTTGAACTCGGTGACCTCTGGCTGGATCCCGGCAAAGGTGCCCCCAAAACACTGGTCAGCCTGCAGATCACACCGTTACCCGGTGAAGACAGTGATCACAACCGCTATCTGCTGCAGATTGATGATGTTTTTGATCGACAACTGCTCGATGAGTCACGTGACCGGGCTCTGCGACAGATGGGTGCAAACCTTGAAAGCAGATTACTGCCGATGCTGGACGAAATAAGAACCATCATGCAGCAGGCTACCGCCCCGGGACAGGGATCAGAGATCATTGAACAGCGGTTGCAGGAGATGAGGGCTGTATTGCGTAATTCTCATATACAAAGAAGCCGGTCATCCAGCACAGATAGCGACCGTAAACAGAAGCAGTTGTAGAATTATCCCATCCATCACCTTCCCCCTAAAAACTATTCAGTAAAAAAAAATTCCCGCCCAGATGAGCGGGAATTATATGATACATACTGATAACAGCTCTTTGAGCAGTTAGTAAAGAATCTACATCGTGTAATTCATGTTGAACATGGCAGTGCGGGGTGCACCCTTCATGAAACCGTAGGAATTACCGATCTGGTAATAGTCGGCATCCAGTAAATTGTTGACATGCACTGAGATATTCAACTGTCCCGGTCCGACAGGTATATCATGACCGACGACCAGATCTACAGTATACCAGCTGGGAAGACGAGCGCTGGTTTTTGTGACAACAAAATCTCCAGCGTCATCATACTCACCCTCAAGTTCTACATCTGAATTTGTGGCAAGCACAAAGTACTCCTTATACTGGCTGAAAAGAGCATCAACATAGAAACCACGATAGTTGTATGACAGGGAGGTATGAAGGATGATCTGCGGGGTTTCCGGTTCAGTTTTTTTACCGTATTTGTCAACCAGATCTGTCAGCACTTCGTCTTCCAGTGTGAAAGTTGGATTGCCATCATCATCTAAACTACCATCACTGTTGTCATAGTCACTGTTAGCCGGATCTGCGTCCCAGACAGCATCATCCTCATAGAGGGTAAACAAACCTTCTGGTGTCAGATCGTCACTCCACTGATTACGCATGTAAGTGAAGCTGGTATTCCAGTTCAATCCCTCGAACAGACGGACCTGATTGCTGATCTCAATGCCTTCGTAAAGAGCACTGCCTACAATCGCATAGCGACGTCCCTTGTAGTCGTAACCCGGCTCGTTAGCTTTGGTGGGATCGGTGGTCTGCAGCGTCTTGTTGTCGAAGTTAATTCTATAGAGATTTACCTTGGTATTGACATGAGTGAAGTAGCTGCTGATACCGAATTCATAGTCGGTGGCAGTTTCCAGATCGATGTCGTCCCAGGGTGCGCCGTAGTTGTAGAAGTACTTGACACGCGGTTCGTTATAGGTCTGGCTGTAGTTTACAAAAGTACTGAAATGCTCGCCCAGGTTGTAGTTGATACCGAATTTCGGATTGATGAAGCTGTAGTCCCAGGTCTCATTGACCAGATCGTAGCCCACCATCTCACCATCAGCATTCATCATTTCATATTCACCACCGGCAACCGGTAGATTGTTCGATCCCGGCATATCCTCAATCGTCTGGTAGTGACGGTAGGAATACTGAACATCAGTCATAATCGATACCGGACCAAAACGCCAGAGGCCATGTCCAAAGACTGAAATCTGTGGTTTGGTAGTTGTGTAGTCGTAGTAGAGATCGCCCTCTTCAAACAGAATATCTTCACCACCGACAGCGTACTCAATATTCTCATGCTGGAAAGAGTTCATGATCTCACCCTTGTGACGACCATCCCAGTAACGGGTTTCCAGACCGAAAGTCAAGTCATGGTCACCGAGGTGATGCAGGTAATTACTGAGGAGACCAGCCTGCTGATGCAGCGAATAGTTACGATACTGGTAAACATCAGATCCGGCCCAGCTGTTGAAAAGGCCATCCATGGTCATGAAACCTTCATCATCACGTCCAACAGCGTAGTATTTATTCAGGTTTTCACCGTAACCACGACCGACAGACAGAAAAGCGCTGGTATTCACTTTATCACCGTTTGCCAGTTCCTGATCGTAATGGACCTCGAACTGCGGCTTATGATAGTGATTGTTGTCAAGACTGATATAGTCCCGGCTCATTAGTTCACCCTCACCATCTCTTTCCTGTTGAGTCAGACCTGGATCGGAGCGCTTGAAGAAAGCATTGGCGTTGTACTCATTACCATAGTCTACAAAGTCCTCTACCGGGCTGGAATAATATGAATAGGCATGTTCCTGAGGAGCGCCATGCAACACAACGCGCAATGTACGTTCATTGCTAAGATATTTTGCCCAGGCCAGGTAGTATGAAGCGCCCGAGTAATAAGTGCTGTTACGGAATCCATTACCCCACATACCGTTGAGTCTGAACAGCCAGGCCTGATTGCCAGGCAGAAGACCGGTATTGTAATCGAATCCAAGTTTGAAAGTCTCATGCATTCCCACAGTACTGTTGAAGCCGAGGCTGCGAACACTGCGTGATTCAGAGGTTACCACATTGATCGAACCACCGAAAGCACCGGAACCATACAGGGAAGAACCGACACCGCGCTGTACCTGAATTGACTGTGATCCGGAAGGCAATGATCCCCAATTGGACCAGTAAACCTTCTTGGATTCCGGGTCATTAACCGGGATTCCGTTGATCATTACCTGCAGGCGCTGCTCGGTGAATCCACGGATACTCACTTTTGAGTCGCCCATGCCACCACCACCGTCGGTAGTCACATAGATACCGGGAGAATGCTTGAACAGATGTGGAATATCCTGCACAGTGAACTTTTTCTTGATGTCGCTCTCACCGATATTGCTGAAGGCAACCGGAGTTTCACGCTCCGTAGCGCGGTTTGCAGTTATGATCACCTCTTCTGAAATAACCACAGATGGGAGCAGGCTGTAACTGAGTTCCATTGGCATTCCATCAGCCAGTGTGACATTCTGGACTGCTTTCTCAAAACCTACAAAACTTGCCCTGACCTCATAGGTGCCGGCTGGCAGATGGTCGAGGAAGAAACTTCCATTGATATCACTTACAGTGCCGTAGGGAAACCCGACGAGTGTGATTTCAGCACCAGCGAGTGGCTTTCCAGAGTTGGCACTCTTAATATTGCCCTGCAGCTGCGCAGCCTGCAAAGCTGTGGCCATTGTCAGCAGAGCAGCTACAATGAGAATTCTCGATTTCAACTTCATAAAACCTCCATTACTGTTAAATCCAACAAGGATGTCATACTGTCTATTCCAGGAAAAACTGATCGCATAAATTGGGATTAATGGGATATCAGCAGGGAAACAAGTTAATCATCTGTGACATACAAGTCAGGCAGGAACAGTAGCATCTGTACAACACATTTTCTGAGCTTATTTGATTCCCGGTAAACCCAATGGGAAATAATAGTCCCCTTGGAAGGTTTTGGCAAGAATTTCCGTATTCTGACAACCAGCTGGCCATTTTCAAATATGCGCTGATTGTACTATGCAAGGTACTGCAGGTTTTCTTCGCTTGCAAAACATGGAATGTATCGGTTAATTGTCGGGTGCATGTTCCGCATGCAACTGCTGGAATTGCCTCAAATGGTCTGATCATATTTAAGCCACTTCAGTCACGATCCTTCCTGGAGGTTACAACATGACGGAGACATCCCTGCTTGTGCACGGATTAACCCGGAAGAGGTTCATCCGGTTGCGTGAGCTTATGTCGGATGCCAGATTACCCCTGGTGTTTCATTTGAACTGTGAACTGACGATAGCCGAGCAACTCGTCAGTTCAACCGATGGGGCCCTTCCCGACCAGACCATGGCTGCTGAACGGGAGATGTTGATTCTAAGGCAGAACCAGGTGCCGCTGTTACCACATTTAAGCGAAATCTGGCGACAGAACCTGGGGGATGCCCCGACATTTGTGCTGATCACCGGGAGTAATCGTGGGTGGATTGGCAGCGAGCTGTTACAGCGGATTGATGCGGAAATGACACTGATCGACAAGTATAAAAAGAGGATTGCGGAAAGGTAATATTCACTTGAGCATCTGGTTCTGGATTGTCTTCAACACATTCATATTGATATTACTCGGATTGGATCTCTTCGTATTCAATCGTAACCCTCATAAAATCACGCTCAGAGAAGCCCTTGGCTGGAGCATTTTCTGGATAGCACTTTCCCTGATTTTCAATCTGGTGCTCTATCTGCACCCTGCTTTCACCAACCAGCAGGCATTGCAGTTTTTCACAGGTTATCTTCTGGAAAAATCACTCAGTGTTGACAACCTGTTTGTCTTCATAATGATTTTCAGTTTTTTCAAAGTAGAAGCCCGTTATCAGCATATCGTACTCATCTGGGGAATTATCGGCGCTATCATCATGCGTACGATCATGATTCTGGTGGGTGGTGCACTCATTCATCAGTATCACTGGATTCTATATATCTTTGGTGCGTTTCTGATTTACACCAGCATTCGCATGCTGCATTCACATGAGGATGAGCACCCGGAAGACAACTTCGTTGTCCGGTTGACCCGCCGTTTTCTCCCGATCAGTGGCGATTATCATGGACGGCGCTTTTTTATCCGTAAAAGCGGTCGTCTGATGGCAACACCGCTCCTGCTGGTTTTGATCACTATCGAAGTGTCTGATGTTATGTTTGCGTTTGATTCCATTCCGGCAATATTCGCCATCACCGATGATGTTTTCATTGTCTACACATCAAATATATTTGCCATCCTGGGATTGCGGGCGCTCTACTTCCTGCTGGCTGATATTCTCGAGATATTCCATTATCTGAAATATGGTCTTTCCTTTATTCTTGCCTTTATCGGGATCAAGCTACTCCTGTCCGGTTTCTTTGAAACCCCTGTGCTGGTCTCGCTTCTGGTCATCTTCCTGGCACTTTTGATATCTATTGTAGCTTCACTCATCTGGAAGAAAAAGCAACCGATGCTCCCTTCCTGAGAGATCCCTCAGAAGACTCACCTAAGATTATTACCACGAAGTGCACGAAGAACACGAAGCAGTCTACTCTAATCAGCTTGAACCGCCAGGATGTAATCTCGCTTATGCCCGCAGGGCGTAAGTAACAATCATGGTCAAGAAGAAATCCTACTACGAGAATAGACTCATTTGGCTCCCCTTATTACAATATCCATACAGGATACACTTCTGCTAAAACACCAAAGGGAGGGGTAAGACCTGCTTACACAATACAGTTCTCTTCTGTAATCCTCTTTCCCATGTCTGGTTTAAACCATCTCCCTATTTGTTTGTGCTCTTCGTGGTGAGTATTATTCCAGATGCATCTTATTCCAATTCCCACAACAGTCGGGTCTGAAGAAATTCGGACAACAGATCAACATCATCTGCCTGTTCCAGAATACTGAGTAGTTGAGAGGCTGATGCCGGCAGCAGTATGCTACCCGGATTGAACTCAGAAACCAGCTGCAGCAATCCCTTTTTGCGTGGATAATGTGTCACACGCACTGCGTCAGGATCAATACCGGCACTTACTGCGGCCCTGAAGACCGCATCACTCAAGGACCCCAGCTCATCGATCAGGCCGGATTCCAATGCCTGGCTGCCAGACCACACCTGCCCCTGTGCGACCTCCTCTACCTGTTCCGGTGTAAGAGATCGGCCGGTGACTACCCTCTGCTTGAATTCATCGTAAACATCACCCATAGTCGTCTGCAGCATTTCACGCTGTCTGCGGGACATACTGAAAGCCGGGTGGCCAAAACTATGAAAAGGTGATGTCGTAACCTGCTCGTAGTTTATCCTGCCCCAGTTCAACAGTTTTGTCGCATCTACAAGCATACCCACAACACCGATTGACCCGGTAATGGTAGTGGGCTGAGCGATAATGTAATCCCCGGCTGAGGCGATATAGTACCCTCCGGAAGCGGCGACTCCACCCATAGACACAGTCAAAGGCTTCTCAGCGGCCAGCAAACGGGCACCCTGCCATATCTCTTCGGATATCGCTGCGGAGCCACCGGGTGAATTGACCCGCATGACTACAGCTTTAACCTCTTCATTTTCCCGCAGCTGATTCAGGATGGGTAGAAAAGTATCACTGTCGATAACTGGCTGACCCGGTTCGCTGAGAACAGAAGTTTCACTGATTATACCCTCGAAGTGTATTACGGCAACATTACCCTGACTGTAGAAGGATTTCATCCCGCTGATATAATCTGAGACGTCCATCCGCGACGAACCGGCGAAGGCGTCATCATACCATACTTCCATCTCCACATAGCTCCTGATACCATCTACCAGGTTCAGATCAACAACCTCGCTGCCATTCAGAAAGAGTGATTCCCGCTCCTGCAGCAGTTCTGCTATCAACTGCGGTTCAACATTGCGGGATTCAGCGATTTCGTTGATATAGCGTGTGGATATATCCTGCATAAGGGCAGTGAGATTCTCCCTCACCGGTTCGGACATATGCTCCCGGGAATAGTTCTCGAACGCGCCTTTATACTTACCGGCGTGTACAACATCGAACTCCAGGCCACACGCAGCCAGCAACTTTTTAAGATAAGCTCTCTCAAATCCGATCCCTCTGAGCAGTATGCCACCTGAAGCTGAACCGGAAAGCCAGAGTTCACTGGCAACTGATGCCAGGTAATAACCCTTGTCATCTGTGACTGCCATATGAGTATATACGGGCTTTCCCGATTCGCGAAACTGTATCAGCGCCTGACGAATCTCCCGCAGATTTCCCCAACTGGTTGAAATCAGATCGCTCTTGAGCAGGATAGCGATAATACGCTCATCAGCCTGCGCTGTTGCGATGCTCTCTATCAGATTGGTAACTGTAAGTGCTTCCCCACTCACAAGTGACTGCAGTGAACCGGCATCGTAGTCAGATTGCAGACTGGCAATGTCTATCTCCAGAATAGTCTGTGGCTTTATCACCACCCGGTTGTCAGTCAATCCACGCAGTGCCAGAACACCCATTACCAGAATTACAAAAAACAGCGCTGCCGCCAGTATCCCGGTTCCGATCAGAATTTTCCTGAACATCTTTCCTCCCCATCAGCCATTTTCCTACCGATTATCCTGCTCCCCCTGTGATTCAGGGTAACTCTCAGATGCAGCTACTTTCTGTTCCGCTTCAGCCTGGGCATCCACAGCATCGCTCCACCTGCTTTCCACATATTTCAGTTCGCTCTGCAGCTGGTTATGACGAACATGATATTTTTTTAACAGCTCCTGATTCTCAAAGACAGCAGGGTCAAGCAGCTTCTCCTGGATACTGCTGAGCTCTTTACTAAGCTTTTCCAGCTCCTGTTCATGTTTCTCAACCTTATCACTGAAACGGCGGAGATAACGACGCCTTTCTATCTTTGCCTGTGTCTGAAGTTTGCGTCTTTCCCTGCGGGAAACAGGAGCCTCCATCAGGTCATCGGCTGCAGGTAAACTCTTTCCGTAACCGGTGCCTGTTGTACCTCCCTGCTGTTCCTCTTCCTGCTGCAGCCGCTCTTCATGCCAGCGCAGAAATTCACTGTAATTACCGGAGTAATCCATCAGGTTACCCTGATCCAGCATCATCACCCTTGTCACAATTCTATCCAGGAACCAGCGGTCATGTGACACAATCAACACTGTACCCTGAAAAGCACGTAACGCCTCCAGCAAAACTTCCTTTGCCTTGACATCCAGGTGATTGGTCGGTTCGTCCAGCACCAGCAGATTAGCCTTTTCGTAAAGCAGCTTACAAACAGCCAGCCTGCTCATCTCACCACCGGAAAGCACCGCGACTTTCTTCTCCACGCTGCCACCACTGAATAGAAAACTACCCAGCAGGCTGCGGATTTCGGTTTGTGTGCGCCTGCCGGCAATACGGCTTACCTCTTCCAGCACTGTATTGTCCCGATTCATCCGTTCTTCACTCTCCTGGGAGTACCAGGCGAGTTCCACATTGTGACCGAGGATGACACTGCCGGCAGTCGGTGGCTCTACATTGCATATCAGACGGCTGAGTGTGGATTTACCCTCACCGTTAGCACCGACGATTGCCGTTTTCTCACCTCGGGTAAGCTGGAAGCTCAGATCCCTGAATACTTCCAGTTCACCGTAACTGCGAGCGAGTTTATCTACATTCAGCACCACATTGCCACTGCGCGACGCGGGTGGAAAATGAAAGTGGATGGCAGCAGCGTCCTTCTCCACCTCCACCAGTTCTATCTTCTCCAGCATTTTGATACGCGACTGCACCTGTGGCGCTTTTGAGGCTTTATAGCGAAACCGCTCAATGAAACGCTTCAGTTCGGCAATCTTTTCTTCCTGTTGAGAGCGTATTGCCAGACGGCGCTGGCGCTCCTCCTCCTTCTGCGAGAGGAAATTGGTATAGTTGCCAGGCCAGCGGTACAATTGCGAATGTGCCAGCTCTACGATCAGATTAACGGTCCGGTCCAGGAAAAAGCGGTCATGCGATATGGTCAGCAAAGCTCCCTCGAAACGGCGCAGGTAGCGCTCCAGCCATTCCAGGGCAGGAAGGTCGAGGTGATTTGTCGGTTCGTCGAGTAGTAGCAGATCAGGTTCTTCAAGCAGCAATCGCCCCAGTGAAGCCCGCATTCTCCACCCACCTGAGAATTCCAGCAGGGGTCGTTTCAGATCCTGCTTTTTAAATCCCAGACCGGTAAGGACCTGCTCTGCTTTCTGCTCCAGCAGGTAACCGTCACTGTCTTCAAAACGATTCTGCAACCTGCCAAGTTCCGCAAGGTACTCCTGTTGCTGCTCTTCATCCGCTGTTGTGGAGAGTAGCTGATGCAGCTCTGCCATACGGGATTCAATCGCCCTGAGATCACCGGCACTGCTTGTGGTCCAGGAGAGCAGCGTACCCTCGATTTTCCCTTCCCATGATTGAGGCAGATAACCGATTCGCAATCCGGAGCGGAGACGCACATTGCCCTCATCCGGCAGCATCTTACCCAGGATAATGCGAAACAGGGTGGTCTTCCCTGTACCGTTATCCCCCACCAGCCCACAACGTGCACGGGGTTGCAATTGAAAATTGACTCCCCGGTAGAGGGCTTTATCAGGAAAAGATAGTTTGATGTCTTCCAGTCGAATCATATGGGGTCTGTAAATGTATCACACAGCAATTATCAATTAATGATACCGGTCCGGCAGGCTATTTCAAAAGGGAAAGCTGATCATTCCGCCACAGAAAAAAGTCATATGGCATCATTATATGAGTCACTTGGAGGCTTATTGTTATTCCTATCTTATATTGGACATGATCCGAGCATCAGGATGATGCTTCAACAGGCGTAACACACAAAGCGAGGTTCTTATGAAAAAGCTGTTTGTGTTGCTCTTGCTGCTCGGCTTCTACATAGAATCCCAGGCCGCAGTATTCAGCGGATGGGTGATGGATGAAGCAACAGGGCAGCCTTTGAGCAACTGTAATGTCAGTTTGACCGACAGTCCCAGAGGTACGGTAACAGATTCAGAGGGGGCTTTCATGCTCACCGGTCTGACCGCAGGCAGATACAGGATCAGTATCAGCCACCTGGGATATCAGTTACAACTGGCCGATGTACTGGTACCGGATACTAATGGACGCAGCTGGAGGCTGACTCCACGAATTCTGCCCAGTGAAGAAGTCGTTATCACTACCAACCGGGTACGACTCGGGGCAAGTCCTGCCAGCTTCACCAACATCCCCAATCAACTTCTGCAGGAAAACAACCACGCGCAGGATCTTACAAACCTGCTGGAGGGCACACCGTCACTCTCTGTGCTGTCATATTCCGGTGGTGATTTTGGTTATCGCAACATCAAGATAAGAGGTTTTGACCAGAGACACATCGGTGTCATGATCAACGGTATTCCATTGAACGACCCGGAAGATCATCAGGTCTACTGGGTCGACATGCCGGATCTGGGAAGCAGTCTGGATGACATTCAGGTTGTACGGGGTGTCGGCAGCTCCTTTCTGGGCAGCAACGAGTTTGGTGGAAGTGTAAATATGCGTACTGCTACAGGTGAGGAAAGCCAGGGTGGCTGGATAAAACTGGGGGGAGGCTCCTTCAACACCCGGCAACTGAGCTGGGGATATAACAGCGGACTGCAGATTGACCGCTCTTTCAGCTTTCGGCTCTCTAACCTGGCCACAGATGAATTCCGCCATCGCTCCGGTGTAGAGATGTGGAGTTACTATTTCAGCAACAGTCACTACTTCACCAACACGCGTGTTACTTTAAACGCATATGGTGGACTGGAAGAATCGTTGCAGGCATTCGATGCTATTCCGGCTGCCATTTATGCGACCGACCGACGCTACAACAGCTATGCAGAATATGAAAACTCAATTGACCATTTCAGTCAACCACACTTTGAGCTGATACTGCTGCACAAACTTCGCCCCGAGTTGACGCTGGACAGCCGGCTTTACTATATCCGGGGAGAGGGGTATTACGAGAACTACAAATCGGGAAAAGAGCTGACAGACTTCGGTTTCACCCCCTATACAGATAACAACGGTAACCTGGTAGAAGAAGCTGACTTCATTCGACGCAAGCAGGTACAGAAGAAGCAGCTGGGAATGGTATCTCAGTTGGTTGTCGGCACGGCCTGGGGACGTCTTATCTGTGGTCTTGACAGCTATGGTTTTCGCAGCCAGCATCATGGCAGCATCCTCTGGGCAAGCCAGGTAGCACCCGGTGAAGATATGGCTCGCGACTACTATCGGTACAAAGGAGATAAAACCAGCAGCAGGCTTTTCTTTACCGATGAGTTTCAGGCCGGTGATCACTTGCGGCTTTCCGGGCATCTGCAGCTTGTTTACAAACGATACATTTTTGATCAGTTGCCGGTAGCCAATTTCAGTGGCGATCTGCTCAACAGTTTTACTGATGAGAGGTTCTTCCTGCAACCGAAATTCGGTTTTCTCTGGCAGTTCAGCGAACAGTTCAATCTCTGGGGGAGTAGCGGCAAGTCATTCCGTGAACCATCAGACAGTGATTACTGGGACAGCTGGCAGGGCCCGGATGACCTGGGTGCCCGCCCGCTGTTTGACAGTTACACTACTGCCGGAGATAGCAGTCGTATCTGGAGTCAGAGTAATCTGCAGCCGGAAGAGATCTGGAGCTACGAACTGGGAGTCCGCTATCATACACCCACACTTCTGCTGATGGTAAATGGATACTACACCAGCTATTTCAATGAGATTGTCAGTGCAGGTGATCTGGATGACGATGGTAACAGCCCTCTTAAAGGCAATGTCGATGAGTCACTGCACAAAGGGGTGGAGCTGGAAGCCAGCTATCAATTGAATCGCAGTCTCACTCTGCAGGGTAACTATAGCTGGAGCAGCAATGAAGCCATCAACTTCACAACCTGGGAGCAGGATTCAGTCGAAGTTGATCTCAGTGGCCGCACCCTGCCGCTGTTTCCAGCAACTACTGCCAACCTGAGGTTAAGCTGGAAACCGCTAGCGGGATTAGCGCTGATTCCTGCCTGGCAGTTTGTGGGTGGGCAATATCTCGATTTCACACAATCTGAGGAACGCCACCTGGACGCCTATATGCTTATGAACCTGACAGCACGATATCAGCTGCCACAAAAGATCTTTCAGAGCGTCACCCTCTCCCTGCACCTGAAGAATCTGCTGGATGTTGAATATGAGACCGGTGGGTATTATGACGCCTGGGGTGGTGGCAATTGTTACTATCCGGGCGCTCCACGCAGAGGTTATCTGACACTTAAAGTGGAACTTTAGCCAACAGCCTTTATGGGTATATCAGTGCTACCTACGGGCCCCGTTCATTCGGGGCCTTTTTTATCTTCAAACTGATCAGTCGTGATGAAAACCGATCCGGTCGAAGGGATTTACTACTGCCGTGGCAATAGTAATACAGTGCGCGTTAATACGCTTCAGGAATCGGAAATAGGCGGCAGTTGCAACCGCTTCATTTGGGGTCAGTTCGCATTCATGACAACTGATCAGCTCTTTCAGATTCTGGTCACAGACCTGGGCAATGCCGGTATTCTTTTCCAGTAACTGGCGGGCGAGGGTTTCATCAGAATCACGAAACATCAGGTGTACCTGCTCCAGGAATTCACCTACCTGCTGCTCCACTTTCTCAAGATACTGCTCCATCTTGCCACCGGTCAACCGGGAGGGGAACCAGCTTGCCAGTTCCACGATGTTTTTCGTGTAGTCACCTATTCGCTCTATGTCGATGATAATATTAAGCAGTACCAGAGCGGTGTAACGGTCCGGATTATCGGTCATGGCCATATGGATGTAAACATCACGACGCACCTGCCGCTCATATCTGTTGATTACTTTATCCCGTTTCTGAATCTCCTCCGGATCGCAGGGAGCATGGTTCTTTCGCAAAGCCGGAACCGCCATATCGTACATTTCCTTGACATCCAGCAGCATCTGCAATGAATGTTCCAGAGCGATATCCAGCAGGTTCTTCTTTTCGAACAGCTTCTTAAATTCCTTGAACATGAGTTACCTCGTTAAGTAGATAATCAGACCGGGTACAATGAAAAACACCAGCGACAGATAAACCAGCGGGATGTATCGTGATCGTTCCGCAAGTTCTGATAGCTTTACCGCGAGTTTGATTGGAATAAACCTTACCGGCCAGATAATTATTGTGCCCATAACATTGAACATCAGATGGGCAAAGGCGGTAGTAATAGCCGCAATCTGCCCGGTTGCAAGCGCTGCCAGGATAGCTGTAACCGTAGTGCCGATATTTGCACCCAGTGTATATGGAAGAATCTGAGGCAGGGTGAGAATTCCAGATGCAGCAATCGGTACGATGAGCGAGGTTGTGATGGAAGAGCTCTGCACCATGACTGTCATAACCAGACCCAGCACCCAGGCATAGAAAGCATTGCTGAAGAGTTTGCGCTGAAACCAGATCTCGGTGCGCCCGATGATAAGCCTTTTCAATACTTCAGTCAGGTACTTCAATGAGAAGAACAACATCGGCAAGGCGATAACAAGCAGTAACACACCATTCTGATGAACCAGATCCGCCACCAGGTTGATAACCGGCTTGGTAATGATCTTAAGTGGATTAAGGAGATGTCCACCACCTGAAGCTTCGAAAACACTTCCCATCCAGAGTGATATCTTTTCCAGAAGTCCTGTGGCAATCTCAAGTGGAAACAGTACAATGACTACCGACAGATTGAAGAAGTCATGTACTACAGAAGCGGCAAAACCACGCTTGAATTCGAGAGAACGGTTGATAAAACCGATGGAAACGATGGTGTTAGTGATGGAAGTGCCGATGTTGGCGCCCATTATCATCGGTAAGGCGATATTCAGGTTCAGGGCACCGGCGCCTACCATCCCGACAATCATCGATGTCGTTGTTGAGGAACTCTGTACGATAGCGGTAGCCATCATCCCGATCAGGAGACCGTTGAAAGGATTGGATACGAGATTAAAAAGTCCCTGCGAGAATCCTTTGCCAAAGAGCTTGAAGGAACTCCCCATCATTCCGATACTTGTAAAAAAGAGATAGAGAATTGCCACTAGTGCTATAATCAACAGGACAGTTCTCAGCGGGGAGTTTCCACTATCCTGAGACTCGCTAACTCTGCTATAAGTGTTCGGCATGCTTTCCTCTTGATCTGGTTCCAGTTATCAGCCAGCAGATATAAAAAAGGGGGCTCAAGCCCCCCGAACATCTATATAGCGCTGTTAAGTGCCGGAACAACTTCGAACAGATCACCAACAATTCCGTAATCAGCCACCTTGAAGATCGGCGCTTCCGGATCCTTGTTGATAGCGACGATGAAGCGGGATGAAGACATACCTGCCAGGTGCTGAATGGCGCCGGAAATGCCACAGGCGATATACAGAGTAGGAGCCACGGTTTTACCGGTCTGCCCGACCTGATCACTGTGTGGGCGCCATCCGGCATCGACAGCAGCGCGTGACGCACCCACTACACCACCGAGTTTCTCAGCAAGCTGCTCCAGGATATCATACTTCTCAGAATCACCTATACCCCGTCCACCTGAGACAATAACATCAGCTTCTGTCAGATCCATTCTGGCGCCGGCAGCAACCAGCAACTCCTTGACAACTGACAGAGCCTCTCCAGTGTCCACTTCCTGAGTTTCTACTTCAGTAGTGATTGCCTCGACTGCTGTCGGTGTGAAAGCCTTTGGACGCAGTGTAATAATCGCCAGGTCGGCAGCAGGTTTTACGCGCAATTGTGCCTTGTTGGCAAAAACTGTACGCATGGCCACTGTAGTTCCATCCTGATCTTCAAGATCAATGACATCGGCAATCACGGTTACACCTGTCAACGCCCCCAGACGGGGTGACAGATCACGTCCCTGGCTGCTGGCCATCATCAGCACAGTGTCAACCTGCAGCTCGCCGATCAGCTTTGCCAGAGCTGTGGCTCTGGCATCACCACTGTATTGATCAAATTTACCGGAAAGCTTAACGACACGGGGAACACCCCAGCCACCCAGCTCATCAGTAGCTACATCGCCACAGACAACAGCTACAAGTTCTTTCTGCTGGGCAGTGGCGAGCTTCTGCCCGGCAGCAGCGACTTCCGCAGCGTTACCCTTAAGCTGACCATCCTGTGCTTCCATGTATAATAGAATCGAAGACATTACTTCCTCCAGTGAGTTTACAAACAGGTTATAGTACTTTGGCCTCTTCTTTCAACAGTCGGACCAGTTCAGGCACTGCCTCAGCACCTTCACCGACGATTTTACCCTCAGCCCGGGCGGGGGGATAACTCCAGCCAAGCTGTTCAACTGTCGAAGCAGTAGCGCTGCCAGTAACATTCTCAACCGTTTTTCGTTTGGCCTGCATGATTCCCTTCAGTGAAGGATAGCGTGGCTCGTTCAGCCCCTTTTCCGCAGTAAACACGGCTGGCAGGTTGACTTCGTACTGTTCCCGGCCACCCTCAATCTCCCTTTCCACAGTGGCTTTGCCATTCTCAAGCTGTAGAGATGCGATAGCTGATACCGTTGGCAGACCCAGGAGCTGGCCAACCATCGGCCCGACCTGAGCGTTATCATCATCGGTGGACTGTTTACCGAAGAAAATGATATCGTATTCCATTGTCTTAATCTGTTCCGCCAGCAGACGGGCAGTAGTCAGGGCGTCACCATTGTAGTTCTCAACCTCTATGAGTACAGAACTGTCAGCACCCATCGCCATACCTTTCTGCAGTGTGCTTTTAATACTTGCGTCACCGACAGAAATCAGTACAACTTCACCTTCACCAGCTGCCTCTTTCAACTTGAGTGCTTCTTCGATAGCGTATTCGTCGTATGGACCGATGATGTAACTGAAATCATCCCGAACAACTCCGGATTTCTCAGAGTTAAGTACGATTTTTGACTCAGTATCCGGTACCTGTTTCATGCAGACTATGGCTTTCATAATCCTCCCACGGTTAAATCTTTATCCGGTGATACGCGCGCCTGTCAATGGGCGATAGCGTCACCGCGTAAGTTGTTTCATCAATATTATATCCAATATACCAGCGACTGACATTTATTCAAGATCATTCCCGTAATCAGTATTCACTAACTCAACTCAAGCATCCTCGTTATCGGCCTGCGGGCAGCATCCATCAGCTCAGAAGACAGTGTAATCTCCGGCTTGCCCTCAAGTAAAGCGTGATACACTTTTTCCAGTGTATTCAGGCGCATGTAGGGACAGTAGTTGTGTGTCAGATCTTCACCCTCTTTGAAACCCGGAACTTCTATAAAGCTCTTATGAGGGCTGTCGGATCGCATCTGGTGAATGATCCCCGGCTCAGTCATGATGATGAAAGAGCCGGCACTGTTCTCGCGGGCAAAACGGAGCATCTTAGCGGTGGAGCCGATGAAGTCTGCTTCCTCAAGCAACTCTGAAGTGCACTCCGGATGGGCCAGGACAGGTGACTGTGGATTATTCAGTTTTAACTCGCGCAGACTGTCCAGACGGAAAATCTCATGAACCTCACAGGCTCCATCCCATAACAGCATTTCCCTGCCGATAGTTTTTGACAACCAGGTACCCAGGTTTCGATCCGGGGCAAATATGATGGGCTGCTCTGGTGGCAGAGTCCGCACGATCTTCTCAGCATTGGAACTGGTAACTATAATATCGCTGAGTGCTTTTATTTCAGCTGTGCAGTTAACATAGCTGAGGACAATATGATCGGAATGAGCAGCTTTGAAAGCGGCAAAATCAGTTGTGGGACAGGACTCTGCAAGTGAACAGCCAGCGTCCATATCCGGTAACAATACACGCCGCTCCGGATTCAGGATTTTAGCAGTCTCTGCCATGAAGTGCACACCGGCAAACAGTATTACTTCCGCGTCTGTATCGCGGGCGGCAACGGCCAGCTGCAGGGAATCACCTGTATGATCGGCAATATCCTGTATCACATCTTCCTGATAGTAATGTGCCAGGATTACAGCGTTCTGCTCCCGCCGGAGTTTTTTAATTGCTGCAATCATCGACCACTGATCCATCTTCATTTCTCCTGTTTGTGGAGCTGTAGCGTATAGCTGAAAATACAACACCACACTGGAATTGACATGCCAGGTCATACACAGAACTGATACTTCCATTAACGTTTTCAAATGGACATTAACAGTCTGAAGCGTTGCCGTACAACGAGTGGGAAGATCAGTATTTCTGCAAGCATTTTCAGCAGGGACTCCTACTGCGCAAAAACAGGTTATCCTGTACTCAGCTGTTTACGGGCTTTTTAAAGACTTCGTTTACGCAGACGGACTATCGCCAGGGTAATCGTGATCAATGCAATGGCGGTCATACCTGAAACTTCATCTACAAGTACAGGTAGTTCACTTCCCTTCTGATATATCGCACGGATAATCGTCATGAAGTAGCGGAGAGGATTGCCATATGTCATCATTTGTATCACGTCCGGCATGTTTTCTACAGGAATGAAAAACCCGGATAACAGTATTGTGAAAATAGACAGAAACCAGGCGATAAACATTGCCTGCTGTTGAGTGCGGGCAATAGTTGATATGAGAATACCCATACCGAGCATACTCAGCATAAACAGCAACGAGGTCAGATACAGCAGCCAGAGACTGCCCTGGAGTGGAATATGAAAGATAAGTTCTACGGCAAGTATGCCCACATTCAGCAGCAGGAATCCTATCATGACAAACGGCAGTACCTTGCCCAGTATCAGCTCCCAGCCGCGAATGGGCGTTACCAGCAGCTGTTCCATGGTGCCGATCTCTTTTTCACGTACTACATTCATCGCAGTCAGAAATAGGGTAATCATAGTCAATAACACTGATAGTATACCGGGGACGATATGATTAATGCTGATCAGAGCTTCGTTGTACCACATACGCTGTTCCAGTGTAATCAGATGCATGGTACTCGCCTGCTTTACCAGAGCCGGGCTCTCCGGTAACCACTCCTTCTGATATTCGGCAAAGAAACCCTGCAGATAACCCATGGCAACACCAGATGAATTGCCATCAACTCCATCTAACAGAAGCTGAATAGCCGGCTGCACACCATTGACCATGTCACGCCCGAAGTGTGGGGGGATAGTAATAGCCACCATCGCATTACCACGGTCCAACTGCAGCCTGGCCTCACTCTCAGTACCAACAACACCAAGCAGGCTGAATGTATCACAGTTATCAAGAGTGCTGATAATGCTGCGGCTGTATAGCGAGTGATCGTGGTCAATCACTACGACACCGATATTCCGCACATCAGTAGTGATCGCATAACCCAGTATCACCAGTTGAATGAAGGGCATCAGAAAAATGATGGCGATGTAAGCTTTCTCACGCCGGATCTGCCGAAACTCCTTTTGAACCAGGTAAAATATACGTTGCATGGCTACTCCATTACCGTTCTGAATTTTCGAACACTGACAACCACCAGAAATAGAGTCAGCAGAAGCAGATAGAGAACCTGTTGCCAGAGCAGGCTGAGTCCCACTCCTTTTAACATGATTCCACGGATAATCTCCAGGAAGTGAGTAGCGGGAACTATCCTGGAAAGATATTGAAACAGCAGTGGCATACTGTCTACAGGGAAGATGAAGCCGCTTAACATGATGGTCGGCAGGATTGTTGCCATCAGAGCCAGCATCATGGCAGTTTGTTGTGAACGTGCCACAGTTGATATCAACAGTCCAAAACTGAGACCGGTACTGATATAGAGCAGCATGGACAGCAGTACCTGCCAGAGTTCTCCACGCATCGGAACATTGAACCAGAAGACACCGAGAGCCAGAACTATGATGCCATCAATGAGTCCGAGAATTATGTAGGGAACGACCTTGCCTATAATGATATGACTGGCACGGGCGGGACTTACCAGCACCTGCTCCAGTGTGCCCATCTCCTTCTCCCGTACGATAGCAATGCTGGTTAAAAGAGCACTTATAAGCAGGAGAATAACAGCAATCAGGCCGGGTACAAAGAAGTGAGTCGATTCAAGATTGGGATTGTATAGAAAACGGGGTGCAAGCGTGAACGGTAACAGCAGCTTACCGCTCTGCTCTTCACTGACCTGCATCAGAACAGAACCCAGATAATTATGAATGAAGTTGGCAGCGTTAGGATCACTTGCGTCAATCAGAACCTGCACCTTTGTAAATTGATCTTCAATTATCGTTTCAGCATAGTCAGCCGGAATCACAATCAGACAGCTGGCTGTCTGTCGCTGAAAGAGATCCTCGTAGCCTGCGGGTGGTACATCCTTTGCAACCAGAGAGAAAAATCCGCTGGAGGTTATACTTTCTATCAGATGATGACTGGCGGGCGTATCTGAGTTATCTACCAGCGCAGTTGGAATTCCCCGCATCTCCAGGGTGATAGCGTAACTGAACAGAAGCAGCATGAGAACCGGCCAGACCAGAATTATCATCAGGGTCTGTGGGTCACGCCAGATATGCATGAATTCCTTACGTATGATGCTGGTCAGGATATTGCTCATGCTGTGCCCTCAGGTTTAACAGTCTGCAAGAATACATCCTGCATGCTGTCACACCTGTATTTTCGCCTGAGAGCGGCCGGTGTATTCAGTTCCACAATGCTTCCTGCGGCCATGATACTGATTCGTTGACAGTATTCCGCTTCCTGCATGTAATGGGTAGTGACAAAAATGGTCTTTCCACCGGCTGCAAGACGGTGGATCAGTTGCCAGAAGTTACGGCGGGAGTTTGGGTCGACACCACTGGTAGGTTCATCCAGAAAGAGAATCCCGGGATCATGGAGCAGCGATGTACTCAGTGCCAGTCGTTGCTTCCAGCCTAATGGCAGAGCACCGGTTAACTGGTCGGCTTTGTCCTCCAGTTCCAGATCAGACAACAACTCAGCTGTTTTCCGTTTAATATCTTCACGTGAGAGTCCATAAATCCCACCGTAGAATTGAATGTTCTCCCGTACTGTCAGATCCTCGTAGAGACTGAAACTCTGACTCATGTAACCGATATTGGATTTGATAAGCTCGGATTGAGTGTAAATGTCATAACCACTGACACTGGCCTGCCCCGAAGTGGGCAGCAGCAGCCCACACAACATACGGATAGTAGTTGTTTTTCCTGCGCCATTAGCTCCCAGAAAACCAAATATCTCACCTGGTGCAACGCTGAAAGATATCTTGTCGACGGCGGTAAAATCACCGAACCTGCGGGTAAGGTCCTCTACAACTACTGCGCTATCATAACTGCCACGCTTACCAGCATCAATCCGCATCAGCTTGACCTCCACCACGGTTCTGAGCCTGCAGAAGCAGAGCCAGAAAGAGATCCTCCATACCGGGCTGAACCGGACGCAGATCCAGTACAGAGATGCCAACTGTCTGCAAACGCTGTGCTATTGCTTCCGGCTGCTGTTCTACAGTAAGTGTGATATGGATACTTTCGCCAAACAGTTGCACCTGTTGATCCAGGCCAGCCTCCTGCAGGAGCTGCCGGGTCTCCCATGGTGTATCGGTTTGAAGTTGCAGTATACGCAGGTCAAGCTGATCGACAAGTGCGGCAGGGGCATCCTCAGCCAGCAGTTCTCCCTGATTGATCAAACCTACCCGGTCACACTGCTCAGCCTCCTCCATATAAGGGGTAGATACCAGCAGAGCCGAACCCTGCCCTTTCAGTTCAAGCAGTATTTCCCAGAGTTCGCTTCGTGATACAGGATCAACACCTACAGTTGGTTCATCCAGCAGTATTACCCGGGGTGCATGCATCAATACGCAGGACAGAGCCAGTTTCTGTTTCATACCACCGGAGAGTTGACCGGCGCGTCGTTGTCTGAAGTCACCCAGATGCGAGAATTCATAAAGCCGATCCTGTCGTTCCTTTTGCTGTTTGATTGGAACAGCATAGAGGTCACCGAAAAAACGAAGGTTCTGCTCAACTGTCAGATCAGGATACAGGCTGAAGCGCTGTGGCATGTAACCGATGTGAGAGCGCACATATTGAACGTCACGCTGACAATCATGACCTTCGACCAGTACTGTGCCGCTGTCTGGCAGAAGCAGGGATACCAGAATTCTGATAAGTGTGGTTTTACCGGCACCATCCGGACCAACCAGTCCGTAAATTTCTCCTGCATTAATTGTAAGTGAAACATCCTTCAGTGCCTGTAGCCTGCCCCAGGAACGGGAAACAGAAATTGCCTGCAATGGCAACTGCTGCTTCAGGCCAGGATGTTTTTTTACTACGACTTTCTGCTGCATCAGTTCTGCTCGCCTGCAGCATTCAGTTGAAAACGAACGTCAACCGGCATTCCCGCCTTAAGCTCACCTTCAGGATTATCAACTGCTAATCGCACCGCGCAGACTAATGCAGTGCGGGTTTCACGAGTCTGGATGGTCTTAGGTGTAAACTCAGTCTCATCGGCAATCCAGATAACCTCTCCCGTGTAACTGTCAGCACTGCCATCCACTTTGACTGTAGCTGTGTCTCCCCGTTTGACTGCTGGTAAATCTGGAAGCGGCAGAAAAATAGTTGCCTCAAGCTCTCTCATGTTACCCAGCTTCAGAAGTGGCATTCCGGGGGCAATCCACTCGCCCTGCCCCTTCATCAACTCCAGCACAACGCCATCAACAGGTGCTGATATCTGCATCTGCTCCAACTGCCAGCAGACAGTAGCAGAGGCTGCAGCGAGTTGGGCACGTTTGCTGTTAAAGATTTCTCCCTGATTAGCCAGTTCATCCAGCTGACTCAGCAAGACCCTCTTTTCGGTCCGCAGTTCATCAAGTCGTGCTGCAGGTACAGCATCCTCCTCAAGCAGATTAACTGTCCGGGTGATATTACTCTCCAGCAGGCCAAGCCTGGCGCGCAGCTGTGTTTCCTTGTACTGTAATCCTGTCTGCGTAAATGATAACTCATCATACTGCGCCTGTAATCGCTCCAGCTCGATTTCAAGCCGGGTTGTTTCAATGGTCGCCAGCAGCTGCCCCCGTACAACAGCGGCACCCTCAGTAATCAGAAGGCTGTCCAGTTTACCGGCTAACGGTGCAGAAAGTACTCTCGTATCAACTTCCAGTATCCCGTGATACAATCCCTGTTCAGATGCTGTATCACTGCAACCGATTACAAACAGTGCCAACAGGGAGAGCAGCACCGGTAAGTTGATTTTCATTTGTAATTTCTTCATTGCAGGCTCCATTCTGCTGGTGCTAGTCCACTCAGCTTTTCAATTTCTGTCTGTCGTAAAACCAGTTGCAAATGTACAATTGCCACTTCCGTTTCGACACGGGTTAGTTCAAGAAGCTGGTCACGCAGATCGCTTCCTGAAAGATCACCCTGCTGTAAGCGTACTTCAAGACCCGCCAGTTGTGTTTTAGTTAACAGCACATTCTCTTCTAAAAGCTCCAGTTGCTCTACTTCCCTGTGATACAGAGCGAGAGCGTTATCATAGTCAGTTCTGAGCTTTCGGGCAGCACCGTTCATCTGCTCCTGTTGAGCGGTTTCTGCGGCTTCAATGGCCCTGTTCATCCTGTGCCTGACGCCACCATCCCAGAATACCCAGCTCGCTTGAGCACCGATGATACCATAGTTCATCCACTCGTCACGAGTCTGATTCAGGCCAGGTCGCCCCCAACGCCAGCCAGCATACAGTTTCAACTGTGGATACCGGGAGGAATTTATCTGCCGAAGTTGCTCATCGAGAATCAGCAGGCCATGCTCATACTGCATCAGTAGAGGATTGCCCTCTGTCAGCAGGTCCGGTTGATCAAAGTTCCATGAGGCGGGAAAGGAAAAAGGAGTAACCACAACCGGTATGCCTGTGAGTAAATTCAATGTGTTTTCGGTAGTGACCATCTTTCCCTGCAGTTGCAGATACTGCCGGTCGAAATCGTTGAGTATGCGAACCAGCTCCAGGGTATCATTTGGTGTGGCCAGGTTATTCATGATCAGGTTACGCAATCGTCTCACATTGTTCCTGACTCTGTCACGACCACTTTCCAGAACTGTTGCCTGCAGACTCAGTAGCTGACGGGTTCGATAGAGTTGTACCACATGCAGTGCTACTTCCCGAGTTGCTATCTCCAGCTGTTCCCGCTGCTGTTCAATCTGTAAATGCCCTATCTGTTTTTCAGCGGACTTCGCAAATCCCGAGAAAGCCAGCCAGTTTGCCTGCAGACCTGTGTCGTAGTTATCTGAAACACCCAGCGGAAAGCTGAGTTGCAGTGGCCCCAGCGGAGGCGGGATATCATTCAATGACATGTCCACCTGTGGGACTTCGGTCTGATGACGCCAACCCGCATCAGCGGACAGCATCGGCAGATCAGCGCGTGCTGAAGATTTCTGTTTCCACACTGCACTCTCCACCCCGGCTTTCATTGCGGCAAGTTGCTCACTGTTCAGTAAGGCCAACTCTACCGCCTTCTCCAGAGTTGTAGCCTGTACAGCGGTGAAGGTAAGCAGAAGAAACGCCGTCAGCGCAAATGCCTGAGCGTGACGTGATACATAAATCAACATCACCTGACTCTCCTCGTTTTTATCCCATTATAGACAGTATTGAATATTGCCCGTTTGCGTGCTTTCAGAAAGCCGGGTGAGCGTGTAGAACCGGGTGTCATAAATACCTCAACTACCGGACTGGCCACAAATGAATAGATGCACGCGCCCACAACTGTCATGATCAGTTGCGGAAGATCAGGACGCGCGATTTCTCCCTCCCGTACAGCTCTGTTGACAAGTTTTTTCACTGCTGTTACCGTCTGTAGCTGTTCTTTTCCCAGTATATCGCTCAGTACGCCAGCGACTGCCTTACCTCCATCCGCTAATTCACGCAGCATGAAGGAGGGTATCTGCGGGTTCTCTGCCAGCAAATTTATGTAGCCGTTGATAAAGTGTTTCAGGGCAGAGGCAAAAGAGTCTTCCGTATACAGCTGCTCCAGCAGATGGGTGAAGTTGCGTTGAAACTGGAAACGTATCACCTCTTCATAGAGACTTTTCTTATTACGGAAGTAGTAGTGAACCAATGCTTTATTCACACCTGCCCGATCCGCAATCTCCTGCATACGGGCACCGTGGAATCCCTTCTCCAGAAACTCCAGTGTAGCGCTTTCCAGTAGTAGTTCGGATTTACCCCTGGGATCATGTTTCTTTGGTGTCATACATTAACCATTTAGTTTAACCATGTGGTTAATTACACACAGGAAAGTCGGCAAGTCAAGAAATTTCTGGAATCACTAACTCAGTCAGAACACTGGAAACGCTAGCGAAGTTGTCGCATAGCTTCGTAAACGACAATTGCGGCTGCATTACCGAGATTATGACTGCGAATGGGGCCTTCAAGTGGAATCTTCAACAGCTGATCAGCATGGTGCTGGTGTATCTCAGCCGGCAATCCGGTGCTTTCCCTGCCGAAAACAAAGAGGTCGCCATCTGAGTAAGATACATCCCAGTAAGAGCGCGTGGCGAATTTTGAAAAGAAGAATGTGCGATCAGCAGGAAAGCGTTCGAGCAGACCCACCAGACTGTCCTCTACTGTCACCCTGGCATGCTGCCAGTAATCCAGACCTGCTCTCTTTAGATAGCGGTCTTCCAGGGAGTATCCTAAAGGGGGAATAAGGTGTACTTCAGCACCGACACCAACTGAAAGGCGGACGATGTTGCCGGTATTCTGCGGGATCTCCGGCTGGTAGAGTGCGATGTGAAACATGAGCTGTCTGTTTTCAGTTTATTTCTGCTGCTGTACTGTGTCGGGTATTCTAAGCAGCAGGCACCTGATTTCCATCAGAAATATAAGGATTACCGATTAGCAGCAATTATGAGTGAATCACTACCTCTGAACATGCACAGGCAATGAAACGGAAGCAGGTTCCCTTTTCTATTGACATTAGGTGGGGGAGCTGATAGGTTAACAGATTCAAAAATGGCGCGTTCGTCTAGGGGTTAGGACGCTGGCCTCTCACGCCGGTAACACGGGTTCGAATCCCGTACGCGCTATCCCCGGACTCTAAGGTGTGAACCTGAAAGCCCTTCTTACATTCAGGCTGCAGGACTTGTTATATCAGCCCTGTCCAGGAGATTGATATCAAGTCGTAAATTCTCAATACAATACATGTGTCGACGATCATTTCACGTTTACACACTACCCGTGAATAACTATATTTCCTTAAGATATGATATCTCTACAGGCGTCACTCCGGAGCAGCGTCTGTCCTGAAGAAATCCACCCACCGGAGGTGAAAGGAGGATAGGATCATGATCAAAGTATGTATGCTGCTTCTCGTGGCTACGATAGCGTTCGCGGATACTGCCTCTCAAACTGACTGGTCGGGTGGTGATGGAGTGCCGGGCCCGGTTTTACATTGGGGTGAGACTTTCAATACCGCTATGGATGTCAACTGGTTCTCGTCGAGTGGAGATTTGCAGCTTGACTATGCCCCGCCGATTCTCCACTCAGTATGGGAAACCTATGTGCGGGTGAACCAGGCCTTTCCTGTTGACATGGATGGGGACGGGGATACCGATATCCTCGGTGCGGCGGGACGGTACTCGCCCCCCTATTTTTTGGTTCATCGCGTATTTCCGGGGTAAGCGGCTCTAATCTTGAGAAAGAAG
>CAZCRT010000005.1:0-17007 GCA_964501185.1 uncultured Bacteroidia bacterium
ACAAGCGATTGGACATTTCAGTAAGTTCAAACGATTTCTCATTCGAATACTGTATTCTGTATTCGGAATTCTGTATTCTTATTGGAAAAAAGCGGAGTCATCATGAATAAATACGATCTGATAGTTATCGGTGCGGGACCCGGTGGATATGTGGCCGCAATAAAAGCCGCTCAACTGGGATTGAATACAGTAGTTATCGAACGCGAGAATACCGGTGGCATATGCCTGAACTGGGGATGCATTCCAACGAAAGCGTTGCTGAAGAGCGCTGAACTCTACCGAAAGATGCAGAAAGCATCTGACTGGGGGCTTGAAACGGAAGGAGTAGGTTTCAATCTGGAAGCTGTAGTCAATCGCAGCCGGAAGATATCTCAGAAGCTCACAAAGGGTATCGCTTTTCTCCTGAAAAAAAACGGTGTAGAGCTGATTAAAGGAACCGCCTCCTTTACCGGGACGCATACGGTTAAGATACAGGGGACCGAACAACAGACAGAGCTGGAAGCGGAGCATATTATCATTGCTACAGGCGCCAGACCGATGGACTTCCCCTTTGCCCGCTTCAACGGCAGTACAGTTATCAACTATCGTGACGCGCTGGTACCATCCCGTATACCGGAATCTATGGTCATAATCGGAGGTGGGCCAATAGGTCTGGAGTTTGCAACCTTTTACGCAACCTTCGGAACAGAGGTTACCCTCTTTGAGATGCTGGATCGTATCGCGCCTGGAAACGATCCGGAAGCTGCCCGTCTGCTCTCAATGTCATTACGCAAACTTGGCGTCAAGGTGTATGCCGGAACACCACTGAATCAGGTGGATGTATCTGAACAGTCTGTTACCTGCAGCTTTGAACACAGGGAGCAGCAACAGCAGGTGACCGCAGAACAACTTCTGATTGCGGCCGGGTTCAAAGGCAATTTCGAGGAACTTAAGCTGGAGCTGGCCGGTATTGAAAGCGGCAAAAACGTTATTCCAGTAGATGATATGTTGCGCACAAATGTATCACACATTTACGCCATAGGTGATGTCAAGGGTGCTCCGGGACTTGCGCATACCGCCAGCGCGGAGGGAGTCAACGCTGTTCTTCATCTTACCGGCCGGGAAGGAGGCTTCAGGTGTGAACTGTTTCCTGCAGCGATATACACCTCTCCGGAATACTCATGGATCGGTATGACTGAGGAACAGGCGGTGCAGGAGGGGTACGAAGTAAAACTTGGCAAATTTCCCTTTGCGGCTTCAGGCCGTGCATTGACTTCCGGCGACATAACCGGTTTTGTCAAAACGATCCATGACAGTCAGAGTGGTCGTCTGCTGGGCACACATATTGTTGGTGAAAGCGCTTCCGAATTGATCCATGAATTCCTGGTCACAATGCAGGGGGATCCTGACTGCTCTGTGATGCGTGCTTCGATTCATGGGCATCCGACACTGGCAGAGAGCTGTCATGAGGCTGTAGAAGCCGCTCTCGAGCAAGCTATTCATATCTGATTATGGAGTTATCCAGACAGCTGAATTGAGGTATCTGGTTGGGTTCTACATATAAGCCAAAGGTGAAGATTCCATCCGGCAGCGAAGTGGCCCGACTGGGGCGCATTCTTCGTGAGCAGCAACTGCATACGGTATGTGAAGAAGCCCGTTGTCCCAACATGCATGAATGCTGGTCAAAGGGAACTGCAACTATCATGATTCTCGGTGACAGCTGTACCCGCAACTGTCATTTCTGCAACATATCAAATTCGCTTCCAACCACACCAGATCCTGATGAACCACAGCGTGTAGCTGCTACTGTGGCCAGTCTCAAACTCAGGCATGTAGTGATAACTTCTGTTACCCGTGATGATCTGCCTGATGGTGGTGCGAGCGCTTTTGCAGCTGTCCTGAAGGCGATAAAGGCTTCCTGTCCAGGTGTTACGACCGAAGTGCTGATTCCGGACTTTCAGGGGGAATCAGATTCTCTGAAACTTGTTCTGGATATGGAACCGGACGTTCTGAATCATAATGTGGAAACTGTCCCTTCGCTTTACTCACAGGTGCGCCCACAGGCGATATACTCCCGTTCCCTGCAGCTGCTTGAACGGGCAGCCGGGCGTGGTCATTTTACGAAATCGGGGATGATGGCAGGCCTGGGGGAGACCGAAGCGGAAGTTAAGGGAGTTCTCGATGACCTGCATGCAGTCGGGTGTCGTTTCGTAACCATCGGGCAGTATCTGCAACCCGCACACAAAAACCTGCCGGTTGCCCGCTATGTTGAGCCGGCTGAATTTGAGCGCTATGCCGATTACGCCAGGAAAATTGGTTTCCAGCAGGTCCAATCCGGATCACTTGTACGCAGCTCCTATCAGGCGGGTGAGTTATTCCGTTAGCACATTCCCGGTCCAGCCAGCTAAGGTGTTGAGTTCCCCTGCAGTTGTCTGAGCATGCTGGCAGCATCCCTGTTGTCAGGTTGTACCTGGAGAGCCTGTTCAAAATGGGTGACAGCCAGTTCCGGACGTCCCTGAGCGATTGAAGTAATACCCATATGTGTCAATGAAGATGAAAGATTAGGCCGATTGACCAGCTGCCTGATCAATAAGGTATCATAAGGTGCCATCATTGCCCGGGTTACGCCGGTTGCCAGCTGTTCTTCCAGTGCCCTCAGATGAAGACTGTCCTGCGGACGTTTATAGTGGGGAATACTGCGCATTAACATCGATCTGTATGTACTGCGTACATCCATCTGTGTATTTACTGCAGAACGGAAACAGCTATACGCTTCCTCCCAATCCTGATGATGTTCGTGTAGCATCCCGAGTCGAGTCAATGTGTGCTCGGGATCAGGATCGTCGGCGAGCGTTTGCTGATAGTATGCTAAAGCGCCGAGTGTATCACCCTGAACTTTTGCAATTTCAGCCAGGTTGAAATAGATGACGCTTTCCATGGGCGGGTCCATGGTAAGGCCTTCCTTCAGGATAGCGATCGCTTCATTATGCCTGCCGACACGTCCCAGCGCCACTCCCAGATTGACCCTGGCATCGACATAATCAGGCTTGATCTCAAGAGCCCGGGAATAATGACTGATACCGAGGTTGTAATTTCCCTGACGTAGATGGTTATCAGCCATATTTTTATAGTCTTTGGCTTCCTGGTACTTGCCCTGAGCGGAAAGATTCTGCAGCCACTCCGGCTCAAGCATGGATATGCCACCGAAGCTCATCAGTGAAATCCAGATAAAGATCAGGAAGCAGATAGCAACTACCTGTGGTGTTTTGCTTCTTTCACCGGCAGGCTGTACCTGCTTCTCATCAGCAGGTATTGTGGAGAACAAAGAGAACATTCTTGCCATCCTTCTTAAGCTTGTTGAAAACCTTGCAAGCGTCCACGTTAGGTAGAATTAAAACCTGTGTTCCACGTCCGGTAAACGGGTTGAAAATGAACTGGTGTCGATCCGGTTTGGGAAAGCCCTTGCCACCCCTGTCCTGTGCACCGGTACCGATCAGTATGATATCAGATTCCATCAGTAACATCGTCTGCCGGTCGCGAGTATTGAAAAAGTGCTTCTTGTCAACCAGGCGGAATCCCCCATCCGGGTAAATCATTATATCAAAAAACGGAATCGGTATTCCCCGGTAAACAGTCAGTCCATATTTGTTGTATGTGATCTGCTGATCGCTGGAAAAATAACGTACCCCTGCAGTCAGCAACGTTCCTGCAAGCAGCAGGTAGATTACAGGCCCGCTGATTCGAAACTGTGTAAGATGCAGCAACAGCCAGATTGGAATGAACGTGCTGAGCGTGAAAGCGACCGTCAGCCAGCCATACTGGACTTCCGTCAGGAGTGAACTGTATATAAGCAGCAGAAGGCCGAAAATCATCTCCAGAACAAGAATGGTGAAAGTGTTGTTCAGATATCCCTTGAAATGGCGGTGACGGAGTTTCCAGGAACGTAATATCTGCGGCCCTTCGTTAGTAATGAACACCACACTTATCATCCCTATCAGAACACCCCAGGCATCCTTGGCGATATCACTGATATCGAAAACACGGTTGCTCATTTTCAACTGGAAAAACTCATCAAAGGAAGACACCGCCAGAGCTATGAAAAAAGCATAGAGGACAATTCTGGCAACCGGAGTTCCATGCAGGATACGATAACGGTACATTAACCAGGCAAAACCGGAGTAGGCGAAATAATGCCAGTTCTGTTGCAGGTCGTAGAAATTATGGTGAAAATAGAAATCGGTCAATTGCTGCGCCAGGGCAATCATCAATAGAGCGAAAACCAGTACTGCCAGGCGAAAAAGGTTGAGTTGCCTGCGGACAAGTGCCAGGATGACAATTATAACAAGCAGCATTGTCCATGGCAGAGCCGTTAACTCCATTGAACCAAGATTGATTTTTATCTCCGAGACCATCCCCACCGCTTCCTGCAGAAAGTTCTGCAGCATGATAAACGGTGTGGCAACCAGAAGCGCGCTGTAGAGGATGAGGTGGAGTAGTGGGGATAAGAGTCTGTCCTGTATTTTCATGAGACACCCTGGATTAATAATACTTGCCCAAAATGGCAATATATTTGAATCACTTTCTAATCTGAGCTTGTATATGGAAAGGGATAAGGATTGTGCAATATGCCACTAAGTTACAAAACAGCAAAATGAAATCGGCACAAACTTGCCATAAGGCGATGCCAGCACTATATTCACTCAGCTACAGGAAGCTGTGAACACAATTTCTCCCTGATAATTCCAGGAGTTGACTTGCAACACCCCTTCAAGAATTACTATGAGATCCTGGAATTGTCTCCCTCAGTGAGTGCCACAGAAATCAAGAGCACCTACAGGCGCCTGGCAAAACAGCATCATCCTGATGTCGGGGGGGAAGCAGCCCGGTTTAGGGCGATTACCGAAGCATATGAAGTACTGATTGACCCTGATAACCGTGAGCGTTATGACCGGATGTTCCGGCGTTATCATGGTGAACAGGCAACTGATATCCGCGATGAGACTATCGAACGATTCTGGGAAGCGGTTCAGAGACAGCGTGCTACCTGGCAGGCTGCCCGGGCACAATCTGCGACTGATAACAACAGTGATGCCACAGGTAGCTCCTCGAGGGAAGCAAAAGGGACCGCTGACAGATCTGTTCAGGGTGACGACGTGATTCAGGAGCTGAAACTGCCTTTCAGGCTGGCTGTACGGGGTGGTGCGGTTCGAGTAGAAGTAAAACATCTTAAGAAACAGCTGGAGGTTAAAGTACCGGCTGGCATTCAATCGGGCAGCAAGCTCGTATTGAAAGGGAAAGGGCTGCCGGGGCAGCGTGGAGCATCCTCTGGTAATCTGATTCTGGATATTAAAATCGGATCTGATCCTGGTTTTCGACGGGAAGGAAAGGATCTGTTGACGACAGTAACCGTTAATCTGCCACAGTTGATGCTGGGTTCGAAATTGCAGGTGCAGCTGTTTAACGGGGACAGAGCCGAATTGGAACTGCCACCCGGTACACAACCGGGAGGGAGATTGCGGCTCGAGGGAATGGGTATTCCCTATAAAGACGGTGCCGGGGACCTGGTAGTGGAAATCAAACTGTTGCTGCCCCCCATGTTAACACCACGACAGCGAAAGATTATCGAGAACTTTTCCCGGGAAACGGGATTATCGTATTGATAATGCTATCCCGGGCAGCTCTATATGTGTTAATCTGCTTCTGGTGGTTATTGAGAGGACTTAATGAAAGTCTGAAGCGCTGTATGCTACTGACTCAGTTACAGGGGATTACGCTGAAGCGCAATAACTGCTGACCAGGTTACAATATTCACTTATGCGAAGGCATGCGAGTCTGAAGCGCTGTATGCTACTGACTCAGTTACAGGGGATTACGCTGAAGCGCAATAACTGCTGACCAGGTTACAATATTCACTTATGCGAAGGCATGCGAGTCTGAAGCGCTGTATGCTACTGACTCAGTTACAGGGGATTACTCATGCGAGTGTTGATAGTTGACGATGAAGCCGATATCAGGGAGATAATCAGCGAACTGCTGGAGCAGGAGAACTATCAGACTGCCACAGCGGCGAGTGGGGCTGAAGCTCTCCAGCTGCTGGAGCGTAACGATTTCGATGCAGTCATCTCCGATGTACGGATGCCTGGCATGGACGGGCTGGAACTGCTGCGTGAGATCCGATCACTGTATCCACAGATTAAGGTGTTGCTGTTTACAGGCTATGCTTCAGTTGATAACGTTGTGGAGGCGATGAAGATCGGTGCTTACGGATACCTGACCAAACCGATCGACCGCGACGAACTGTTCAAGGAGCTGGCTCTGATCCGTGAACAGACCGAGATCCTTAAGGGTGGCCACCAGATGCAGTCTGAGATGTTTCAACGCTATGCTCAGGGTGAATACAAGGTGCGAAGCAAGAGCATGCAGAATCTCTATGAGTTGACCATCACCCGTATCGCACGCAGCGATTCCACCGTATTGATCGAAGGGGAAAGCGGTACCGGTAAGGAGCTGATGGCCGGTATGATTCACCATTTCAGCAATCGCAGTGAAAGGGAGCTGATCAGGGTTAATTGCGCCGCCCTGGCAGAAGGTCTGCTGGAATCGGAGTTGTTCGGTCATGTTAAAGGGGCGTTTACCGGAGCGATTTCAGAGAGGAAGGGCCGTTTTGAACTGGCTGATGGTGGCACTCTGTTTCTCGATGAAGTAGGGGAGATGAGCCCCGCCCTGCAGGTCAAATTGCTGCGGGTGATGCAGGAGGGGGAGTTCGAAAGAGTTGGCAGCAGCAAAACGGTCAAAGTGGATGTGCGGCTGATCGCTGCAACAAACCGTGATCTCAAGCAGGAAGTAAAGCAGGGTAACTTTCGTACAGATCTTTACTACCGTATGAATGTGATAAATATCCCGATTCCCCCTTTACGGGAAAGACGGGAGGATATTCCGCAGCTGGTAGTGCATTTTATCGATAAGTTCCGCAACAGGCTGGGTAAACCGAAGATGTACCTGCGACGTGCGGCCTACGAAGCGATCGTTCAGTACAGCTGGCCGGGAAATATCCGCGAACTGGAAAACTGCATCGAACGCGCCTGTGTAATGGCAGCGGGTGATACTATTGAAATATCCGATCTGCCACCTGAAGTACAGCATTCTCCCGGTAACCAGGATAGCAGTGTGATGGATGCAGCCGGTAAGTCTTCCCGGGTTGAAACGGACGAAATCCGCGCTACTGTAAACCAGGCACAGCCTGATGTTGCGCCGCTTTCCCTGACAGAGGCCCGTGAGCAGTTTGAGAAAGAGTTCCTGCAACGTAAACTGGCCGAGATGGATGGCAATGTCAGCCATACGGCAGAGGATCTGAAGATTGCCCGCAAGAACCTGCAGCAGAAGATCAAAAAGTACCAGATCAATGTGCAGAAATTCAGGAAGGGGTAGCGGGGCACCCCCTTGTATTTTAACTGTTCAATAATTAAAATATATCATACTATTCCCGTTCCCGCCTGCTGATACGCCTGTTCATAGCTGTAAAAAAGTATGCCACCGTTTTCCTCTTCACCTGTTTCATCTTTGTGGAACAGGTCATTGTTGTATTGCTGTCAGGAGTGGGTGATGGTCTGCTGGCACTGTTGCTGTGGTGGGTTTATCACCGATGCCCCGGGGAGGAGTGGCCTGGTCCCGAGAAACTGCAGTAGCAAAGGGAGGGATCGAACATATGATAACTGATCATGCGAACTCAAATGCGCCTGATTCACAGCTACTGCCGGTGATAATCATCACAGGCGCTTCCGGTTTTGTCGGCAGCTATCTGCTCAATGCTTTTAAAGATAGATTTCAAATCTACGCTATTGCCAGACGATCCCGGAATGCCGCCAGAGTTCCACCGCATCCTGATATCCACTGGATGCGGGTTGATATCAGAATAGAAGATGAAGTAAGAGAAGCCCTCGAATACGTAACCAGCAATGGTGGAGCTGAATTCTTGTTTCACATGGCTGGTTTCTTCGATTTCGATAACACCCTGAGATCTGAATATGATAAAACCAATGTGCAGGGAACGAGAAATCTTCTGAATCACTGTCGCGGGCTTAACCTGAAACGCTTCGTTTTCGCCAGTTCACTGACGGTCAGTCGATTTGACAGGGGAAGTACAGTTCTGAATGAAGATAGTCGGGCAGATGCCACTTTTCCTTATGCTGTCAATAAAGCCGCGGGTGAGGAGATGATGCGGGAATATGCCGGGTATTTCCCCACCATCACTGTTCGGTTCGCTGCTATTTTCAGTGACTGGTGTCAGTACAGCCCCCTGCACGCCTTCCTGACCAGATGGTTGAGGATTCATGGGATAACCATATTCTGGTCGGTAAAGGGCGCTCCGCAATCCCGTATCTGCATATCAACAACCTGATACGCTTCTTTAATTCTGTGATGATTCGCACGGAAGAGCTGCCCCGGCATTGCCTGCTGATAGCAAGCACCCAGGGTTGCACCTCCCATGAAGATCTCTTCAATGTCGCGATGCACTACAACCATCTGGACCAGGTAAAACCACTTTTCCTGCCAAAGTGGGTGGCCCGTATTGGTGTTGTGCAGCGGGACCTCTGGTGGCGTCTTAAAAGACAGCGTCCTTTCGAGCGCTTCTGGATGCTGGAGTATGTGGATACACGCATGGAGATTGACCGTACAGCAACTGGTGCGATGCTGCAGTGCGCTCCCAACCCCCGTTATCATATCCTCAGACGGTTACCATTTCTGATAGCTAATATGAAACGGGTTCCACACGAATGGCATCATGTCAACCAGCACTTCCCCTATGATCCGGATACTGAACAGAAGAACCTGACCATTTATCGCAGCCTCTGGAAGTTGAAAGAACGTGTGGTTGAAGAGGTTGTAGGGATACTGTTGCTACCGGCAAACAGAAAACGATTCAAAAACTATCAGGCTCTGGAACCTGAGATTCTGAGAGAACGAGCCACTTTGATCTACTCACTGCTGGAGAAGGATATAATGATGGGTGATCGTACCAATGTACTGGACTATGCTCATTTGCTGGCAGTGAAAAGGATGAATGAGGGTTTTGAGGCAGCTGAAGTCTGTGGAGCTGTACAGACTACAGCCGAAGTGATTGTCAAGCATCTGCTGGCCCGGTCAGAACTGAAATACACGGAACAGCAGATTCAGGACGAAGTAATGATGACGCTGCAGATGGCCATAGATGAGATCGTTGATACCTTCGAAGGCCAGGTCAGCGACGATCTTTCCTGCTTCAGCGAAACGGACAACACTTTCACGGTTCGCGATGAACCCTGGTTTATGAACAGGCCGGATCAGGAATGATCTGAGCATAGAATCTGAACAAAAAAGGGCACCCACCCGGGGTGCCCCTACCAGACAATCACATTAAACGTTCAGTATCATCACTCCTACATGGTGTCCAACATCTCATCTACCTCGTCACAAGGATTGGTGACGCCAGATGCTACATGGCACTCAGCATTTCATCGACCTCGTCACAAGTTTTCCGGACAGCATCTCCGGATTTCTGCAGCGCTACCAGCTCATCATCGGCCAGTTTGATCTCCAGCACTTCCTCAATACCATTCTCACCAAGGATAGTGGGAACACCAACGAAAAGATCCTTCATACCATACTGTCCATCAAGATAAGCACTGCAGGCAATAACCTTCCGCTTGTTGAAGATTATTGCTTCAGCCATCTCCAGGGCTGCCCAGGCAGTAGAAGCAAAGGCGGAACCGATACCGAGCAGACCGACAACCTCACCACCCGCTTTGCGAGTACGATCTTCAATTGCTTCCAGCTTCGCCTCGTCGATAAATTCTGAGACCGGCAGACCGGCGATCTGACAGGAGCTGCGTACCGGTACCATGGTTGGGCCGTGACCACCCAGTACCAATGCGTTCACATTTTCAACTGAGACATTGGCGGCATCAGCTACAAAATAGCGGTAGCGAGTGGAGTCAAGGGCGCCAGCCATTCCCATCAGCTTTCCTTTAGAGGGATTCAGCTCTTTGTTCAAAGTGTAAACGATAGCATCCAGTGGATTGGCTACGCTGATCACAATAGCATCAGGACAAAATTCCCTGATACCGGCAGCGACCATCCTGGTGATTTTTAAATTTGTTGTCAGCAGTTCCTCCCTGGATGGGAAAGTCCCATCGGGGCGGGCTTTGCGCGGTACACCAGCCGTATTTATAACGAGGTTTGCTCCCTTGAGAGCACTGTAATCCTTTGACCAGTTGAACTTGACATCGCTGTTGATGATTGGCAGTCCTTCAGAAATATCCAGGATTTTACCACCGGCGATCGACTGCTTCCTGGTGACTTCCTGTTTTTCAGGGGAATCATCCGGATTGAGCATCGGTGCAGGATCAACAAAACCAATTTCGAGTGCCAGCCTGCGGGTCGCGCATTCCTGCACCAGTACGCCACCGATAGCGCCGCCACCGATGATTGCAATTTTCTGCATTATTCACTCCTGTCTGTCAGCTTTTAGAGACGGGCAGGGGGCCGCAGCCCCCATTGCCATCAAACAATGAACTCGTGGTATGTTCACCACCAATCGCGGGTTACCCTTTATAGAGTTTAACCCTCGTTGACCATTTTCTCCAGCATATCGGTAGTAATCGATTTTGGACGCTCCAGAGGCTGTCCGAGTGCGCGATCCCAGATCAGGTTCGCTGTCACACCGAGTGCCCGTCCGATACCAAACATCACTGTATAGAAGTCAAATTCTGTAACACCATAGAAGTACTGCAGTACACCGGAATGAGCGTCAACATTTGGCCAGGGATTCTTCGCCTTGCCATGTTCCTTGAGGATCGGTGGTACCACGTTGTAAACGACATTCATGGTCTTGAACAGATCGTCATCCGGGAGGTGTTTCAGGGCAAACTCCCGCTGGGCAGTGTAACGGGGATCAGTTTTACGCAGAACCGCGTGTCCATAACCGGGAATTACCTGACCGGAATTCAGAGTATCCCAGGCGAACTTTTTGATCTGATCCTCTGTGGGAACACCGTCAAACTGCTCGTACACGCCCATGACCCAGCGCAGGCATTCCTGGTTGGCCAGGCCATGCAACGGACCGGCAAGCCCGCAGAGGCCAGCGCCCCAGCTGTAGTAGACATCCGATAATGCGGAAGCCACCAGATGGGAAGTATGAGCACTTACATTACCACTTTCGTGATCACTGTGCAGTATGAAGTAGAGCTTGGCCAGTTCCTTGTATTCAGGATTGGGAACATCCATCAGATGAGCGAAGTTTGAACCCCAATCCAGATCAGGGTCTGAAACGAAATGGGTGTCATCCTTGTACTTCATCCGGTAGATATAGGCTGCAATGATAGGAAGCCTGGCCAGCAGGTTCATGGAATCCTCATACATGGCATCCCAGTATTCTTCCCGTTTCATACCTTCGTTATAGCGCTTAGAGAAAATTGATTCCCGCTGCAGCATCAGCACACTCACCGAGAAAAGGGTCATCGGATGTACACCGCGAGTCTGACGCAATATGTCATAGATATAGTGTGGTACCTTGCGTCTGCTTCTCCAATCCTCTTCTACTTCTTCAGCCTCTTCCAGTGTAGGAATTTCACCGGTCAGCAACAGATAGTAGAATCCGCCTACGCAGGGTATCTCCGCTCCCTCACGTTTCGGGAGCTTCTCCAGGGTTTCCGGAATGGTATAACCACGGAAACGGATGCCCTCTTCCGGGTCCAGATAGGAGATGTCAGTTAAAAGTGATTTAATACCTCTCATTCCGCCACCCAACTGACCGGCAGTAACATCAGCGATCTTCTTGTCACCATGTTCCTTCATCAGTTTTCGATAACGATCTCTGGCTGCCGGGATCTGGGAAGCTAATCTTTCTTTGAGTTTCATCGGAACCTCCATCCTATTATTATGAAAAACAGTGGTAATCACTGATCTGACAAACTGCCGGTGATAAGTTGCCTCACAGCGTCGAATCTATACACTGTGTCATTTAGTGGTAACTGCTAATTGTGTACCGTTCTGCTGTGTAACTAACAGTAGTAGGATATTTGAGGGAGGAAATCAACAAAATCACCTGCTATCTGGCAGACCGGGTGAGATAATAAGCAAAGCCAGAAGAGAATAATATTTTACATGCGTTTGAAAACAGTTTAGTTATTGAACATGAAAGTTCAATATGAGAATGGTAGCTAAATTGTATAGTCGTTAAAAAGCTTACTTGACCCAGTTCTGGAGTACCTTTACGATCCGTTCTGCTGCCTTTCCATCCCAGTATTCCGGAATAGTTCCCTGCTTGCCGCCACCTGACATGATCTCCTCAAAAGCACTCAGGATTTTGTCACGGTCTGTACCGGTCAGGTAATTGGTTCCCTGGGTGACGGTAATCGGTCGTTCGGTGTTTTCACGCAGAGTGATACAGGGAAGCCTGAGAAAGGTGGTTTCCTCCTGGATGCCACCGGAATCTGTCAGCACCAGTCTGGAACGACCGTAGAGATCCATGAAATCGAGATAAGAGAGTGGTTCTGCCAGAATAATCCCCTGCATCTGATTGATTTTTCTGTCGAGTCCAAAGCGTTGTAGATTATTCTTTGTGCGAGGATGAATAGGGAAAACAATCGGCAGTCGCTGCTGAATGATATCCAGCGTATCTATAATCTGCTCCAGCTGTTGTGCATTGTCCACGTTGGAAGGACGGTGCAGTGTCAGGACTGCATATTCTCCCTCCTCCACCTGGAAACGACGAAATGTGTTACGCTCTCTGGCCTTTTCCAATTGCAGTATCAGCGAGTCAATCATCGTATTACCGACGAAGTGGATCTTTTCCGACGGGATTCCTTCAGCCAGCAGATTTTCGTCAGCATCACGGCTGGTGGTCAGCAACAGGTCAGCCAGAACATCAGTCACCAGTCTGTTGATCTCCTCCGGCATGGTGCGATCACCGCTGCGCAGTCCCGCCTCGACGTGCGCCACAGCAATACCGAGCTTGGTCGCCACCAGCGAACAGGCAGCAGTGGAATTGACATCACCCACTACCAGAACCATATCCGGTTTCTCCTGCAGGCAGACCTGTTCGAACCGTTTCATGATCTCCGCTGTCTGAACTGCATGAGAAGCTGATCCGACTTCAAGATTGATATCAGGTTCCGGTATTCCCAGCTCCTGGAAAAAGCTCTCCGACATCGCCTGGTCGTAATGCTGTCCGGTGTGAACCAGCAGCTGGTCAACCTTCTGGTTTCGCATTTCGCGCACGAGTGGATTGATCTTCATGAAATTAGGGCGTGCACCAACGATGTTGATAACTTTCATCATTTGCTCCGGTCTGGTTTCAGGTCAGTGACAACAGGGATAGTATCGTCATCACCGGTTTGTTTCTTTGTATGATCTGCTAACGAATAATAACAAATTTCCCGGTCGTCACCTCACCACTGTTACTGTCAGTTCTATCCTCAACACTGAAAAGGTACAGGCCGGATGCCACCTGCTGGAAATTGCGGTTGTTGAGATCCCATTTCTCGCTGTAGTCAGAATCCCAGCGTCCGCCAATGTCACCAACAGTATTGTGTGGTATTATCTGGACCAGATCACCAGCTACCGTGTAAATACGAATGATAGCCTGCAGTGGCAGGTTGATGAACTCAATTCTTCTATCGTATTGCGGGTAGAAATCGGGAGTGCCATCGTCCTGATTTTCCCATGAAAGCCCTGTCTCTGAGTTCTTCAATTCATGACTCTCAGAGTAATTGTGATAAGCCAGGTATGGATTAGGGACAACCTGTACATCTGCCCCGGGCCGACCTGCCGGTGCCAGGTAGAGTGCGTTACTGCCTGGGGAGGACTCCAGTGGCTCGGTACCTGTCTGGTAATCACCAAAATCATAGCTGGTAACAGCATAGTAACGCGGGAACAGCGGCCGTGCATCATGTATCACGAATTCATAGCAGCTGTAATCATCACCGTAATCATAGAGTGAATTCCCGTTCTCGTCGGTGAAAGGTTCACCGATATCATAATGACCGTTTCCGTTTTCATCGGTGAATGGTTCGTACTCGCCAGGCGGATCGGAGTTTATAATCTCAGACATACCGTTATTGACTGAAACGGGACGATACTCCCAGCCTGGACCCAGTGAGTCGGGTGGCAGATCACCATAATCCTGTGGGCCGGGCAGCGTCATCAATCTGCCGTCATGTGTATAGTAGGCATAGTCGATCAGATCAAAATCACCCAGCAGAGTCCATTCATCCGGCAGTCCACTGTTGGAGATCCAGATACGATAACCTTCGAAATCATAGATATGGCTGAAGGGATCGAGATAGCTCTCTGCCTCAAACGCCCAGCGCAGAATAACATCGCTTTCAGTGAGTTCATACTGCAGCATGGGGGAGGGTGGTGGTGGAGGGCCCTGAAAATCAGGGATGCCATCTCCAAGATCCAGGAAGTTGTTACCCCCCAGATGGCCAATCTGCCAGTCACGGTGCAGGTAGAATTCAGAAAACTTGGGGCCGGCATAAACCAGGCCGCTGTCCGCCAGGATGGTCTGCAGACTCCAGAGCAGGGCATCCTCTTCCGGTTGCAATATACCATCCTCTTCGCCGGCGTCAGGCCCGGGATAGATTCCCTGATATTCACCGAAATAACTCACTGTATCACCCGTTGCCCGGGCAAAGAGTCCATCCACACCTACATCTTCACCGTACCAGCCGTCACCTGTGTCCAGCAGGCCGTCCCCCTCACCGCTGTCACCGGTTGCCGGTTTACCATCATTACCGTAATCGTAAATCGGGGTGTCATGCATTTCGTTGTCGTAGACCCGTTGTGCCCAGAGCGCGTTATACTGCAGGTTTGAATAGTCGTAAAGTTCCGGATCGACATTCTCAAAATGTACCTGTGGATGGTTACTATCATGAAAGCTGCGGCCGACGATATAGGCGATTGTCATCGAAAAGGTTTCCCCGGGATTCAACCGGTAGATATTACGACCTGCCTGATCGGTATGATCATAGATCCCCAACGGCCCCCAGGAAAGCAGATAGCGGGTGTCATACCCATTTGCCAGATCGGTGGCCACATCGGTAGCAGCGCTCTGCCAGTCACGTAATTCATACTGGCCACCACTTAACCAGAGAGTATCAGGATGTTGTGATACAAAAGTGGGATTATCGACATGATACTGGTTGTAATCAAACTCCCGGTTGCTGAGCAGGAAGTACTTATTGCCATCGGAAAGGGGAGTGCCCAGCTGTCCGGTCCAGTATCCAGGGGAGTCGGGTGTATCAACCCAGTACTGCCATGAGGGTCCGAAATCAAGTCCCGGGTCAGGATTTGAAATCCACCAGTTGAAAGATGTTCGCAACAGCGGATTGGGTGCCCGCAACACTCTCATGCCGGTTACATGCTCTGCGGTAAAATCATTACCACTCTGAACACCGTCCTGACGCCCGTTGTTATCAGCTATCCAGGCTGTGTTGATCTCCACGACCTGATTTGATACGGTATCAAGAGCGGTTTTGCGGAAGCCGCAGATGTCATCGTTTTTGCGAAGAGTGTTATCCACCAATCCCACGTCACCATCAACATACAGACCAACATATAAATTCTTCAGATACTTATCAGCGATATTGGTAATCTCGTAATCGATGATGATGAAGTGTTCGGCGTAGCTGTAAGACCAGGCGTGACTCTCCTGAACGATCTCGATCCCCAGTGGAATGTGCACACCATCGTAGTCATTGGGCTCAACATAGTTCTGATCAGTGAGAGTATCGGTATATGTAGCTTCGAAGTCCTGTTCGCTGACCGACAGCGAATCATAAACATATTCACCCAGCCGGTTGGTTTTGCCCGGTAACAGTGAGCTCTCATCAATACGGGCTTCGTCCCCGGGGCCGGGCCAGAATTCGTGTCCCCCCAGCCATCCTTCGCTGCCCACGGAGACCCGGGGTGTTTCTGTACCATCCGGATTTACGATCAGCGCTCCGATCCAGAGTGAAGCAGTGTAGAGATACTGCACATCAGAACCTCCAGGATATTCGCACTGAGGCGCCCACTGGCCGGGATATTCCGGATCGTCAAAAGCGTCAGGATTACTGGGGTTGAAATTTCCCAGAAATCCCCAGTTGTTGACCGTCAGCCACATATTACTGGCACGATGGGTTCGGTTATCCGTTCCGGGGAAGTCACTTGTACGCTGCTGCTCTTTCGTGGACAGGTCCGGTTGCCCGGCCAGCAGCAAACATGGAAGCAGCAGAAGCGGCCACCAGGCCAACAGCATTATGGTGGGTTTGAGTATATGTATCACACATGCTCCCGGTTGATTCCTGACACTGTCATTACATATTGGATGCGATAATGATAGTGCCGGGAATCAACAGATGGAAGCAAGAAAGGACAAAGGCAAGTCCGTATAGGATCAGCCCTGTTTGCAGGGGCGCGGTTTTCGCGCCCCCGGCACACAGCTACTTTCTATTTATTCAACCACTCAGCGTCCTTTTCACGCCTGAGCTCATTGTCCGACAGAATTCTGAACTCAACCCGCCGGTTCTCGCCTCTTCCGGCGATAGTGCTGTTGTCAGCAATTGACTGAGTTTCACCATACCCATTTGTTGTCAGCTGGACTTCATCGAGCGAAGGGAAATGATCCAGCAGGTACTGCAGAACTGCTTTAGCACGGTCAGCAGAAAGCTGCAGGTTGTGTTCATCCGTTCCCTGTGAATCCGTATGTCCACCGATTTCAATAAAAAGCTGGTTCCATTTGGCCAGCAGATTACCGATCCGGTCCAGCTCAGCAAAAGATGAACTCTCGATCACCGCCTGGTTGGAGGCAAAATTGATGTCCTGCAGACGCAGTAAACCGGTTTCCAGAAACTCATACTCAACCTGTGTCAACTCGCAACCGAACATGTCCACGCGGGTGTCAGGTGGTGTGTCAGGACAGCGGTCAATACCATCAAACACACCGTCACCATCACTGTCGAGAGGACAACCGGTATCATCTACCAGAGCACCCTGTGGCGTATGCGG
>CAZCRT010000005.1:17107-108276 GCA_964501185.1 uncultured Bacteroidia bacterium
GGACAACCGGTATCATCTACCAGAGCACCCTGTGGCGTATGCGGACAGAGATCGATACCATCGAAAACACCGTCCGCGTCACTGTCCAGAGGACAACCATATTCATCCACAAGTGCTCCAACAGGGGTGTCGGGACAGAGATCATCAGGATCTATTACACCATCCTGATCCATATCACCCGGCAGCCTGCGAGGCTGGAAGGTGAAAGAAATACGTGATACAGTTCCAATATCGCTGAAAGTTTCAAAGGCATAATCGAGTGCGAAATCCTGGAAGATCAACCCGAAGCCGAGTGTCAGCGGGAAGTGAGCTGTCTCGAGGTCGGCAAGTTGCAGCCCTCCTCGCAGGACAACATCGAGCGGTGAATCATAGAACTGCTGCAGTGTAAGCTCAGAACCTGCTGCCAGCTTGGTTCCGCTGCCACTCATTGCAATCAGGTCCAGAGTTGAAAGCCAGATCATGGCTGACTGCTGATCCGCAAAGGCATCATAGAGTAGCCCCATGCGCATACCGACCGGTTGCTGACTCTCGGACTCACCAGCATCATGAGCGATACTCGTCCCCAGATTATTAAAGGTCAGTGCACCACTGAATTTATCATAGAAGCGTGGGAAGCGGAAACCTAAGTCTGCAGTAAAAGAGTTTGCGCCATCTTCTTCAGCAATAACTGAATTGTGCCACGCGACATTGGCACCTGCTTCCAGCCAGTGGTAAAGCGGCAGGCCATACCCCAGCAGCAATCTGGTGGAATAGCTGTGCAGATCACTTCCGGTGGGCAGGCCATGAATAGTTTCATGAATATACCCCTCGCTGAAGTAATCGAGACCGGCTCCCAGAGTACCGACCGGCAGCGGGTAAGCACCCTGCAGCGATGAAACCCGCAGGTCGAGAAAGCGTTTCTGGTAATGCGCAGTCAACACCGGATTGGTGAGCGTGCTGAGTGCGGCAGGGTTGTATGTAATAACAGATGGTGTGCCACTCATGGCACAGTAGGCATCCCCCATAGCTGCAGGTGCTGCTCCAAGCGGCAGGCGCAGAAGAGGATTGCCGGTTGTTCCTACGCTACTGGCCAGAGCCGTTGGCAGCCAGGCAGCAATCAGAAGGGCGGTGATCAGGTTGCGTTTCATGATCCTCTCCTATCGAATAAGGGCGATTTTTTCACGAGTCATCTCACCGTCAATTTTCAGCACCAGGATGTAGGTTCCGTTCGCCAGAGCCTGGCCGCTGTTATTGTCAGTGTGCCATGTCAAAGTCATACCGCTGCCCGGTGGCAGGTCATCGAATCTGCGCACCTGTTCTCCAAGTACGTTATAGATAGCCAGGCTGACATTGCCGGCCCCGGGAGCGTGATAAACGATACAGACATCCCTTGTGCGAGCCGGATTATCCCAGATCAACAGTGGTGAGGACATCATGAAGTCAACTATGTATTCAAGCGGTTGCGCATCAGGTAGCAGTGGATCGGCATCACTACGCACAGATAATGTGTCACACTCGGCACTCAGTTGTGTACTGATGACAGTATAGCGTTGTACAGGATCCACAATATCAGCTGCCAGCGAACCGGCAAGAGTAGCACCCGGCTGCAGGGTAATGCCGCTGATGGTCAGGGTGTTCTCAATGAAAGCCACCGTTCCCATATCCGTGGTTGCACCACTGTATTGCAGTGCCGTGTCCAGGGTGTCAGTAACAGTTATGTTTTCCAGCACCGTACCACCACTGTTTGTCAGCAGGAAGTGGTAGACCAGGCTGTCCTGTGCCTGAATTGTACCTCCCGGTTCAACAACACTGCCGGCAATGCTGCCGGTAAGGTCGAAGGTAAGGGAAGGAGGTGCTACTGCTACAGTGTCACTCCAGAGATTGGAGTAAAATGGTCCGGGAATCAACAGGCTGCTGCTCCATCCCTGGAGTTCGATTATATCATCAGGGCTGAGTTCTTCGCTCAGTTGCAGGGTGAATGCCAGGGTGGCGCTGTCGCCACCAGCTATATTAAAATTGTAGACAGCAATAGCACTTTCCGTTTCAAGCAGACTGTCCGCTGGCTGTGCGGTGACTGTAGCATCTGTTACCCAGTCAGGTAGCGGTAGATTGATTGTACATCCGGACAGCGAATCGGAGTCCAGATTTGTAAGGCACAGTTCGTAATCTGCCTCTCCACCGATCCAGAGAGGATCGTCATCGACACGAGTCAGTTGCAACTGCATGACATCAGGCGCGTCATCGGCGAACAGTTCGAACAGGGTAGGTTGGATACCGGGTGTAAACAGGTCACCGTCTGTCAGCAGCAGTTCCTCACCGAACTGCAACTGTGCCTGTGTTGTGTCAGTGACGCTTTCAGTAAGCAGTGAATCAACCAGCAGCAGGTATTCCAGTGAATCGGCACCCGCACCCGGCAGTTCAAGATCGGAAACCCGGATCAATCCGCGATCATGCGCTCCACCTGTCCAGGCAAGGCTGTCAACAGCACCATCAGGAAGATAGAGCGTTTGTATCACATGGGTGAAAGGAGGCATTTCGTGACTGTACACCAGTCCTGAAAGAGCATAGAGATAACTGTTATCCCAGTGTGATACAAAGCGCAGTGTATCACCGGAGTGTATATGACCACCGTTAATATCAGTCAACTGCAGTGTGCCGCTCAGTTCACCCGTGGGTGAAAGAACCAGTACATCTGTTGGCTGCTCACCCGGAGTCTCGCTGTCACCATCAGTGTAGACAGTGTCAGGCAATGCATCGGTTGTCACATTACCTCTGGTTGACAGCAGGGTTGAATCGGGTATATCAGTTTGTATCACGGTCGAAAATGTGAAGAGCAGTGAATCACCACCCTCCAGGCCGTCACCGGTTGCCATCAACAACCCGTTATCGTAATCACCACCAGCCGGCTGATGTACTACATCCAGCTCATCACTCCACTCTTCGATGGTAATCTCTTCCAGCCAGGCGGGAAGACTTACAGCCATCACCAGTTCTTCAGCAAGATCAGTGCCATTGCACAGCAGGTTGAATTCCCAGAGTAGTCTGTCACCAGGTGCAGCGGAAATCTCCATTATCTCAGGAGCCTTCTTGCCTGTGAACCAGTTCCGGAAACCACCGCTTCCACCGTCCTCACTCTGGTTATCGACTGCAACAGTCAGTTCCGCAGAGAGTTCCGGCCTGTTCTGAATTACCAGTACCAGTGGTTGATAACCGGCACTGTCTGGCATCGCATCAGTCAAGAGAGTATCACTTGATGAGAACAACTCACCCTGAACTTCCACCACAGTACTGTCCGGCACTGTTGCTGTAACCAGCTGCCAGCTGCAGGAGAGGGTGTCTCCCGGTTCCGCATGCAGGTTGTCAATCTGTATCTGGCCATAACCCCACTCACCACCATGGTCGGTTGAGTTGTCAATCGCACCGTCAGGCAGTTCCAGAAGCTGGAACCAGGGGAGTTCCGGCAGGATGTCATCGACAAAACTGATATCACTTAAGCTGATATCACTGTGGTTAATCCAGTTCATGGTGAGTTCCAGTGTATCACCCGGAGTCAGCGGATAACCGTCGCTGTCAAGTGCGGAAAGTTGCGCTTCGCCCTGCAGGAGGGCGCGTTGTACCAGGATATCAGTTGGTTGCGCACCGATAGAATCGGGGTCACTATCGCTCAGCATCGGCTCTGCCAGTTGATCGCAACTGAGTTCCGCCTGACAGGAGATGAGTGCGTCATGCGCAGCTGCACTGTCGACGGCAACCTGGAACGAGAAGGCCAGTGTGTCACCAAAGGGAAGATTATCAAAACTGAAGTGCAGCAGGCCGTTGCCCCAACTACCACCGGTAGTGTCGGTCAGATTCTCCGCCTCTGCCGGGAACTGCAGGTTAGAGAGCTCAACCAGCTCCAGTGGCAGGTCGAGTATCCATTCCATATTCGTGGGTGGATTACCACCATTGTTGCTGATCAGGAAATCGTACTGCAGGCTACTACCGGGGTAGAACTGCGCCGGTTCGTCACGCTGCTGCTGCTCCGGTGTGAGCATGGATTCTTTTTCAGAACCGCTCTGACTGATGGCGGTTTGTGCCTCAGATACTGTGAGCAATGCAGTCAGCTGCAGGGAACTGGTGATGAGGATTCCAGTGGGGTCACGGAATTCCGGAGTCGACGGGTCATCACTCATCTGCTGCCAGTCATTGTTACCATTGCTGGTAGAATCATATAGTACGATTGCCTGCGTTTGTATCAGTGTCTGGTCAGGGATCGTCTGGTCGAGAACGGTAAGCATTGTAATCGTTACATCCTGATTGACAGAGTAATCACCACTGTATTGAAGTGTATCACCCACCAGCTGTAACGTGCCATGACTGCTTTCCCAGGAGACCGGAGTATTCCAGCCGGGGCAGGGGAGCAGTGCTTCCGGGCCCTCATTGTCTGCGGAATTGCTGTTTCCATCGTTTTGTATCACAAGCTGCCAGGAAAGCGTGTCACCCGGAACTGTTGATTCACCATTCTGATCAAGCACCGTGAGAGCTGCTTCCAGTGCCGGAGTACTGCTGACTGTTACCAGTGTAGGATCAAGTGGCTCAGGCGTAACCGGATCATCACTCAGTGCTGTTGAAGACAGGTCACCGGAGCTTTCAGCATCATAGAGTACTATCGCCTGTGCGGCTATCTCAGTGCCGTTGAAGATCGGCAATACCAGATCAACAGTGCAGTACAGATCGATTATCTCTCCGACAGCTACCATTCCCTGCCAGTAAAGAGTGTCACCTGCCATCCAGTGAGTACCGCTGCTGCTGCCGGCGGAACCTGCATGGTAAGTTGTATTCTCAGGTACCGGCAACGCAAACAGGATTTCATCAGGATTATCGAGCGCCTGATTCCCGCTGTTGGTAAGTTGCAGCTGGTAGGAGAGGCTGTCACCCGGCTGGGTTGGAGTTCCGTTCAGATCAGTAGCAGCACAGGTGAGTTCGATTACTGAGGCTGAAGAAATCAACAGACCGAGCGGATCATCGTCAGTGGGGTCCGAGGGATCATTACCGGTTTCCTCATCGCTCCACTGGTTGAATTCCGGATCATCAGAAAGTATCACATCACCCTCACTGTCAGTCAGCAGTGATTGCAGCTGCAGCATGGTGTTGTTATCAATAACATCATCCAGTCTGGCCACGAAGTTCCAGTTGACTGAATCACCGTCAAAAGCGATTGTGCCTGCGTCAAGACGTAGAATATCTCCGTCCAGTTGCATAGTACCCTGACTGCTGCTGCCACTTAGATATGTCAGCTGCGCAGGTATCGTCAGTTCATTCTGTGTATCAGTTGCGTCAGCAGTACCGTTGTTAAACAGCAGGCCGTTTACCTGGAGTGAGTCACCAGGTTGCAATGCGCCACCGTTGAGGTCGCTGTAGCTGAGCTCAGAATGCAGATCGGTTTTAATGATTGTCAGCATGAAGTCACGCACAATCTCTACCGTGCCTTCAAAACCTTCACGTGTTGTATCGGTAGCTGTATAGTTACCGGGTAGGGCAATACTGGTCGATGCACTGAAAATACGCTGGTTGCCACCTTCATCTATCACAGAAAGCGGCAGGGTGTTGATTACCGGGGGTACACCGAGTGAACTGCTGGTGATATCAGCATAACCGAAAGGATCAGTAGCGACAGTTGTAAACCAGATTGGAGTATCAGCATAGAATACACTGGCCATCTCACCATCGGGCCAGGGGCCGTCGTAAGCAGCAAAACTGCTGACAGCGAGGTAGGTATCAGTTGCCAGTACCACTCGTGACTGATAATCCTCACCATCGTAACGAATATGCAGACTGCGGTCGCCAGGCCCTTCTTCAGTTACTGTCAACACCAGTTCCAGGAAAGCGCCTGCCGGTAGTGTCAGGTCAATTGCAGGCAGGACGAATGTATAAAATCCACTGCCGATATCGGCGATCTCGTCAATTCCGATAGTGTGTGATACACCATCGTTCCACTTGAGTTCAATAGCAGCATCCGGTGAATAGAGCGGACTGCTGCGATAGAGATAAAGAGGTATGTTGATATCACCGCTGATATGAAGCGAGTCAGTCAGTGTTGGCGAAAGCAGCCAGTTGGCACTGCCACCCTCCGGAATCCAGAGATCGGCGTGACCACCTGACGGGGGGACCCGCTGCAATGTGTATCCACTGTCTTCACGCAGGTAAAGCGGTTTGATTCGACTGTCAGTGGAAGCGATGAAAATCCAGCTGCTGGTTTGCGCATAGAAAACCTGGCTTTCATCCCAGTGACCCTGTGCTTTGATGGCGAATTCATTCTGACCCTCTATATGCATGCCATTGGTCTGAACGCCGAAATCAATGTGCAGGTTTTCTTCCGGAGCGAAACTGGTCAGCTGTTGCCAGATCAGCTCCTCACCTGCGAGCTGTGGATCAGCAGCCCCACCGGTAATGACAGTGCCATCAGGAAGTGTGATGGTACTGCTGCCGGGGATATAGTCCCAGCCGGTGGGAAGATCTGCGAATAAAGCCGGATCATCAACAGCATAAGCGAAGGAGTTTACCACGACCTGCAACTGGCTGCTGCCACCGTCGCCGGGTAGCGAGGCAGGAGCAGCTTCTGATTCAACCCGCAATACGAGTTCCATCCAGGCATCCGGAATCGGTAGTGCGGCGTATCCAACATCGAGAAAGTTATCACCCGGATCTGCCATATCGGCATCTTCACCCCAGGTGGCAGCCAGGGGAGCAGTTCCCCAGATGTGCAGACCGGAGTTATCGTGATCAGGATCGTTTATCCTTAGCATCTCCAGACGGTCCAGTTGCCAGGAGGCGTCCGGTTCACCATCCGGCGGACTCCAGTCCACCCAGACAGTAGTAGAGTCTTTTGTAGAAGTAACGAAGACCGGAGAACCATCCTCTGTCATATCCCAGGTGGATGGTGCCCAGCCAAGATGATAACTGGTTGTCAGGTACTCTTCCGGAACAAGGCCAAAACCCCAGTCATAAGCACCATTACGGGTCCCACCGGCACCGACACCCCAGAAAACATCATCGGAAGAGACAAAGGTTCCCGATTCATCAGGCAGGAAATATCCTGTCAGTTCATAAAGGGAGCGTGTTTCAAAAGCATCCAGAACGAGTGCCCCGCCATTGCTCGTGTTTTCCCAGTCAATAGTGATAGTATAGGCGTTGGGATTGTAGAGATAGAGATCGGAGTGAAAACCGTTGTCCCAGCTGGTAACAGGGCAGTAGTAGGATTGTCCCCAGGCTGCGGTCGGAACCGCTGAGAAACCACGACACTCACTGTTAGCGCCGTTCCAGGTACGACCGACCACGAACTGAACCTGTACCGGCATGTCAGCATGCACTTCAGTACCGGCATTAATGTGATACAATTGTGAGTAGTCGCCGAGAGCCAGCGTCGTATCCAGCTCTACACCACCAATGAAGGGATCATTCACAGTAACATGTGTGTTATCACGGGTGGCCTGCAGGATCAGGTAGGTGTTTTCGAAATCGGTATAGCCCAGCGCACCATTGTCCAGGTTTTCCCCGATCGGAATGATGTAATCCTGGTTAAGCAGCTTATTGGGATAGACTTCCCAGGAAAGCGCATAATATGTTGGTGTATCGGTTGGCCAGGCAGTGCGGGTCAGAGTTACCGGCCCACCCACTGTATAGATACGATCACCACCATCGTAGTAGGTGTCCGCACTGTTACGGGGATTTGCGAAGATCTCTTCATCGCTGAAAGTCTGATGCTGGCCGGCATTCAGCAACCAGATTTCATCAGCGCTGCTGGGGTTGTCCGGATCAAAATTGTAACCGTTTTCCCAGTGATCGTAATAGAGAGTTGTAGAATCGGCAGCTGCTGATACAGTGATGATTGCATTCATATGGTCACCAACAGGGGGACTGTTATCCATATCTTCGAAGATTGCCCGCAGCTGTTGCTCCGGACCTGGTACGAAGTATTCAATAAGACCTGCTGACTGTGCTGACAGCAGTTGTGGTAGTAACAGAATGGTCAGTGCCAGGATTGTCATCCGTGCCAGTGAAGGTCTGTTCTGTGCCATCGTGTTTCTCCCGCTGTTTGCGATCGTGATTAAGTGCGACTTTGATTTCTGCAACTGAAACTCCCTGTGTGGATATCTCTGATCTGCCTGACGCTGTTTTGTGGATTCAGTAAAGCAATGACGAGGGGGGCTTCAGGTATGTGCTTGTGAACGCAGTTATCGTCTTTAAGTTATTCGATCCGGCATATTCCATGTAGTTGTGAAATAGCAACAGATTAACATGTTCTAACCAGCGACAGGTTAACACTTCCCTTTATTTATCGGTAAATCGGTATTAGCTTCTTGAGCGATATTGGCGGTGAAAAAATAAAAAACGGTCAGCCAGCTTTCGGCTGAATTCAACTGCGGGCAATTACTGCCACAGATGGATAAAAAAGGAGAACAGGGATGTCATTAATGAAGCTGGATTTTGGCGGTATCGAGATCCTGGATATGCTGATTGCTTTCGGGATAATACTGCTGACCATGGTCTTGCGTACAGTTCTCAACCGCTATGTCTTCAAGCGGATAATGAAACTGGCGGGAAAAACCAGGCATGATTACGATGACCTTCTCCTGGAAGCGATTCTCCCACCTGTCTCTGCGGTAGTACTGACTACCGGTTTCTACCTGGCACTGCGGCAACTCTCCTTCCAGCCTGAGAACTGGAGTTGGCCCGAGATGCTGGCACAGAGTTATCGCATTGCTCTCTCAGTGGTTGCGGTCTGGGTCGTTTTTCGTCTGGCTGACTTTGTCGCGAAACTGATCAGCCGTATGATCTCCCGCAAAGATCCGGAGATGGCTCAGCAGTTTACTCCACTTATCAGGCAGGCATTACGCTGGACAATTGCAAGTATCGGTGCCATCCTGATCATTCAGAATCTCGGATACTCGGTTGGCAGTCTACTGGCAGGTGTAGGTATAGGTGGCCTGGCTATCGCGCTGGCTGCACAGGAAACACTGGCCAACTTCTTTGGTACAATTGTCATGTTCACCGACCGCCCCTTTAAAGTAGGTCACTGGGTCAAATTTGCCGACGGTGAGGGTACTATTGAGGAGATCGGTTTTCGATCCACCCGGATTCGCACATTTGCCAACTCACTGATTGTTGTTCCCAACAAACTGCTTACCGGTGGTTCTGTGGAAAACTGGTCAGCGATGAACAAACGTCGTGTTAAGACCTATCTGGGATTGACATACGATTCCCCACCGGAAAAGGTGGAGGAGCTGGTGAAGCGGGTGCGGGCAATGCTTGAGGGGGACAGCGATGTACGTCAGGATTTCATGCTGGTCAATTTCACTGATTTCAACGCCTATTCACTGGATGTACTGGTTTACTATTTCACAGTCACTACCGTCTGGGCGGAATACCTGGCAGTACGGCAGAAAGTCAATCTGGAGATAATGAAGATAGTCCAGGAGCTGGGACTTGAATTCGCCTTCCCCAGCCAGACGCTCTACCTGGGGGATGAGGATATCAAACGCAGCTTTAATCAACGTGCCGGTAACTGACAGAGAATTTACAGAAGCCCATATTTTTATAAGGAAAACGCCCCTGGCTCTGAATCAATTTGACAATAGTCCTTTGCAGGTTTTTATTAATAGTCCGATGAACTGACATAAGAATTCCGTAATGCAGTAACCGCTGCATTTGAGCATTACAAATACAGGGAGAAGTCCATGAAAGGTCGCGTATTAATCATCGACGATGAAGCTGAAATCAGGCGTAATCTCACTTTTGGTCTCAGCCAGGAAGATTTCAGTCCCGTCGCCTGTCCCGATGGCATTTCCGCTATCCATGAACTGGACAAAGCCAGTAAGGAAGGGATCGCATACAACTATCTGGTGACAGACATTTTCATGCCTGATATTGATGGACTCAAGATTCTCAAAGTTATCAAGAACAAGTATCCTGAGCTGCCGGTTCTGGTGATCACCGGTTTTGGTGATGTCGGTCTGGAGTTCGAGGCGCTTTCCGAACATAATACCGGTTACCTGGACAAGCCTTTTGAGATCTCTGATCTGGTGAAAGCACTGGAGGAGCTGACTCCCGGGACTACACTGAAAGATGGTGAGGTTCCGGCTGAAGATGATGAAGGAACAATCCGCGAATCTGTCAGCAGTTACTTCACTATCCGGGTTGATGATCCGGAGCGGAGCCTGGAGATATACAAGAACCTTTACGAGCTGGATGGTGTGAGTTCATGTGAAGCTGTGCGGGGTGATGTCGACATTATCGTGTTGGCTCAGGCTGCGTCACAGCAGGAAATCGAACAGCTTGGCGAAACGATAGGTGCAATGGAGGGTGTTAATATTGTATCACATTCCGGTGTCGAACAGCCCAAACTGGACCGGGACGTGGATGAATTCATCAAAATCTATTCCAAAGTCGTCAAGCAGCCTGGCAAGGTGTCGACGGAGAAAAAACCGGGAACCACCAGTTACATTATTGTCGATATCGAGCCTGATGCTATTCAGGAAATATTCACTACTGTGTTCTTCATCGACGAGGTCGTTTTCTGCGATGTGATTGATGACGGCCAGAAGCTGGTGGGAATGATCACCGGTCAGGGGGCCGTGGGGCGTACTCCCCGCATTATCGAGAAGCTCAACGAGATCGATGGTGTGCTACGGGTTCGCGAATCAAAGATAATCAAGTTGATGGAAGACTGATCTGACATCACCACTAAAACAACACTTTCTAAAGATATAAGAGCTGTTGGCATCACTGCTGCGGCTCCCACCATTCCGGTGGAAGGAGGAAACTACGGCACATCAGGAAGAAAGTTTCAGCTACCGTCTCTGGCGGTATGATGGTGCCCCGGGTGAGTTGATTCCCCTGCTGCAGTCAGCACAGGATCATTTTGGCTATATTCCCCGGCGGGCCATCAATTATATATCCGGAGTTACCGGTATTCCGGAATCGGATATCTATGGTGTAATCACATTCTACAGTCAGTTCCGGCTGCAGCCGATGGGCAAGAACCTGATCCGGGTCTGTACCGGTACCGCCTGTCATGTTTCCGGTGTCAAGTTGATCACTGAAACAATCCAGGATGAATTGGGGATTGAAGTTGACGGTACCACCGAGGATGGCCTGTTCACATTGAATACCGTGGCCTGTATCGGATGTTGCTCACTGGCTCCGGTTGTCAATATCAACGAAGATACCCATGGTCGTCTGACACCGGCTTCAGTTCGTAAATTGCTGCGGAAGGTCCGGCGTCAGGAGAAAACCAATCTCAGTGCTAAAAAAGTAGCAGCTGCCAGTAGTGCAACTGATAGCGATGGTGAAGCGGAAAGTACTTCTGTTTAACCTGTTCAAAACTGGAGTTTACCCATGAAAAAAGTGATCGTAGGTCTCGGTACCTGCGGCATATCGGCTGGCGCCGGCAAGGTAATGGAAAGCCTGACCGAGCTGCATGAAGCCAATCCGGAAGCGTTTGAACTGTACAGCACCGGTTGTATCGGTATGTGTTACCGGGAGCCGCTGGTGGAAGTGCGCGACGGTGATGAACGTACCATCTACGGTGAAGTTGACGCCGATTTTGCTCTGAGAATTGTCGAAGAGCACGTGCTGGGCGGGAAACTGCTGGATGAGCAGATTGCCCTCAACCTGGATGCTGATGATCAGCCGAGCGGTGATGAAGAGGACTTCTACCGCCTGCAGACCCGCATTGTATTGCGCAACTGCGGCAACATCAATCCGGAGTCTATCGACGAATATGAAGATGCCGATGGTTACCAGGGACTGCGTAAGGCTTTGCTGGAGATGACCCCGGACCAGATAATCCAGGAGATGAAGGATTCCGGTCTGCGGGGACGGGGTGGTGCCGGTTTCCCGACCGGTCTCAAATGGTCATTTGCCGCCGGTTACGATGCGGATCAGAAATATGTCGTGTGCAATGCTGATGAAGGCGACCCGGGCGCTTTTATGGACCGTTCGGTTCTGGAAGGTGATCCCCATTCAGTGCTGGAAGGGATGATCATCTGTGGCCGGGCTATCGGTGCTACTTTCGGTTACATCTACTGCCGGGCAGAGTACCCGCTGGCGATTCACCGTCTGAATATCGCCATCGAAGAAGCGAGGGGAAAAGGCCTGCTCGGTAAGGATATCCTCGGTTCCGGTTTCGACTTCGAGGTCAAGATCAAGCAGGGGGCGGGTGCTTTTGTCTGTGGTGAGGAAACCGCCCTCTTCGCATCTATTGAAGGCAAGCGGGGTATGCCACGCATCCGGCCACCTTTCCCGGCGGAAAAAGGGGTCTGGCAGAAACCTACCAATAACAATAATGTTGAAACATACGCCAATGTCCCCTGGATTATCAACCAGGGCGCTGCCGCTTATGCCGCATATGGTACAGAGAAGAGCAAAGGTACCAAGGTTTTCGCACTGGCCGGCAAAGTTGTCCATGGCGGCCTGGCAGAAGTACCGATGGGAACCAGTATCCATGACCTCGTGTTCAAAATCGGTGGTGGTATCAAGGATGGACGGGAGTTTAAAGCTGTCCAGATGGGTGGACCTTCCGGCGGTTGTATTCCGGCCTCACTTGATAAGACACCGGTTGATTTTGAGTCGATTCCCACTACCGGCGCCATCATGGGCTCTGGTGGTATGGTTGTGCTGGATGAAACCAGCTGTATGGTGGAGATGGCACGCTACTTCCTGGAGTTCACCCAGAATGAGTCCTGCGGTAAATGTACTTTCTGCCGTATCGGGACACTGCGCATGCTGGAAGTCCTGACCCGTGTGACACAGGGTGAAGGAGTTGAAGGTGATATTGAGAAGATGGAGAAACTGGCAGTGCAGATCAAGGAAGCCAGTCTCTGCGGTCTGGGTCAATCAGCCCCCAATCCGGTGCTGACCACTATCAGATACTATCGTGACGAGTGGGAAGAGCATATTCTGGAGAAGCATTGCCCTGCTGCCAGTTGCCCGCCGCTGGTTGAGTTCCATATCAATGCAGACAACTGTAACGGCTGTACTATCTGTGCGACTAATTGCCCGGTAGACGCTATCGCCGGTGAGCGCAAGCAACTGCATATTATCGACAACAGCATCTGTGTCCAGTGCAGCAAATGTATCACAAGCTGCAACTTTGACGCAGTATACAAGAAATAAGGAGTGATCCTCGTGAAGACGGTCAAAATAAACGTTAACGGTCAGGCTGTTGAAGCGCGTCCGGAGCAGACCATCCTGGAGGTGGTTGAAGAGCAGAAGTTGGACAAAATCCCCACTCTCTGTCACTCCCCGGAACTGGAACCATACGCTTCCTGTTTTCTCTGTGTTGTTGAGGTTGAGGGCCGCCCCAATCTGGCACCATCCTGCGCTACGCGGATCATGGAGGGTATGAATATAGAGACCAGCAATGATCGGATTCGGGAATCCCGTAAAACCGCTCTGGAGCTGCTGCTATCCAACCACTATGCTGATTGTATTTCCCCCTGTATGGAAGGTTGCCCGGCTGGTGTCGATGCGCAGGGTTATATTGCGCTCTCCGCCATGGGGCTGGAGCAGGAAGCGGTTGACCTGATTCGTGAGACAAACCCACTTCCGGCTGTCTGCGGACGTGTCTGCGTGCGCAAGTGTGAAGTAGTCTGCCGTCGCGAGGATGTTGACCGTTCCGTCGGCATCAACGCCATCAAGCGCTATGTCACTGACGCTCCGGGGATTTACGAAGTAGACCCTGAATGTGAACCCGATACAGGCAAGACTGTCGGTATTGTCGGTGCCGGTCCGGCCGGGCTGACTGCCGCCTGGTTCCTGGGTCTCAAGGGGCACAAATCAGTACTCTATGAGATGAACGAAAAATCCGGCGGAATGCTCCGTTACGGAATTCCTTCTTATCGCCTGCCGGATAAAGTGATGGATGAGGAGACCGATTTCATCTGTCGCGCCGGTGCTGAGATCAAATACAATGTCAATGTGGGCAAGGATATCGGCCTGGATGAACTGATGTCACAGCATGACGCCGTCTTCCTGGGCGCGGGTGCCTGGACCGGCAAGCCGATGGGTCTGGAAGGAGAGTTTGAGACAGAAGGTGTGGTTGACGGAGTCAGTTTCCTGTATGACATGGCCAGAGAACAGCAGAAACTGAGTGGCATCGTAGTTGTGGTCGGTGGTGGTAATACTGCCATGGATGCTTCAAGGACCGCCTGGCGCCTCGGTGCCGACCGGGTGATTGTTCTGTACCGTCGCACGAAAGCGGAAATGCCCGCAGATGCTGAGGAAATAGAGGATTGCCTCGAAGAGGGTATTGAGATAATGGAGTTGGCTGCTCCAGTTGGTATTGTTTCCGAAGATGGAAAACTCAAAGGCTTCAAATGCATCAGGATGAAGCTGGGTGAACCGGATGATTCCGGACGTCGCCGCCCGGTACCGATGGAAGGTTCGGAATTCGAGCTCTCCTGTCAGCTGGCAGTGGCAGCAATCGGCCAGTCACCTGTGCTGGAAGGTCTGGAACGGACTAAAGGGCAGGAACTGGGTATCTCCCGCTGGAATACGATCGATGTTGATCTCAACACTATGGCCACCAATATCGACGGTCTGTTTGCCGGTGGTGACGCTGCTGATGACGGCCCCACAGTTGTGATCGACGCCATCCGTGACGGACAGCGTGCGGGTAAAGCCATGCACGCCTTTCTGAGCGGTGAACCGCTGCCGGGACGCCCCTTCACAGTCAAGAAGGAATTCTGGAGTAAACCGGGTCAGGCAGAACTGGGTGAAATCGCTGAGAGTCCGCGTCACGAAGTGCACCACATTGATGTGGAAGAACGCCGCGAGAGCTTCGTGGAAGTTGCTTCCGGATTTGACTGGGAAGACAATGTGCATGAGACCGCCCGCTGCCTCTCCTGTGGCTGTGTGCGCTATGAGGATTGTTCACTCCGCCTGTTCGGTCAGGAATACAACGTTGATATGGAGCTGTACAAGGGGTACGCCCGTAAACACAAGGTTGACGAACGGCACCCTTACATCATGTACGATCCCAACAAGTGTATCCTCTGTGCCCGTTGCATCCGCACCTGTGAAAAGGTACTCCCGCTGCCGGCACTGGGTCTGGTTGGAAGGGGATTCAAAACTGAAATGCGTCCCGCTCTCAACGATCCGCTGGTGGAGACAAGCTGTGTCAGCTGTGGTAACTGCATCGACAGTTGTCCCGTTGGCGCTCTGGAAGCCAAAATGCCGTTCCCGGGTCAGGCCAGCCTGATTTCCAGTGATGAAACCTCGACCTGTGGTTTCTGTTCGCTGGGCTGTACGATTACAGTGAAACGGCTGGGCGAGAACCGTTACTATATTGAACCTTCCGGTATACCGGGAGAATATCTCTGCCGCTACGGTCGTTTTGGACAGGAACTGTTCATCAAACAGGATCGTATCGCCATGTCGCTGGTGCGGGAGGAGCATCAGCACAAACCGGTGCAGCTGCAGACAGCTATTGAAAAGGGTGTCGAAGGATTGCGGAAGGTTGCAGCTGAGCATGGCCCGCAGAGCGTTGCCGTGTTTGTCTCACCTGAGCTGTGTAATGAGGAGATGTATCTGGCTGCCCGTGTCGCGCGTGAAGGTCTTGGTACAAATAATATCGGTTCGCTTTCAATTATGGGTACCGGCAAAGACTCCGGCGTACTTGACAGCTCTTTCGGGTTTACAGCTTCCACCAGTGATGCTGCCTGTCTGCATGATGCTGACCTGATCATCTGCAACAACACCACCATTGAAGCGGACCATCTGATACTGGCAGTTGATGTAATCAAAGCGGTCAAGAATGGTGCAAAAATAATTGTTTCCAACTCCACACTGGAGATCAGTGACAACCTGTTGAGCAGTGAGCTGGTAATGGACCCGATGAGGGGACGCGCGGCGCTGCTCTGGAACGGTATTATCCAGCTGCTGCTGGAGAATAATTTCCTGGCACAGGAAAAAGTCGCCAACCTGTCCGGGTATCAGGAATTCATGAAAGACCGGGAATTCTCGCTGGAGCAGGTAGCTGACCAGACTGGAATTGAGGCTGATCAGATTCGCAAGGCTGCAGCGAGTATCAGTGAAGCCGGCAGGATTGTATTTATCCACAGTCCGGACCGTCTTCAGGATCAATCCCCCAACGACATGCGCACGCTGGCGAATTTCGTCCTGTTGCTGAGGGCAGTTGGTGTCGAAGCTCAACTACTGTTGCCACGCAACAATGCTAACAGTGCCGGTCTCGAAGTCAACGGTGCTGATCCCGCTTTCCTGCCCGGACGGGAAAAAGCTGATGGTCTTCCCGGTGCTGCTTCTGCTCTGGAGCTGAGGGAGTTGCTGGAGGAGGGAACCATCAAGGGCGCTCTGATTATCGGGGAGGACCCACTGAGCTGGAATCGTACCAGTGGCTGGTTCCAGAATCTGGAATTCCTGGTAGCGATGGACTGGACCGATAATGAAACCACCCACTTTGCTGATGTGGTACTGCCAGGTTCCACTTTCCTGGAAACTGAAGGCACCCGCTGTAACTATCTCGGCGAAGTAGTGCAATTCAGGGAAACAATTGAGCCACCGGCAGGTTTCTCCGGAAAGGAAGCAATAACCGAGCTGGCCACCGCTTTCGGGATTGAAGATGCTGAAGCAGCTGCCGGAAATCTGGGCAAACTGCAGCTGGACAAGCTTGGTGACATGGCTGCCTATTACTGGAACAGTGGTCAGCAGCGACAGGTATCAGCAGACCATGAGAATCTGGTTGCAGTGGGCAGTTCTGTAAAATCGTTACCGATGCAACCACCGCTGACTCACGCGGATCGTTATAAGCGTGCGCTCCGGGAAATAGGTACCGAGCGGTTCCGGGTACAGCAGTAGCTGATCCAGGCAGTCACAATACTGGCTTACTAACAACTTCCCTGTAACGGGGAAGCTGTCCTGCGATTATATGAACTTCTAAGCTCTGTCTGCCGGCAAACAGGCAAGTCACAAGCCGTAGCTATAGCCCGGAGCAATCATCCATGGGAGTCCTCCATGTTTAAAGACAGCAGTATCTACTCTTTTCTGGACACCAATTATGACTATCTGCTGGTGGTAGATGAGAAAGAGCATATCATGCACACCAGTCAGATGCTGGTGCGCGATTGCCTGCGCACAGGGCTCTCACTACAGGACAAACAGCTGAAAGAAGTACTGACCAAACCATCACTGGATACTTTTCGTACCGCCATGGTTCAATCCCGCTCCGGTGGCCGGGCTATTGCTGCGATGGCAGTAAGTAATCAGACGGATCAACAACTCACTCCGCTCAAGGCAGGTTTCACCAAAACTGAACAGGGGGGACTGTTTCTCTTCTTTGGAAATAAAGTAAAGAAGTTTGACAAGCAGAGCCCCAGTGACCTGCAGGAGCGCGCTCGCGAGTTGACCTGCATTTATCAGGTACTGGAGTGGATTGAGGCTTCCAGCACAACTCAGGAGTTTTTCACCAAGTTACCAGGAATCCTGAGTAGCGGTATGTCACACCCGGAAGAGGCAGTCATCTTCTCCTCATACCAGGGGCGCGATTACGGTCAGAAAATTACAACTGAGAAATACATTACTACCCGTCTGGTAGTCGGGTATAAGAAAAAGGGTGAAATCCTGGTCGGTTACCTCAACGACAGCTATCAGTTGCTGCCGGAAGAGGGGAAGATGTTAAATGAGATCGGCTGGACTCTAAGTCTGGCACTGGAGCGCAAGGAATTGCGCGACGATCTCACCAGACGCAAGGAGATGGAAGCTGAGAACCAGCGCAGGTTGCAGGATCTGGAAAAGAAAATCGAAGCCAGCAGCGGCGAGCTGGAGGAGCAGCGTGGCAAATTGAAACTGGCCAATTCATACCTGGATCGTGTTGAGGGGGATTGGGACGCTGCCAAAGGGCGTCTGGAAACGATGTTCAAAGCGATACCGGATGATGTTGTGCTGCTGGACCGGGACTTCCGGGTAGTGATGACCAACCGGGAGGAAGTAGAGGAGGGCACACTCTGCCACCAGAGCCTGTTCGACCGTGATCAGCCCTGTGAGAACTGTCGTCTTGAGAGAGTACTACGGGATAAAACACCGGTGACCTATTCCCTGCGGGATGGGGAACGCTATCTTCAGGTGTCCGCGCTGCCGGTTTATAACAAGAAGCAGGAGGTTGAGGGTATTCTGGAGTTCTTCCGCGATGTTACGCGGGAGAAGACCTTTGAGCAACAGCTGCAGCAGGCGGACAAGCTGACCTCGCTGGGTGAACTGGTCAGTGGTATCGGGCATGAAATCAATAATCCCAACCAGTTTATTCGTGGCAATGTCAAGATACTGCAGCAGGCGCTTGAGGATATTCTGCCAATCGTTGATGATTATCAGCAGTCTCATCCGGATCTGAAGATTGCCCGGCTGGATTACAAATTCTTCCGTGAACATATCATGACCCTGGTGGAGGATATGGCGCACGGTTCGGAGCGGATCAAAGGTATCGTGGACGGTTTGCGTACCTTTGTGCGCAAAGATGATGGTCTGCTGGTTGACAACATCGACATCAATTCCCTGATTCAGGCGGGAACCCGTCTGGTACACAACCAGGTACACAAGAAAGCGGAGATCGAACTGGATCTGACATCCGATCTGCCCAGCTTCACCGGTAACGCCCAGAAGATTGAACAGGTGCTGATCAACCTGATAGTCAATGCCGGTGACGCGATGCGGGAAGAAGTTAAAGGGAAGATTACTGTGAAGACCAGCCTGGAAGATGATGGGCAATTGCTGATCGAAGTTTCAGACAACGGTATGGGAATGACCAGCAAGACTCTGAAGCAGATTTTCGATCCGTTTTTTACCACCAAGCGTGCCCGTGGTGGAACCGGACTGGGACTGGCCATCTCCTATCGTATCATCGAAGAGCATGGAGGAACGATTGCAGTTTCCAGCAAGCCGGGTGAGGGGACTGCTTTTAAGATAACCATTCCGATTGAAAGTGACGGCAGGGGGGAGAACTGATGCTTAAAGTACTCGTTATAGATGATGACAAGGCGGTCACAAATTACTTTATGGTCTTCCTGATGCAGACCGGTCGTTTTGAAACTACGGTATTGAACGACTCCCGCCAGGTGTGTGATAAACTCAGGCAGGAAACTTTTGACGTGATGCTGCTCGATATGGATATGCCACATATCAGCGGTCTCGATGTACTGCGCAGCATGCAGGAGAATTCAGTAAACATACCGGTAATCGTGATCACCGGTGTCAGCGACCTGGAGATGGCCGTGAAGGCGATGAAGCGGGGTGCGTTTGATTACCTGACCAAGCCTATCGACGATGAGAAACTGCTGGAGGTAATAGACAAGGCAATCGAGCATCATACTATTCACGAGGATATCGAGAAACTACCGGAGGAGTTGAAGAGGGAGGACCTGACCCACGCCAGGGCGTTCAGAAAACTGCCCACACAGGATCAGGAGATGATTCGTCTCTTTCACCAGGCGGAGAAACTGGCCGACAGTGATCTCAGCATTTTTATCTGGGGGGAGAACGGTACCGGTAAGGAACCTCTGGCCCGCGCCATCCATAAAGCCAGTGATCGCAAAGAGGGTCCATTTATTGCTATCGATGCAGACAGTCAGGATCGGGAAGCGTTTCCCGCATTCTTTTTCGGCCGTGATGCGGAGGCTGGCAGTGAAAAGAATGGAGCAGCCGGCATTCTGGAGCAGGCGGATAAAGGGACTATCTTTCTCAATAATATCGATTCACTGGCTACACCGGTACAGGTGCGTTTGAAGCGGGTGATCCAGGAGGGAGAATTCAACCGGGAGAGTTCGGCTAAGATCCGGGAGGTAGATGTACGGTTGATCGTCTCCTCGACACTGGATCTGGCCAGCAGTGAGTACAAACAGAAGTTTTCGCGTGACCTGCTTTATCATCTGATGGTAAATTCACTGCGGATTCCCCCATTGCGTGAACGGGTGGACGATATCCCGCTGCTGGCGGGGCATTTCCTGGCAACTGCTGCTGAAGAAGCCGGTAAAAAAATCCAGGGATTCAGCGATAGTTTCGTTGAGACACTGCAGAAGTATCCTTTCCCCAACAATACCCGTGAGCTGAGTGCCATCGTCTACCGCTCGGTAGCGAATTGTGATGGTGAGATATTGAAGGCGGAATGCCTGCCCCCCAAGGTGCAGGAAGCTGTCAGCAGTGGCAGGGTGGAGTTTGCTGAGTTCAAACCCCGCTCCCTTTCCGAAGTTGTGCGGGAGTATGTCATACAGACACTGGAGCACTTCGAGGGGGACCGCACAGCCACACTGGAAGCCCTCGCAATCGAGGAAGAGGTGCTGGACAGGGTGTTGGGGGAGTAGGGGGTTACGGTTGATGATTGATGATTGGCGATTTAGACCGGAGAACTTACTGATCCGACTATAGACCAGCTGATCTACTGGTGTCTACAGTGCCCTCTGTGCCTCTTGTCCCTTGCGGGACAAGGCGAATGAACCTTGTAGATAGTGTCTTGGGATTGCACTTTCGAATCTTGTGGCTAATTATCTGTATCCAAAATCTCCCCCTTCACAAAGCCACCCTCAATATCTCCCGGCTCTGCTCCAGATCGATTTTGCCATGCTCACCCATTGCCAGGCGACCATGCTTTTTCAGATTTGCCAGGACTGCTTCTATAGACTCATCGCCCAGTTCGATGTCGCTTAACCTTGTGGGCAGCTCCAGCTGCTTGAAGAAGGTCACAGTTTGTTCAATCACCTGATCAATACGCTCATCCTCACTGCCATCAATAATACAGAACACCCGTTCGGCGTATTGGAGCAGTTTGGCCCGTTTATCTACATGACACTGTTTCATCACAGCCGGCAGGGTGATGGTCAGGCTGCGGGCGTGATCAACACCATAAAGAGCAGTCAGTTCATGACCGATCATGTGTGAAGTCCAGTCCTGTGGCACACCGGCGCCGATCAGGCCGTTCAACGCCATGGTAGCCGCCCACATGATATTGGCTCTGACTTCCAGGTCATCAGGTGCTGACAGCGCGGCAGGCCCCTCCTCAATCAGTGTCAGCAGCAGACCCTCAGCGAAACGGTCCTGCACTTTCGCCCCCACCGGGTAAGTCAGATACTGCTCCATGATATGGACAAATGCGTCACCGATACCGTTGGCAACCTGTCTGTTCGAAAGACTCAGTGTGGTCGTGGGATCCAGCACCGCGAATTTCGGCCGTACCAGTGGTGAACCGAAGAACAGTTTATCCTGACCACGGGAAACGACCGATCCGGCATTGCTTTCAGAGCCTGTCGCCGGCAGAGTCAGCACACAACTCAGGGGAATTGCGTCCTCAACCACAAGCTGCTTTGCCAGCAGATCCCAGGGATCATCACCCTGATACTTTGCGGCCGCAGAGATAAACTTGGTGCCGTCTACAACTGAACCGCCGCCGACAGCCAGCAGATAGTCAAAACCCTCTACTTTTATCTTCTCCACTGCCTTCATCAGGGTTTCATACTGTGGATTAGGCTCAACACCACTGAACTCTTCCCACTGAAAACCCTCGAGAGATTCAACCACCTGATCGTAAACGCCATTCTGCCTGATTGAGCCCCCGCCATAGATCATCAGCACTTTGCTGTTTTTGGGGATACCTGCGGCAACTGCTGCTATCTGACCTGCACCAAAATGGATTCGGGTATCGTTTTCAAATGTGAATTTCATATTTGTCCTTCCCAATTCCTACACGTCATTCCCGCGAAGGCGGGAATCTAGTTATCTATATAAGAGAGTTATTCAAATCCAACCATTCAGGATTGTCTTTCTCGATCAAACCTGTTTTCCAGGAGCGATTCCATTTCTTGATCTGCTTTTCCCTGGTAATCGCTGAAATCATATTCTGATGTTCTTCAAAATACACCAGTCGATGAACACTATAACGCTTGGTAAATCCATCAAACAGATTGTTCTTATGCTCCCAAACCCGTCTGAGCAAATTGCTGGTTACACCCGTGTATAGTGTCCCGTTTCTTTTGCTTGCCATGATATAAACATATGGGCTTTTCATCATTCGAATAACCTGGATTCCCGCCTTCGCGGGAATGACGTATAATGTAAGATTCTATCCCTCGGCGATCTTTGCGAGAGAATCCATTGCTTTATCTTTGTGGCCATTCCATGATCATTGACATGACTTATAGGCTTCCTGGACTCTACTGAATACATCATTCCAGGTAAAATAGTCAAGCCTCCCCTTAATGGATTCCAGATTGGCTTGTGCTTGCTTTGACACAGCATCGATCTGCAATTGAACTGCCTCTGAGAGCTCTCTTTCAAACAACTGCATATCTTCAGGAAATGGTTGATCAATGGAATGTAACCGGGGTGTTTTGACCAGTGTGATCAATTCTGTCTGCGAGTTGCCGATTATCGCTCTCGTGCCGGGCAGGTCAGTGGCAACAACCCGGCAACCACTGGCAAGCGCCTCAAGAGTTACCAGTGGCAACCCCTCGAAGAAAGAGGGTAGTATGAGCATATGAGATTGTCTCACAATTCTGGCGAGGCTCTCCTGGGGCAGGGCACCATGGAGTTGAACCCTGTCACCAAACTCGCGGGCCAGTGTGAGACACTGTTCTCTTTCCGCTCCGCTGCCACCACCGACGAGATGCAGTTGCCATGCAGGTGAATTGATCGATTTCAGTGCACGCAGCATCCAGGGGACCCCTTTGGCGCGACTCAACTTTCCCGCGTACACCAGCTGCACAGGTTCGGGGTCAGGCTTTGCTTCCGGGAAGAACAGCGACCGGTCATATCCCGCGCCTGTAACAGCGATTTTATCAGAATTCAGCCTGTAAAGGCCTGCAATCTCCTCTTTTTGTACTTCACTTAATGCCATGACCGTATCAATCTCCCTGCAGCCTGCCAACACCCGCTCCTGCAGGTGAGAACAACTCTGAAACTGTCGCAAATCAGATCCGTGACTGGAGGTAACCAATGGTATCTCTGGAAAAAGCTGCCGGGCCAGTGAACTGACAAGCCAGAGATGGTGGCTGTGAATGATATCCGGTTTGAACTGGTCAACCGCCTTTTGAATAATCCCGGAAAAGGCCTGTTCATATGCGTTGAGCTGTTCCTCGGTAAGATCGCAGAAGCGGGAACTCGCATAAGGCATGACATCACTCATACCGGGGATATCAAAGGAAACATCTGTAGCTGGAAAGTGAACAAACATCGATCTGTTCTGCTCAATGAAGCCCGGGTAATGCGTGTCATCAGAACTTAAACCTGCCACGAGGAAGCTATCATAACCACTTCCGGTTGCTTCCCCGATCATAGCCTGGACAAAGATACCACTCCCGGTAGAATCCGGTCGTTGACTGAGCAGGTGTAGAATTCTGAGTTTTTGCATAAGCAATTCGATTTTGAGACCGGATGAATCGCAGGAGAATAGCCTGCCGGTTTCACCTCATGGAAAGAAATCTTATTCCAGGTACTCGTCCCAGGCCTTGATCGCCAGGTCACCCTGCTGCAGCTTGCAGAATGAACCGATAAATGCGCTGGCCAGGCGAGCGTTCGTAATCAGCGGCACATTGTAATCGATAGCGGCCCGCCGGATTGAATAATCATTATCCAGTTCAGCGCTTTCCAGACTCTTGGGGATGTTGATCACCAGATCGATAAGCCCACTCCTGATGTATTCAACAGTATTGGGATGTTTATCCTGATCGGGCCAGTGCAGTATCGTGGATTCAATACCATTGCCCTGCAGAAACTCTGCCGTTCCCCGGGTGGCAAACAGTTCATAACCATGCTCCCTGAGCGCGCGGCAGGAGTTCACCAGCTCAACCTTGTCCCGGATCGTACCTGTGGAAAGGAGAATATTGCGTCTGGGAATACGGTATCCCACTGATAGCATAGACTTCAGAATGCACTCATAAAAACTGTCACCAAGGCATCCCACTTCACCGGTTGAAGCCATATCCACCCCGAGTACAGGGTCCGCCTTCTGCAACCGGGCAAAAGAGAACTGCGAGGCTTTTACTCCGATATGCTCAAGGTCAAATATCGATTTACCCGGTTTCTCAGCCTGTTCATCCATGATGAGTGCTGTTGCAATCTCGATGAAATTCACACCCAGTACTTTTGAAACAAAGGGCATACTCCGGGAAGCTCTCAGGTTACACTCGATTACCTTGATATCATTATCCTTGGCCAGAAACTGGATATTGAACGGACCGGTGATATTCAGTTCCCGCACGATTTCCCGTGTGATTTTCTTGATTCGGCGTACCGTTTCGAAATAGATCTTCTGCGGGGGGAAAACAATTGTGGCGTCGCCTGAATGCACACCGGCAAACTCCACATGCTCCGAGATGGCATAAGCAAACAGTTCACCATGATCTGCTACGGCGTCTATCTCGATCTCTTTAGCCTGCTCGATAAACTCAGTCACCACTACCGGGTACTGTTTTGAAACCTTTGCGGCGAGATTCAGGAACCGCTCCAGCTCCTCGCTGTTGGAAACAACATTCATCGCCGCGCCGGAAAGAACATAGGAGGGCCTGATCAGAACAGGATATCCCACTTTCTCAAGGAACTTATGGACATCACTGACTGTAGTCAACTCCTTCCATTCCGGCTGATCCACCTCCAGTTGATCAAGCATCATCGAGAATTTGTGCCTGTTCTCCGCCCGGTCAATTGACTCCGGAGAAGTACCCAGAACCTTCACCTCCTGCTCATGCAGACGCAATGCCAGGTTGTTGGGTATCTGCCCACCCATGGAGAGGATGACCCCCTGTGGGGATTCCAACTCGATGATATCCATTACCCGTTCAAAGGTGAGCTCGTCAAAATAGAGCCGGTCACAACTGTTGTAATCGGTACTGACGGTTTCCGGATTATAGTTTATCATTACCGATTGATACCGGTGCTTCTGCAGGGTCTTCAGAGCGTTTACGCTGCACCAGTCGAACTCAACGCTTGACCCGATACGATAGGCACCTGATCCCAGCACGATAACGGTATTGTCTCCGGTAGAGTATTCAACATCATGTTCCATACCGTGATAGGTCAGGTACAGATAGTTGGTACTGGCAGGATACTCCGCGGCCAGCGTGTCTATCTGTTTTACAAAGGGAGTAATACCACGCTGCTGCCGATGCGCCCGTACCTCCAGTACCCCCCGCTCTGTTTCTTCAGGTGGAACACCCAGTACAAAGCGGGCGATCTGGAAATCTGAGAAACCACCCCGTTTAGCCGACAGCAGCAGATCATCAGGCAATGCATCCAGCGTGCCATGGTGTTTCAGTTCATCTTTCAGATCGAAGATATTTTTCAATTTGACCAGAAACCAGTGATCGATGCGGGTCAGCTCACATATCTGCTCAACAGTAAATCCCTTCTCGAAAGCATCCGCGATGACAAAGATCCTGTTCTCGGTAGGGTTGGTGAGCTCAGATTCGATCTCCTCAAATTCCAGTTCGCTGTTCCCGACAAAACCGTGCATCCCCTGACCCAGCATCCGCAACCCCTTCTGGATTGCCTCCTCAAAGGATCTGCCGATGGACATCACTTCACCGACAGATTTCATACTGCTGCCGATTTCCCGTGATACACCCTGGAATTTGCTCAGGTCCCAGCGTGGAATTTTGCAGACGATGTAATCGAGTGCCGGTTCAAAACAGGCCGGGGTTGTCTGTGTCACCGCATTTTTCAGTTCGTGCAGGCTGTAGCCGAGGCCAAGTTTGGCGGCGATGAATGCGAGTGGATATCCGGTAGCCTTTGAAGCAAGCGCGCTTGAGCGGGAGAGCCTGGCATTGACCTCAATTACCCGGTAATCATCTGAATTCGGATCGAGGGCATACTGTACGTTGCATTCACCGATGATACCGAGATGACGGACTATCCGGATCGAGAGTTCGCGTAGTTTATGATACTCCCGGTTGGATAACGTCTGTGAAGGGGCCACCACAATGCTCTCACCGGTGTGGATGCCGAGCGGATCGAAGTTCTCCATATTGCAGACCGTGATACAATTATCAAACCGGTCCCGGACCACCTCGTATTCTACTTCCTTCCATCCCTTCAGTGATTTTTCCACCAGTATCTGGTCAACCACACTCAGAGTTTTCCGGGCAAGTTCATCCAGTTCCGTCTCATCAGTGCAGAAACCACTTCCCAGACCCCCCAGCGAGAAAGCGGAGCGGCTGATGACCGGATAACCCAGAGTGGAAGCGGCTTTGCGGGCTCCCTCAATGGAATCAACAGCGAAACTGTCGATCGATTTTACATCTATTTCATTTAATCTGTCGACGAAAACCTGACGGTCTTCAGTGTCTATGATCGTCTGCACCGGTGTGCCGAGAACGGTTACTCCATACTTCTCCAGAATGCCGTTACGAAACAGTTCTACACCGCAGTTAAGAGCTGTCTGGCCACCAAAAGAGAGCAGTATTCCCTCCGGCCGTTCTTTTTCAATAACCCTCTCGACAAAATCTGCAGTTACCGGCAGAAAGTAGACACGGTCGGCAATCCCCTCCGATGTCTGCACCGTGGCGATATTCGGATTGATCAGAATTGTGCGTACATTCTCTTCCTTCAGAGCCAGCAGGGCCTGTGAACCGGAGTAGTCAAACTCACCCGCCTCACCGATTTTCAACGCTCCGGATCCGAGAATAAGTACACTTCTAACTTCCACACTGGCCTCTGGTTTTGTAGTAGTCCCGGACATCTGTCATGAACCGGTCAAAAAGAAACTCCGTATCGGTGGGACCGCTTGAAGCTTCCGGATGAAACTGCGCCGAGAAGAATGGCTTTTCCAGATGTCGCAGCCCTTCATTCGTGTTATCGTTGAGGTTAGTGAACATTGGCTGCCAGCCATCCGGAATCGAGTTGTTATCGAGGGCGTAGCCATGGTTCTGGGAAGTGATAAAGGTACGGTTGGTACCATTCATCAGCACCGGCTGGTTATGGCTCCGGTGGCCATACTTCAATTTGTAACTGTCCATTCCGGCAGCCAGGCCCATCAGTTGATTTCCCAGGCAGATACCGAATACAGGACGGTTGTCATCGAAAGCTGTACGGATTGTGGTAATGGTTTCCGCGCATTGCCTGGGATCACCCGGCCCATTAGTGATGAACAGCCCATCAAAGTCCTCATTCGAGCAGTCGTGATTCCAGGGCACTCGCAGGACAGTAGTATCTCTCTTCAACAGGCACCTGATGATGTTGTTCTTCACACCACAGTCAATCAACAGAATTCTGAATTTTCCATCACCGTAAACGACCTGTTCAGTGACACTGACACCTGCAACGAGATTATCCGGGGCAGGATCGTAAAAAGGCACTTCATCCTCAATGATGATTTTGCCGGACATGGCGCCTTCCTCCCGGATAGCCTTGGTCAGCGCTCTGGTATCTATGCCATGGATGGCCGGGATCTTCTGGCTGATGAGCCATTCCGACAGACTCATCCCGGCATTCCAGTGCGAGTAGTTTTCTGAATACTCCGAGATGACCAGTCCACTGACATGGATCTGGTCCGACTCGAAATTCACCAGCATATTGTCAGCTCGTGTGAATTCCGGTACACCATAATTGCCGATCAGCGGGTAAGTCAGGGTGAGGATCTGTCCGGCGTAAGATGGGTCGGTAATACTCTCCGGGTAGCCTGTCATAGCGGTATTGAAGACAACTTCACCAGAGGTGGAAACAGAGGCTCCGAAAGAAAAACCGGAGAAGGAGCGGCCATTTGCGAGTATCAGACTGGCAGGTTTCTGAGTTTCCAGAGGTAACCTCCAAAAGAAACCACCCGGAAAGGCGGTTTGAAATTACGTTTCAGCGATGTCTGCAGTTGCTAACAAAAAGGACGAACACTGAATCGCACCCGTCCTGCTTGAAATCATAAAAAAGGCGATCACAAAGATCGCCCCTACAGTATTCTGTATTCTGTATTCTGTCTCCTGCATTCTACCTATTTCCCCACCCGATATATTGTTCCCTCCTGCACCGTCTCATGTTCCATCGGTTTCACATCTTTCAAATGGGGCAGCAGGTCGAGTATCTCCTTGCCCTGGAAAGCGGGGCCGGTGCAGACGATCGGTGCGGGTTCCAGCAGCGCTTCCAGATCGAGGACCAGATTTTCTCTTTTATCAGTCGCCATCTCGCAGATACCGGTATCCATATGGATCGCATCCATCGGACAGGCTTCTACGCACATACCACAGAAACAGCAGCGAGCCAGGTTGATTTCGAAAATGGCTGGCATTTTTTCTTCCGGCACATCATCCGGTGCTTCCATCGGGACTATTGTGATACATTCATCCGGACAGGCAGTCTCACAAAGCATACAGGCGGTACAACGGGGACGGCCATCGTCATGCTTTTTGATCCTGTGGCGGATACGGACTGCTTTCGGAATTACACGGCGTTGGTCGGGGTATTGAATAGTGATTGCACCGGGACGCGCTTTTACCCGCAATCCTTTCAGAATGTGGAACCACATGTTCACCATGAAATGGCGAATTGTCAGCGCCACCCCTTTGGCGATAGCGGGATAGTAGATTGCTTCAATCTTACCGAACTTCTGATCACGATTGACATACTGGGCCATAACCGCCTCTAATTCTGTTTCAGCTATTTCAGCAGGAGAATAACGACACCGGTAATTACTACATTCAAAACCGCCAGCGGCAGCAGATAAAGCCAGCAGAGCCGCATCAGTTGATCATAACGGAAGCGGGGCAGCGTCCAGCGTACAATCTGCAGGAACCAGCCGAAGAAGACCAGTTTGGAAAGGAATGCCATTAACCGCAACATGACCACTGCTGTATGTGGCAGTGCTACCTCCCAGCCCCAGGGGAACTGGAATCCACCGTCATGAAGCCAGGGCAGGTGCCAGCCACCGAAGAAGAAAGTGGTCAGCATTGCACCGAGAATAACCATCTCGATGAATTCCGACATCATGAACAGACCGAATTTCAGTCCGGAATACTCCAGGTTAAAACCGATGATTTCCGATTCACCTTCCGGCAGGTCGAACGGAACCCGCTTGGTTTCAGCAAAACCGGCAGGGAAGAAGAGCAGTAATCCGAGCGGCTGCAGGAAGATCCCCCACTTGGGAATCCAGCCGTTGAACCAGTATTCACCCTGCTGTACAACGATTGAGTCCATCTGCACGGTACCGAAAACCATCACGATACCGATCAGCGACAGGCCGACTACTACTTCATAGGAGATAAGCTGACCCACGGCGCGGATACCACCGAAAGAGCTGTATTTGTTGTTTGAAGACCATGCGGCCAGAGCGATAGCATAAATCCCCAGCGGCGCCAGAGCAAACATGTATAGAAATCCGACACCGAGATCGGCAATCTGCAATTTGACAACATGGCCCATCAGGTGCCAATCCGGCCCGAACGGGATGACGGCGAAAGTAATCAGGACGGCAAACATCGCCAGGAAAGGGGCGAAGTGGAAAAGACGCTTATTGGCAAAGGGCGGGGAGAAATCTTCCTTGACGAACATCTTGATAGCATCTGCCATCATACTGACCAGGCCCCAGGCTTTGAAACCGAACAGAGGAGCGCGGTTGGCACCGATGCGGTCCTGCATGATGGCACTTTCCTTACGCTCAGCCCACATCAGTAGAAACGCCATCGGCAACAGCAGGCAGACGACAATGAAACAGATCTTGATAATAGAGGCGATTGTCTCAAACATGTTGTGTTCCCCTAATACTTGCTGCCTTGCTGATTTGATCACTGGGACACGCAACCGGGCCGGTAATGGTGGCGAAATCGGCATTGATACTGCTCATCAACCTGCGCGCCTGCTCCAGATCGGCAGGAACGCCTTTCAAACTGAGCTTTCCGGCCAACCTGTACATGATCTCCAGTGTTGTACCGGCGTCACCCGGGGCTGCAAAAGCAGCGTTGATCTGCTGCGTAATGCCATCGCAGTTGGTGAACGAGCCGGCCTGCTCAGCGTATACCGCCAGTGGAATCAGCAGGTCAGGCTGACGGGACCATTCGACACTGTGTGTTTCCAGCACGATCAGCAGCTTCAGCTTTTCCAGAAGCGTCGCATCAAGCAGAGAAGGCAGGTTGTGACGCAGAGCTACCAGGCCGGTAACAGTACCGTTTTCAATCTGCTCGGCCAGTGTGCCGGCGGGGAATTTAGGTTCCAGTTTCAGGTCAGCACAACCACGGCTGTTGGGATGCAGGTCAGCCCGTTTCAACAGTTGATCATCCTCACCGGTAGGCTCACCGGCCAGACGATAATCGATATTGGGCAGCTGCAGACCTTCCTTGAACAGCTGTTTAAGCGCAACCAGCCCTTCGTTGGTTTCATCGGGTGAAGCAAGCACTCCCAGACTGCTGTTATCGTTCTTATCCAGGAAACGGCTTATCAGTTTTGCTGCTTCGTTTACAGCTTCATCGCTGGTTATCTGTTCGCTCTGGCCTTCCCTGTTGAGAAGTGCCTTCTGCAGCCTGTTTTCATCGATTGCAGAGAAACCATAACGCCCGCTATCGCATATCCACGAGCCGTTGACATCCTCATTATAGCGTGGTTTTATCCGCTGAACCCGTTTGCCTTCCTGCTTGTAGTCATGCTCCAGATCGAATTGCAGTTCGATGTTGCAGCCACGGGAGCAACCGGTGCAGATAGTAGGCACAGATTGCAGATACCAGGTACGGCGCTGGAAACGGAAACTGTCATCGGTCAGCGCACCCACCGGACAGGTGTCCACCACATTACCGGTGTAATCATTGTCAACACCGGTTTCCGCAAGGGCATGGATTTCGCTGCGAGCACCCCGGTTACGCACTCCCAGCTCCTTTTTACCTACGACATTTTCAAAGAAGCGTATACAGCGGGTACACAACACACACCTTTCGGCATCCAGACGCAGGTTGCGACCGATCGACTGCCGTTTGGTCTTGTGATTCTTTTCCTCGATGTAACGGCTGTATTCAGGATTGCCGTATTCCTCGTAGTAGTCCTGCAGCTTGCATTCACCGGCGCAATCGCAATAAGGGCAATCGAGTGGATGGTTGAGCAGGAGAAATTCCAGGCTGGCACGACGTGCCTTCAGAACTGCCGGTGTGTCAGTGCGCACCTTGAGGCCTTCGGAGACTGTGCTTACGCAGGCAACATCCACTTTGCTGCGTTCGTTCATTTCCAGTTCCACCATGCACATACGGCAATTGCCGGAGACCGGCAGACAGGGGTGATAGCAGAAATGAGGTACCGGGAAACCGGACTCATTACACGCCTTAAGGATGTTGGTGCCGGGCGGAAAGGAGAAATTCTCGCCGTTGATCTCGATAGTAACTTTGTTGTTTTCCATAAGCAGCTGTCTGGTGTTATCCCTTAAACTTTATGGTTTCCGCAATCAGCGATCCAGTTCGCCACCGATCATATTGATCGAACCAAAACAGGGTACGATATCGGCGATCATTCCCTGCTTGATCATCTGCGGCAGCGCCTGGGTAAACGGCATACAGGTCGGACGTACCCGGCACTTGTGAGGGCGCAGGTCACCGGTACTGACCAGATAGAATCCCAGTTCACCGTTGGCAGCTTCGATGGCGTGATACGCTTCACCGGCTTCCGGCCTCACTCCGTTGTCCTTCATCAGCAGTTTGAAGTGCGCCATCAATCCTTCGATGGAGCCATATACCTGCTCTTTTGATGGCAGGGAGATGTTCTTATCGAGGTTGTTGACCGGGCCTTCTGGCAGCTTGGCAAGCCCCTGCTCGATGATACGGCAACTCTGGTCGATTTCCAGCATACGGATGTAGAAGCGATCGTAAACATCGCCATTGGTCATGATCGGTATTTCGAAATCGATATCATTGTAAGCCAGATATGGTTCCGCGACCCGGACATCGTATTCCACACCGACGGAACGCAGCATGGGACCGGTGAAACCGTAGGAGATGGCATCTTCAGCACTGATGTAGCCTACACCTCTTGTACGGTCAATGAAGATCCGGTTACGGGTCAGGAGGGTGTGTACCTCTTTGTTGATATTGCGAGTCTCTTCCACGATTTCCAGGGCTGCGTCAGCAAACCAGTCCGGCAGGTCAGCCACCATACCACCGATACGGGTGAAACTGGTGGTAACACGCGCACCCACAACCCGTTCCAGCAGTTCCCACCACAGTTCACGACCTTTCATCAGGTAGAGAAACGGGGTAAAACCACCCAGCTCCATAGCGGCGGCCGCCAGAGCGGTCTGATGATCGCAGATACGCATCAGTTCGCTGAGAATCATCCGGGTGTACTGTCCGCGGGGGGGGACATCTATATCCATCAGCTTCTCCACCGCCAGGTGGTAGCCGACATTGTTGATAACGGGTGATACGTAGTTGAGCCGGTCGGTATAGATGACAGCCTGGTTCCAGTTGTGTGCCTCGCACATCTTCTCAAAACCGCGATGCAGGTAGCCAATGATGGTATCTGCTTCTATCACATCCTCACCTGCCACCTTCAACTGCATCTGGATGATACCATGGGTCGTGGGATGCGACGGGCCCAGGTTGATCTCCATGGTTTCAATATTGAGGTCATTGCGGGGGGTGGATCGTTTATCACTCATGCTGATTCCCCCCTGCGTTTTTCTACCAGTGGGTGGGCGGCACGCTGATCATAGTCCTTGCGGAGCGGGTAGCCTTTGAATTCAGGATAGAGCAGCAGCGGCCGCAGATCAGGGTGGCCATCGAACTTGATGCCGTACATTTCCGCTGTCTCCCGCTCAAACCAGTCAGCCGTTTTCCAGAGTGGTGTCAGGCTGGGTACTTTTTCACCATCATCGATCTGCACCTTGATCCGCAGACGACAATTGCGTGCCAGTGAATAAAAGTGATACACAACTTCAAACCGCTTCGGTCGATCCATTTTCAGGTAATCGACCGCGGTCAGGTCCATCAGGAAATTGAAGTTCAGTTTCTCTTCCTGCTGCAGCTTACCTGCAACTTCCAGCAGCGAATCCGGTGCGATAATCACAGTTTCATCCCCACGATGAGCATGGGTTTCCAGGATGGTATCACCGAAAAGCTCCTGCAGGAGCGGAATGGTTTTCAGTTCACTCATTTTGGGAGCACCTCCTGTGGTGAGTTCTGGATTTTGGCCTGCAGTTTGATGACCGCGTCCAGCACTGTTTCCGGGCGGGGTGGGCAACCGGGGATGTACATATCTACCGGAATGATGTTATCAATACCCTGTACCACGGCATAGTTGTCATAGGGGCCACCGGAGACGGTACAGGCACCGAATGCCACTACATAGCGGGGATCGCACATCTGATCGTAGACACGCTTCAGAACAGGTGCGAGTTTGTGATTGATGGTGCCCACAACCAGTAACAGGTCAGCCTGACGTGGTGTGAAGCGTGGCCAGGCGGCACCGAAACGATCCAGATCGTAGCGAGCCGCTGAGGCGGACATGTATTCCATGCCGCAACAGGCCGTAACAAAGGGGTAGGGGAACATCGACCACTTACGGGCCCAGCCGATAAAGGCATCCAGCTTTGTGGTTACGATTGCATCACCCAGCGGGGTTTCTACTGCCATCTTAAGACTCCCTTCCGGACAGCGTAGTACAGCCCGACCAGCAGAACGGCCAGGAAGATCAACATCTGCCAGAATCCAAACATACCCAGCTCGCGGAAATGCACAGCCCAGGGATATAGAAAAATGATTTCAATATCGAAGATGATGAAAAGGATAGCCACTGTGTAGTACTTGACATGCATACCGCGGCGGGGGGAACCGACCGCTTCAACACCACACTCAAAGGGCTTCTCTTTACTGGGGTTAGTACTGCGGGGCCCCAGCAGACCTTTAATAACAACCATGGCGCCACTTATGAATGCCGCCAGGCCCAACGTAATAGCAACAGCGACAAAGTCGTGATTGAAGTTCATTACGATTTCCTGTCGTTGATGGAAAACCTTCTGTCCGCAAAGCCTGATTCGATAGTATTGCTGGTACCTGCAGTTCTGCTGGTAATTATGACCATTTCAGAATCGCTCTTCCAGGCAATATTGTGGCCAATGCTCTATTGATCTTTTCGAAAGAACTTCACTTCTGAGCATCGGTGTATTTATAAAGAGATATTCTACTACGCAAAATCCAGCTTGTCAACGATTTGACTGTTCTTCGAGGGCTGGCTTCAGAGAAGGTGGCGCTTCCAATACATATTCAGCGGGAAATCCGCGCTTTTCGGATGAATGCTCCAGGATACTGCTGCCGAATTCCTGATAATACCGCTCCTGCATCACTGCGCCGCTCAAAGTTGCCCACGCAGATATGAAAAGAATCGTCAGCCTGTAAAACGATCAGAGTTCCAAGGTTGCGTCGATGCTCAGTCAGATAGAGTGTATCACGAAGTGCGGCCACCTGGATAGTATAGAATGAGACTACTGGAAGTTCTGGCTCCGGCTCTGCGGCTGCTGCAATCGGACCGGCAACAATTACAGGGCTGTCTACTATCCAGGCGTCACTCCAGCCTCTGGTCGTCAGCAGGTGGCGGGACTTTGCAGCTTCTTCTCGGGATATGAAGTCACCCGCCAGCAGTTTCCACCAGGGATCGTGATACATCAGGTACAATGGCAGTGTGATACCCGTCTGTGCCTGATAGTAGTTATCACGCGCTTCTGACCAGCTGCTGTCAGCTGAGAGCTGCACGCGGAATCCAGGCAGGCGTCCGTAAAGTTCGGGCAACTCTAGTGTCACAGGGGGTTCCATGCCGGCCGGATCAGTTCCGGCCGGGAGCGGGTCTGGAAGCGCGGATGCTGGTATTGCGAAGAGGAGGTTTGTGCCACAGACAAATATCACTATCGCCAGGAGCCCGGTTGGAAAGGTTTGCAGTTTATTATGATTGCTGATGTGGCCTCCCGATGTTAAGGCTGAATCTTTCGATGCTCAATATATAAGAACTGATCCGGATATTCAATCGCCTTGTACCGTTCAGATACAGGCTCCTTCCAGATAGAAAGAACAGCAGGGATGATCATCAGGCCATTCCCCCCGGTAAAAACAGACTTACCGGTAGCAGGGGGCATTGTGTTTGGCTGGGGGCTTGACTTTAAAACCGTTTTTGTGTCAATTGAAGCGCTTCATAGTATTGCTTACCTGGTTGCGTCAGCAATGCTCCAGGTATTAATGATCGCCATAGTGTTGCTCTTTTTTGAGCAATACTATGGGCCGATGCTTCAATCAGCGTCTTTAACAATTCACTATATATGAGCATCGGTATAATTAGATATGCTTCGCTTCTGATAACTGTGGCAAGATGATTTTAATAAAATGCTCTGAATCGACAACCACTTTGAATTCCAGTACCAGACTACGGCGACGACCGTGGTTAGGAGTGCTGGCGATGACTCTCCTTCTGATTCCTGTAGAACTGCTCTCAGCTGCAATCCAGCCGGTAGACAGGTTTGCTGCCGGAAGTAACCTGTTGACGCCTTCTGTAAGTGTTATAGACCCCTCAGCCGGGGCACTTCCTGATCAACAGGTTATTTTGAGTAACAGCAATCATCTGGAAATTGATAATCCCGCAGTTACACAGGAGTTGCTGGGTCGTTCAGGAAGGAGCTGGGTAGTGCGTTTGAGGTATCCTGCAGACAGCGAACCGTTTCAGGTTCAGCAGGGAACCGGAGCGGAACCCTTGCGTGATCAGAATGTTGTTCAACCGGGGCCGGTACCATCATCGCGGTTGTTTCGTCTGGCGGTAAGCACAACCGGCGTTTACCGGGTCACCTGGCAGGAACTGGTGGATGCCGGGCTGGAGCAGGGCGAGCTCAGCGATCCGGATCGAATCGCACTTTTTGCTAACGGGCAGCCACAACCGTTGCGCGTTACAGGTGATGAAGATGGCTACTTTGGTTCAGGTGACGAGTTGGAATTCTGGGGTGAGGCACCACTCTGTCAGGTAGCTAACAGCGGCAGTGACCTCTATCATGATCCCTGGTCACCCTGGAATATATACTACCTGTATGAAAGCGATACACCCCCCCTGCGAATGATTGAGGAATCGGGAGAAATTGTATCTGTTACTCCTGGAAGCTATTTCCCGGTGACCTATTTCACTACGACTCACCGATTTGAGAACGACAACTACTTTGATCGTCTGGTGGTTGAGAACAGTGAACTGGAACTGGATCACTTCTTTTTTGATGATGGGACCCGTGCCTGGGAAACTTCCGAGTATCAGTTTACACTACCCGGTATCTCGGTCGGGAGCCCCCGGCCGGTGGATATTGTCGTTGGATTGCGGGGACAGTCCTTTTCTGGAGAAGAAAATCCTGATGCAGGCATCCACCGTGCACAGATCTACCTGAATAATCGTACGGTGCCGGAGCTTGACGCTGGGGCACCGATTGATGGAAGTTACTACTGGCGGGAGCAGGATTATATCCAGGTTTCCACAGGGCCATCGAACCCCTTTCACTCGCATTACCTGACCGAAGAGAACACCCTGATGCTGGTGGTTGCAGGTGATACACCTGCAGGAGCAGATAACAGGGTGCTGCTTGACTATTTCTCGATTACCTGCCAGCGCGATTTGATTGCTCGTAACGATCAACTGCTGCTGACACTGGATCCCGCTGATGGTATCCCTGCCGGTGAACTGCTCGACATCGTGATACGAGGATTTACGAGGGATGACATAGTTATCTACCGCGATGACGGAGCGATGCTTACCAACGCTGAGATCCGCCCTACCGGTGCCAACAGTTTTCGCTGCCACTTCCAGGATGAGATTCAGGGGCCGGTGCAGTACCGGATTGTTATCGCTGAGCAGTTGCAGCCGGTTGCCGTCATTGATCGTGTCGATCCACAGACAGCGGTTGGACTGACTCCGGCGACTGCCGGTTCTGAGTATCTGGTCATCCTGCCCGATTCACTGCTTACCAGCGGTATCAGCGACTCGCTGCAACTCTGGCTGGACAACCATCCCGGTGAATTCAGCAGCTATACAGTATTGCCTTCCTCGCAGGTTTACGACTGGTTCAGTTTCGGGCGCAATTCCCCTTATGCAATTCGCGATCTACTGGCTTACGGATTGCACTACTGGGATGAGTTTCCCCGCTATCTGCTGCTGGCTGGAGATGGTAGCGATGATACCAGAGGTGCCCTGGCGGCAGGGGAACCGTTGCTTCCGGTGAAATACCGGTTTGCTCACAACTGGGGTGCTACCGTAACCGAACACTGGTTCGGGCAATTGACCGATGATCTTTTTCCGGATGTGCTGGTCGGGCGTTTGCCTGCTTCCTCTGCAGCCGAACTGAGTGCCATGCTGGCCAAATTGATCAGCTATCAGAATGCCACAGGAGGGCGCTGGCAGAACAGGCTGCTTTTCGTATCAGGAATCGGAGGTGTCGGTGACCTCACATTTTCCGAGCAGGTTACAACCCTGGTACAGAACTGGGTACCGCAGCGCTACTTCGTTGAACGGTTGTTGACCGATAATATCTTCTCACCTTTCTTTGGCGGTACCGAGCAGTTGCTGCAATACCTGGATCAGGGGACAGTGCTGGTAAACTACACCGGTCACGGTGGTGGGGCTGTCTGGTCTGACAATAATCTGTTACGTGATGAAGATGTGCAGCGGCTGGAGAACGGGCAGACTTTACCGTTTATTGCCAATTTCACCTGCTATATCAACGCTTTTGAAAGTGGCAGGACTCTGGGAGAGGAACTGCTGGTGGCACAGAACAGGGGGGCTATCGGAACCCTCGGGTGCACCTCGCTTTCCTTCTTCCTCAGTGGTAATGAGTTTGCGCAATATTTCAACCATAACCTGTTGACTCAGTCACTGCAGCCGGTAGGAGAAGCACTGTTTCAGGGCACCAGCACTTTTCTGGCGCTTTATGCCGATGACATTGCTGTTCAGAATGAACACGGTTTGATAATAACATCACTACTGAACAGCCTCAATATTCTGGGTGACCCTGCTCAACAGCTGCATTTACCCCAGCCGTTATCCCCACCGGCTCTCATTCCTGCTGTTGGAATGCCCGGTGAACCGCTGACTGGCGAGTGGGAAACACAGCCTGACAATCAGGACGCTGTACTGCGGTTTTACAACGGGCCCTCATGGCCATTGTTGCGCGGTGCCTCACCATTGTATCACGTTGCTGAAGATGAACTTCAGTCAACAGGACAGGGTATCTTTATATTGGACTCAGCGTTTCCGGACTCCTGCCCCGGGGGTTCACCCGGACAGGTACGGTTGCAGGCCTGGAGTGATGACCCTGCTAGCGCTGTCAATGCAAACGCGTTATTCTTCTATTCCGACAGTCTGGCAGCCCCTTTTCTCTGGGGAACCGGTACGGTACCTGAGGAAGTTGCCAGCAACACCCTGTTTCACTTCGAAGCCAGCTGTGCTGCATCAACTCCTGTCAGCGAACTCAGCCTGGAGCTGACCGTACTGGATTCATTCGACGTGAGCTTCACCGAGTATTCCGAAGTCCTCGTTGCTGATTCTGAACAGCCCACTCATTACACCGGTACTGTTGAATATGGTGTTTTCCCGGCTGGCTATACTCTGGTATACTACTTCATCACCGAGGATGAAGAAGGAGTACGTGATACAACTACCACCAGCTGGCAGGAGGTTCTGCCACTGTTGCCCGACCCGCTGCTGGGCCCCGTTTACTCCTCACCCGGTGAGGGCGGTGGTTTGCAACTGACCATAGCCAACCAGGGCAACAGCACAGTTGAAAACCTGCCGCTACGTTTGTCTCTTTCCAGCGATTCTACATCCTGGACAATTATCACTGAACGCGAGCTTGCCCGGATAGACGCCGGGTGTGATACAATGATAACCCTGAGTTTACCGGTGGATGATTACCACTGGCTTCTGTTTGAACTCGATCCCGATTCAACAATCATGGATGCTGACCGTGGCAATAACAACCGGATAATGTCTGTTGCAGACCGTTACTACAGCGTTAACAGCGAATATGGTACTCATGACGGAACTCAACACTCTGTGATACATCTCGACCCTCAAACCAGTCTGGAAATTCTGCCTGAGGAGATGCCCCCGGGTGCTGAGGGTGTGCTGGCAGTCCGTCTGTCAGAGGGAGAATTGCAACAGCCAGGACTCAGCGCTGCCCTGCCATTGTACCAGGTTGAACCGGTAGGGCTGTTGACAGATATTCCTGTTCACTGGGAATGGTCTGTTCCTGCTGATAGCAGCGGTGCTCCGGAGTATGCGCTGGTCGACCGCTGGCAAAGCGGGTGGCTGCGTTGCGAACCGGTAGAGCTGGTGGATAATGGTGACACATTGCAGTTACGGGCTGCTGTCGGTGTAATCTGTGGGGCGGTTCCCGGTTTTGCTACTGATAGCGAACCACCACAGCTGGAAATCTCGGTAGAGAATCAGGTATTGACTACCGGTGGTTTTGTATCACGTCAACCCACATTCACAATTCATGCTACCGATATCAATGGCGTAGATATTGCAGTGGAGCAGTTAACTGCGCGGGTAAATGATACACCCCTCACCGGTAGTGAAATACACTTCGATCCTGCAGGAGAGCTTTCTTCAGTCGGGCTTGCTCTGAAACCGGATCTGACAATGCTAAACCCTGATTCCATCCACACACTTACTGTAGGGATGCAGGATCTCTGTGGTAACCGTGATAGTGTTGTTACACTGTTTCGTATCGCTACCAGCCTGACTATCGAGTATTACGGCAACTACCCGAATCCGTTTGAGGACGAGACACTGTTTATCTTTAATCTGACCGATCTGACCGATCAGGTCGAACTGGATATATTCACTACTGCCGGCAGGCGGATACGGCGGCTTTCCCAGGAGGGGCCCCTGATCAATTATGCTGAGATTCACTGGGACGGTCGGGATGAGGAGTATCGTGCTGTTGCTAATGGAGTATACTTCTATCGTATTACCGCCTGGCAGGGGAATGATAAAGTCAGCTGTACCGGAAAAGCGGCGAGGTTGCGATGAAGCATTTCTCTGTGGCACTCTGGTTGATACTGCTTCAGGCCGGGATTACGGTGGCAGGGGAATACGCTGCCGATTATCTAGACTTTGGTGCCGATGCCCGCGGGCTAGCTCTGGGCGGTGCCTGCGGCCCCATCTGTGATGACGCTACTGCTTTTTACTGGAATCCTGCCCGGTTAGCCTATGTCTCCGGATTAGAGGTTAACTTCATGTATGCCTCCCACTTCGGTGACCTGCGTGATCCACTGGGCTACTACTATTATGCCGGTGGCGCCCTGCCACTGGGACAGGCGACTCTGGCGGTGAACTATCTCCGTTTTGCCGTGGATGATATTCCCCGTTATCCCGCCTATCCCGATGACCAGTACAGCGTGGCGGAGCGCGCGGCAGCAATACACCAGCGGGGTGGTGCGGCCGATGGTTACTTCAATGATCGCGAACAGGCCATTTACATTTCCTTCGCCAAGATGAATCGTTTTGTCTTCGACCTGGGATGGCTCTACTTCAGTATTCCGCTGGAAATTCCTTTCGGTGGCAGTGTTAAAGTACTGACGCAGCAGCTGGACTCTGCTTCAGCGCGTGGTATAGGCCTTGACGCTGGCATCAGCCTGCAGGCAGATCTGGTGGAAGTGCTGGCACGTCATGATCTGGGACGTCTCACATTCTCAGCAGCGATGTCAGACCTCACCAGAACCGGCCTTGACTGGGGAAGCAAGGTGGACGCTGTTGAGCCCGGCTTGCGTCTGGGGGCTGCCTGGGAGGTGCCGCTCGGCCCGGTTGCATTACGGGTAGTACGTGAGGTGGCCTACAAATACAGCAATCGCTATAAGCATGGGATTGAAGTTGAATACGGAGAGCTGGTGGCACTGCGTGCCGGTTTCGATCATGATCGACCTGCTTTTGGTGCCGGGTTCAAGTATGATGACTGGGGATTTGACTACGCCTTTCTTCCGGCGGATCTTGGTTCCATACATCGAATAAGTGGCAGGTATACTTTTTAGGAATCGTTTCGGCTTATGTCCAACAGAGTAATTTCTGTGAATCTGTTCAGGGGAATCGTGCTGTCACTGCTACTGTCACTGATAGTGACCATGCAGGAGGCTGTTGCTCTGGAATACAACGATGGTGTGGCTGCCTTCAACGAGCATAATTACCATGAAGCCATCACGATCTTCGAGCAGCTGCTGCAGCAATCACCTGCTACTGAGTTGCTGGACAATATTCATTTCTGGCTTGGAGAATCCCGTTTTGCCAACGGGGAGTTTCTCGCGGCTCTGTATCACTTTGAAAGAGTATTCTCTGTCAGGAATGCCAACAAGCGAGGAGATGCTTTGTTGAAGATAGCTCTCTGTTACAGACAGCTGGAGCGACGAGTTAGCAGTTGTGCCACGTTGAATTCACTCGACAATTTGTATCACACACCTGCACAGCAGACAAAACGGTTGCGTATGCAGCAACGCCACTGCTCATCGGGCGCAGAATAACTATCGTAAGGCTGATCGGATAGTTCAGGTTCCTAGTAAGGTATTTCTTCCACCCGCTGCTGGAGCGCCTGTTCCGCAAACGCCAGTACTTCAGCATAGCTGTTGAGTTGCAGTGCCTGACGAGACAGTGTGCGAACCCCCCGCCAGGAAAGCGAACGGACAATCTTCTTAATTTCCGGCAGTATGGAAGGGGACATCGAAAGCTCATCGATTTCCAGCCCCAGCAGAATGATGGTCGCCAGTGGATTTGAGGCCAGATTACCACAGAGTCCTACCGGTATACCCGCCGCATGGCCATTTTTCACAGTTATGGCGATCAGTTTCAGTACACTGGGATCCAGTTGATGATAAATATGTGATACAGACTGGTTACCACGATCAGCAGCCAGAGCATATTGCGTCAGGTCATTAGTCCCGATACTGAAGAAGTCAACATGACGGGCCAGCACCTCGGAGATCATGACAGCGGAGGGTGTTTCTACCATCATCCCTACCGGCATTTTTGTGTCAAATGGAATTTTCTCTTTGCGTAGATCATCCTTAGCAACTTCCAGCAGCTTCCGGGCATCGAGAAGCTCCTGCAGAGTGCTGATCATGGGGAACATCAACCGCACATTCTTACTGCTGGATGCACGGAGGATTGCATGTAACTGCGCTTTGAACAATCGGGGTTTGTCCAGTGATACACGAATTGCACGGTACCCCAGAAAAGGATTATCCTCGCTTTCAGCGGCCAGCTCATGTGGTAGTTTGTCACCACCGAGATCGAAAGTGCGGAAAGTTACCGGCATCGGCTTCAGGGCTTTCGCTGCCTTTATGTATTCGGCTGCCTGCGCCATCTCCCCGGGAAGTTTCTTCTTGGAGAGAAAGAGATACTCGGTTCGGAACAGGCCGATTCCATCCGCACCGATACTCTTGACATCTTCTACTTCGTCCGGCAATTCAATATTGCAGTGCAGCTGAATTCGTTTGCCGTCTCTGGTCTCTGCCGGTAGATCAACCAGCTCCCGCAGGGATTGCTCAAACCGAACGATCGCCTGTTGCTTGCGTGTATAGAAATGAATCGTTTTCTGTTTGGGGCGCAGTATTATCTCACCAGAATTGCCGTTGACAATAATGGTCTCGTCATCAGCACACGATGCGAGCAGTCGGCGCACACCAACAGCTGCCGGGATTCCCTGTGCGCGTGTGAGGATTGCTGTATGCGAACCGATGCCGCCCATTTCTGTGACTACACCCAGAACTTTTGTGCGGTCCAGATGGATAGCATCGGAAGGGGTCAAGTTATGCGCCAGCAGGATAGCCGGCATCTTGAACTTGAAGGGATTGGTACGTTTATACCCCTGGATGAACTCAATCAGGCGTTTACCGACATCCTTGACATCGGCAAGTCGATCCTGCAGTGTTTCATCTGCGAGCTGATTAAACAGCCTCTGGTATTCCTGCAGCGCCTGTAGAAGTGCGTAATCGGAGTTTATCCTCTGGCTGCTGATGTTTTCCCTGGTGCGACCAACCAGCATGGGATCCTTAAGCAGGCTCAGATGTACATCGAATATCTCCGCCTGCTGCGAAGGGGCCAGCCTGTCAGCCCGGCGCTGAATTTTCTGTATCGCTGCAGCGGTCTGCTCTATTGCTTTTTCAAACCGCTTCAGTTCAGCCGGTACCTCTTTTAAGGGGATAGTCCGGGGTTTGACAATCAGTGCTTTTTCCTGGATCAGATGTGCGGGCCCGATTGCGATCCCCTGTGAGACACCAATTCCTGTCAGTGATTTTTCCATCACTTCACCTCATCCGGTTGTGCTTCGTGAAAACGGTCTGCAACCAGTTTCACCACTGCTTCCAGCAGTTTCTCTGCGTCAGGTCCTTCCGTTTCCAGCAACAGCTCTGCGCCTTCTTCCGCCTGCAGCATCAACACACCCATAATGGATTTACCATTTACACGCAGATCATCCCAGATCAGTGTTAATTCTGCTTCGAATTTTGCGGCCAGACGCACCAGCTGATTGGCCGGGCGAGCGTGCAGCCCCAGTCGGTTAAGGATAGTTACTGTGCGTGTTGCTGTGTTGTTTTTACTCATTCCTGATTCCCATTTGCTAAAACTGGTCACTTAGTATACAAAAAAAGTCTGACAGCGTCAAATGTATCACAACCAGGAGGAGTAGGGCAGGATCAGTATGCCGGCTGTTGCCAGGGTTATCAGCAACCTGAGTAGCAGACTTAAGCGCAGTCTGCCGAGTAGCGCATAGAAAAGAGCGCTACCCACCAGCAGGAACAGTTGCCGGAAATTACTTCCCTGTTGCCAGGCAGCCAGCCAGGCAAGCCAGATACCCAGCTGTACAGCACCCAGTGCCTGGAGTGGCTTGAACAGGGGTGCATCATGTAATGCCAGCAGACCTTTCAGACACTCTCTGCCATGAGTCAGGCTGCGGCTGAGCCCCTGCCAGCGAATTACCAGGTGGGGCAGAGTCAGCAGTAGAATTGAGATGAACAATCCTGTTTGAAAAGCATACGGGAAATTGCTGAGACCGCCGATAACGCCAATAGCGGCAGGGAGCGCACTGATTGGCTTCAACTGATGCCAGAAAAGACGGTCACCGATTGCACCGAGGGGAGTGATCAGGCTTTCCTTCAGGGCGGTAGCATCCTCCCCCTGTTCTAACGCGTTTATCTGCAGGCCAGCCGCCCAACCGGTCATCCAGGGATGCGAATTGAAAAACCGATTCTGAGCAGTCATGAATTCCGCCAGCTCCTCTTCAGTGAGTCTGTCGGTTGCCGGCAGCAGTGCCCAGAGAAATCCCCGGTTCTGCATCAACCTGTCTGTGAAAGCTGTCTGAATAAGCAGCAAGCGGAGAAAGATTCTGACTTTACGGCTGAATTTTAAAACAGGTCACCTCGCATGAGTAAAAGGAGAATAACCGCAACGCTACCCGCTAATATGCCCAGATAGGTGTGCAAACGGAGCTGTCTCCGGTAGAATGTCTGGATTGCTGTGGCAATAGTGATTCCAAAAATGACGGTCATAAGTGAGGCAGACCACTCAATAACTGCATCGGACACCTGGATCTGCTGCAGGAAATACGCCACAGCCGTAAGTACAAGCGTGGCAACCCAGCTGAAAGCGCTTGAGCGCAGCAATGTCAGGCGAAACAGCTGTTCGTAACGGTGGCGGTCACCCTGCTGACAGGCAGTATCAAATCGGTCGTCATAGTGTGTGTTCAATTTTAATTGTAATCGGGTAAGGCTGGCAAATCCCCAGGCCGCCGGTATACCGATTATAAGTACCAGCAGCTGTTGCCAGGAGTTAAGTGCAACCACTCCTGCCGGCAGCGCCAGCAAACTCCCCCCCAGAACTGCCAGCAGGGCTGGTGCAGGTTCAGGTGGAAGACTGGTTCCCAGCGCACGCTCTTCGATAAACAGGATTTCCGCCGGCAGAGCCAGCAACAGGCCGCTTGAAAAATCTCCCAGCCAGAGGCCGATCAGTGGTAAGGCGATAACAGGCCGTAGCAGAAAAGTCTGTGCTACCATCCTGTTTTCCAGATGGGCAGCAGCTGCCAGCAGTGTTATCAGTAGGAATTGCATTTCTTTTGCAGACTAGTAAGTACGATTGAGGATCCAGTCGGTAGCACTGTAGAGTTGTTCACCGGAATCACCCGGAAATACCTCGTTGAGAATTGCTTTTGCCTTATCAAAGTAATCCCCGACTTCCCGCCTTCCCGCATCCACCACTCCACCTTTGTGCAGCAGATCCTGCAATCGAGCCAGCCCTTTCTCATCCAGAGCCCTTATTTGCAGAAACTGTTGAAATTCAGCGAGTTGCTGTCCGTTAAACAGGCTTTCTGCCATCTGAGTGACATAGGTTTTCTTGCCGGCCAGCAGGTCGGAACCCACCGGTTTTCCCAGCACTTTGCTGCTGGAGAGAAAGTCCAGCATGTCGTCCTGAATCTGAAAAGCCATACCGATATTATAACCGAATTCAGACAGGCGGGTAGCGGTTTTGATACTTGATCCAGCCATCAACGCACCCAGCTCAACTGCCATTGCAATCAGAGCGGCGGTTTTCTTGGCAATCATGGTATTGTAATCCTGGAAATGAATAGAATCGCTGGTTTCAAACTCCTTGTCCAGAGCCTGTCCCTCACACACTTCGATTACCGCATCTGTGAATGTTTTTAAAGCGGGTTGGAAATTCTCATAGTTCTGTTCGGTGAGCAGGCGATAAGCCAGACCGATTAATCCGTCACCACTGAGGATAGCGGTTCCCTCGTCCCATCGTTTATGGATAGTAGTCTGTCCACGCCTCAGTTCATCCTGATCCATGATGTCGTCATGCACCAGAGTGAAGTTGTGTAATAACTCAACTGCCATTGCCCCTTTCAGGAGTAGCCGCCGGTTACCACCCAGGGATTCACCTGTAAGAAGAACCAGTAAAGGACGGATCCGTTTGCCACTATTTTTCAGAATGTAGCGAATCGGCTCGTAGAGCGAATTCGGATCGGAGTATACGGCCAGTGCTTCGTGGATCTCTATATCCAGCAAAGTCAGATGGTTCGGGAAGGGAAAGGGATTACTCATAATATCCGTTTAAATTGATGGTAAATCATGAAAACAAATGGTCATTATCGTTGTCACACTGAAACCTGGTGTTTCTCCCAGATAGAACATGACAATTTAAGGAATTTTATAAATTTAATGTGCCCGATCGCCAAGGCAAAGTCAAGCAGTTCAAGTTGCCCGGAATACAGGAGGACTACCACCCTGGAGGACAAGCTTGCATTACAGCAGTCGATCGGTTATTCTTTATTCTTTCCTGAAATTCAGTGACCTGGAATGGTCGTAGACAATAAACCTCGGAGATCAAGCGTGAAGGATACAACGAAGGGTGAAGGACACCTGCAGGAGATATTAAACAACCGGCAGGATAAGCTGGAGCGGATACGTGAGCTGGGTGTCGATCCATACCCCTATAAATACGATGTCACTCACACCAGCGCAGAGGTACTGGCAGGTTTTGACCAGTTTGAGGAGAACAAACAGGAAGTTACACTGGCCGGGCGTTTGATTTCAATGCGTCGTATGGGAAAAGCCAGTTTCGCACATATTCTGGACAGTGCTGGCCGCCTGCAACTGTTCCTGCAGCGGGATGAAGTGGGTACCGATAATTATGCACTCTTCAAGTTACTCGATATTGGTGACCTGATCGGAGTACGCGGTGTTGTTTTCCGTACCCGCGCCGGTGAGGAGTCCCTTCTGGTCCGGGAAATCCAGCTCCTCTCAAAGAATCTCTATCCACTGCCGATCGTGAAGGAAAAGGATGGTAAGAAATTTGACGCCTTTACCGATAAAGAGCAGCGTTATCGTCAGCGTTACCTCGATCTGATCGTGAACCCGGACGTACGTGATACATTTAGGAAGCGGAGCCAGATCGTTCAGCAGATACGGGAGTTTTTGCTGGAGCAGGATTATCTTGAAGTTGAGACTCCGGTGCTGCAGCCTGTCTATGGCGGCGCTGCAGCCCGCCCCTTTGTCACACATCACAACACTCTCGATATGCAGCTCTACCTGCGCATAGCTAACGAGCTCTATCTGAAACGTTTGATAGTGGGTGGCTACGATCGGGTATTTGAATTTGCCCGTGATTTTCGCAATGAGGGAATTGATCGTTATCATAACCCGGAATTCACACAGCTGGAGCTGTATGCCGCCTGGGAGGATTACAGCTATACCATGGATCTGTTTGAGCAGATGGTAGCCCGGCTGGCACAGAACCTGTATGGTTCAACAACGATTATGAAACAGGGTGTGGAGATCGATCTGTCCCCGGGTTGGCCCCGGATGCCGATGCTGGAGCTTATCAAACAGCATACCGGTGAGGAGCTGGCAGGTAAAAACGAAGTCGAACTGCATGCGATTGCCAAAAAGCTGGGTCTGGAGTTGGAACCCAAGGCTGCCAAGGGCCATATCATTGACGAGATTTTCGGGGAATTTGTAGAACCGAAACTGATCCAGCCTACCTTCGTGATCGATTATCCGATTGAGATGTCACCGCTGGCACGGCGTCACCGTTCTGAAGAGGGGCTGGTGGAGCGCTTTGAAGTTGTTGTGGCCGGTAAGGAAATCTGCAACTCCTTCTCGGAACTTAACGATCCCCGTGATCAACAGCAGCGTTTCGAAGGGCAGCACGAGCTGATCGTGCGGGGTGATGAAGAGGCGCAGCCGTTTGACCACGATTTTGTCAGGGCACTGGAAATCGGTATGCCGCCGACTGCTGGTCTCGGTATCGGGATTGACCGGTTGGTGATGCTGCTGCTGGATCGGGATTCAATTCGCGACGTGATACTTTTTCCACAACTGCGGCCGGAAGCTAACAGTGACTCGGAGTCATAAATGGGTTGGGAGCTGTTCGTCGCCTGGCGTCATCTGCGCAGTAAATACACTACCGGTTTCATCTCCCTGATCTCTCTCTTTTCGATTGTGGGGATAGCGATCGGTGTGGCGGCGCTGATTATCGTGCTGTCGGTGATGAACGGTTTTGAAGAGGTTATCCGTACCCGTATCATCGGTATGGATGCGCACATCCGCCTGCGTGCTTTTCACAACGAAGGGGTGATCAATCCCGGCGCGGTGATGGAACAACTGCAGGTGATCGATGAGATCACCGGCATGTCCCCCTACATTCTCGATAAAGGGATGCTGCGTTGTGGCGGGCGTTCAGAAGCGGCTGTGCTGCGTGGGGTAGATCCTGCTACTGTAGACAATGTTTCCGATATCCGCTCACATATCGTCAGCGGTGAGTTGCAGTTCAATTCACCCGGCGGCCAGCAGAACGGGATAGTGCTGGGGCGCTATCTGGCGGACAAACTGGCCTGTGTGCTGGGTGATACGCTGATCGCTTTCAGCCCTTCCGGTATGACCAGCGCCTTCAGCCGCCCGCAGGTGGAGCGATTTGTAGTTACCGGTATTTTTGAACTGGGGATGTTTGAGTACGATGATGTAATCGCCATGGTCGAACTGCCTGCTGCTGCCGGGCTGTTCAATCTGGGAGAACGGGTGCACGGTATCGAGATCCGCCTGGACGATCTCTATAAAGCGGATCAGGTCAAGGAGGAGATCCTGGAGCAGCTGGGACGTTATCCCTGGTATCCGCTGACCTGGTTTGAAATGCACAAGAACCTCTTCAGCTGGATGAAGATCGAACGGTGGATGATGTTCACGGTGCTATCACTCATTATCGCGGTTGCGGCATTCAATATTGTCACGACGCTGATCATGATAGTGCTGGAGCGGCGCAAGGAGATCGGTATTCTAAAAGCGATGGGTGCCGGGCGGGGGCAGATCCAGAAGATTTTCGTGCTGCAGGGGATTTTCATAGGCTGGGTCGGCACACTGGCAGGGGTGCTGCTCGGCTTTCTGATCTGCTGGGTGCAATGGCGTTTCGAACTGCTTTCGTTACCACCTGATGTTTACTTTATCTCAGCTTTTCCGATCAAGATGCAGGCGGGTGATTTCCTCCTAATCTCAATGGCTGCGCTGGTCATCAGTTTTCTGGCGACCCTCTATCCAGCCCGTAAGGCCAGCCGTCTGCTGCCGGTGGAGGCTATCCGCTATGAGTAACCCGATGCTGGAAGCACGTAACCTCATTAAAACCTTCCCACCCGATACCCGGGTTCTGACCGGTGTGGATTTCACACTTCATTCCGGTGTGCATACCATTACCGGTGCCTCCGGTGTGGGCAAGTCTACCTTGATGCATATTCTGGGTGGGTTGGAGAAGCCTACCAGTGGTGAAGTGCTGTTTGACGGTCGTCCTCTCAATGATCTGGGCGATAATCAGCTGGCGCGTTGGCGTAGCCGCGAAATTGGTTTTGTCTTCCAGTTTCACCATCTGCTGCCGGAGTTTACCGCGCTGGAAAACCTGATGCTGCCCGGTATGATGGCTGGAACAGCAAAAGGTGAGTTGCAACAACGGGTGGAATACCTGCTCGACAGGGTAGGGCTGTCGCATCGGATACACCATAAACCGGGTGAACTTTCCGGTGGTGAGCAACAGCGTGTGGCGCTGGCCCGCGCTCTGGTCAATCAGCCCCGTATCGTGCTGGCTGATGAACCGACAGGTAATCTGGATAGCAGCAACTCTACTTCTGTAGCCGAGCTGATCGCCGACCTGGCGCAAAATGACGGCAATTCTTTTCTGATCGTAACCCACAGCCAGGAGCTGGCCGGGATCGCTGACCGCCACCTGCACATGGAAGATGGGGGGCAGATGGAGTCGGTACGCGAGTCTGATCAGTAACAGACACCCCCCTGATACGCTCTGCAACACCAGACACAGCTTTGACTTCTGCGTAAGTATCTCTACATTTCGTTATAGTTTTGTCTGGATTCCATTTCTGGAGCCAATCATGAAGCTCTGTTTGAAACCACTTGTCATATTGCTGCTGTTTATGCTTGCCGAAACCGCCTTCTGCTACGGGCGTTTCCTGTATTTCACCGATGAGGAAGTGAATCCCGCCGATGATCCCGGTGGTGAGATCACTATCAGTTTCTACGGGGCTGATAACATCTACGGTAGGTTGCATTCCAATGGCTGGATTAAGATCAATGGTGCAGCGGGTGGCTATCCCCAGTTTTACGGACCTGTTTCAACTGCCAGAGAAGATGTGATGTGGCTAAATGGCACAAACCCAGACTATGATATTTTCCACGAAGGAATCCAGTTCAACTATCCTGACAGCAGCGGTTATCCTCTTCCTCCGGAAGCTGCTATCGACTCCATGCGGACTAACGCCGGACTGGCTATCTGGTCAACAGATGTTTTTATCGATTCACTTGACAGCTGGGAGGAAATAGCCACAACTCTTCGTATCCGCGGTAATCACCTGCTGATTGAGCAATGGCTATACGATCACTTCTATCCCGACGGTGATACGATTTTTCACGATGGCAGTTATCAGTATGGCCAGACGCTGGCGTTGCCACCACCGCAGCAGGGTGTTGTAGCTCTCCAGGGGAAATTGTTTCTGGAAGGGTACCTGAGTGGCCAGGTCACTTTTCTCTCCGCTGATACCATCTGGCTGATTGATGATGTCTGGTATGCAGATGTCGCTTTTGACGGTGTCAACTGGATCGGCAATCCACCGGAGGATGAGAAGGGAATGCCGGTACCCGGCTCTAGTAATCGTATGGGGATTGTCTCGGAGAAGAATGTTATCATTGCCTTTACACCACAGAACGGCGGTTACAATAGTGGGCAGAACCTCCCTGATTGCGATGCGGTACAGGGTGTCGCAGACAGGGAACACATACTTATCACTGCTGCCATCATGGCGCTGGATAATGTTTTTGAGGCCGATTTCTGGCACAACTCCTGTACCAACGGTGGTGATAACCCCTACGGCCTGCCTGCGGGTCACCCCTGCCATACCAATATGACTGACCTGCGTGGTAATATCTATCTCTGGGGTGCGGTTGTGCAGCAACGGCGTGGTTTTGTGCGACGTTCTCCCATCGGTCCTTATGGAAACCGCTTCATAGGTTACGATAAACGCTATCACTATGATGAGAACTTTGCGATCTCCTTTCCTCCCCTGTTCCCCATACTGATGACCGACACACTGGAGGTGCCGGTGGAATTCACCACCATCCAGGCTGCTATAGACAGCTCAATATCTGGTGATGTAATACTTGTAGATCCAGGTGTATACCAGGAAAACCTGGTGATAGATGGCAAGGGTATCATTCTCACTTCTCGCTATCAGCTCAATGAGTCTCCAGGCTTCATCGAAGAAACCGTGATTGATGGTGGTGGAGCAGGTGCAGTAATTCTAATACGAGATTGTGAGTATATGTACAACAGAATCAGCGGTTTCACCCTGACCAACGGCAGTGGCTTTTTTCCCGATACATCTGATAACACTTTTGGTGGCGGGATCTGCTGGTTGAACTCCGATCCTATTCTGGAAGACCTCATTATCACCGGTAACACTGCTACTTATGGGGGTGGGATTTATTGTGATCATACGGAAACTCGGCCACCCATCAGTAGAATCACCGCTACAGGTAATACGGCACCGTATGGAGGTGGTTTCTGTTATATGGGTGGCTGCTTTATAGAGCTGCAAAACAGTATTTTCTGGGACAATGCCCCGGACGAGATGTATCCTGAGCAAGCATATATAGACGCTGTCTGTTGCGATATTCAGGGCGGTTGGTGGATGCCAGGCAATATCGACACCGATCCCCTGTTCTGTAATCCTGAAAGTGGGCACTATCGCCTGCTGCCGGAATCTCCCTGCCGCACAGATAACTGCGGTGTCATGGGGTTTTCAGATGCGCAATGCGATCCTGAACGGGTGACGGAACCTGTTTCACAGCCCGTCGTTTTCTACCTGCGGCAAAACCACCCCAACCCGTTTAATCCATCGACTACGATCGAATATGGCCTTGATCTGCCATGTGTGGTGGAGTTAGCTGTCTATAATCAAAAAGGCCAGTTAGTGGATGTAATACAAAGCGGGTTCCAGCAGGCTGGTTATTACAGTGTTGAGTGGGAACCAGGTGATCTTGCTTCAGGCATCTACCTGTATCGATTGACAGCTGGAGGTAATGTTGTATCCAGAAAAATGGTTCTGATCAAATAGTCACTGGAGTTGCTATGAGTATCCCGAGAAGAACTGTATCAATCTGGATTCTGGCCGCAATTCTCTTTATACCGATTACCATGTATGCGCAACGCAGCACCCAGATTGCCAGGTGGGGAGAAGGCCCCTCGCGTTCTGTCTGTGTTACAGAAGATCACATGCTGCGCTGTGAGGGTGATTTTCTCGAAGTCTGGAGTCTTTCCGAATCGATCCTGCTTGGAAGATTGCTGATGCCCGGTCCTGTTACAGACCTGGAGACGAAAGATGGCTTTGCACTGGTATTGACGGTTGATCATGGTTTATTCATGGTTGATCTTGCTGATCCGGAAGTGCCGGTTATTGATAATTTCATTCCGATCTCCAGCGCAATTAAGCTGATCCTGCAGGGTGATATTGCCGTTATTGGTGCGGGTGAATGGTTTTACTGGGGTGGTCCAAGTGGTACAGAGATTGTGGATATCTCAGATGTGCACGATCCGCAATTGATCAATACAATCGCTGAAGGGTTTCCCTTAGCCTGTTCTGACAATTTACTCTTTACGGTTGTTATCGGGTGTAATATGACAGGAATTGACATCTGGGATGTGAGTGATATGTATTCTGTCGCATATCTTGGCAGCACTTTTAATGATGGAATAGTTTTTCCTGCAACGGCTCTTGTCCAGAATGAACTATTCTGGGTTCTCGGTGAAGACAATCTGGAGGTATGGGATGTCGCTGAGCCTTCAACGCCAATCTTTCTAAATTACACCGATCTTGATCTGAATCAGCAGTTAGCCAGGAAGACGAATCCTTTTACCCTGGGAGATACACTCTACTTCTATGACGCTGATAATCTTAGACGTCTGGATATCAGTCAACCGGATACCGTAGTCGAACTGACTGCCTTTTCCTGTCCCGGGATCGTAGATATTTTCCCAGAAGAAAGCTCTGTATGGACTGCCAGGGAGGATCATGGTGTAACACAGGTTGCGATCACAGATCAGGATTCACTGCAGATCATAACCGAGTTTTCTTCGATCGGTACGCCACAGCAAGTGGTCAGTGATGGTGACAAACTTGCTGTGCAGGCTAACCAGCTTCACATTTTCCAACCGACTCAAGAGGACTCCATACTGACAGCCGTTTCCAGTATAGCGCTACTTGCTGATGAGCAGTTATGTCTTCTGACTGACAACATGGTTTACCTCGCAGATTCTGATCAATTGCGGATTATTGATATCGTAGAACCAACCAATCCCATTCAGGCAGGCCTGCTGGAGCTGAGTGGAATCACTGAAGTTCTTTTCCAGAGCGATCTACTCTATATCTATTATCAGGATCAATCAATCGGCATTGTGGATGTTGAAGATCCGGAGAACCCCCAGCTGCTGGATAGCTGGGTGGTGGGCGAAATAGAGGATATATCTGTTACCGAGGGGCGTCTGGCTCTGCTGAGCGGTAATAATGCGCAGGTATCATTTTACGACATCAGCGAGCCTGGTGAACTGATTTACATGGGGCAACCATCTCTTGCCTGTAATGTTGATAAGATTGCCATCCTGATTGATCGTCTCATTGTGGCGTCAAACAGTGAATACCTTCGCTTGTATGATGTAACGGTAGTATTAGAACCGGAACTGCTGGTGGAGGTATACTCCTATCATCACGGGAGCAGTTGTTTGACAGTTGCGGATGGATTTCTCTACAACTGGTGCTGGAACCCGATAAACCCTGATATGAGGATTCAGATACGCGGTGTGAACAATCTCGATTATCTGGATAATTATAATTGGGGAAGTGCTCCGCAGAGTATAGCAGTTACCGGGGCGAATCTCAACCTGATCTATAACACTTATGGTCTGGTCGTAGTACAGAATAACGCCTACGATTCAGTTCCCACCTTCACACCCTCACCCTGGACCATCTCCCTTTCCCAGAACCATCCCAACCCCTTCAATCCATCGACAACTATTGAGTTCTCCCTGCCACATCCGCAGGAAATCCAGCTGGTGGTTTACAATATCATGGGGCAGAGGGTAGCGACTCTGGCGGAGGGGATGTACGGAACGGGAATGCATCGGGTTACGTTTGAAGGATCTGGTTTGGCAAGCGGGGTGTATGTGTACAGGTTGGTAGCGGGAACACAAGTGAACACCAGAAAAATGATCCTTATCAGATAGCATAAGTGCATTTTATTACAAAATCCTTAGGAACAGGTAGGCCCCCCACCTTAAACCTCCTGTCCACTCCGGATTGTTACGATCCATTCATCGTACAAACCACCGATGATGTTGTTTCGCTTACTACCGGAACGGTCGTAAGTCAATCCGGGGTTATATTCTTGATGCAAAACCTGACACAGTCGAAGGCTATATTCTGCATTCTGTCTTCTGACTCCTGTATTCTCCCCTCTAAAGCAAACCCCCATTTCTACCGATAAATGCTACAGGGAAGTCTTTTTCCGGCACAGGATGTTACTGGCCGGAAGAGTTCAACCCTTAATATTTAACGCAACTGGATTTGGAAATCAGTCTGAATCAATGTAGATTGTATCAGGTTCAGAGTACCATAGGCAGTGTAAAACACTGCCGCAGCCAACTATAAACGGAGTGCTGTATGCACAGCAAATTCTCACCACGCGTACAGAAAGTGATTCAATTTTCACGCGAAGAAGCTCTGCGTCTCGGTCACGACTTCATAGGAACCGAGCACCTGCTGCTCGGTATCGTTCGACTGGCTGAGGGATCAGCTGTCCAGATACTGGAATCGCTCGATGTCGACCTGGAAGGTATCCGGGAGATGGTTGAGGAGATTGTTGACAGCACCGACAACACCATGCGTATCGGCAACATCCCCTTCACCAAGAAGGCGGAGCGGGTGCTGAAGGTCACCTACATGGAAGGCAAGAATCTCAATTCGGACTCCATCGGTACCGAACACCTGCTGCTTGCCATCACCCGCGAAGATGACGGTATAGCCGCGCAGGTGCTCGAAAGCTTCAACATTACCTATAATTCGATTCAGGATCAGCGCAATAAGTTGCAGCAGGGTCGGGAAACCCTGACCGGTGATGAACCGGTTACCCGCACCAAATCAAAGACCCCGGCTCTTGATCATTTCGGGCGTGACCTTACCCGCATGGCACGCAACGACGAGCTGGACCCGATTATCGGGCGCGACCAGGAGATAGAAAGAGTCGCACAGGTTCTTTCCCGCCGTAAGAAAAACAATCCGGTACTGATCGGTGAACCAGGTGTCGGCAAGACTGCTATTGCTGAGGGGCTGGCGCTGCGGATTGTGGAACGCAAGGTACCTCACAGCCTGCAGAGTAAACGGGTTGTCTCACTCGATCTTGGCGGCCTGGTTGCCGGTACCAAGTACCGTGGCCAGTTCGAAGAGCGGATCAAGACACTGATGACCGAGCTGGACAAGAATCGCGAGATAATTCTCTTCCTCGATGAGCTGCATACTATCGTCGGTGCCGGCAGCGCTTCAGGCTCGCTGGACGCTTCCAACATGTTCAAACCGGCTCTGGCCCGCGGTGACATGCAGTGCATAGGCGCCACTACCCTGGATGAGTATCGCCAGACCGTAGAGAAGGACGGTGCTCTGGAACGGCGTTTCCAGAAGATCCTGGTTGATCCATCTACCGCCCAGGATACTATCAGCATTCTGGAAGGGCTTAAGGAAAAGTACGAAGAACATCACAACGTTATCTACTCACCTGATGCGCTGATACAGGCGGTACGTCTTTCTGACCGCTTCATAACTGATCGTCAACTGCCGGACAAAGCAATTGACGTGATCGATGAAACAGGCAGTCGCATGCATCTGGCCAATATTGTCGTTCCCCACCGCATTCTCGAGATCGAGGAGCGGATCGAGGCATTGAAGGAGAACAAAGAGCTCCTGGTTGAGCAGCAGAAATATGAGGAGGCTGCCCGGCTGCGTGACGAAAAGGTCAAGTTGGAGGCAGAGCTGCTGCAGGAGCGGGATGAGTGGGAACAGAATTCTCAGGATGAACCGGTGACTATCACTTCGGAAGATATCGCTCATGTCGTCTCGATGATGACAGGCATCCCGGTTTCAAGGGTTGATATCTCGGAATCGGAGCGGCTACTCAAGATGGAAGAGGATATCGGTTCCAAGATCGTCGGGCAGCAAGATGCGATTCAGCTGATCTCCCGTACTATCCGCCGCAGTCGTGCCGGTTTCAAGAATCCGGATCGACCGATCGGCTCTTTTCTGTTCCTCGGGCCTTCAGGTGTTGGCAAGACCGAACTGGCCAAGGTGCTGGCGGAGTTTCTCTTTGATGACCCGGACGCCCTGTTGCGTATCGACATGTCGGAATACATGGAGAAGTTTGCCGTATCCCGTCTGATTGGCGCGCCTCCCGGTTATGTCGGCTATGACGAGGGTGGGCAGCTGACTGAGAAGGTTCGTCGTCGTCCCTATTCTGTCGTCCTGTTGGATGAAATGGAAAAAGCCCATCCGGAAGTTTTCAACATAATGCTGCAGGTCCTGGATGACGGGCAGTTAACCGATAACAGTGGCCGTACGGTCAGTTTCCGCAACACCATAATAATTATGACCTCCAATGTCGGTACCCGGGAAGTATTTGCCAGTTCCCGTATGGGATTCGGACAGGAAGATGTACAGGCACCTCATGAACAGATCCGCAAACGGTTATTGCGTGAGATCCGTGATACATATCGCCCGGAGTTCATCAATCGTATCGACGAGCTGGTGGTTTTCCGCATGCTGCAACAGCTGGATGTGATGAAGATTATCGATATCTATCTGGCAGAACTGCAGGAGCGGCTTTCTGAGCGCGAAATCAAACTGGTACTCACCCCGGGTGCCAGGGAATTTATAGCTGAGCAGGGTTATACCGCCGATAGCGGTGTCCGCCTGTTACGCCGTATGATTGAGCGGCATGTGGAAGACCCGATTGCCGAAGAGGTGCTCAAAGGCACCTTCACCGATGGCAGTCATATTCGTGTGAGACGGCGTGGCAAGGAGTTGGAATTCGTTACAGCCGGTGAGCACGATTCTGTCTGACAGCCCCTTTCGCTACAGGTAAATCTTTCCCCGCCGCGGAAAAGCTCCCCCTTCCTCACTTTCCGACTTCATCAGTTGGGAAGTTCGCATCCCATTTACTGTAACCGCATTAGCCGTCCGTATCTTCCTCTTTGCGACTGATAGATCTGGCACACCCTTTGCCCATACTACAACTGTGAATTATAGCTGACAGCCAAACTGGAGTCGTTGATGCTCAAAGGAATTCTGGAAGCAACTGCTGGAATGATGGCGCGCGGTGTGCAACTGGAGAAGGTGTCTCAGAATCTGGCAAACGCCAATACCACCGGTTATAAATCGGAACATCTGGCCTATACCAGTCTGATTGACCAGGAGATAGCCAGGCTGCAGATGCAGGGTGAGCGTGGCCTGGAGCTGCTGGCACCCGGACAGTATACCGACTACGATGCCGGAGCCATGCTGACTACCGGTAACGATCTCGATGTTGCGCTGTCAGGGACCGGCTTTTTCGTAGTACGGAATCAGGCCGGTGAAGAGTTCTATACCCGCAATGGCAATTTCTTTCGCAACAGTGACGGTATGCTGGTTACCGCTGACAATCTGCAGGTGGTTGGTGAAGGTGGTGAGATTCAACTGGAGGCAGGACGGGTCAGTATCAATGTCGACGGTACCATCTCACAGCGTGGTTCTGAAGTCGATCAGTTGAAAGTGGTGACTTTTGCAGATAACACCAGCCTGAAAAGCGTCGGCTACTCGCTGTATGCTGTTGCTTCACCAACGGCAGCAGCAGAGCCTGTGGAGAATCCTGAAGTGAAGCAGGGAAACCTTGAACAATCTAATGTTAACATAGTTGCCGAGATGATCGATCTGATTGAACTGCAGCGGATATTCCAGTTCACGCAGCGCGCTATCCAGGCACAGAATGATACACTGGGACTGGCTGTGAATTCAGTCGGTTCACTGGGTCGCTAGCAGACCATCTAACGAATAACAGGAGGACAGCATGATACGCGCACTTTCCACCGCCGCATCCGGCATGTTTGCGCAGCAGCTGCACATTGACAACATTGCCAATAATCTGGCCAATGTGAATACAACCGGATTCAAGAAAAGCCGTACTGAGTTCCAGGATCTGATTTACCAGAATCTGCGAGAGGCCGGAGTCCCCAACAGTCAGGGAAACGTTCTGCCAAATGAATTACAGGTCGGGCACGGTGTGCGCCCGGTAGCTACACAGAAAATGATGACCCAGGGTGACCTGCTGCAGACCGGTAACTCTCTTGATATTGCTATTGAAGGCAATGGCTTTTTTCAGATCCGACGGTTGGATGGCTCACTGGGCTACACCCGTGACGGCTCCTTTAAAGTATCCTCAGAAGGAATCATGGTTACTGCAGACGGGCTGACCCTGGAACCGAGTATTACCATCCCTGAAAACACGCAGAGTGTGCAGATCACACGGGATGGAATTGTTTCAGCGCTGATTGCGGGTGAGTCAGAACCGGTAGAGATCGGAGCAATCGAGCTGGCAACTTTTATCAACGCTGCCGGGCTGCGCAGTATAGGACAGAATCTGTATGTCGAGACATCCGCCTCCGGGCCTGCCACCGTCAGTACTCCGGGACTGGATAATCTGGGAACACTGGCACAGGGTTTTCTCGAGGGAGCCAATGTACAGGTAGTGGAAGAGATGGTGGATATGATCACCGCGCAGCGTGCTTATGAAGTAAACTCCCGTGCTATCAGGGCGGCAGACGAAATGCTGCAGACTGCTACTTCAATCAAACGTTAGGAAACTGATGTTGCGAACTCCTCTCAGCGGCCATCTGTCATTGTTGCTGGTACTGCTGTTTTCAGCTATGCCCGGAAGCAGTGGACCGGCACAGGCTGACCTGCTGGCAGATGTTGCTGAACAGCTGGTGCAGAGGAGCAGTACCGAGCATGATAGTGTACAGGTGGTTTTTAAAGCACGCGCGACTAACTGGCCACCGGCTGGAAGGTTGCTGTCAATTGAGCCGCTTTCCCGTAAGCTACGTGGCACAATTGTTGTTGACGCTGATCTGCAGGACGGCAGCAGCATCCGTTTGACTGCAAGGGTACGCACCTGGGATCGTCTCTGGTGTGCATCCAGGCTGATCAGGAAAGGTGAAGCGATTTTCAGTGATATGGTTTCGCCACAGCTGATTGAAACTACCCGTTCAAGGCAGGACCTGTTGCGTGTTGAAGAATCCCCCCTCGGGTTGATCGCCCGCAGGAGGATCGGAGAGCGGGACATGTTGTCCAGCATCGCTCTTGAGTCACCGCAGGCAGTTGCAGCCGGTGGCGATGTGAAGCTCCGACTGCAGTGTGGTCCGGTAGTGATAGACGATGTCGGACATGCACTGCAGAGTGGTGTTATAGGTGAACAGATCCTGGTCCGTTCCGGGTCAACCGGTAAGGTGTTAAAGGGCAGTATCACTCCCGACGGTGTTGTATTCTGCGCAGTGGAATGAGTCACAATATGAGGCAAATAATGAAACAACAGTTGCTGCTATCGTTCCTCCTGACGCTCTGTCTGGCAGCTGGTACTAACGCATCTGGCAATTTCACCCATCTTTATACTGATCAGCGTGCTGCAGAAGTAGGTGACATCCTTACTGTAATCATCTCTGAGAGCGCCAGTGGATCCAACATTGCCCGCAGCACAACGAAGAAGAAAGACAAACTGGGTGTGGATGTGTCCGGCAGTGACTGGTTCTCATTTATCCCCCGGATGGGAGTATCCGGAGACATTAACAATGAACACAAGGCGGATGGCAACTCACAGCGTAGTAATTCGCTTAACGGCAGAATGAGCGTGCAGGTTGTTGCGGTCGAGGCTGGTGGACGTCTCACAATAGAGGGAACGCGTACCATCAGCATTGATGGAGAAACTCAGATTCTCAGCCTGAGTGGTACAATTCGTCATGAAGATATCAGTACCGGCAATTCCATCTATTCACATCAGATAGTTAACGCACGTATCACATATACCGGACAGGGTGATATCAGGCAGGCTCAGAAACCAAGCATCATCAACCGGCTGCTGGGATGGATATTCTGATGAGTCAGAATGACAGCAATCACTATCTGAAGAACAAGGGCGGCATGAATCATAAATACGGGAAATCTCTGGCCGTTGTTTTGCTGATTTTATTCTGCAGTACGACTGTATCTGGCCAGGTGCGCATTAAGGAACTGGCACGGGTCGAAGGTGTGCAGGAACATGACCTGGTCGGTTACGGATTGGTGGTTGGCCTGGAAGGTACAGGTGATGGCAACAAGTCCGCCTTCACACTGCAGTCGATTGAAAACATGCTGCAGAAGTTTGGTATCATCGTTCCCCCCGGAACTATCCGTCCCCGCAATGTCGCCGCAGTAATCGTCACTGCTCAGCTGCCTCCTTTCAGCCGGCCCGGTGATCGCATAGATGTAACTATTTCGTCACTTGGCGATGCCCGCAGCCTGCAGGGTGGGGTACTATTACGTTCGCCACTGCAGGATGACAACGGTGATCTGATTGCCATGGCACAGGGAGCTGTCTCCATAGGTGGTTTTAACTTTCAGGCTGCCGGCAGTGAAGTCAGGCAGAATTATCTGCTGGTAGGGCGTGTGCCGGGCGGTGGTACAGTCAGACAGGGAAGGCATGCCAGTCTCACACGAGATGGCCAACTCTTTCTATCACTGCATACACCCGATTTTACCACAGCCATGCGTATGGCGGAAACCATTAATGCGGCGTTCGGGCCTGAGGTAGCTGTACCTGAGAATTCCAACAGCGTCCGGGTACAGATTCCGGAAACCTATCAGGGTGTAAGCCAGCTGGTGCCATATATCGCCGAGATTGAAGCGTTGACTGTAATACCGGACCAGATCGCACGGGTAGTGATCAATGAGCGTACCGGTACTATTGTCGTGGGGCGCGAAGTAGCAATTCGCAGCGTAGCTGTATCACATGGTAACCTGAGTGTGAGTATCAAAGCTGATACCCGCGTATCACAACCGTCACCGTTCTCAGGTGGAGAAACCGTGGTGGCCGGTATTGGTGATATCATTGTAGATCAGGATGAAGCCCGTATGCTGGTTCTGGAAGAGACCGGGACCGTTCAGGAAGTTGCCCGGGCACTGAATACACTGGGTGTTTCACCCCGGGATATGATCTCGATATTTCAGTCGATCAAGGCTGCCGGCGCTCTGGATGCGGAACTGGTGATTCTGTGATACAGGAAAACGGAGTTATTGAATGAGTATCACACCGATTGGGAATAGCAGCTCTACCGGTTCTGCTGCAGGCACACAGCAACGGCTCGCCAGAGCTGCCACCGATTTTGAAGCGATCTTTCTCAAACAGCTGATGCAGTTCGCGCAGATGGATCTGGGTGAAGGTGTCGCCGGTGATACATATCAGGATTGGTTTAATGCGGCCTTAAGCGACCAGCTTGCACAGCGTCAACCGTTAGGTATCGCTGCCGGAATCCTGGAGCAGTTACAGCAGGAACATTCAACCGGTCTTCCGGATTCCTTTGAACTGCAGGAGATGGTCCGTGATACATCACAGCGTCATGGACTTTCTGAGGAGCTGCTGAACGCTGTAATTCAGGTTGAGTCGGGGGGTGATCCTCATGCTGTTTCGCAGGCCGGCGCCAGGGGATTGATGCAGTTGATGCCTCAGACCGCCACCATGCTTGGTGTGAGTGACAGCTTTGACCCCCGGATGAATCTCGATGGTGGAGCCCGCTATCTGCGCAGTTTGCTGGATCGCTACGACGGTGATCTGGAACGGGCGTTGGGCGCATATAATGCCGGGCCCGGTGCGGTAGACAGACATAATGGTGTGCCCCCTTATCCGGAAACACAACGGTATGTGGAAAAAGTCAGACAATTGATATCAACATCGGAGGAGCAATGAACCCCGAATGCTCAGAACTGACACGCAAGCTGACCCGGGAGAAATCTCTGCTGGAGAGTATTAACCTGGTTTTGAACGAGCAGCAGAAAGCAGTACTGGAAAATGATATCACCGGTCTGAATGAAAGCGTTGCTGCCCTGCGACAATTGCTGACCAGCTTCGCTGAAGTGGAAACAGAAAGGAGTCAGGCTATGGAGCAGCTGGCGACAGTTGCTGCGTTGTCAAAGGAAGGTATCACACTGCAGAAACTGCTGGACGCAGTGAATATTCCGGAAAAGGAGGAAATCCTGTCTCTGGGTGAATCAGTGCGCTCCCTGTTGCAGCAGGTAGAACAGACTAACCGGCTCAACAGTTATCTCATTGAGAAATCGCAGGTCTTTGTGAAGCGCAATCTGCTATGGATGAAGCGGATACAGTCTCCGGTCACAGCCTATACCAGAGACAGCCGTGTAAAAGTACAATCAACAACCAAACAATTGATTAACGAGGCAGTGTGATGGCCACCAGTATTAATGGTATTCTGGATTCTGCCAAGCGAGCGCTGATCGCACAGCAATATGCAATCCAGGTAACCGGTCACAATATTGCCAATGTTAACACCAAAGGTTATTCCCGTCAGCGGGTAAACCTGGCCTCGACACTGCCGGTCGATTCAATGCCGGGGCAGTTGGGCACAGGAGTCAAACCGGAAGAGGTTCAGCGTTTTCGCGATCTCTTCATCGATTTTCAGTTGCGGCGTGAATCACAATCGCTGGGACGTTTTGAAGCTGAGAATGAAGCGTTGCAGATGGTCGAGAGCATTCTGAACGAACCAAATGATTTTGCACTCAGCGGAGTAATGAACGATTTCTGGAACTCATGGGAAGACCTCTCAAATGATCCTGCCAGCCAGGCAGCCCGTACAGTTGTACAACAGGCTGCTGTAAGTGTGGCACAGACCTTTCATCAGTTGCACCGGGATCTGGAAGCACAACAGTATAATCTGAGTAACGAGATTGCCGCCGACCTGAGTGATCTTAATGCTGCCGCCGCCAATGTGGCTGAGCTTAACAGTCGCATCGTTCGGGCTGAGAGCAAGGGGCAGCATGCTAACGACCTGCGGGATGTGCGTGATGCAGCTCTGGATGAAATCGCTTCGCTCATAAACACCTCCTGGCAGGAGCAGGAGAACGGCTCAGTGACGGTCTATGTCGGTGGTATGCCACTGGTCGAATACGATACGGTAAATGAAATCAGCCAGGACCGGGACAGTACAACCGGTCGTACTGTCCTCTTCTTCACCGGAAGTGGAGTCGAAGCGCCTGTTGAGCAGGGCAGTCTGGCCGGCCATATTGAAGTACGGGATGTCAAGATGCCTGAATATATTCAGCAACTTGATGAGACTGCGGTAGCACTGGCTGAAGCGGTTAATGAACTGCATCAGACCGGTGTTGATCTTAACGGGGATAATGGCGGACTATTTTTTGCGGATGGGTGTGAGGGAGCAGCCACTCTGCAACTTGACTTCAGCCTGGCAGATGATGTGAATCTGATAGCTGTATCACTTGACGGTAATACTGGTGACGGCTCCCTGGGACTGGATATGGCGGCTCTGCGTACTGCAGAAAACCTGTCGCTTGATGGAAAGTCTATCTCCAATCACTATAACTCTCTGATCAGCAGGATCGGAGCGGACAGTGCCAGCAGTGCCCGTCAGGTAGAGCAGCAGGAGACTTTCGTTACTACCCTCGAAAACTATCGCCAGTCAGTCAGTGGCGTTTCGATTGATGAAGAGATGTCCAACATGATTCTCTATGAGCAGGCTTATCAGGCGGCTGCCAAGTTGATCAGAGTGGCCGATGAGATGCTCTGGACAGTGATAAACCTCAAGTAGGAGTGATGAGATGAGTGTACGGGTGACCAACTTCACAAAAATGAACAACATCCTGCTGACATTGACACGGCGGATGCGGAATATGACCGATTATCAGGAACAGCTGGCAACCAATCGACGTGTAATAAACCCCTCTGACGATCCCACCGGAACCCACCGCATACTTACACTCAATGGTGAGATCGCCCTGAACGAACAACATCATCGCAATCTCGACAACACGCAGGGAGTTTTGAATTTCACAGAGAGCATTATCGTATCTATTGAAGAGGTGATAACCGAAGCCCGTAGCGACGCTATTCTGGCTGACTCGGATACAATCACTGATGAAGAACGGTTAATCATTTCAGCACGCGTCGATCTGCTTCTGGAAGACCTTCTTAACCACGGTAACTCGCAATATGCCGGTTCCTACATCTTCAGCGGTACAAATTCACAGAACCCTACCTTTGTTGCTACCCGTAATGATGCTGGTGAAATTATCGATGTGGCACTGAATCCGGAGGGTGCCAGTGGAGATGTTATCCGGGAAATCGGTTATGACCACAGGATCGTTGTCAATGTGGAAGGTGAAGAGTTACTGATGACCGGCCAGGACAGTAATCTGTTTGATGGATTGATCAGATTTCGTGATGCATTGCGCAGTGGTGACCTGGACGAGATCGGCAATACCATTGACCGGTTGGATGCTGCCCATGACCAGGTGTTGACCCAGAGGACTTTTCTGGGTGCAATGGGGCAACGGGTAATGCAGGCTCAGGAGCTGGTACAGGAAATGGCGATTGATTATACCGATGACTTGAGCCGGGTCGAAGATATTGATTATGCTGAGGCTATTCTGCAATATACAATTGAGGAAAATGCGTATAAGGCGGCTCTGGGAGCGGCTTCCCGGGTACTGCAACCGACGTTGCTCGATTTCCTCGGTTAACCTGTTGCTGGCCTGTCATGAGTCGCATTTATCACACTGAAGCCTGTCGATATACTTCGATCTACCTCTGCTCTGGTATAACTTCCATTACTTCTTCTTTATCAGACTGAACAGTGGCGGCAGCAGGAGCACTGTGGTCAGGAAACAGGCACCCACACCGATAATCAGCATCAAACTCAAGCTGACCAGGCCGCGATAGCTTGCGCCAAGCATTGCCCCGAATCCCAGCATGGTTGTCAGAGTCGTCAGCAGTATTGCCTTGCCGGTGCTGAGCAGCACCCTGCGTGCCTGCCGATATCCTTCCCGTCGATAGCGATGAATCATGTGTACACCGTCATCGATACCGATTCCGACAATCATCGGCAGCGCGGTAACATTGACAAATGTCAACATCAGGCCAAACGAGTGCAACAGACCCACCATCCAGAGACCCCCGGCCAGCAGTGGAATCATAGCCATCAGCGCCAGCTTGAGACTGCGGAAATCAGCCCAGAGCACAAGTAGCACTACCAGAATTGTCAACAGGGTAGTCAGTACACCATCACGCGCAATATAATCAATAAGTGCCTGGAAGAGTGGCGGAGTACCTGTGATATGAGGGTTGACCTGCTCCAGCTGTCCGGCAAAAGCTGTCAGAAAAGTAAAATCCCAGGCACTCTGCCGAGGATATACCGTGACCAGGAATTCTTTGTTATCCTTGCTGCGATAGCGGTCCTGGATCTGCCGGGGCAAGCTGGCAAGGGTAATTGTATCAGCTGCAGTCAGCTCCAGCAACCTGGTGCGCAACCGCGGTGAGAATCCATCCTGAAAGTGATTTAATCCCGGCAGCACTGTTTCTCTGTTGTCCGCAAGATAGTTCGCCAGCTGGAGAATTGGCTGCAGTGAGTCAGTATGGTCCGGATCACCGGTGAGTGTGATACACTTAAGATCCAATCGATCGCGGCCGCCTGTAAATGCCATCTGTCCCAGTTCATAGATATTGGCGTCCAGTCGTTCCAACTCGGCGACAAGTTCAGGCAGCATTTCCGGTTGCAGTTCAGTTGGCGGGGGTGCAGTCAATAACCTGGTTCGCAGCTCGGCAAGCAGCGGGAAGCGCTCCCGTTGATCTGACATGGTCGGGAGGAATTCCGTGATACTGGAAACCAGACCAACTGTGGATAGCTCTTTGGCGGCCGCCGTGATACGTCGCACCTCATCCAGATTATCCGTTGAAATCATGGCAAAATCGGGACTCATGGCAAAATGCTTTTCCAGCGTGTCCTGCAGCGTAACCGATGGTATTCCCTGCGGCTCCATATTAAGGTAGTTGTAATCAAACCTGACCTGAGACGCCTGCCAGGTCAGCAGGGCGGTCAAAAGGACTCCACCGCTCAACAGCAGGCGCGGGTGCTTAACCGAAAAATCACCCCAGAGTCCCAGCAGTGGGGCCTGCAGTGGTGGACGCTCTGCACTGGTACGACCGCGACGCCGACGGGATTTATCGCGCACCGCCAGCAGGGATGGCAGGAAGAAGAAGGTTGAAGCGGCCGTTGCCAGAATACCTACCCCGAGAACCAATCCCAGCTCAGCGATACCACGCGATTCGGAAATCATCAGGGTCATGAAAGCAGCTGCAGAAGTTATCGCACCCGTCAGTACTCCGGAACCTACCAGCTGAAGCGATGTTCCCAGCGCTTCCTGTAAAGGATGATGCTGCCGGTGGTCTAGAAAACCGGAGATAATGTGTATGGAAAAATCGATTCCCAGACCGAGCAGAATAACACCGAACATGGAGGTAATCAGGTTCAGCGTCTGTAGAAACAGGGCGATGAAACCGCTGGCCATCAACAGTGCCAGCACAAGGTTCAGCAGCGCCAGCAGTGGTGCCGTTAGCCTGCGGAAGGCAAGAATCAGCATACCCAGAATAAACGCCAGTGCCAGGATGGAGGCTCGACTCAGATCCGTTTCGGAGAAAACCATCTCATCATGAGCCAGCGGAATGGTACCGGTTAAACCGGCTGTTACTGACGGGAACTCCACCATACCGTTGTCAATAATGGTTTGCAGCGTATCAGTGGCTGCCACCACCACACTGATATCAGTAATGGCAAATGTCGGTTCGATAATAATCAGGAGAACTTCACCGTCAGGTGAGCGGATATAGCTGTCGCCCATTGTCAGCCTGTCGGTACACTCCTGCAGCAGAGCACTGTCCGGTTCACCACCATGTGCCACAGAATCAATGCCGGCCACCAGAAAATCGAGTGCGTCCAGGTAACGCAGGGCATTCTCCTCCTTCTCCCGGCTGGAGAGAGATTCTTCGTCACCTGTGTAGACCTCCTCGAAATTATCGTTTATCTGGCGTAGCAGTGGTAACAGGGCCAGATCGTCAAAAAGATCAGCAGTACGCTGCAGGTCTCTGGTCTTGCTTAACAGTAATCCATGACGCTGCATGAACTCGAAATCGATACGGTATTCCACCCGCTCAACATATTCAGTTACTGCCTCGATACGTGGCACAACTGTATCTGCAAATGCCTTACAGTCGGTTTCCGGTCCCTGGAGAACCAGGATGCTGTTGGAAGCGTTACTGTAGTTTTCCAGGATGCGATTGAACTCCTGTACACGGGGGTCTTCCAGCGGCAGCAGGTCCGACCAGCGAGGGCTCATTTCCAGACGGGAAGCCGACAGCAATGCTCCGGCAAGCAGTAACAGGCCCACGGCCAGTATTCGCCAGGGATGGCGCGCACTCAGTTCACCCCAGCTTTTCAATAATCGGTCACGCATTTACAACCTGCCTTTTCTTATAGATGGTGGCTCTATAGCCTGCTGCTTTAGAAATAGCGCCGAAAACGTAACAGGAACCCCACTCCCATTTCTTCGCTGAATTGATCCCGGTTTTCTCCGGCATAGATATTCCCCATCAGGGTAATTTCGGTTTCAGCTTCCGGTGTGTAGTACAGTGTCGGGACCAGCGCCGCACCACCGTCGGAAAGGCAATAGAGCCCGGTCAGCCCGATGGAGACCAGATCGGTGGTGGGATAGTTGGCATAAACATATAGCTGACTGCTGGCAAGTGACCTGGTCTCACCGCCGTACATACGCATCCAATCAGTCAGAGTGTAGCTATCGCTGTCCTCCCGGCCATCTCCGTTCCAGAAGTACTCACCCAGCAGGTACAGTCCATTGCGGAAAGTGTAGTCACTCCCCAGCACCAGTTCAGAAAAGTCCTCAAAACCCTGATCTCCAGCGAGATCACTGAAGGCATATTCACACCAGATGCCCAGGCTGAGCAGTTCCCCCACCATGCTGCCACCGTACATAAGACGATCTTCCTTGAACGGAACGGGCAATCCGCTGCTGTAGTCGGTGTAGAACCAGGGGCTATGGGCGGTTACCAGGCTTACTTCGAAGCGGTTTATGTTCCGTTGCCATTGTATCACAGCAGTGGCATCCTCCATCTCTGCAGCCGGTGAAGCCACCAGAGTGAACGAACCCAGGCCATCAGTTGCAACATCCAGCCGCGCTGCCTGATGTCCAGGCTGTTCATAGGTTACATCCAGCAGATCAGGCCGGTTGAAAAGGTCAGTCGGATTCCATGCATACCCTGCACCGAAGGCTAACTGCTGTTTACCAATTGTCAGATCCAGAAACCGATAACGCATTTTCAGCCAGCAGTTATCGAGATACCAGTCGTTGGCATAGGTTTCTTCATAAAGCCGGTAAGTATCCGCTGGCATGAATGCTGTCAGATCCGCCGGCAGGTAGTCGAGTGGATTCAGGGTGGTTTGACCACCATAAAGATAGAAGTTGAGGTTTGAACCAGATGTGAATCCTTCCATCGAAGTTGAAAACAGATCTACCCGCAGCTTGGTAGCAGTCAACAGTTCTGTCTCATCACCGGATTGGAGCAGGTTATCAAATTCCCCGTAGCCGAAGATTTCAACTGGTCCGCCCTGCACAGTAAGGGGAGCGGTGCTCAGGAGCAGGGATAGAAACCAGTGTATGCAGCAGGTTGTGATTTTCTCATGAGATGATTGTGACACAATAACTCCTATGGATTCTGCAGGTTTCTGGTGGTGAAGAAATCCTCCGGGATATCCAGGTTGTATCGAATTGAGTCGGTTTCCATGATGGTAACCGTATTGTCCAGCAGGTTGTGCATCTCCATACGCCCGGCAGTAGGTACGCCATCAACCATGGATATATCGCTCTGGAAAAGCCTCTTGACAGGTAGCTCAGAACTGTCTTCAGTGAAGTAGTCTATCAGCAGCGGCATAAAATCAGTCACCCGCGCCCAGATCAGAAGACGGCTGTACGCTGAACGGCTGTCCGGTCTGCGAGTCAGTTCAAGATAATAGCATTCGGTGTCACACTTCTTGTCCAGACCAATCAGTTCGGGTGAGAAGTCCTCGATAAATGTATCACCACTTCCCATGTCTTCATAAGTGAAGTCACTGCCCTCCATTTTCTGATAGCGGGCGTGAGTGGCCAGTTTACGTACCCGGCCGGTGCGTGGGAAGTAAACCCAGATCTCATCAGCATGATTAAGCATCAGTGTGCTCTGGCCCCGTACTCGTGAGGGAGCAGTGTAACGCATCACTGTTTTCTCTCCGCCATTTACCGACCAGGAGTTCATTGTAAACTGCCGTTCCTGACCCGAACTGGTCTGTATAACCATCCGCCCCTCACTGTAGAGAGTCGGCTGGTTGAGCAGGGCGTTGATACCCTGCATGATTTGATCGGCGGTCAATTCCTCAGCCTGCAACGGTATCAGGGGCAAGAGCGAGATCATGAATAGAGCTGTCAATTTACCCGGCATTGTTCTCTTCTCCCCGTTTCAGGTCCGGCAGGTTGTAGCGTGATACAATGAAATCCCGCATTATTTTCAGCGGGTAGTTTTCTACATCAATCATATACTGCATGAGTAATCCCTCCACAGCTCCGGCAAAAAACAGTGCTTCCTGTTCAGGATTCTCATAATCCAGTTCACGAAACAGACTGGTCAGCAGGTTGCGCATCTCACTGAAGTGTGACCGAAACTGCTCAATTGTTTCCTCAAAAACTCCTGGTTGCAGGATAAGGCTGTAGTAAAGACGCCAGAAACGAATGGAGTCCTCTGCTAATCGCATGAATTCATCCAGAATGAACGCCAGAACTTCACGGCTGTCACTTTGCTCCAATAGTTCTCCCGGATCAGAAAAACTACTGAAACCATCCTCAATAATAGCTGTAAGCAATTCCTTTTTCCCGGGATAGTAGTGGTATATCAAACCTTTTGAAACACCTGCGTTGCGAGCCAACTCGTCCATGGTTGTATCGTGATAGCCACGACTGGCGAATAGTTCCAGAGCCTTATTCAGGATCAAGCGACGACTCTGCTCACGAATGGCTGCCTGTTGTTCTGGCGTACGGGGAGACATACAGATTGTCCTTTTATTGACTGACTGTACAGTCAGTGTAAGTATTGTATGCGCCTTTGTCAACTCCTGATTTGAGATACAGCATGAAAGTGCTTTTCTTTTCTGTAGCACACAGAGGAAATATTTCGGTAATTATAGAGATTCCTGAATAGACCATTCATTTGACTGGATACAAATATCACCACGGAGGTCAACCATGTTTTCCGGACCCTGGGAATGGATAATAATTGTACTCGTAATCCTGTTGTTGTTCGGTGGTAAGAAAATACCTGAAATGGCTCGTGGTCTGGGACAGGCTATCAATGAGTTCAAACGTGGTGCCAGTGAAATCAAGAAGGAAGTTGAAGCACCACCTGTCTCCAAGACTGAGACCGATTCCACTGAAAAGCCCGAAGACAAGAAGTAAAGGGTAGTGGCGGTTGTTGACATCTCTGGTCAGACCTATCGTTCAACTGCTGCAGGGTGGTGGTGTAGTGGTATTACCTACCGATACACTCTTTGGTCTGGCCGGATGCCTGCGGCCAGAAGTATTGCAGAGGATTTATAATCTGAAGGGACGTGATACAAAGAAACCACTGGCGCTACTGGTAAACGGAATCAACCAGATTGAACAACTGGTTAAACCGACAGAAGCACAGTTGGACTATGCTCGACGTCTGTTGCCTGGCCCTGTGACCTGCATATTTCCCGGTAACGATCAGATGTCACAATTACATTCCGCCTACAAAGCTGGGGTGGCTTTGCGCTGGTTACCCGATTCCCCTGTTTCTCCTCTGCTGGACGCGCTGGCTGAGCCTCTTTTCCTTACCTCTGCCAATCTTGCTGGTGCTCCCGACCCGTCATGTCTATCAGAAATCACACCTGTAATCAGGAAGGGTGTTGATTGTGTCTGTTTTCCGGAAACTGTAGTCAGAGGGGAACCATCAGCTCTGGTTGATCTTAGAGTTACACCCCCGTCTGTCTCACGTTCCGAGCTAACACTGGAGCAGTTGCTGCATGATTGAGATCTACCGGTTTTTCTCACGCTATCTCAAACGGCTTTACGGTCGCATAGGACTGGGGCTGGTGCTGATGATACTCTCATCCGTGTTTTCCGGCATCTCTATTGCCATGCTCTACCCTGTTTTTGACAAGGTGTTTTCAGTTGTTCCTGATCCAGCCCAACCGCTGGAGCTGTACGGAGCTATGCAGGATGCTGTTCGTCTTATCTGGCGGGAGACAGTCCTCTGGTTGCAGGGTCCAGGCAGCCTGGAAGCTATAGCTGAAGTCGCCGGTGAAAAGATCGAGTTCGCCTTTGATCAAGCTGCCAAACTGCAGGTTCTGCATTTTCTGATATGGGCAATACTCGGTTTAATCGCTCTTAAAACCACTACCCGCTATTTTTATAAGATTACTTTCCTCAGCATTGAACTGGAACTTGTACGCCGAATTCGCAACTCGCTTTACGACCACCTGCTCGGGCTTTCACTCAGTTTCTACAGTCGCTATAAGAGTGGCGATCTTCTTTCCCGGGTGGTTAACGATGTCGCTAAAGTACGGCGGATGATCATATTCAATGTTGCTGAGCTGCTTTTTAATACTGCCCAGGTAGTGGTGTTGTTGACGATGGCATTTATCATCGATCTGCAGTTGACCCTGTTCAGCCTGGTCATGTTCCCGCTATTCGGTTACATCTTTCAGAAGATCACTACTAAGATGAAAAAATACGCCGGTCGCAATCAGGCTCGCATCGCGGATATAACCAGCAGCCTGGCAGAGGCCTTCCATGCAATCCGAATCATTATCGGCTATAATTCACGTGACTGGGAAAACAGGCGATTTGCAAACAGGACGCAACGCTATAAGCGGAGTGACTGGAAACTGACCCGTGTGAATGCCGGTATTGCCCCCTTGAGCGAGTTGCTGAGTTCAGGTGTTACAGTCTTCGTGCTCTGGCTCGGTGGAACTCGTATTATCAGTCCTGAAAGCCAGTTATCTCCGGCAGCTTTCATGGTCTTTCTGGGTGCCCTGTTATCACTTCTGCGACCGGTGAAGCTGATCGGTAACCTCTGGGGTGAGATACAGAAGGGCGCTGCGTCAGCACACCGCATTCTTGAAATCTACAATATTGAACCTGAGATTAAAAGTCCTGCTGTGCCACGTGCATTGCAACAATTACAGGACGGTATCAGATTCGTAAATGTGGATTTCAATTATGGTGAGGAGAATGTTCTGCATAATATAAACCTGAAACTGCAGAAGGGGCGTACTGTGGCACTGGTCGGTTCCAGCGGTGGTGGAAAGTCTACTCTGCTGCAGTTGCTGGCGCGCTACTATGATCCTGTAGCCGGCAGGATCGAGTGGGATGGTATCGGTTTGACTGAGGTTGACCCGGCTGATCTCAGATCGCGGCTGGGAATTGTGACACAGGATGTCATCATGGTGGATGATACAGTCTTCAATAATATCGCCTATGGCATAGAAAATGCCGAGCCGGATGCAGTAGAAGCTGCAGCCACAGCTGCTCAAGCCTGGGAATTTATCAGTGATCTGCCGGAAGGAGTCCATACACTTGTTGGTGAGAAGGGTTTCCGTTTATCCGGTGGGCAGAAGCAACGACTGGCAATCGCCCGGGCTCTTTTTCGCAATCCGGAATTGCTTCTGCTTGATGAAGCGACATCTGCGCTGGACACAGAATCAGAAAAACTTGTTCAGATTGCTATCGACCGGCTGATTGAGGACCGAACCGCTGTTGTCGTAGCACACCGGCTGTCAACTGTTCGCAAGGCTGATGAAATTATCGTAATCGAAAATGGTGCCATTCTGGAGCAGGGTAGTCACGAGGAGCTGCTGGCGAGGAATGACCGCTATGCGGAGCTCTGCCGCCTGCAGCAATTTTAGCAACCTGAATATCTTGCCGGAGATAGAGGCTACATGCGTATTGGAATCATAGTGGGACAACGGGCAGTGATGTCAGGTGGTGCCATCCAGGCTGTGCAACTGGCTGAGGAATTGCGAAAGCGGGAGCATCAGGTTTGCCTGGTGTTCAATCGTCCCGATCACCCGCTTGCAGCAGCAGCTCAGGATGAGGTAGCTTCACGGTTTCCTTTTCTTTCAGTCGAAATGCGTTCCCTGCCCTCGTTAGGTACGCTCCTGCAGGTACGACGCTGGTTGCGAGGACACAGGACTGAGGTGCTTTACGCGGTAAAAGGAAAGGGGTTGGCAACGGCATTGCTGGCGACAATCGGCAGCGGTATGCCGATTATCGGGCAACGGGGGGTCAACTATCCTCTGGATTTCAGTAGCAGGTTGAAGTATCGTCACCCACGGTTGAAGTCAATTGTTGCTGTCTCTCAGACAACGGCGGCAGTTCTGGCGGAGAGCGATCCTGCACTGGGACGTAAAGCCAGGGTGGTTTATCAGGCTTACAGCGAACAGTTTCTGCATCCCGAGGATCCGGGCCGCCTGCGCCGGGAACTGGACCTGGCAGAGGAAGTGCTGATCGTGGGTGTAGTAGGAAACCTGCTGCCACGCAAAGGTCACATCCACCTGCTGCGCGCTTTGCCGGCAATACTGAAGGAGTTTCCTGATGTGAAACTGGTATTCATCGGCAGTGGCCATCTGGAGCAGGTGCTGCCGGAGGGATTTGAACATCACAACTCCGTAATACATATCGGTTTTCGCAAGGACGTGCCACAATTGCTTCCGGGACTGACCGTGAGTGTAAATCCGGCAATTGAAGGTGAGGGGCTGACAGGGACCACTCGCGAATCGATGGTAGCCGGGGTGCCGGTAGTCGTTACAGATGTGGCAGGTACCGGTGAGCTGATCCGGGATGGTGTGAGTGGGTTTGTGATACCACCTGGTGATGAAGAGGCCCTTGCGGACAGGATTCTGCGACTACTGAGGGACGAAAAGATGCGGAAGCAGATGGCAGGCATTGCACATAGCGATATCCGGAAAATGTGTTCATCTGAAACAAGAGTCGAAAAAATGCTGGAACTATTCAGAGCAGCGATGGCGGCACGATGAAAATCAGTGGATTCTCTTTTGTTCGTAACGGCATCAAACTGTATTACCCGATTGTTGAATCGCTCCGATCAATGCTGCCTTTATGCGACGAGATTGTGATAGCAGTGGGGCAGGGGGACCAGGATGATACTACCCGGGAAGAAATCCTGGGCATCGGTGATCCGAAAATACGCATTATCGACACTCAATGGGAAGAGAAGTTTCAGCAGAAAGGTGCAATAAACGCCATTCAGACCGATATCGCGCTGCGTGAGTGTAGCGGTGACTGGTGTTTCTACCTGCAGGCGGATGAGGTGGTTCATGAGAATTCTCTGCCTGTGATACAGAAACGATGCGAGCAACTGCTGGATGATGAACAGGTAGAGGGCCTGCTCTTCAACTACCGTCATTTCTGGGGTGATTACAATCATTGCCACAATCTGCACGGTTGGTATCCCCATGAGATCAGGATTGTGCGAAATCTGTCACACATTCACTCCTGGCAGAGTGCACAGTCTTTTCGAAGTTTCGAGAAATGGGAGCACCCCCGGCAACCACAGGGAACCCGTAAGTTGAAAGTTGCCCCCGTAGCAGCTGAGATCTTTCATTATGGCTGGGTGCGCCCGCCACATCTGATGCAGAATAAGCGACGGGCTCTCGACTCCGTACACTGGGGAAAAGGGAAAGCAGAAAGCTACTATGAAAAGGCCCCCCAGGAATTTGATTACGGACCGCTGGACCGTGTGCCACGTTTCAACGATACGCATCCAGCTGTAATGCGGGAGATGATTGAGCGGATGGACTGGAGTGAAAAACTCCAGATGAACGGCACTCCTGATCCCGGCCGGGAACCGCATAAGCACGAGAGATTTAAGTACAGGCTGTTGACCTGGATTGAACAACGTTTACTGGGTGGCCGGCAGCTGGGCGGCTTCCGGAATTACGAGTTGGCAGGTGACTATGAGTAGCAAAGGTAGAATATTGCTGGTTCCTGATGCCCCGGGGTGGGCGCTGGACAGGAATGCTCGCGATCTGGTAAAATACAATGAAACTTCACTGCAACTGGACATCGCGTATTTTGACGAAGTGAGACAGGATCCGTACAAGTTCCTCGAGCAGTATGATCTCCTGTTTCCAATGTATATGCGGATATTCTTTGACCTGCTGAAACAGGGAGTTCCGGGTGATAAAATGATCACCGGTATCCGCTCCTATCACAGCTGGGATAAAAAGAAAACAGTTCCACCGGGTTATAATGCTTTACCGGGCCGTTCAGTTATTCGACAGTTGAAACGGGCGGTATTGATCAACACCCATGCCAAGAAATTGTGGCACATCTTTTCCCGCTACCTGCCTGTAGTTCATACCAAGTACACAGTAGATTTCGATAACTTTTTCCCTGAGTCCACCCCGGTGGAATCAAAACTGCGTGTAGGCTGGGCGGGAAGTCTGACCAATCACGGTGACAAGCGTGGATTCAACGAGTTTATCAAACCGGCGTGTGAAGCCTTTCCTGAAATTGAGTTAAAGCTGCAGACCCGGGAAGATAATCCCATTGATAATGACCGGGGCATGCGAGACTTCTACAATTCCCTGGACCTGTATATCATTGCTTCACGTAGTGAGGGTACACCGCGGCCCGTGCTTGAAGCCGCTGCCTGTGGTGTACCGGTACTGACTACAGATGTCGGTATTGTACCCGAGTTGATCAGGAACGGTGAAAACGGTTTCATCGTTGAGCGAACACTACCGGCTTTCAAGGAGCAGCTGCGGTCAATTCTGGATCAACGGGAGCGATTGCCCGGGATGGGGGCTGAATTGCGAAACCGAATGGAAGATGAATTCGACTGGCGACATCTTATCGTGCAGTGGACTGACTTCTTCCACTATGCTCTGGAACTGCAGCGCCTGGACCGGGAAGGAGAACTGTAATGATCCGCATCGGGGTAGTGCGTGAGACAACCGGGATTGACGTTCAGTTTATTGATGCTCTGGGAGAACTGGGGCTGGAGGGAGTGGAATACGACCTGAGCAGGCACTCCGAGTGGTTGAGATTCAAAGCGTCACCACCTGCTGCACTCATCTGGTGGGCCAAACATAATCCCGGTTTGAAAGCACGTGCAAGACAACTATTGTATCACGTTAATGTGACCTGCGGTATCCCTACTTTTCCTGTCTGGAATGACTTCAGGCACTACGATGACAAGATTGCACAGTACTATCTGCTTTCACATCTTGGATTACCACACCCTGAGACTTTCGTGACCTGGAACCGTGAGGAAGCAATGGCACAGGCTGCTGCGACCGATTATCCCGTAGTGAGCAAGGCGAGCAGTGGTGCCGGCAGCTCGAATGTAATGCTGCTGAAAAACCGTCGCCAGGCTGAAAGGCTGGTACGGCAGGTCTTCGGGCGGGGGCGTAAAACATATTTCAGGGGACAACTTCAGCGGAACTATCTGCTCTGGCAGAAATTCCTGCCCGGTAATAACGGCGACTGGCGTGTTGTCTGTCTGGGTGACAGCAGTACTTTCGGTTTTTTCAGGCATAACCGTGAGGGCAGCTGGCAGGCATCCGGTAGTGGGGTGATTGAACGCGGGGACCTTCCATCAGCAGTTCTGGAGGGGTCGTGGCAGGCAACCAGGGCGTTGAAAGCGCAGGTTATGAGCTACGATTGGCTGAAGGATGAAGAGGAGAACTGGATGATCGCGGAGACCAGTACTATCTGGGGGGATCCCGGAAACCATAGTAAACCGTATTACATGCAAAGTCCAGTCTACACTCATGCTACAGAAGGCTGGCAATCTGAAATAGTGGATGCCAGCATACCGACCCGTCTGGTTAGTTATCTCGTGAAAACGGTCTGGCAGCTGATATGAAACTCAGTGTGATTCTCAACACATTTAATCGCCCGGAATACACGAAACTGGCGCTGATCAGTCTGAAGCATCAGTCCCGGCCTCCTGATGAAGTGGTAGTCTCCGATGACGGTTCCAGCGATTCACAATTACCAACACTTAGAGAGCTGGCCCCCGGACTGCCATTCAGGCTGCTTTTTGTAACACAGGAACACAATGGCTTTCAGTTGGCACGATGCCGTAATAATGGCCTTCTCGCCAGCAGTGGCGACTACCTGTCTTTCATGGATCAGGACCTGTTATTGACGCATGACTACCTGGCCACCCATCTGCAATTTGCCCGTTCCGGAAGCTTTCTGGTACCACAGGTTATTATTCTCTCAGAGGAGCAGTCAGGACAGATTAAGCCGGAACAGATAGAGCAGGGGGAGTTCAGTTCCATCCTGACCGGAAATCAGTTGAGCAAGAACAGAAAACAGTATCGTGAGGATGCTTTCTATCAACTGGCCAGACGCTTTGGTTATAGAACACATCGCCCCAAATTGAAAGGGGGCCTGTTCTCAATCCACCGGCAGGACATACTCAAAGTCAACGGCTATGACGAAGAGTACCGTGGTTGGGGCAATGAGGATGACGATCTCGGCCGGCGTCTCTATGCAGCGACAATCCCAGGCCGCAATCCTTTCAAGAATGACTTTGCCATGCATATGTATCACAAACCGAATCATAGCGCGGGCGAACGGCGCAATCTTGAGTACTACACGCAACGCAAACAGATGATAAGTTCGGGCAAATATGCCTGTGACAGGGGATTGCTGCAGCGCCGGCAGGATGATCTTGACTGTACTGTCATAGAGACCGGTGCCTCATGAAGATTCTGCAGATGTGTGACGTGCGCTGGTACAATGCCAACGCCCACTATGTTGTTGAGTTGACGCGGGGGCTACGTGCTACCGGGCATGAGGTGACGCTATGGGCGCGCGAGCATACCCCGATAGTCAGTAAGGCTGAAGCAGCCGGGATACCGGTTGTATCACATCGCCGTAGTGATCCATTCAAGCTGATGCGGCTCTGGTGGCTGGTGAAGCGTGGGAAGTACGATATTGTCAACGCACACCGTGGCAGTGATCTCTTCCTGGTCATGCTGCTGAAATCCCTGCACACAGTGAAAGTGGTAGTTACACGAAGTGACATCAGGCCTTTCAAGAATAACGCAATCAATCGCTACTTTTTCGCAGAGCAGGTTGATCAGGTTATTTTAAGCGGGCAGTTTCATCGGGACCAGGGGATAATGTCCCCTTTCGCACTCCCGGAAGAATGTATCACAGTGATCCCGTTGGGAATAGAGATGCCGCCGATGGAGTCGGTATCTGATCAGCAGGGCCAGTTGCGTCTGGTACTGGTAGGGCGATTTGATCCTGTTAAGGGGCATCAGACGGTACTGGAAGCTTTCCGTCTGTTGCAGCGTGAGTTTCCTCAAACGGAACTGGGCTTCATCGGTTATCCTGCCGCTATTGCTGTAGCTGAGCTGCGACGACAGGCTGAGGGGCTACCGGTGACAATTATCGATCATCAGGTCGATATGGTGTCAACTCTGGCCCGGTATCAGATTGGAGTTATCGCTTCCACTGACTCGGAAGCAGTCCCCCGTGCCGGCCTGGAGTACTTGAGTCGCGGGATGCCGGTGGTTGGTACCCGGGTGAATTCCATCCCGGAGTTGATTGAAGATGGTGTCAATGGCCTGCTGGTACCTCCAGATGACCCGGAAGCAATGGCTGGCGCATTAATCCATATCTGCCGGGATTACGACGTTTTTGTAGCGGGAGTACGCCGCACACGTGATCGTTATTCCCTGATGAAAATGGTACAGGCAACAGTTACAACCTACGAACGGTTACTACTATGATACCGATATCAGTTGTGATTATCGCTCGCAATGAGGAGCACAATCTTCCCAGGTTGCTGAATTCAATACAGTTCAGCGACGATATTGTAGTAGTAGACTCAGATAGTACTGACAGGACTATGGCAATTGCCCGGGAGCGGAGTTGTCGCTGTTTCAACCGGGTTTTTGACGGCTTCGGTCCCCAGAAGCGTTACGCGGTTGAACAGGCCAGGCACGAATGGATAATAGTATTGGACGCTGATGAAGAGGTCACTGAGGAGCTGACAGAGCAGCTCGATCAGTTGGACCTGTCGCAGAAACAGATTGTATACAGAATTCGCCGGCGCAGTTTTTATCTGGGGCGCTGGATCAGGTATACTGAATGGAGTCGTGATAAACCATTGAGGGTTTTTCATCGCGAACGTGGCAACTACGGTGATGACCTCGTACATGAAACACTGCAACATGATGGCTGTGAGCAGATACTGCCGGGGCCGCTATTGCACTACCCTTATGATTCCATCACCCATCACCTGGCAAAGATAGATCTCTATACCAGTCTGCGGGCTGATGATAAATCGCGTAACTACGGTGTGATGTCGCTGTTGCTACGCCCCCCGTGGAAGCTGTTTCGCAATCTGATACTGCAACGCGGTTTTCTTGACGGCTGGCAGGGACTGGTTGTATGCGGGATGGCATCCATTCACGAATTTCTGAAAGTGGCCCGGGTGCTGGAGAAGAAGTATGCGCGTAATACACATAAATAGTGAAAGCAGCTGGCGCGGTGGCGAACAACAGCTGTTCTATCTTGCTTCAGGATTGAAAGAGCAGGGCGTAGAACAGCTTGTAGCAGCCCGTCCAGGTTCTCCCCTGGGGCTCCGGATGAAGGAAGCAGGAATTCCTGTGTTGCCGGTAGAACCAGCGTACGGATGGGATCTTAAAACCGTGAGAATTCTGCGTGGCGTGGCGAGAGACTGGCAGCCTGACCTCCTGCACGCCCACACCGGTCACGCTCACACACTGGGCTGGCTGACCGCCAGACAGACCGGGACACCACTGATTGTATCACGCCGTGTGGATTTTCACCGCAGCCGGAATCCCCTCAGTCGGCTGAAGTTTCTCGCACCTGCAGTCACACGCTACATTACTGTTTCCGCAGCTATTCGTGATATACTCATTAAAGATGGTGTAGATTCACAGAAGATCAGTGTGGTTCACTCTGGTATCGATCCGGACCGTTTCAGCGGCATTAAACCGGACAGAGCCTGGTTGAAACAGGCAGGTGTTCCCGGGGGGGGGATCCTGCTGGGCAATGTGGCTGCGCTGGCACCACATAAGGATCAGGCCACTCTGATCAGGGCGATGCGTATTGTGTCGCTGGCACATCCCGAGGCACGTCTTGTCATCCTTGGTGAAGGGCATCTGCGTCCGCACCTGACAAAACTGGTGAAGAAGCTGAGACTTGAAAATCAGGTATTTCTACCCGGGTTCACTGAAAACATTGGTGGTGTCATGCAGCTTTTCGATATATTTGTTATGAGCTCCAGAACGGAGGGGCTGGGTACTTCCATTCTGGATGCCATGGCACTGTCACTCCCGGTGGTTGCCACCAGAACCGGTGGAATACCGGAGGTGATTACCGATGGTGGTGAGGGACTGCTGGCACCTCCCGGTGATCCGGTACAACTGGCTGATAGAATTCTGCAGTTAATCGGAAACCCGGACATTCGTGAGCATTACAGCAGAAGAGCCCGACAACGGGCGCATGAGTTTGACCGTAAAATAACAGTTTCCAGGACACGAGCGATATATGATGAAATTACCTCTTCCAGGCAGAGTTAGTCTGCTGTTGGTCTTCCTGATGTTTTTGGGAATCAGGCCCATGGCCACCCAGAGCGCTGTACCGAGTGGTTTTGGCCCGGGTGAGCGTCTGGTTTACGATGTGGACTGGGGATTCATAAATGCCGGTGAAACAGAGCTGAGTATTCTGGATACCGTCAGGGTTGACGGGAACCTGTGTTACCATCTCCTGTCCCGAACTCATTCCAACGCTTTTGTCACCACCCTGTTCAGAGTGGATGACCGGGTGGAAAGTATGATGGATGTGGAGGGCCACTTCTCCCGTGGCTTTGAAAAACACCTGCGGGAAGGGGAATACCGGGAAGACCGCTGGTTCAGAATCCACCAGGAAGCGGGGATTGTATATCAGCTCGATACCACTGCAGCTACTAAATATGCTGCCGATACGCTGGAAGTTGAGTATGGTGTTCAGGATGTTCTGAGCGCCCTGCAGTATGTTCGCCTGCAGGATTTTGGCCCCGGTGATGAGATCCGGGTAATGACTGTGGACAATCTCAAACCCTATGAACTTGTCGTCAAGATACACCGGCGCCAGCGGGTGAAAGTCCCTGCCGGAAGATTTGACTGCCTGGTTGTTGAACCACTGCTGAAATCTACAGGTCTCTTTAAATCCCAGGGGAAGCTGACCATCTGGTTTACTGATGATGAGCGCCAGTTGCCTGTACTCATGAAAAGCAAGATTCTGATCGGGTCCATTTCTGCCCGTCTGATCGAGTATACACCCGGCACGCCTATTGAGTAACATGCAACCGGCTGTGTCTCCGATCCTGAACGCTGTTATAGAGAAATTGAAACAGTGTAAAGCGAATTCCGGCTGATTGTTTTCAAAAAGCAATCCCTTTTTGGAATCGCCATAAATAGATTGCACTTTCCCGACACTCCCCTCAAATTATATGATCCATAAAAATGCGCTTCAGAGCTGTCTGCAGGCAGCATTGGAGCGATCAAGGGGAATAATTATGAGCTCACTGATTCATTTTCTAGGTCAGATAGTCGGACTGATTCTGACGATCTACATGTTGCTGATTGTAGTACGGGTGGTAGTCGATCTGATCTCACCCAATGTGGTTACGCCGTTGATGACCCTCACTCGTAAGATCACCGATCCACTCTTTCATGAGATTCGTCGTTATCTGCCACCGATTGGCAATATCGACTTTTCACCATTGGTTGCACTGGTAGCCGTTTGGTTGCTGCGAGCACTTATAGTGTTCATTTTCAATGGTCTTGCTGCACTGATGAGAATTTAAGGTCCAGCGGAGGAATAATGGAAATCACCCCCAACGATATCAAGGCACGGGAGTTTGCCCGGGTCATGCGCGGTTATGATTCGACTGAGGTTTCTGCATTCCTGGAGCAGGTTGCCGGCGAATATGCTGCCCTGATCAAAGACCGTAACGAAATGGAACGGCAGCTCCAGGATCTGGAAAAAGAATTGAAGGGTTACCGCGATCTGGATCGCAATATTCGTGATTCTCTGGTTAACGCGCAGGGCAGCGCCGGCAATATCCGTGAGGATGCCCGCAAAGAAGCGGAATTGATCGTCCGGGAAGCGGAAGTGAAAGCGGAGGAACTGATTACCGCCACCCGCAGCCGTCTGGAAGGTATGAAAAACGATCTGGAGATGTTGCGGCTGGAGCGGAAAGCCTATCTGAAGAAGTTCCGTCATCTGATTGATTCTCAGCTGGAGCTGCTGGAAGTACTCTCCAGGGAAGTGCAGGATGATTGAAGAGTATCGTCACATCGATGCGGCTGTTGACTACCTGAAGCGGGATGATTTCAATCCGGCTATCGGCATAATTCTCGGCACCGGCCTCGGTGGGCTGGCTGAGAAAATCGATGTAGACCGTGAGATTGACTACGCGGATATTCCGCACTTCCCGGTTTCGACCGTGGAAAGTCATCATGGCCATCTGCTGCTGGGGCATCTGGAGGGGACTCCCGTTATCGCCATGCAGGGCCGCTTCCATTTCTATGAAGGTTACAGTGCGCTGGAACTGGTGCGGCCGGTACGGGTTATGCAGCAGCTGGGTGTGAAGACGATGCTCGTTTCCAATGCCTGCGGTGCGCTCAATCCTGGTTTTCGCAAAGGAGAATTGATGCTGATGGAAGATCACATCAACCTGCTTGGTGACAACCCGCTGCGGGGGGAAAACCTCGAACGCTTTGGCCCCCGCTTCCCGGATATGTCAGATGCATATTCAGCCCGTCTGCGACAACTGGCGCACAGGATTGCCCTTGAAGCAGGTATTCGCGTGCAGGAAGGGGTCTATGTCGCTGTAGCAGGCCCCAATCTTGAAACAGCAGCCGAGTATCGCTTTCTGCGTACTGTTGGAGCTGATGTAGTCGGAATGTCAACCATACCGGAAGTGATTGCCGCCGTGCAGGCAGGTATGGAAGTTTTTGGAATATCGGTGATAACTGACGAGTGTTTCCCGGACGCGCTGGAGCCGGTAGCACTGACTGAAATACTGGCTGTTGCTGATAACGCTCAGCCTGATTTGACGAGAATTATGACCGGAATGGTGCAGGAACTTCAGGAGATTTTGTGATGAGTGGTACCGGCAGCAAGCAGCAATTCAGCGAAGTTACCAATAAACCTGATTTTGCCGCACAGGAACATCGGATACTCGACTTCTGGGAAGAGGAGAATATCTTCTGTCGTTCAATCGAGCAGCGGGAAGGGAAGCCGAATTTTGTTTTCTACGATGGGCCTCCCGGTACCAATGGCCAGCCGCATATCGGTCATATGATGCAATCGGCACTCAAGGATCTCTGGCCACGCTACAAAACCATGCAGGGTTACCGGGTGGTGCGTAAAGCCGGCTGGGATACTCACGGCCTGCCGGTGGAATTGAAGGCGGAAAAAGAGCTGGGGATAGAGACAAAGCGTGACATCGAGAAATTCGGGGTGGAGAAATTCGCCGATTATTGCCGTGATACAGTTTTCCGTTATAAATCTGAATGGGTGGAGTCAATTCACCGCATCGGGCGTTTTCTGGATACCGATAATGACTATGCTACACTGACTAACGACTATATCCAGACCGACTGGTGGGTGTTCAAACAGGCCTGGGACAAGGGGCTGGTCTATCGTGATTACAAGGTGATGCCTTACTGCAGCCGCTGTGGAACATCCCTCTCGGCGCATGAACTGGCAGAAGGTTATAAAGATATCACTGATATCACATTGACTGTGAAATTCAAGGCTGTGGATCAGCCTGACACCTACTATCTGGCCTGGACTACGACCGCCTGGACGCTGCTGGCCAATGTTGCGCTGGCTGTAAGCCCCGATCTGACCTATGCCAGAGTGCAGGTAGAGGATCAATTCTACATCCTGGCCGAGGATCTGCTGGAGCAGGTGTTCAGCGATCAGGAATACAAAGTGCTTGAGAGCTTTCCCGGAACTGAGCTGGCAGGTGTGTCCTACGTGCCGCTCTGGGATTTCCACAGTGACAGTGAAGAGAAGATTCATTTCATAGTAGTCGATAATTATGTGACTGCTGAAGAAGGTACAGGTATCGTTCATCTGGCGCTGTACGGTGAGGATGATTTCAGGCTGATACGCAAAAACGGGCTGCCGATTGTACAGCCGATCGGTCTGGATGGTCTCTTTACCCCGGAAACCGGTGTTTATGCCGGGCGTTATTTTGTCGGTGAAGGGATGGAGGTTGAGATCCTCAAGGACCTGGCTGCCAATAGCCTGCTGTTCAGCCGGCAGAAGTATGAACACAGCTATCCTCACTGCTACAAATGTGAATCGAAGCTGATGTACTATGCCAAAACCAGCTGGTTTATCAGGACTTCCGCCTATAAAGAGGAGATGCTGGCAGCAAACGCGGATATCAACTGGTATCCGCCACACATCAAAGATGGGCGTTTCGGACGCTGGCTGGAGCACAATGTAGACTGGGCTATCTCACGCGAGAGATACTGGGGTTCTCCACTGCCGGTCTGGAGTTGCACTTCCGATACCTGTGGGCATCAGATAGCGATCGCCAATGTTGAGGAACTCGGGGCAATCGCAAACGAGCTGTTATCGCCGGAGCTGGATCTGCATATTCCACATATCGACCAGGTGGCAACCAGCTGCCCTGAATGCAATGCGCCGATGAAACGGGAACCGGAAGTGCTGGACTGCTGGTACAATGCCGGTTTGATGCCATGGGGGCAGTGGGGTTATCCGCATGCGGAAGGCTCTGAGGATATATTCGAAAGCCAGTACCCGGCGGAATTCATCTGTGAGGGCCTGGATCAGACCCGTGGCTGGTTCTACAACATGCTGGCGGTTTCGACGATGCTGACCGGGCGTTCAAGTTTTCGGAATGTGATCTGTACCGGTTTGATTGCCGACACCGAAGGGCGCAAAATGTCCAAAACTTTCGGCAACATCGTCAACCCGATGGATATGTTCGAGAAATACGGTGCCGACGCTGTGCGCTGGATATTCTTCAATTCCCACCCCTGGCAGGCAAAGCGCTTTAACGAAGAGACGATTCAGGATGGCCTGAAACAGATCATCATCCCACTGTGGAATGTCTACAGCTTTTTTGTGACCTATGCCCGTATCGATGGCTGGGTACCTGAGGGAGAACCGGTGGCTTCCACCAATGAACTCGATCTCTGGATTACCTCTGCAACACAGACTCTGGTGGAGAAAGTATCGCAGAACCTGGATAATTACGATGTTGCTGGAGCCTCGCAGGTAATTCTGGACTACATTGATTCGCTCTCCAACTGGTATGTGCGACGTTCCCGACGTCGCTTCTGGAAATCGGAGAATGATAGTGATAAGGAACAGGCCTACTGGACACTGTACCAGGCATTGATGACGACAATTCACGTACTGGCACCGTTTCTACCATTTATAACTGAAGCAATGTATCACAATCTCAAGATGGGCGAGGAAGGAGAGCTTCCGGAGTCGATCCACTTACGCGATTACCCTGAGGTGGATGAGTCACAGCGTGATACAAAGCTTGAACATGACATGCGGCTGATCTACCGGACTGTTACTCTGGGGCGCGCTCTGCGCAATCAGCACCAGCTGAAGGTTCGTCAGCCCCTCTCCCGGATGCTGGTTGTTATCGGTGACGAAGCAGACCGCCAGGTCATTACGCGGATGGTGGAACTGATTCAGGAGGAGTTAAACGTAAAACGGGTCGATGTAGCTGCTGATGACCGGGATCTGGTGGATCTCAGTGTGAAACCGAATTTCAGAGTGCTCGGCAAGAAAGCCGGTAGCAGCATGAAAGCACTCGCGGGAGAAATCAGCACTCTTTCGCTCGAAAACATTCATAAGTTGGAACAGAAAGAAAAGCTGTCTATCATGGATTTTGAAGTTGGTTTTGATGATATTCTTATTAACCGGGAACCAAAAGAGGGACTGCAGGTAATCACCCAGGATGGGGTGACAGTTGCTCTGGAAACTGAACTGACTGATGAACTGGTTGCGGAGGGTCTGGCGCGTGAGTTCATCAATCGTGTGCAGAACATGCGTAAAGAAGATGATCTGAATGTAACCGACCGCATCAGTATCAGCTATTCCGGTAGTGAGAAGCTTAAGGGTGCAGTGACAGCGCACAGTAAATATATCTGCCGCGAAACGCTGTCCGATGGTGTGGAATACACACCTGATGGCCTGGATGGTGGCAGAGAATGGAATTTGAACGAAGAGCAAGCAATGATCAAAGTAGAATTGAAAGAGGGTGAAAATGAGTAAGAAGATTGGCACACCCTATTCTGCACGGTACAGAGACAAGATGAAGCTTCTGTTACTGGAGCGACGCCAGGAGACTCTGGGTGATCTGGAGTACTATCGCAAGAACACAATTGATGCCAGCGACATGGAAGGAACGCATGAGAATGCGACCTATGCTTCCCACCCTGCTGACCAGGGCACCGATGCCCAGGAGCGGGAAAAAGCATTCATGTTCGCGCAGCGTGAAGGGGCATATTTACAACAGCTGGATGATGCGTTACTGCGCATGGAGCAGGGGATATATGGCACCTGTATGGCCTGCAAAGGCAAGATATCCATTGAGCGGCTGAAGATTGTCCCGACCGCAAAGCTCTGTAAAGATTGCAAAGGCAAGTACTCAAAAACTCCTGATGTATAAATGAGACAAACCGCCTGGTTTGCCCTGTGGGTTGTCCTGCTGGACCAGTTCAGCAAGTGGCTCATACTGGGAAGTATGCGTCACGGTGAGAGTATCGCGCTGGTCGGTGACCTGATCAGGGTGACCTATCTGCGAAACAGCGCTGGTGTGATGGGGATCGACCTGGTCAGTGGCAGCGGGCTTTTACTGTTATCACTACCCGCACTGGCACTGCTGATATGGTTCTGGTACAGCAGCCGTGACCAGCATCCCGCTTATGACTGGCTACTGGCCGGGATCTGTGGTGGAGCAGTCGGCAATATTATCGATCGTGCCTGGCATGGCTGGGTTGTGGACTTCATCGATATCAACATCCCTGATTTGAATCTGCCCTCTTTCCAGCTGCTGGGTTGGAATTTCAACGGTTTTCACCTCGAACGCTGGTGGGTTTTCAACGTCGCTGACAGCTTCATTTTTGTCGGTATCATTCTGCTGTTCCTCTTTTCATTTTTTGCTGACCGTGCGACACGGCATCAGGCGGATCACTAACAGGTTCCAGAAAAATGTACAATGAGATACAGAAGCTGGTGGTTTCAAGTCACCAGCAATCAATGCGGCTGGACATCTATCTGGGGCAGCACCTTCCCAATCTGTCCCGTTCACAGGGGCATAAACTGATCGCTGAGGGCAGGGTTGCAGTAAACGGAGTTCCCCGCAAGGCATCATACCGTATTCAACCTGATGATGTACTGGAAATTGCACTTCCCCGTATTATCCCGCCGGAAATCGTACCTGAGAAAATTGAACTGAACATCGTTTTCGAAGATGACGACCTGCTGCTTATCGACAAACCCGCAGAGCTGGTGGTGCACCCTGCCAAAGGACATCACAACGGTACAATCGTCAACGCACTGATGTATCACATGGGTCAGGAAGAGTCCCTGCCGCCAGGTTCCCGCCCCGGTATTGTCCACAGGCTGGATAAAGACACTACCGGATTACTATTGCTGGCGAAGACCGATCTGGCACAGCGGGAGCTGGCCACGCAGTTTCAGGAGCGTCTGATACATCGTACCTACCATGCGCTGGCCTGGGGGCCGGTTACCCGGGAGCAGGGGACCATTGATGCACCGCTTGGTCGTTCCACCCGTGACCGCAAACTGGTGGCGGTAGTTCCTGATGGCAAACGGGCGGTGACACACTATCGTCTGCTGGAGGATTTCCATTTCGCTTCACTTCTGGAATTGAAGCTGGACACCGGCCGGACACACCAGATCCGGGTTCATCTGCAGTATGAAAATATGCCGGTACTCGCAGATCCTGACTATGGTGGAGGTGAAAAACGCGCCGGAGGGTTTGTACATCGGATTCAGCGGTTTATAGTACCGCTATTGCGCAACATGCCACGTCAGTGCCTGCATGCCAGGCGGTTGGAGTTTTTCCATCCTGTAAACGGATTGTTGATGGAATTTGAAATCGACTACCCGTCTGATATGTCTGAACTGGTCGAGCAGATACGCGATTTCCATAACCAGCAATAGTTTCGAAGCAACATCGCTACCTTAAAACCTTTCCTGACAGCCCTTTAACAGCCTAGAATCGTATTGACATTTGCAGTAAACCTCTTACCATAGTAAAGATACAAGGGAATTGTATCCTTATATATCATCCGGAGTACTCTGTTCCGGGTGGAGGATCTGAGGAAAACGTTTCTGATACATCAGTTTCCTGATTGTGTTTGAGAAAAGTGGAGGTGACTGTAATGACTAAACTATACATCACACTCGGTTTGCTGCTGTCGGTCAGCCTGGCCTCAGCGCAATACATTGACCGGGAGCCGACTCTGGATGGGATACTGCGTCCACCCTCTGCCGACAACTTCCAGTGGGATCACTCATTTGCTGTCAGTGCGATCAGCAGCAATACCGGCTTCAGCAGCCGTTCACTTTATCTCAGTCACCTGACCTGGCAACTGGCCGGACCTCTACAGCTGAAGCTGGATCTGGGACTGATGCGTGATACGCAACCTCTGGGTATACCCGGTGGGGAAACACCACGCCTGATCGGTGGAGGTGAACTCCTCTGGCGTCCGACTGATAATTCTCTTTTTCGGCTTTCACTTCATCACGGCCCCTACCAGAATTCTGGATGGCGCCAGACACCAGGATATATGAACTATGACAATCCAGCGCAACAGTAAGAAAAAGGTCAAGTCCTCCTTGCCAAACCGTCGTCTCAATCTCCTTCTGATCCTGGTTCTGTTTCAGGTAATACTCCTGAGCTGGTTTATCTGGTTAACTTACAGTGACGGTTGGAGCAATCGAGCCGGAATGGGGCTGGAGCAGTCAGCAGAGATCGACCACTCATCCACAATCTCCGGCAGAGTGCTTGACGCCGGAATTACAGCTGATGAACAGTTGAATGATGAAGCGGATACACCCACGCCTGTGGTTACAGAGCGGGAAGAAGCACTTCCACCCATGAGGAGCCCCGTACGGATCGAGGTTCTCAATGGCACAGGCATCAGCAGGCTTGCCTGGCGTTTCAGCCAGGGATTGATCGAAAAGGGTATAGATGTACTTGAAACCAGCAATGCAGATCGACCTGACTACGCCAGAACTCGTATTATTTGTCGATCTGATGATATACGCCAGGCAAATCAGCTGGCACAGTTGTTGCGATTTCCCACTGTGAGAGTCGAGCAACTGGCTGCGCCAGAACTGGTCGATATTGACGTGACCCTGATTCTGGGTGCAGATTACCAGCAATTACAAATTCCGAGGTAACATAAACTGATGTACAGTATAAATCTTGCCAAAAAAATCGCCCGCCTGGCCCACAATAAGCAGGCAATAGATATCAGAATACTCGACCTCCGCGGATTGACCTCTGCGGCTGATTTCTTTGTAATCTGCAGCGGCTCGGTCGATGTCCATGTTCAAGCTATTACTGACTATATTGTCAGAGAACTCCGTCCCGAGAAAATCCGTCCATTCAGTCTGGAGGGTACTGATACTTCCCGCTGGGTACTGGCTGATTTTTTCGATGTGATTTTCCACTGTTTTTTGCCTGATTCCCGAAGCTACTTCAACCTGGAGGGGCTCTGGGCTGACGCTCCGGTAATGCCACTTGACCCTGTCACCGGCAGGATTACATCTCTGGCTGAGGCTAAAAAGCAACGGGCGGGAGCAGCATGAAGTCGATTCTGGTTGTAGGTTCAGTCGCTCTGGATACGATCGAGACACCTCGTGGCAAAGTTGATGAAGCTCCGGGTGGTTCCGCGGTTTATTTCAGTGCGGCAGCCAGCTTCTTTGCTACCGTCAACCTGGTAGGCGTTGCCGGTGATGATTTTCCCTGTGAACGGCTGGATATCCTGCGGGAACGGGGTGTGGACCTGAAGGGCTTTCAGGTTGTAGATGGTGGCCGCAGTTTCCGCTGGCATGGCCGTTATCATACAGATCCGAACCAGCGTGATACATTGCTGACTGAGCTGAATGTCTTTCAGGATTTTGATCCCCACCTGCCCGAATCCTACCGTAGTGCTGATCTGCTGTTTCTGGCGAATATTGATCCGGATCTGCAGCTGCAGGTGCTGGACCAGATGGAGCAGCCGGAACTGGTAATCCTGGATACCATGAATTTCTGGATAGAGGGCCGTTGGGACGCTTTGCAGAAAGTGATCAAGCGCACTGATATCCTGATTGTCAACGACAGTGAAGTGATTCAACTCACCGGCCAGCCCAATGTTGTAACCGGTGCCAGAATGTTATCCGGGCAGGGTCCCCGGATTGTTATCGTCAAGAAGGGGGAACATGGAGCATTGATGCTCACCCCTGAGGGTTTCTTTTTTGCGCCTGCTTTTCCGCTGGAAAGCGTCTGTGACCCGACAGGTGCCGGTGATACTTTTGCCGGGGGTTTTACCGGTTGGCTGGCAACTGCGGATGAAATTGATGAGCAGACCCTGCGCAGGGCACTGATAAATGCGACCGCCCTGGCAAGTTTCTCGGTGGAGGACTTCTCGATACAGCGTCTGGAAACGCTGACATTACCGGAAATCGAGCAACGCATTACCAGCTTAAGCCAGATGACAGACTATGAATTGTAATCACCGGTGTGGTTCTCCTTGCTTCCGCTGAAACGAAACGGCAACAGCCTGCAGTTGATCGATCAGAGAAAGCTGCCACACGAAGTGAAGCAGATTGAGATTGAGAATTATTGCCAGATGATAGAGGCGATCGCCACACTGGCTGTGCG